>NZ_PVBQ01000001.1 GCF_002980525.1 Sphingobacterium haloxyli
ACACCGGCAGCTTACCCTGAAAACAGAACATGCCTTCCGGTCTTCCCAAAACCATTACAGAATCAGAAAAACAGAAAACCTTCGATAAAAATATTGGGAAACCTCCAAAAATGAAAAAGCCGCCTCAGTTATTTTTGAGACGGCCTCTTTTTTATTTTACACAAGGGTTAAACTGAAAACATACGAAATCTTTTAAAAGCGAAAGCCGCCGTTATTTTATGCATTAAATACAATTAAATTTATTTAAATCGTTAACTTTGAGACCGAAACTACAATACTTTTTTTATGCAATACGACGTAATCGTTATAGGAAGCGGTCCCGGTGGATATGTAAGCGCCATTCGCTGTGCCCAACTTGGACTTAAAACGGCTGTAATCGAAAAATATAGCACTTTTGGTGGTACCTGTCTGAATGTAGGGTGTATTCCATCCAAAGCATTGTTAGATAGCTCAGAGCATTATCACAATGCGGCGCACAATTTTGAATCACACGGCATCGGTTTAAGCAACCTAAAAATAGATGTGAAAAAGATGATGGAACGTAAAAATGAGGTCATTTCACAAAATACGGCTGGTATTACGTTTCTTTTTAAGAAAAACAAAATAGACACCTATGAAGGCGTTGGCTCTTTCATCGATAAAAACACCGTTAAAGTAACCAAAAACGACGGTAGTTTAGAAGAACTAAAAGCAAAAAATATAATCATAGCCACAGGTTCAAAACCTACAGCACTTCCTTTTTTGCCAGTTGACAAAAAACGAATTATCACTTCCACGGAAGCATTAAATCTCCCTGAGGTGCCAAAACACCTCATCGTTATCGGCGGCGGTGTAATCGGGCTGGAATTGGGTTCTGTTTACGCTCGCCTTGGTGCAAAGGTGTCGGTCGTAGAATTTGCTAAATCGATTATTGGCACAATGGACGGCGGCTTAGGGAAAGAGCTGCAACGTGTGCTAAAGAAAAATCTAGGTATGGAATTTTTCTTAGGGCATAAAGTTACAGGTGCTACTGCAAAAGGCAAAAAGGTGACCGTAACCGCTGAAAACCCCAAGGGTGAGACTGTTTCCATAGAAGGGGACTATTGTATTGTCGCCGTGGGAAGGACGGCCTATACAGAAGGTTTAGGGTTGGAGAATATCGGTATCCAAACCGAAGAACGAGGAAACAAGATCTCGGTTAATGAGCATTTGGAAACTTCGGTAAAAGGTGTTTATGCAATCGGCGACGTCGTAAAAGGGGCGATGCTTGCGCACAAAGCAGAAGATGAAGGCGTCTACGTGGCAGAGCATATCGTGGGCCAGAAACCACATATCGACTATAATCTAATCCCCGGTGTTGTATACACTTGGCCAGAAGTGGCTTCCGTGGGAAAAACAGAAGAACAACTGAAAGAAGCGGGTTTAAAATACAAAAGTGGCTCGTTTTCTTTTAAGGCATCCGGACGTGCGAAGGCTTCTGGAGACACTGATGGTTTCATCAAGGTTTTGGCGGATGCTGAAACAGATGAAGTATTAGGCGTACACATGATCGGTCCACGCGCGGCTGATATGATTGCAGAAGCCGTTGTAGCAATGGAATACAGAGCATCAGCTGAGGATATAGGCAGAATATGCCATGCCCATCCAACATTTACCGAAGCTATAAAAGAGGCTGCATTAGCCGCGACGGCAAACAGAGCAATTCACGCTTAAATCATAAAAGGCAAGATCGATCATCTTGCCTTTTACTTTTTTGGACAATAAAACGAAAAACACAAACCTTTATGAATTTTCACACCCGAAAATGGATAAAACCGGAGGACTTAAATCCCAACGGATCGCTATTTGGTGGCACGCTACTGCGCTGGATTGACGAAGAAGCCGTCATCTACGCGATTGTGCAACTTGGTAACCCAAAGGTCGTCACAAAATACATCTCGGAAATTAATTTTGTAAGCTCCGCACAGCAAGGAGATATTATAGAGATGGGCATTGAAGCTACCAATTTCGGACGAACATCTATCACAATGCGCTGCGAGGTCAGAAATAAAATTACCCGCAAAACCATTCTGTCGATTGATAAATTAGTGTTCGTCAATTTGGACGAAGACGGCACCCCTGTCCCACATCATAAAACCGAAATTACATATGCTTATATGGGTATTGAGAAAACCGGAAAATAAATCCTACTTCTCAGGAGAAATGATTAATTTCTTTACATCTCGCTCAACCCAAAAGGACACAATCGGTATTAACGATGCAAGAAAGTACTTTATTACCCGGCTAAACGGCCACTTATATTCGTTCCAGCACATAATTAGTAGGATGACAAAAAGCACGACGAGAAAACCGTGAATGGAGCCGGCGACACGAACGGCCTCCGGAATATTTGCTAGATATTTTAAAGGCATAGCAACAAAAAAGAGAACAACAGTGGAGACAGCTTCCCACAACGCAATCTGTTGAAAAATCCGTAGCATAGTGATCGATTAAAAGTTTTCGCAAACTTACGGTCTAAAGTCCAATAGCGTCGCATTTTAATTATCTATTGACCAAAGTTTGACATGCAGGTCAAAACATCTTGTCCTGGCCTATCGTCAAACACGAAAAACGGTGTTTGATACGGATAGCTTCATCACCTTAAAAACATTTATACAGATGAAAAAAAATATGTATTTTTGGAACGTTCGCTATGCGCACAAGTCTTTTACTACAAAAACATTTAAATTATATGCACACTTGGAATATACCATGTACAATGCATACGCTTAAAAATAACACACATTATGAACTACGACATCATAGTAATCGGTAGTGGTCCAGGAGGATATGTCGCTGCTATCCGCGCCTCTCAATTAGGCTTTAAAACAGCAATTGTAGAACGTGAAGCGCTCGGCGGTATCTGCTTAAACTGGGGTTGTATCCCGACCAAAGCTTTATTAAAAAGTGCACAAGTATTCGAATATTTAAATCATGCCGAAGAGTACGGAATCAAGGTTCAGGGCGGCGAAGCGGACTTCTCTGCGATTGTGAAGAGAAGCCGTGGCGTAGCTGACGGCATGAGCAAAGGTATTCAGTTCTTGATGAAGAAGAATAAAATTGATGTCATCATGGGTACTGCTAAGATTAAAAAGGGCGGCAAGGTCGAAGTAAAAGGTGCCGACGGTTCAACAAAGGAATACAACGCTAAACATACTATATTGGCGACCGGTGCGCGGTCCCGTGAGTTACCTAACCTACCCCAGGATGGTAAAAAAATCATCGGGTACCGACAAGCAATGAATCTTCCTAAACAACCCAAATCACTAGTTGTTGTAGGCTCGGGAGCTATTGGCGTTGAATTTGCCTATTTTTACAATGCTATCGGTACAAAAGTGACCATCGTAGAATTCATGGACAGAATTGTGCCTGTGGAAGATGAAGAGGTTTCCAAGCAATTGGAAAAATCATTAAAAAAAGCAGGTATCGATATCATGACTAAATCCGAGGTACAATCAGTCGATACCAAGGGCGACTTGTCGAAAGTTTCCATCAAAACGGCGAAAGGCACGGAAACGATTGAAGCGGAGGTTGTTCTTTCTGCTGTCGGTATCAGCCCAAATATTGAAAATTTAGGTCTAGAAGAAGCAGGCGTTAAAACGGATAAAGGCCGCGTAGTTGTAGACGATTTTTACAAGACAAATGTTGATGGCGTATATGCTATCGGTGACATCGTAAAGGGTCAGGCCCTAGCACATGTCGCTTCTGCAGAAGGAATAACTTGTGTGGAAAAAATCAAGGGTCTACACGTTGAACCTATTGATTACAATAATATTCCCGGATGTACGTACTGTTCACCGGAGATAGCTTCAGTAGGTTATACGGAAAAAGCGGCTAAAGAAGCTGGCTATGAGCTAAAAGTCGGTAAGTTCCCGTTCTCAGCGTCGGGTAAAGCTTCTGCAGCCGGAGCCAAAGATGGATTTGTTAAATTGATTTTTGACGCTAAATATGGTGAACTTCTTGGAGCTCACATGATCGGTGCCAATGTTACGGAAATGATTGCAGAAGTTGTTGTTGCCAGAAAATTGGAAACCACAGGACACGAAATGATTAAGGCCGTTCACCCACACCCAACCATGAGTGAAGCCATTATGGAAGCTGCTGCAGCGGCTTATGATGAGGTCATTCATTTATAAGAGCATGCGAAGCAACTTGGATACGCCGAGTTGCTTCTCCTATTTTAACACCAGTTTTGATTCAAAAACCACCGTTTCTGGCTCGACTTGATCGTCCGAACCAATACGATTGAATAAAATTTCTGCAGCTTTACGTGCCTGTTGGTCGGGATATTGTTCTATACTCCCCATAGGTGGATTCTCCATGTACTTCCATAAGGGATAATTGGCGTAGCTGATGAAAAACACATCTTTCTTTTGCACTAGCCCTTTCTGACGAACGTATTTAATTACATCTAACGTGACAAAATCGTTAAATGAAACGATGGCGGACGGACGCTGGGGCAACGTCAGCAATTTGTCTATCGCCTCGACATTCCCTTGTTCCGTTAAATCCGTATGAATTACATAGCGCTCGTTATATACTAGCCGTTCACTTTCCAGCCCATTTTTGTAAGCTGCAGCACGCTCCTGTGACGCTAGTAAATTCGCTGGCCCATTAATCAACGCAATATTCTGATGCCCTATCGAAGCAAATGCTTGAATGGCTTCCCGCATGCCGGTAGCAAGGTCACTATATACTTTATTGACCCCTTCAATTTTTGGAACACAATCGAAGAAAACAATTGGAATTTCCGCATCGTTTAACATTTCGACAAAACTCAGATCTTCTGTATTTTTCCCTAAAGACATTAAGATACCGTCCACTCGATGTTTTTTAAATGTCTGAAGTATCTTTAGTTCGCGCGCGGCATCGTCATGCGATTGTCCCATAAGCACTGTATAATCGTGTTCTCCCGCGACTTTTTCAATTTCGCTGATAGCAGAGGAAAAAAAAGGTTCCGAAAGACTCGGAAGAATGACACCAATCGTGAACGTTCGACGCTGTTTAAAAAAAATAGCTGTCTGATTCGGTTCATAGTTCAGTTCTTCGGCAACTTTTTTCACGCGCATCGTGGTTACTAATCCAATACTTGGGTGGTCGTTTAATGCCCGTGAAACGGTGGAAGGCGATATCTTCAATCTACGCGCAATTTCTTTTATCGTTGCCGGTTTTTTCTTCATACTGTGTTCTTTTTATTGGTAAAATCATCTATCAAAACTCGAGTCTTTTCGCCGTAACGACTTGAATTTCTTCTGTCGACACCTGATACTCCCCCATCAAATAGTCAATAGGATTGATATTTCGGAATTCCAATTCGCGTATAAAAAACACTTTTAGCGAAGGCAGAAATGCTGACAGCTCTTGCCAGTCGATGTGTTTAAGTTTATTTAGTTGCTCTACCGGGTTTCCATTTGTCAGGATCCCCACATTTTTTTCTTTCTCGAATAAAGATAACAATAATGTTTTAATATCGTCGTTTAAAAAAAGTTTCAATGGTAAATGAGCATTAGCTTTCAGCCTTTCGAAATTTTCACAATATCCCTCATTTAGTCCAAAATGTAGTATTGTCTTTTGCAGTACTGCCTTCTCTCCCACTGTTTCCAAAGCTTCTTTCATAAAGTGCACAATATCCGCTGATAAAGCCCGTCCTTCCGTATATTCTACAAAATTCGAAAACAAATAATATATCTGTAGCAGGTAATCCCGTTTGGGATACAACACGTCGTCGATTTCAAAAACGTAAACCGACTTATCTAAAGAAAAATCACTATTACTCATCATCTAAATTAAACACAGAATCGGATCTTCACCTGAATCAGACAACATGCCCACACCCGAAAAGGAACCATCACACAATTGTTCGTCGGTCAACATATCTTTGCCAGCTTTCATTACATGAACCGCTCCAGATGGATTTTCAAGCATGAAGCAATCTTCTAGATTTCGAGGTAATAGTACCGTTATTCCATACTCGTCCAATAATATCTCAGCCTCGTTCAATGGCTGCAATTCCATGTTACCCAAAGGGAGTATCATCTGGTACCCATTATCCAAACACAGTTTCAACATTTCATGTGCAAATGTCGGGTTTGCTCCCGTAGGAATACGATGGTAGCTTTGCTTTAACAATATATCTGGAAATGGTTCCGAACTGGCGTAAGCTATTTCATAACGAGAAGACAATAGCCTACCCACACGCTGTGCGAAAGGTCGGGTCCCGTATGTAATTAAAATCGTGTCCATCATTTATCCAGAATCTCTCCATCACGCATATGAACCGTCCTGTCCGAGATATTGGCTAACTCTTCATTGTGCGTAACGATGATAAATGTTTGATCAAGCGAGGCGCGCAACTCAAAAAACAACTGATGTAAAGAAGCGGCATTCTCCGAATCGAGATTGCCGGACGGCTCGTCTGCTAAAATTAAAGAGGGGTTGTTTATCAAAGCACGTGCTACCGAAACCCGTTGTTGTTCTCCTCCCGACATCTCTGACGGTTTATGTTGGGCTCGATGTAGAACTCCTAACCGTTCCAAAAGCTCCATACCTCTTGTTTCCGCCTCTTTTTTTCCTACATTGCTGATAAATGCCGGGATACAAACATTTTCGAGCGCAGTAAATTCGGGCAATAGATGATGAAATTGGAAAACAAAACCGATATGCTTATTGCGAAATAAGCTCATCTTCTTTTCATTCAGCTCACTTACGTTGGTGCCGTTAATGGCGATGCGTCCGCTATCCGGCCTGTCCAATGTACCGATAATATGCAACAATGTACTTTTACCTGCCCCCGATGCGCCTACTATGGAGACAATCTCTCCGGTGTCCACCGACAGGTCTACACCGCGCAAAATCGGCAACTTTCCGAAAGACTTATATATTTGGTTTGCCTCCAATATCATAATGCGAAGGTAAGAAACCGCCTTGATTTTCGAAAATCACATCGTATTATATTTAATTCATGGCAGCTTCATCGCCTTCTGTAGACAAACTACGTTAATGAAAAAAGGAAGAAAAGATTACTTGCCCTTTCCATTTAAAAACCATATTTTTACCACAAATTTTTTAAGATGAACATTCACGAATATCAAGCAAAAGAAATACTTAAAAGTTTTGGCGTAAGAGTTCAAGAAGGAATCCTTGCAGAAACTCCGGAGCAGGCTGTCGAGGCGGCACAAACACTAAAACAAGATTTTAATTCGGATTGGGTGGTTGTAAAAGCACAGATCCACGCGGGTGGCCGGGGTAAAGGAGGCGGCGTGAAACTGGCTAAAAACCGTGACGAGGTATCTCAGCGTGCGACAGACATCATCGGCATGCAGTTGGTTACTCCGCAAACAGGCCCCGAAGGGAAAAAAGTAAGTAAGGTTTTGGTTGCGCAGGATGTATATTACCCTGGAGAGAGTGAAGTCAAAGAATTTTATGTTTCAGTTTTACTAGACCGGGCAACAGGACGTAATATCATCATGTACTCTACCGAAGGAGGTATGGATATTGAAGAGGTTGCGGAAAAAACACCTCACTTGATCTTCAAAGAAGAAATAGATCCTAAAGCAGGCTTACAAGGTTTCCAAGCACGTAAAATTGCTTTCAACCTAGGTCTTTCCGGCGCTGCACATAAGGAAATGGTGAAATTTATCGCCGCTTTGTATAAGGCTTATGATGCTATCGACGCTTCGTTGTTTGAAATCAATCCTGTATTGAAAACATCCGATGATAAGATATTAGCTGTTGATGCAAAAGTTAATTTTGACGAAAATGCATTATACCGTCATGCAGACTACGCTGCTTTGCGTGACTTGGCGGAAGAAGACCCTACGGAAGTAGAGGCGGGAAAATCCAACTTGAATTATGTAAAGCTGGATGGTAACGTGGGTTGTATGGTAAATGGAGCCGGTTTAGCTATGGCTACTATGGACATTATTAAAATCGCTGGTGGTGAACCCGCGAATTTCTTAGATGTAGGAGGCACAGCAAACGCAGAAACGGTAAAAGCTGGTTTCAATATTATCTTGAAAGATCCGAATGTAAAAGCGATCTTGATTAATATCTTCGGTGGTATTGTTCGTTGCGATCGTGTAGCACAAGGAGTAATCGATGCTTATCAAGAAATTGGAAATATTCCGGTGCCTATCATCGTTCGCCTTCAAGGTACAAACGCCGCAGAAGCAAAGAAACTGATTGATGATTCTGGCTTACAGGTTTATTCTGCTATTTTATTGAAAGAAGCAGCAGAATTAGTAACGAAAGTACTGAAAGGATAGTAAAGACAATATTATAAAAAGCCGGTTTCCTTTCGAAAACCGGTTTTTTTTATTAAGAGGTTATTTAACTTCTTTTTTTCGCTCAAAAAAAAGAAGCAAAAAAAATCGTCGCTTCGGATATTTGAGATAATGGGGTAGTACTAAGAATGAGTTCCTACAGACCTCAAACATCCGGATGCGACATCAGAGGTTAAGAGGGGGATGGTGCATTGCGTGCTGAAAGACAAACTGGCCGTGTGTACTGCGTAAATAAATGCGATCAGTAAGGTAAGTAACGACGCGGACTAAAACGACCTTATATTGTTCTGCGGCCATTTTTATGCAGACTATTCCGTTAAAAACAGCATGCTGTTTGAGCGAAGCGAGTTTCATGCTGTTAGGCATAGGCAAACAAAAATAGCAGAACCATATTCAGTCTTGATTTTTTTGCTTCGTTTTTTCATCGAGGAAAAAATGAAGTGAATCTTTTCATCAAGAAAAAAATGAAGAAAAGAAAATATTATTAAAATGGAACACACACGTATAAAAGACTTATTAAAATCAGAAGAATTCGATAAAGAAGTCATCGTAAAAGGCTGGGTACGAACCTTCCGCAACAACCAATTTATTGCTATCAACGACGGTTCGTCCGTAAACAATATCCAAGCTGTTGTAGATTTTGAGAATACAGAAGAGGCTTTGTTGAAAAGAATAACAACGGGTGCGGCGGTACGCGTAAAAGGACAACTTGTGGAATCGTTGGGAAAGGGCCAGCGCGTAGAAATTAAAGTGAACGAGCTGACTATCCTAGGGGATTCAGATCCGGAAAAATATCCGTTGCAACCGAAAAAACATAGCTTAGAATTCTTACGGGAAATAGCACATCTACGTTTCCGTACAGGTACATTTAATGCCATCTTCAAGGTCCGTAATGCACTGGCATTTGCCGTACATAAATTCTTCAACGAGCGGGATTTCACATATATGCATACGCCCATTATTACCGGATCTGACGCGGAGGGCGCTGGCGAAATGTTTCAGGTCACGACCTTGGATTTGAACAATCCCCCTCGCACGGAATCGGGCGAAATAGATTTTAAAGAAGATTTCTTCGGTAAACCGACAAACTTGACCGTATCGGGCCAATTGGAAGGTGAGCTTGCGGCGATGGCATTGGGAAACATCTATACATTTGGCCCTACCTTTCGAGCAGAAAACTCCAATACAACACGCCACTTAGCTGAGTTTTGGATGATAGAACCAGAAATGGCTTTCTATGAACTAGACGACAACATGGATCTTGCTGAGGATTTGTTAAAATACGTCATCAAATATGCCCTCGACACCTGTCCTGAAGAAATTGAGCTGCTGAACAACCGTCTACTGGAGGAAGAGAAGTCAAAACCTCAGAACCAACGTGCTGAAATGGGGCTGATTGAAAAATTGAATTTCGTTGTCGAAAACAATTTCGAACGTGTTACCTATACGGATGCGATTGAAATTCTGAAACGGAGCAAGCCTAACCAGAAAAAGCAGTTCAAATACCTTATCGACGAATGGGGCGCTGATTTGCAATCAGAACATGAACGCTATTTAGTAGAGAAACACTATAAAAAACCGGTGATTCTTACTGATTATCCGCGCGAAATAAAATCGTTTTATATGAAACAGAACGAGCCGGATGCACAGGGGCGTCATACCGTACGTGCGATGGACATTCTGTTTCCGGGGATTGGTGAGATGGTGGGAGGTTCACAACGTGAGGAAAATCTGGACAAGCTGCTCACACGTATGGCAGAAGTGGGCATTCCCGAAGAGGAAATGGATTGGTTTTTAGATACGCGTCGCTTTGGGTCTGCTCCACATGCTGGTTTTGGTGTGGGTTTTGAGCGTCTTGTGCTATTTGTAACCGGCATGACTAACATCCGGGATGTCATTCCATTTCCGAGAACACCCAAAAACGCAGAATTTTAACAAATACAGATTAGAGACGCAACTTTTTGCGTCTCTACGTTGTTATAATGGTATGCTAGTCAGAATATACGAGGAAAACCCCAACCCAAAATTTATCGAACAGGCAGTAGATGTCCTTCGAAAAGGTGGCGTCATTATATACCCTACGGACACCGTATACGGTATAGGTTGTGATATCACGAACCAGAAAGCTATCGAACGCGTTTGCAAAATACGGGGTCTTAAACCGGAGAAGTCCAACTTATCTTTTATATGCTATGATTTAACTGACATTTCACAGTATACCAAACCCTTCGATACCGCGGTGTTCCGCGTGTTGAAAAAAACACTGCCCGGTCCTTTTACGTTTATTTTTAATGCCAGCGGCCAAGTCCCCAAACTGCTAAGCACCAAAAAGAAAACGGTGGGTATCCGTGTCCCTGACAACAATATTGTTCGAGAAATTGTCAAAGAGTTGGGCAATCCGATCGTTACTTCTTCTATTCGTGATGAAGATGATATCATCGAATATTCGACCGACCCGGAGCTCATTCATGAGAAATACGAGGACCTGGTCGATCTCGTAATTGACGGCGGATATGGCGACAATATAGCATCTACTGTAGTCGACGTGACATCAGGTGAATTTGAGATCTTGAGAGAAGGAAAAGGTATTCTCGAAGTGTATCTATAGAATTACGAATTCTTCCACGACCACGTGCCCTACATATTCGTTCACACGTCCAATAATCTGACGGCGCATCAAGGCCAACTCATTTTTAATCACTGCTGATTCTACCTTAACAAAGAGTTTTTTATCGCGAATATAAATCTGCTGCGTGCGATTCGCAATGGCTTTTCCGATAATATCGGGCCAAGCATTGACTATCGACGATTCATCGTATTTGGAGCGTAAGCGATAGGTCTCGATCCATTTTTCGATAACCTCCTTAATGCCTATGTCGTCTTTCGTAGGAATTTCATCCAGCTTCTTCTTGTACATCTATAGTTCCCTCTTTCACCTCAAAAATACGAATTGGCTGCGCTATTTCATCGAAAATATCTTTTATTCTTTCTGCGTCCGTGTCTGTAATAAAAATCTGTCCAAATTCGTCTTCTGAAACAAGCTGCATTAATTTTTTCGTGCGGTTGGCGTCCAACTTGTCAAAAATATCATCCAATAGCAGTATCGGCTTGCATGTCTTGTTGTTTCGGAGGAAACTGTATTGCGCTAATTTAAGGGCAATTAAAAATGACTTTTGTTGGCCTTGTGAACCGAATTTCTTTAATGCCATATTATCATGAATGGTAAATAAAAGATCATCTTTATGGATCCCTTGCGAAGTTCGCTCCAGGACACGATCTTTCTCCATACTATCGCGAAGCAGGGTTGCAAAATCTGTCCCCATCAATGGAGACTCGTAAACCAATGAAACCTCTTCTGCTCCTTCTGTTAGGAACGCATAGTACCGTTCAAATTCAGGCAGGAATTCGGCCATAAACTGTATTCGTTTTGCAAATATCCGCTCGCCTACTTCTGCCAGCTGAAGGTTTAGGATATCTAATAATCCAAGATCCAATACCCCTTTTTCCTTGACCTGTTTGAGCAGCACGTTGCGTTGCAAAAGAATCTTATTATATTGAATAAGGATATCTAAATAATGGTTATCGGTTTGAGAAATAACATTATCCATAAATTTGCGCCGTTCTTCGCTTCCTTCAGTCACGATAACAGCGTCATTAGGAGAAATCATGACCAATGGGAATAAGCCAATATGATCTGCAAGACGTTGATAATCTTTTTTATTACGCTTAAACTGCTTTTTCTGATTTCTCTTTAAACTGCAAGAAATAATATCAGGCATCTCATTGCGCTCGAACTCACCTTGCACCATGAACCAGTCAAAGCCTTTTTTTATATGTTGAGAATCTATTGGGTTGAAATAAGACTTACATAGAGCGAGATAGTGGATAGCATCAAGTAAATTGGTTTTCCCTGCCCCATTAGCGCCAGCAAAAGCATTTATCTCTGGCAAAAATTCCAAAGATGATTCTGTATAATTTTTAAAATTGAAAACAGCGAGTTGCTTCAACCACATTTTGCAAAATCAAAAGTAAAAGAGTGGGATAGCAAATCGATCATTTAATCTCTTCGAATTCGATAAATTCCCCCGCAGTCTGTGTGCCTTTCTTTAATTTAGCTTCCTCTCGTGGCACGTAGTCCACACGTACCTCTCCCTCATTTTCAGGTGGTGTTTGTTGCTTAAATTGTTCAAAGGGGTTTCCTCCGGTAGTATAAGAATATGTCCCGCTCCGCCCTCCTGCAGATTGTTGCTGTTGCGCTTTATTCGTGAGGCGTTCCATCATTTTACGCAAAGCAAAAGGCATCAGCAAGCGGAACAAATATTTCAATCCATAAAAGACCAGCAAAAATATAGCGAGTATTTTAAGTAATTCCATGCTTTTTTAACGTTTTCCTCAAATTTACTAATTTAATTCGTTTTCCTCCGTCAACAGAATGTCAGCATCAAAGTCCTTAACAAAATTTAAGTATTCAACCTTCGTTTAGCTTCCATAACCGCTCGAGCTAGTTCTTCTGCTTTATGCGAACCAATAATATATGTCAAACCTTCTTTATCCGTCAGCCACACTGCATCTTTCCCACCAGAATAAAAACGGATTTTCCCTCCTTTATGCAAATTGTAAACCGGATTATTGAAAATAAAAGTATTATACGGTTTTAATTCCACTTTCGCAATATTATACAGGTCAATTTTAACTAGCTTAGACGACCACAGGCCACTCAGGATCAAGAATTTACCTTCTACTGTTGTTTTATAGTGCACCATGTAAATCATGATGATAGAGATTACAATGATACTTGTCCCCACGATGAAGAACAATTGTCCTGAGGGCAGATTCTCTATATTTAAATAATATGCCACAAAACAAAACAAAGCCAAAATCATCCGCACACTAACCCACGTAGCATCCCGTCCTAAATACTGCTTTTCCTGAAAAAGATAATGTCCGTTCATAGCTTCTATTTACAAACTAAAGTAAAGACTTTTTTTGTACTTTTCGTTATCTTGTACCGATTATCTGCACGATAATTGACAATCCATAAAACATCACCATTTCCGTTTATTAAGATAGGAATCGTATCCTTCTCATACCGTCCTATTTTCTTCTGGATAAAGTAGTCACTTACTTTTTTACGTTTCCCTCCCATGCCCAGTGGATAAAAATAATCACCTTCTTTCCAGAAACGTAATACCAATGGAAACTGCAATTTCTCAAAATCCGCCTGTAAAACATTCTCTGATCGACGAAGTGACGTATCCCCGTCTATCGAAACTGCGAACTCCCTATTTGCAAAAGAAAACGCAGCCGTGTCTACATGGATTTTAACAACATGAGAGCACTGTTTTTCCTTTTGCACTTTCAGCCAGACGTCTTCCCTATCCAGTAACAGCTCATATTGCGTAGAACAAAATATTTTACCCGGTTCTCCATTCCAATGCTTCCGCATATCCGCTAAAACACTCTTCGAAAAACCATACGGCTTGAACAGTTCAAATAATAAAGGAAGTCGTTGAAGATGAGGTTCCAATTTTGCTTTGCTAATTCGAATTAAACTGCCTACGGGAATAAACGACTCGTTTCGGATCGGTACAACAAATGATTGGAGCAAATCATACGCTTCTTGAAAATGAACAATATTCTCGCACATGATATCGTCAAACTCTGGACTGATTTCCCTGAATTTCGGAATGATTTCCAGGCGTACTTTGTTTCGGGCATATTTTGTAGAAAAATTTGATTGGTCATCCCGAAATGGAATCTGCAATTCCTCTACACTGGTTGTGATCTCTTCCGATGACAAAAAGAGTATGGGTCTAATTATGTTTCCTCTTTTAGGAAGAATACCTTGTAGACCTTGCAAACCTGTCCCCCGTGTCAGATTAAGCAACACCGTTTCAATATGATCATCCTGATGTTGCGCAATGGCAATCCACAGGGCTCCTTGCTGTTCACGTAATTCCTTAAACCAAGCATAGCGCAGCTCACGTGCCGCCATTTGGGTGGATAGGCCGTATTCTTCTGCATAATCATTGGTCTGGAAATGCCGCACAAAAAAAGGCACTTTATGTTGTTCAGCAAATTCTTTTACCAGTTGCTCATCCAAATCAGCATCCACTTCCCTCAAGTGAAAATTACAATGAGCTATCACACAAGGATAACCTGCCGCTAAAAACAGGTGGGCCATTAACATAGAATCCCGCCCACCACTAACTGCTAGCAACACTTTATCATTCACACTAATGCCCAGTGTTTCTTGCATATATCGTTGAAAACGGTGAACTAGATTCATAAGTCAAAGTTAATAGATGTTTTTCTTAAACAACTTTTTTTAGAAAAAAGTTGTGCAAAAAAGCGTCCTTCGAATCTTTGAGAAGGGGGATATTACTATGGACGTCAGAGATTAAGGGGGGATAATACAATTGCGTGAACCCTTCTTTAACCTCTAAATGCCACATATAAAATTTTGAAATATGTAGAAACATTATAGATACACTATCCCCTCCATTCAAAATTTTAAAGTGGCGAGCTTTTATGGATAAGTGTTTATTTTGGCATCCATGAGCTCACTTCGTTCGGTTTGGTTCTTTTCGCGGGGGAAAAAGAACATGAAAAATTTACTTTAACAAATTTTTGCTATTTAAATACCTATTTTTGCTCCCGTGAAATACTGCTTTGCGCTTATCTTAAATCTCATATGGCTCACATCGTTGTTTGCTCAGGAAGAGTTGCGTTTAATCTCTTCTAGGTATAGTACGATTATTGACCAACAGGGGTTCAGCAGTATTCAGCCTGTTTACGCGCACAAGGGTAATACGTTATCCGCTGATAGCGGCATTATCTACGAAGACGAGGTTGGTCGGCAGTTCTTTGAGGCGTTTGGAAATGTAGTTATTACCCAACCGTCCGGAACAATTATCTATTCCGATCGGCTGCATTATGATGCCTCCCCGCAAATTGCAACGTTAACGAATAATGTACGGATGGTTGATGCGAATTCGGTATTGACAACCAATCATCTCATCTATAAGATGCGCGACAAAATAGGCAACTATACCGGCGGTGGAAGGATTATATCCAAAGGTGACACCATTACCTCCCGAAATGCCTACTACTTCGAAAACACGCAAGATGCCTATTTTCGCAATAAAGTCGTGGTGCGCACGCCCGATGTAAAGATCTATACCGATACGATGCGTTACAATTCCGACCAGCGCATGACCTATTTCTTTGGACCAACAAACATCAAAGGAAATAACGGAGAGAACCTATATACCGAAAGAGGTAATTACAATACAGAAAAAGGTGTCGCCAACTTCAACAAAAACAATTTATATACCGAAGGAACGCGTTTTTTAAAGGGGGATAGTCTTTACTATGATCGTGCTACGGGTGTAGGAAAAGCATATCGGAACGTCGTATTTGTCGATACCTTGGATAAATTCTATGCCTACGGTGGCTACGGCCTATATGATCAAGCGGATGAGTCTATTACCATGACCGACAAGCCTGTGATCACAATGGTGGTAGAAAACGACTCTACCAGTACCGTACCTACCGACAGTTCCGCAATCGCTTCAGTAGATTCCCTTGAATCCAATCTAACTGCAACAAAGGAGGACACTGTAGTGCAGGAAGAAATCGTACAAATCGAAGAGGACGATATCGTTGCCGACAAAGAAATTATCACCGCAACAGATTCTACACAAACAGCACTTCCCCGAGACACCGCTAAGGTAGATTCTGTATATATGACGGCCGATACGCTCTATTCGCGCATGATTATGCTTCGTGATTACGAAGCGCTAGACTTCAAACTGGATCGAAGCGGCGGAGAAATTGAGACTGACGACGATGTCGATTACGGAGACGAGGAAGACTATGGATCGGACGACGAGGGCATGGCTATGGACAGCATTTCTATGGATAGTATATCCATCGATAGCACAATGATTAATCGTATTGACGCAGATAGCGTGGAGGCCGCCGTGGCAAAAAAAGTGGAAGAGAAGGTAGCCATCGCGAAGCCGGCGGAAATCAAGAAAGCAATACCGGTTGACTCCAGCAAAAAACTGGCTATGAAGGAGACGGCGCGGGCAGATATTGCACGGAGCATGGCCCAGGATTCTATATTACGACAACAAGCTGACATGCCCAAAGAAGCAACCGCAGACAGCCTGATCAATAAAGCCATATCGGTTGCACAAATGCCCGACACAACGTTCAAAGACACCACCGACCAAGCATATTTGGATACCGCCAGGACACGTATTGTCAAAGCTTACTACAATGTCCGGATGTTCAAATCTGACCTGCAAGCGGTAGCTGATTCCGTTTATTATGGGATGGCAGATTCTATGTTCCGTTTTATGGGTCGGCCCATGATTTGGGCAGAAGGATCACAAATTTCGTCCGACACGATCTATATGCAGATTCGAAACCAGCGAATGGATAATGCGCTATTGATTAATAACGCCTTTATGGTAAACGCCGTGTTGGACACCGTTAAATTCAACCAGCTTAAAGGCCGAAAAATCACCGCTTTCTTTGCCAACAATTCCATTGATAGGATGTATGTGGACGGGAATGCGGAGAATTTAAGCTTTGCCACGAACGATAAAACCCACCGGATAACAGAGATGTTCCACGACCGCGGCGCACGTATCAAAATCAAGATGGAGGGTAAAAAAATTATTGACTACATCACCATACGGAAAGTAGACCAAAAGCTTTATCCCTTCAAGCAGGTGACGCAGGAAAATGAAGTTTTGCCTGGGTTTGTCTGGCGACCGCAGGATCGGCCGAAATCGAAAGAAGACATGATGAACCGGAAAAGGGAGGTCGAAAAACCAGCGGCTTCTACTGAAAATCCCGGAGATGAAAGCTCCACTGGAAATGTCGATGACATTGTAGAAAATGTGGAAGAGACATCAACGCCGGTAGAGGAAGACGAAACAGCAGCTCTGCAAGAGGAGGAGGCTCCAATAACTACTGGAGAAAAAGAAGCGATGCCGAAGGAAGTCGCGCCTGTGAAGCCGATGGAGGAAGAAAATACGCCTCACACGGAGTAACGGTTATGAACAATCGTGAATGCGCATATGGGGGCGCCATCAGGCTCTTGAGGTATCTCAAAATGACAGAAATTCCGCTAACTTCCCTACCGCGATAGCTCGATGACTGATTTGATTTTTCTCTTCGGCCGTCATTTCCGCAAACGTTCTGTCATACCCTTTAGGAATAAAAATAGGATCGTAACCAAAACCGCCCGAACCCCGACGTTCCGGAATGATATCTCCTTCGATAACACCTTCGAAGAAATGTTGCTGTTTATCTCGAAAAAGGGAAATGACCGTTCGAAAACGGGCAGTTCGGTTCGGATTATCGCCTAATTTGGCTAGCACCAAATCGATGTTTTTTTCCATATCACGTGAACCGGAATAACGTGCGGAATAGACACCAGGTTCTTTATTGAGCGCATCTATCTCCAATCCGGAATCGTCGCCGAAACAATCCAGCCCGTATTTATGGAAAAGATAATCTGTTTTCTGTTTGGCATTCTCTTCAAAGGTCACGCCTGTTTCGGGGATATCATCCGAACAACCGATATCGGTTAAAGATTTTATAGTAAATTTATCCCCAACAATCGCTTGAACTTCTTCAAGCTTATGGGCATTATTCGTTGCAAATACTAACTCCATGTTTACGATACAATAAATGTCTTGAATTCATTCCAAAATAGCCTTTTCTTTTGCACGTCTGCAAACATTTCCTCAAAACTAAACGTATTGAACACCGTTGCGACCTTGCCCTTCATATACGCGTTGTGCGCAATTTCGGGTAGTTTAAGTGAGATAGGTTCTACGCCAAGCAAGGTAATTTTAGTCGGTTGAAAAAATTGCATGATCCGCTTGAAATCATTGGGATTGTGCGGATTCGCTAAGTTAACGACCGCAACATTTTCAAACGAAAAGTTAAGCGCTCCCAAAGTTTTCACAAAGGCGTCTTCCGCCTGCGGTGAAAAATAAGGATAGTCCGGGTAACGCAAGATAAACAAGATGCCGGTCGATTTATCTCCTTGATAAATAAACTCTTCTGCTTTTTCTCTGCTTGCATCATCCACTACACTGCCTACAGGTGAAACCGCTGACTCCACTTTCTCTTTTGGAATAAAAAGCGTCTCCGATAATAGGGCTTGTAGTGCAATAGGGTTGTCTGTTTTTAAATGGCTCATCGGTGGGGAGAAAGGTTAATGAAAGAAACGATGAGTAAGACTACAGCATGTATAGCCCTACTCATCACTTAATTCGACACGCTGCTAATGTCCTAAGATATAGGAGAAAATCAACGGTGCCACTATAGTAGCATCAGACTCCACCACAAACTTCGGTGTGTCTATATCCAATTTACCCCAAGTAATTTTTTCATTGGGAACAGCCCCCGAATACGAACCATAGGAAGTTGTTGAATCCGAAATCTGGCAGAAATAAGACCAAAAAGGTACGTCTTCCCATTCTAGATCTTGGTACATCATCGGCACTACACAAATAGGAAAATCACCCGATATACCGCCACCAATTTGAAAGAACCCCACACCTTTTCCACTAGAATTTTCACGATACCATTCGGTTAAATAGATCATATATTCGATACCTGACTTCACTGTGCTGGCTTTTAGGTTACCTTTAATCACATTCGAAGCAAAGATATTTCCAGTTGTCGAATCTTCCCATCCTGGACACACAATAGGGAGATTTTTCTCTGCCGCTGCCACAATCCAAGAGTTCTTTGGATCAATTTCGTAATATTGTTCCAACACCCCCGAATTCACTACTTGATATAGAAACTCATGAGGTAGATAACGTTCACCATTCTCTTCTGCAGCATGCCAAACATCTTCCAAATGTTTCTGTAAACGACGAAAGGCTTCCTCTTCCGGAATACAAGTATCCGTTACCCTGTTGTAATGCTGATCTAGCAATCCACGCTCTTGTTCGGGCGTTAAATCACGATAATTCGGCACACGTTTATAATGTGAATGGGCCACTAAATTCATCACATCTTCTTCCAAATTCGCGCCTGTACAAGAAATGATGTGAACTTTGTCCTGGCGAATCATTTCTGCCAATGAAATTCCCAACTCAGCGGTGCTCATAGCACCGCCCAATGAGATTAACATTTTTCCACCCTCCAAGAGGTGTGTCTCATATCCTTTAGCCGCATCTACCAAGGCAGCTGCATTGAAGTGCAGGTAGTTTTTCTCAATAAATTGCGAAACAGGACCTTTTTGTGTACTCATAGTCTCAAATTTTCTATTCTATGAACAAAGGTACGGATTACTTCCTCTTCAACAAACGACTAAAAACAATCCCAAAAAAAATCAATATAAATACCAAAATAGATACAATAACAATCTCCTCTCGACCTATTGTCCATATAAGTATATCCATATCCAAAGGTATTAATTTATAACATCAAGATAGCTTTCAAAAACCTATTTTTAAAATCCAACCATAGATTGTATATTTGTTTAGGTTACAAATTCTCGGAAGATATGCCGTACAAAGAACGTGAAATAAATAAGCTCTATTATACCATGGGTGAGGTGACGGCCATGTTTGGTGTGAACGCGTCACAGATACGTTTTTACGAGCGGGAGTTTGATATTATACAACCGAAGAAAAATAAAAAGGGAAATCGGCTTTTCACACAAGACGACATCGCCAACCTAAAAATCATATTCAATCTTGTCAAAGACAAAGGGTACACATTGCAAGGCGCGAGAGATTACATCCGTTCTAATAAAAATGAAGTAAAAGAGAACCAGCGAGTTATCGATTCACTGGAACGTTTAAAGAAATTCTTGGTTGAGGTCCGGGACAGCCTGTAAGCTGTTGCGTTATCGTATTCCCAATTCGATCACTTCCATATTCTCTATCTTATCACGGTTAATATCAAAACGCATCAATGTACGCACCTTATGCCACCCTTGTTTCCCTGCGGCACCGGGGTTGAGATGCAACAAACCCAGTTTAGGATCAAATTGCACCTTTAAAATATGGGAATGTCCACAAATAAAAACCTTGGGTGGGTGGAGAACAATTTCAGGTTTTACTTGCGCCGCGTAACGCCCCGGATACCCTCCGATATGGGTCATCCACACATCCACGTCTTCGCAATAAAAACGTAGGTGTTCCGGGCATACTGCACGGACGTCCTTCCCATCAATATTACCCCATACACCCTTGAAAGGCTTAAAGGCCGCTAGGGAATCTATTATAGCGACAGATCCGAAATCTCCTGCATGCCATATCTCATCACACTGGTCAAAGTATTTGAAAACGGCGTCGTCCAAAAAACCATGGGTATCCGATATTAGTCCAATCTTTGTCATATCAGAACGCTAAAAAATAAGGTTTCACTAATGCGCTATATTGAGCAGAATAAGTTCCTTTTTCCGCATAAATAGCAAAATCGTGTACTTTTAAAGGTACTGCTTTCTTCCCAATACCCCATATTTTCCTCATCGGTAACTCCCCTGCAAAAGAAGATATCCTCATTTCATGCTGCACATGCAATTGATAGTCGGAAAGTATAGGGGCAATTTCCTCATCTGCCAACGTAGCTGGAATAATCAGCCTAAATTGGCCTTTATTTGTAAGGTAGTGCGACACGAATGACAACAACCGCTTAAAAAATAATATGTCCGTGTGTTTAGCCAAACGTTTTCGCGCATCTGGATTATGTAATGAATTTGTATAAAAAGGTGGATTAGATACAATTAAATCATAACACCCAGCTGGCTTCATGTCGATAAACGAGCCCCGGAAAACTTGCAAACGATCCGAAAAATCAGAAACCTGAAAGTTTATTTTAGCTTGCCCGTACGCATTTTCATCAATTTCGACCGCATCCACACGAGCACGGGGGTGGCTTTGCGCCAGCATAAGGGCAATCACACCAGTGCCTGTGCCTATATCCAATATGCGCTCCGCTTCCGGAAAACAAGTTGACCCGCCTAACAACACACCATCCGTATTGATCTTCATCGCACAATTGCCCTGGTCTATCTCAAACTGTTTAAAACGAAAAATGGAACGCATACTGCAAAAGTACCTTTTTTAACTTCTTTTTCCCGTAAAAAGAAGCAAAACCTCGTCGCTTCAAATCTTTGAGGAAAGGGATAGTACTAAGGATGGGGCTCTACAACCTCAAAAATTTGCATGCGACATTCAAGGTTAAGAATGGGACAATGCATTAATGTACAAACCCTCCCTTAACTTTAAAATGTCGCATTCGAATGTTTTACAATGTACAAACTAATTCTTAGTACTATCCCTAATGTAAAACATTCGAAGCGGGAGTTTTTTTGTTTACTTTTTTTTCCGCAAAAAAAAGTAAAATAAAATTAATTTCCTTACTTTGGACAGCGATTTGTTGCACCATGGCTAAAATTTTAACTGTTCTTCTGTTTCTACAACTTGTTTGTACTTCTTTCTATAGTTATGGGAACGAAGAATATGATACGCCGGGGAAATCGCAGGACTGTGAGCAAGTCACAAATGTAGCCTTGAAAAAACTTGTCGACATTTTCCGCAAAAATGATTTTGAAAGCCTAGATCCTGTTTTAAATACGATTCAGAGCGGCTGCGGTGAAAATGAATTTATACAGCGCCTCCGTATTCTCCGTTTATTGATCGAGAAAAAAACGACAGGAGACATTATTGCTGATTATCTATCCAAGAATTATCAGGAGGTATTGGTGATGCGCTGGGACTATTCTGAGGAAGAAAAGTATGCACAAATTTACCAAAACAACAAAACTGATTTTGACTTTGTCCCGCTACGTCATGCTATTGATTCATTGACCAAGATTAAGGCTTTAGCGCTGTTAAATTCATCATCTTATACACTTACCGAACAAGAAGAAAAAATAGCTTTGTTATTTGCTGACCATATCGAAGAATTTTATCAAGTACACAAGCAAACAGCACCTCAACCGTCAAGTAAAAGTAAAGAGGGGCCGGCATCTGACAGGTATTACGGTAAATACCGTCATGGCGTCAACGTTTATGCAGGGGCAGAATTCCCATTAACAGGATCAGATCCTGTCTTTAAAACAAGCCCGACATTAGGCGTCTTCTTTTCTTCCAGGCTCTCCAATCCTTTCCTGTTTGAGGCAGGAGTAAAGGTACGCATCAACAGCAACGACAGGGAGGTAGAATATAGGTTATATGATGAGGTAGAAGTCATTCGATCGATGGCAAGTCTTGGCATTGGCGGTACAGTGGCTTATAAGATTTTCGACAACGATAAATTTATTATTGCCCCTAAAGCAGGTTTATTCTGGGAAATGGCAACGACAGGGCTTTCAGAAGTCAATGAAGGCTACTACGATGATGGTTATGACTACTACGAAACACGATCCGTCCGTCATTTCTATATAAATACCATGCGCAGTACCTTGGCGCTGGCTGCTATGCGCCATCTTTCGAGAAAAACGTATATAGGTCTCGAAGCTGCTTATCATTTCGTTCCCTACAACTGGGACAGTAACCTTATTACATCGATACAACCCAATTACGGCAGCTTGCAACTGTTTTTTAGATTCTAGACAAAACTTCAATATTCTACGGTCGCACTCCCCCCTTCTCTATCCTATGCTTATTGCACAAAGAAAATAACGCGCTATACGAGATTGCACTACCCTTCCTTAACCCTAAAAAAGTCGCACCCAGATGTTTGAGGCATGTAGAAACTCTTCTTAGTACTATCCACTATCTCAAATATCTGAAGCGACGAGCTTTTTGTTTCTTTTTCGCGGGAAAAAGAAAAAACCTAATTCTTTAATAACCGCTGTATTTCATCCAATTTCATCAATGCTTCCACCGGTGTCAGGGTGTTTACATCCAGGTTATTCAACATATCCCTTATTTTTTCCAAGACAGGATCATCGATAGCAAACATCTGTAATTGATAGGCCTGCTTTTGTATTTTGCGCATACTATCTTTAATCTGTTCTCCCCCTGTACGTTCTTGCTCCAACCGTTTCAGAATCTCGTTGGCACGTGCGATTAATTTCGCTGGCATCCCGGCCAATTTCGCAACGTGAATTCCAAAACTATGTTCTGATCCGCCAGGAACAAGCTTCCGTAAGAAAATCACTTTATTATTCATCTCCTTGACGGTTACATTGAAATTTTTGATACGCGTCATCGAATTCGTGAGCTCATTAAGTTCATGGTAATGCGTTGCAAAAAGCGTCTTAGCACGAGCAAATGGATGATTGTGAAGAAACTCCGCAATAGCCCAAGCGATAGATATCCCGTCATAGGTGCTTGTTCCCCTTCCAATCTCGTCTAATAATATCAGCGACCTGTCAGATAAATTGTTCATAATACTGGCGGTTTCATTCATCTCCACCATGAAGGTAGATTCGCCGGATGAAAGATTATCCGAGGCACCTACCCGTGTAAAAATTTTGTCCACCAAACCGATGGAAGCTTCTTTTGCGGGCACAAAGCAGCCTATTTGTGCCATCAATACAATGAGGCCTGTTTGGCGCAATAACGCTGACTTACCAGCCATATTGGGTCCGGTGATGATGATAATTTGCTGAGTTTCGGGATCCAATAAGGTGTCATTTGTAATATAATCTTCGCCTATTGGTAGATGCTTTTCGATAACCGGATGTCGACCTCCCTTGATATCAAGCACTTTCCCTTCGCTGAGTTGGGGCTTGACGTAATAATTCCTCTCTGCAATCAATGCAAAGTTCAACAGCACGTCCAACTTAGCTATTAATTGTGCATTCAATTGAATAGGTTTGATGTAAGCAGCGATGTCGAGCAAGAGTTCAGCGTAAATACGATTCTCAATAGCCTGTATTTTCTCTTCCGCGCCTAAGATCTGCTCTTCATACTCTTTCAACTCTTCCGTGATATAACGCTCGGCGTTTACCAGCGTCTGTTTTCGAAGCCAAGAAGCAGGCACTTTGTCTTTGTGTGTATTAGTCACTTCCAAATAATATCCAAACACATTGTTGAACGCGATCTTCAAAGACGGTATACCCGTTGCTTCCGATTCCCGGCGCTGAATTTCCAGTAAATAGTCCTTTCCGCCAAAAGCTACTTTGCGTAATTTATCCAGTTCGTCATTCACACCATCTGCAATCACATTTCCTTTGTTAAGAGCTACTGGCGGTTCAGCTTGTAGAGTTTGCTCCATTTTATCCCGGATGATCTCGCAAACGTCCAGTTGTTCCGAAATGACACGCAATGCGTCGGAGGCTTCTTGATTCGTCAGGGCTTTGAGCTTTTCTACGGCATATAAAGCCCGTTTTAACTGTGTTATTTCACGGGGGTTCGCTTTTTGAAGGCCAATTTTAGAAATCAAACGCTCCAAATCGCCAACCTGCTTAATTTCTTTTATCAGCTCGTCCCGTATTTCACGGTTACTATAAAAATACGCCACAATGTCCAGTCGCTCGTTTATAGATTTCAAGTCTTTCAACGGCATCACGATCCAACGTCTCAGCAGGCGTGCTCCCATAGGTGAGGCAGTTTCATCAAGTATGTCACCTAACGTAGCAGCATTTTCATTCGTTGAACCGATAAGTTCCAAATTACGTATTGTGAAACGATCCAACCACATATGGTTGTCCTCCTCGATACGAGAAATATTCGATATATGTTGCAGATTGCGGTGCTCCGTTTCGTTAAGATAATGTAGGGCCACGCCGGCAGATAGTGTACCTAGTGGCATCCGGTCAATACCGAACCCTTTCATGGATTTAACCTCAAAATGTCTTAACAGAGTCTCTGTAGCGTAATCTCCTGTATAAGGCCATTCATCTAATGTATAGGTATAATACTGGGTACCAAACTGCTCCGAAAAATCTTTATATTGTTTTTTAGGGAGGATAATTTCTGTCGGTTTAAATCCCTGTAAAAGTTTATCTACATAGTTAGCACTTCCCTGAGCTACCAGAAACTCCCCTGTCGATATATCCAGAAAAGCCACTCCACACTGTCCCTTATCATTAAAAATCGATGCCAAATAATTATTGGCTTTCTGTTGCACGATGTTATCGTTGTAGGATACGCCGGGAGTTACAAGTTCTGTGACACCGCGCTTGACAATGGTTTTAGTCTGTTTAGGGTCTTCCAGTTGATCACAAATAGCAACACGCTGTCCTGCCCGCACCAATTTTGGTAAATAAGTTTCTAAAGAATGGTGCGGAAAACCTGCTAGCGCTGTTTCCGATTCCGTTCCATTCCCTCGCTTAGTCAATACGATGCCTAAGATTCCCGCCGCCTTGACGGCGTCTTCTCCGAAAGTTTCGTAAAAATCACCTACACGAAACAGCAATAACGCCCCAGGATATTTCGCCTTAATTGTATTATACTGCTGCATTAAAGGTGTTTGCTTCTTCGCCTTTGCCAATGGTTTTATGATTTTTAATGAACCGTAAAAATAAGGGAAATGAAGTGATTTGACAAGATGAATGCTATTTTGAAAAAAATCTTCTAGTTTTGCTTATCGAACCAGAAAAAAATGGCAATCAAACGGTCATCGACGAAAAAAAACACCAAGAAAAAAACAACCCGTAAGGCGTGGCGTACATCGATTAAAAAATGGTCGATACGTCTTATTATCGGCTTTTTTGGCCTGACTATTACCTGGGTCATACTACTTACCTTCATCAACCCTCCTCTCACCTATCTCCAGATTAAACGGGCTTTTGAACGAAAAGCCGTTGGCAAAGAATGGAAAATAGACAAAAAATGGTTGAGCTACGAGGATATATCAGATAATCTCAAGCGCGCCGCTATCGCCGGGGAGGACGCCCACTTCCTAACCCATAGCGGCTTCGATACCAAAGCGATTCAGAAAGCAATGGAAAGAAACCAAACAGGGAAATCACTACGCGGTGGCAGTACCATTAGCCAACAGGTCGCTAAAAATGTATTTCTATGGCCGCAGCGTTCCTGGCTACGAAAGGGGTTGGAGGCTTATTTCACCGTGCTGATAGAAGCTCTGTGGACCAAAAAACGCATTTTGGAAGTATATCTGAATGTCATCGAAATGGGGCAAGGAGTATATGGAGCAGAAGCTGCAGCACAGTATTATTTTCATAAATCCGCTAAAAGCTTAACCAGAAAAGAAGCCGCATTGATTATTGCCATTCTGCCGAGTCCGCAAAAGTGGGACGCTAAACGCCCGTCAGCTTATGTTAACCGACGGGCAAATGGCATTGTACGGTATATGCGTCATTATAACATACCGGAATAGTATGTATTACAGATTTTTGTTGGGTCGAGCGCCCATCTTAAACTGCAAGTGTCCGCCGTTCATAATATCGTTGTGTTTAATGGTAAAGCCTTTTAGCGGTTTACCGTTCAGCAAGACTGCCTGGACATACATATGCTTAGTACTTTGATTAATAGCCTCAACACGGAAAACCTTTCCGTTTTCCAAATGAATAGAAGCCGACTCGACGATTGGCGCACCCAACCAATATTCATCCGATGCGGGGGCAACAGGATAAAAGCCCAAACTGCTAAATAAATACCAGGCGCTCATTTGTCCACAATCATCGTTACCTCCTAATCCATCATAACCATTATGGTACTGATCCTGGAGAATTTTCCGAACCCATTCATGTGTTTTCCATCTTTCTCCCGTGAGTTGATATAAATATACGACATGATGTGCGGGTTCATTTCCATGTACGTAATTACCAATAATACCTTCTCGGGTGATATCTTCCGTGTGTTCAAAGAATTTATCCGGTAAGTACATAGTAAACAAGGAATCCAAATAAGTTGACAGACGTTTCTTCCCACCAAGCAGTTCCATCAGCCCCTGTGGATTATGTGGAACGTACAGACTATAGTTCCAGGTATTGCCTTCGATGAATCCTTGTCCGTGTGTTTCCAGCGCATCAAACTTCTCACGGAATTTACCCGTTGCATCTTTCGGGCGCATAAAACCAATAGAGGTATCAAAAACACTTCGCCAATTTTCGGCACGTGCTGAAAAGGTTGCATATATATCCTCTTGGCCCAAGTATTTAGCCAGTTGTGCTATGCACCAGTCGTCATACGCATACTCCAACGTGTTGGACACAGAAGTACCATTCTTTTCATCGGGAACATACCCCAGATCAATATATTCTCCTATTCCTTCATAGCGACGGAAGTTAGCCGTAGCTACACAAGCATCCAACGCTTTATTGGCATCTCCTGTATAAACCCCTTTAATAATTGCGTCCGCAATGACAGACACGCTATGATAGCCGCTCATACACCAATTTTCATTCGCATAATGGCTCCAGATAGGTAGTATCCCTAATACGTTCTGTTCATAATGTGCCATCATCGACTGCACCATGTCTGCATTTCTGGATGGATTAACTAAATTCAAGTAAGGATGGAAAGCCCTGAACGTATCCCATAGTGAAAATGATGTATAGTTGGTAAATCCTTCGGCCCGGTGAACCTGATGATCCACTCCCCGATAGTCTCCATTCACATCCATATATGTTGTCGGCATTAATGCCGCGTGGTACATGGCCGTATAGAAGTTGATATAATCTTCCCGCCTAGACATCTTGACTTCGATGCGGCGGAGTTCCTTTTCCCACAGCTCTTGCCCGGTATTTTTTATTTTATCAAAATCCCAATGTGGAACTTCCTCCTCCATATTAGCGAGCGCGTTATCCATACTAACCGGAGACAACGCAAACTTTACAAGTAGCTGTTCACCAGCTTCCACGTCAAAATCAAAATGCATCCGGAGTTTGCTTCCGGCAAGATCAGCAAAATTATCCGTCTGATCAAACTTCCGCCAAAACCCTTTATATACCTGATCTTTTTCAAAGTTTCGGCTACCGTAGTTCTTGAAAGGTTTAGAGAGACGCATGGCAAAATAGACAACACGGGTTCGAGCCCAGCCATTTGTCTGCCTATAGCCGACGACGGTACTATCGTTTAATATCCGCGCTACACTCCAAACGGTCTTCCCGTCATAATTATAGATGCCGTGCATGAGGTCCAAAATGATATGGCTTTCCGCAGGTTTTGAAAATGTATACCGATGGAAGCCGACACGGCTGCTGCTCGTTAATTCCGCTGTAATGTCGTGCGCGTCCAGTTTAACTTTATAATAATTTGCAGCAGCATACTCGTTATCGTGGCTATACCGTGAACGGTACCCCTTATCTGGCGCATCAGCTGTTCCTGGATTCAACTGGAGAGCACCACTCGTTGGCATCAGCAGAAAATCACCCAAATCAGCATGTCCTGTGCCACTAAAATGTGTATGACTAAAGCCGACTATAGTGGGGTCATCATACTGATATCCTGCGCAGTATTTATAAACATCCGCATTATAACGACCGTTGACAGCGTAAGGAATCGTGTCGGTATCGGGACTCAATTGCACGGCACCGAATGGCACGGTGGCGCCGGGGAAAGTATGCCCCATCTTGGCCGTACCGATCATGGGATCTACATAATCGACTAACCGCGCAGACTGTCCTTGCGCAGAAGCAGCAGCCAGCACGAAAAAGCCACAGACTAGACTCACGCAACTTATTATGTTTGGAAAAATTCTCATTGTCTGTCGTTCTATTCTGCCGCTATTTCCCAAGTAAGCGAATAAGGTAGATCATCCTGTGTTATCCCCCTATTTCTATTCGGTTGGGCACTCATGTCAAACTCCATCTTGGCTCCCTCCAGCAGATCTTCATGTGTAAGGTAGTTTTTGGTATAATGCTTACCGTTCAACGACATCCTGTCGATATACCGTTTGTCCTCGCCATTTTCTTTTGCGACAATAGAAATAGTCTCTCCATTTGTCAGAGTGATCTCCGCATTCTCAAACAGCGGAGCACCTATAATATATTGATTTGTCGCTGGACAAACAGGATAGAACCCTAAGGCAGAAAACACATACCAGGCCGAGGTCTGTCCATTATCCTCATCGCCACAATATCCGTCGGGATAGGGCGTATACATCCGATCTAAGGTTTCACGAACCCAATGCTGTGTTTTCCAAGGCTCCCCGGCATAATTGTACAGATAAGTCATATGTTGTATCGGTTGGTTACCATGCGCATATTGCCCCATATTTGCCACTTGCATCTCTCGAATCTCATGGATAACGCCGCCATAGTAACTTTCATCAAAGATGGGAGGAAGGATAAATACCGAATCAAGTTTATTAACGAATGCCTTATGACCACCCATTAACCTTGCGAGCCCCTCGATATCGTGGAATACCGACCAAGAGTAATGCCAACTATTTCCTTCGGTAAACGCATCTCCCCATTTAAATGGACTGAAGGGTGCTTGAAAGGATCCATCTTTATTCTTTCCTCTCATCAATCCACTAGACGGATCAAACAGATGACGGTAATTCTGACTACGCTTACGATACAAATCCAGGTCTGCCTTTGGTTTCTTCAACTTTTTTGCCAACTGATAAATCGCAAAATCGTCGTAAGCGTACTCCAACGTACGAGCCGCATTTTCATTAATTCCGACATCATAAGGCACATAACCCAAATCAACATAGTAGGGAGCCCCCGCCCTGCCAACGGCTGTCATAGGGCCTTCGTTATTTGCACCCTTTAACAAGGCTTCGTACAGAGTTTCGATATCATATCCGCGAAGGCCTTTAATGTAGGCATCCGCGACAACCGAAGCTGAATTATTTCCTACCATAATATTAGCATATCCGGGACTACTCCATTCCGGTAGCCAGCCACCTTCTTTGTATGCATTGGCTAAGCCTTCCTGCATCTCCACATTGATTTCGGGATAGACCAGATTTAGAAAAGGATAAAGTGCTCTGAAAGTATCCCAAAATCCGGTGCCACCAAACATGCGGCCCGGCAATACCTTGCCATTATAAGGACTCCAATGAATTATCTCGTTCTCTTTGTTTATCTCATACAACTTATTAGGGAACAGCACAGTTCTATAAAGACAGGAGTAAAATGTCTTAAGCTGATCATGGCTACCACCAGAAACCTTGACACGGCTCAACGTGCTATGCCACAAATCCTTTGCCTGCTGTTTCACCTGTGCAAAACCCCTTTTTCCTATTTCGCGGTCGAGGTTAATCTCCGCCTGTTCATAGCTGATGAAGGAAGAGGCAACCCGCATATTCACTGTTTCTCCACGCTTGGTCTTAAATCCAACGATCGCTCCAGTATGATTTCCTTTAGTTTCAGCTAAAGATGCTTGTTGAAAGACACTGTCCTTCCATATCTTCGTAAACTCGATATCTTTATCAAAATATATAACAAAATAATTCTTGAAGTTTTCGTACTTGCCCCGGCTGTAGCGACTAGAATAACCAATGACTTTATTCTCTTCGGGAAAAACCTTTATTTCGCTTCCCCTATCAAATGCGTCAATGCTTACAAATGAGCTATCACTTTCGGAAAACGTAAAGCGGAACATAGCTGCCCTTTCTGTAGGCGTTATTTCCGTGGTTACGTCTGCATCGGCTAAGTATACGCTGTAATAATAAGGCGTGGCAGTCTCCGACTTATGCGAAAACCAACTCGCGCGCTGATCTTGATCGATAACAGGTTTATGGCTCCCCGGCATAATCGAAAACTGTCCGTAATCATTCATCCAAGGAGAAGGTTGATGCGTCTGTTTAAAGCCGCGGATTTTATCTGCAGCATAAGTATACATCCAACCGTCTCCCATTTTACCGGTCTGCGGGCTCCAGAAATTCATACCCCAAGGCACGGCTATCGCCGGATAGGTGTTCCCATTGGAAAAAGAAACTTTAGAATCTGTACCCATTAAAGTATTCACCCACTCTTCGGGACGTTCGACATCGTGAATTTTTTGCCCGTATAGATTGACACAACAAATCAGCCACAGCGCGAACAAATAAATTTTTCTCATATCAGGTGGTATTTTATTATTCTAAATTACTATTTTAAATTGGAAGTGCTATACATGTTCCACAATTGGTCCAGGGTTTTACCCGTATTCTCCATCCAGATATTCGCTGTGTATTTCTTATCCCGTAGCGCTGTATCCAATTTCTTGATCAGCCCTCTTTTTTGCGTAGATTCTGCCCAGTCCAAAAATCGGGCGGCAATTCGGTAGCTATTCGTGTAATGATGTTCCTCCTTAAAATCAGGAAGCCGCCAATTTGCTGCACCGTTATCCACGCCGTATTTATAGCGCACATAATCGGCAATGCCCTCCACCAGCCATCCCGGCCCGCTACCGCCAGGATAGTCTTGCACGATATGCATGACCTCATGCGTGACTATATCAATATCATGTGGGTTCTTGACAAACCATGCCGGATTAAAACGCACGATACCTCCAGCCGTAGCAGCGATACCTTCGTAATCAGGATCGATCACAAACGTGATTTCTTTTCTGGTATATCGATTGTATTTCTTCGCCAATTTTGGATAATTGACGAAATGAACGTCGATTAACCGCTCTTTTAGTTGGAGATCAAAATCTTTATCCTTGTTAATCCAGATCAAGGTAAACCCCTTTTTCTTGATCGTATCCACTTCGACTGCAACCTTGCGATCGTCGTCGGTATGACGCCAGTTGTTTTGGGCATGTAGTACACCGATGTTTATCATAAAGAAAAACACAGTAATCCACTTTACTATCCGTTTGTTTCCCATAAAATCGTTTCCGTTTAAGATGTTTCAGACACCATCATCTGTGCCAAAACTATGCGTAGATGATATACCAAATTGTTAAGTGGATGTTAACGCATGAAGAAAAGGATCAATCTTTATCTCTTCATTAACCAGTCGTTAACAAATCGTGAGCGCTCTACGCATAACTTCGTCTATACAAATAAACTTAAAAGCAATTTTTGGAAAAGCTCGTAAACACTACTACGATCGCCTTCTATGTGCACGGCTCACCATAAATGCAAAAAAGAAGTTGTGCGTCACAATCGATTAGGGCCCGCAAAAACTGATAACTAAATATATACTCTATGAGAATAGCTAAACTTAAACAAGAAAAGATCCATCTTCTGACCAGAAAGTTCGTTCTACTACTGTGTGTTACCCTATGTTGTGTGACGAGTGTTCAGGCACAACAAACAGCCGTTGAAGGAACTGTCAGAGACGCGAAAACAAAGGATGCTTTGGCGGGAGCCACTATCCAATTGAAGGGAGAAAGTACAAGTGTACAGACAGATCAATCAGGAATCTTTAAAATCAATGCGGCACCTTCCGATATTCTGATCATCTCTTATATGGGATACAAAAGCAAGGAGAGTAGTATCGACAATCAGCGTTCCATCGACATTTTACTGGAATCTCAATTTACGGAAGTCGAAGAAGTTGTGGTTCAGGTGGGATACGGAAACCTAAAGCAACGTGAGGTAACGTCTGCTGTCGCCCATGTGGACTCTTCCCAATTTAGACAGAGTGGCGCCCGTAGTCCATTGGATTTAATACAAGGAAAAGTTGCCGGTATGCAGGTTACCAGAACGAGTGGATCAAATCCCAATTCAAGCCCTAATGTACAATTACGTGGCGTCGTTTCGGTCGCGGGTTCAGCAAGCCCTTTATATGTCATTGACGGTATCCCTGGAGGAAACATGGACCTGCTTCAGCAGGATGACATCTTGTCTATTGACGTTTTAAAGGATGGCTCAGGAGCTGCTATTTACGGCTCAAGTGCTAACGCCGGAGTTATTCTCGTTACAACAAAAAAAGGGAAGGCTGGCCCTGCACAATTTTCTTACAACAATTACATCCGTAAAGAGTATTTACAAAGAAGACCTGACGTTTTGTCCGCACGAGAATTCAGAGAAAAAATCGCTACGGGGGAACTCCCTGAAAGCGTAGCCGATCGAGGTTATAACACCGACTTCTACGATATGATCATCAATCATAACAATATTTCTCATAACCATAACTTAGCAATGAGTGGGGGAACTGCCGAAACAAACTACAGGGCGAGTGCTAATTATAGAAACCTCGAAGGCATTGGGCTGGAGAATGGCAGGCAGGAGTTTGGCGCTAGGTTAAATATTAATCAACGCGGCCTTGACGATAGACTAAATATTATGATGAATCTTGCCACAAACTTCAACAACGCAAATTTGCTAGGGGGCGGTGGATGGGAAAGTGAAGCGTTTAAAAATCCTACATTCTCTAATTTTAATGATGATGGATCTTATTATTTCGACCTCCAAAGCACGAACCAATACGCCCGCCTTATGCAGGAGACAAGTCGCAGGAAACAACAGACGACATCCGCGGACTTCAAAGCCGACCTAGATATCCTACCCGGATTAAAGGGATCAGTATTCGGGTCTTATCAACGGAATGCATACAACGATAGCCAATACGCTCCCCAAAACAGCGAAAGTTCGCTCGAGAATACCGATTATCCAGGGGGCGCATATGCAGCAAAAAGCGACTTTCTTTCACAGTCTTATGCTTTCGAACCGACGCTCCATTTCAGCAAGCTATTGGGAACACAGCACAATTTTACAGCTATCGGTGGATACAGCTATCGGTACTATATTGAAGAAGGAATGAATGCTTCAAATCGAGGCTTTATTAACGATCTTTTCCGTGAAGATAATCTAGGTCAGGGAGAAGCACTCATCGATGGAAGAGCTACCATGGGTAGCTTTAAAAACGATAACACCTTAATAGCTTTCTTCGGTAGGGTTAACTATTCCTTTGCAGATAAATACATGTTTCAAGCAATTGTGCGCAGAGAGGGATCAAGCCGTTTTGGCGAAAACAACAAGTGGGGAACATTTCCTGCCGTGTCCGCCGGCTGGAATTTATCCGAAGAAGATTTTATGGAAGAAATGGATTTTGTAGACTTCTTGAAACTGCGGCTGGGATATGGCGTTACCGGGAATTCAGGATTTGCCAACAATGCCTCTCGGGTCACATTAGGTGGAGGAGGTCGATATCTGTATCCTGACGGCCAGTATAGAGAGACGTATGGTCCGAACAGAAACCCAAATCCCAATTTACGTTGGGAGACCAAACACGAGGTAAACCTCGGTGTGGATTTTACCCTTTTCAGACAGCGATTATCCGGGAGTTTGGATCTGTTCCAAAGGAAAACAGTCGATCTATTGGATACGTATGACTCTCCCCAACCGCCATTCATACAATCATCCATTTATACCAACGTGGGAACGATATCTTCAAGAGGCATAGAGTTAGCTTTTAATTACAAAGCTATTACAAAAGAACATTTCAAATGGGGTATTGACGTAGCAGCTAGCACAACACGAAATGTATTAGATACCTATTCCAATGATGTATATACCCGGGAATATAAAGATTTCGGAAGTATCGGTGGCGCAGGAGATCTAGGAAATGCCTTCATTACGTATGAGGGCGAAAAAGTCGGTCAGTTTTGGGGGAAACGCTTCGCAGGTTTTACAGATGAAGGAAAGTGGTTATTCTATAATAGGAATGGAGAAGCTGTCCGTAACGATCAGATAAACTACTCGAAAGATAGGGACATGACCGACCTCGCCCCTATAGGAAATGCTGTTCCAAAGTACTATCTATCCTTGAACAACAGTTTCAACTATAAACGTTTTGATTTTCGGGTGTTTATGCGCGGAAAATTCGGTTACGACATATTAAACACCACTGCTTTGACCTACGGAAATAAAGTCTGGACAGGCAACCTCCTAAGAGATGCGTTTACAAAATATGATGAAATTGATGACACTTACATGTATTCTGACTATTATCTAGAAAACGGTAGTCATTGGAAACTTGATGAAATAACTGTTGGCTATACCTTTAATATACCTTCAACAACGATTAAAAACCTCCGTGTTTATTTAACTGGCCAAAACTTGGCAACCATTACAAGTTACTCTGGTAGCGATCCTGATTTTATTTCTGATACGGGACTAGGAAACGCAGATGCAAACGGCCGGTCCCTGGGGATAGACAGCCGAGGTGCTTATCCCAGTACACGCTCGTTCTTGTTTGGAATCAATTTTGGCTTTTAGCCATAATCCTTGGCGAATTATCGAACTACCTATTTAAATTAATTAATATACGAAGCTCTTGAGCACCTCTTTGTTAAACGTCGGTAAACCAATTGGTAGCTTCATCACTATTAAAATTTTATACGAATGAAAAAATTTATAATAATAACATACGTCATTGCGGGTCTTTTCGGGGCAACCGCTTGTACAGATTTGACTGAAAATGCATATGATCAACTGCTCACAGATAACTTCTACAACAATAGAAACGAAGTCATATCAGCTGTTTTGCGTCCTTACACACACGCAAACGCATGGATAACACCGTCTGGACAGGACGGCTGGTGGCGACCCGCAGAACTTTCAGCTGACCAGCTAGCTTGGCCTACTAAGGGCCGGCACGGGGAAGATGGAGGAAAATGGAAGCGACTACACTACCATACGTGGACCGTTGATGAAGGTGGACTCGCAAACGCGTGGCGATTAATGTATTGGGGTATGGGGTTATGCAACGATCCAATCGCAAATATTACGGAGCGCGCAAGTGCTGACATGGGTATTACAGATGAGGAAAAAGCATCTTTTATCGCAGAACTGAAGTTGCTACGTGCATTCCACTACCTTAAAATAATGGATCTATTCGGAAACATTCCCGTGGTCACGGTAGTTGGTGAACCCCAGCAACCAGAAACAGTAGTTCGGGAGGAGGTCTTCCATTTTATAGAATCGGAGATTTTAGAAAACATCGAACTTGTACCCGAACTCTCTTCCGCCATGCTTGGAAGAATGTCCAAAGCCGGAGGTTATGCTATGCTCGTAGAGCTATACCTTAATGCAGAGGTTTGGACAGGTACGCCAAGATGGGACGATTGTATCGCCGCGGCGGACCATCTTATAAATGGACGAGGTGGCGCTCAAAATGGTGTAATGGAACTAGACCCCAATATTGAGGATCAGTTTGGCACCACCAACCATTTGTCAAAGGAAGTTATTTTTTCTATTGCTTATGACTATTCCAGAGCGAACTTCCAACCGTCGTGGACTGGCGAATTCTATCATTTCCAACAACGTGAAATCTATGGTGGCGGTCGAAATGGGAACAATGGTGTCGTCGTGATCCCAGGAGTGTATGAAAAATATGCAGATGAAGATTTACGAAAATCTTCTTGGCTTCTGGCCGGGGATCAATTAAATTTCGCTACCGGCGAACCTGTTCTTGGATCAGAAGAATATAATGGGAGGCCTCTCGTATTCGTAGACGAAATAAGGCGGATATCGGCAGGGGGTATATCCTCGACCATGAGCGATGGTGAGGAAAATTCCGGTATCCGCTTTAACAAATATAAGCTTGGTAATCAGCTTGAAGGAGTCGACGGGACGCCTATCGATGAAAACTATAATAACACGGATTGGAATGTATACCGTCTGACATGGATATATTTCGCCAAAGCTGAAGCGCTTATGCGCAAAAACAATGGTATAGCTACGCAGGAAGCGGTTGAGCTAATTAATCTGTGCAAAGAAAGAGCCTTTACGGAGACTGACTGGCAGGATCATGCATACACAACAAGTAGCCTAACGTTAGAAGAACTGCTCGAGGAAAGAGGAAGAGAATTTATTTTCGAAGGTTTTCGACGGAACGATCTCATACGCTTTGATAAGTTCCATAGCACGACCTGGTGGGATCACAACACAAGCGATGCTTACCGCACATTATTTCCTATACCACAACAACAACGAGATATGAATCCCAATCTCCAGCAAAACTCGGGGTATCCAGGATAGCAACGATAAAACGATAGCGATACTTCCTATGTTTGTGGTTAACAAATGTAGGAATATCCTATCCTGTTTAAAAAGATCGCGCTTTCATAATGAATCCCACTTTAAATACTGTTTCCAATTCCACAGATTCGGAGAATCGAAGAATTTTGCGTATCCGACTGATAAACACATCCAAGCTACGCCCCAAGAAATAGTCATCATTGCCCCATATTTCTATCAAAATATCCGATCTCTTCAACACGGTGTTTTCGTGTGCGAGCAGGAACTCCCACAATTCGAATTCCCGCGTAGTGAGCCTATACTGTTTTTGCCCGCCAATAGTCAAACGCATCGTATTACGGTCTAGCACTACGTCACCTAGTCGCAATTCTCCACGTGTAGCCTCGCCGCTATTCCTGTTTAAAATGTTATGGATACGCCATACCAGTTCTTCGGCGTCGAAAGGCTTGGTTATGTAATCAGCAGCCCCCAGTTTTAATCCTCTTAATCGGGTCTGGCGTTGGTTTCTAGCTGTCAGGAATAAAAAATCCACCGATGACTTTATTTTCCGTATGTCCTCAATCAATTCAAACCCATCCATGCCGGGCAACTGTATATCAATAATCAGCAGATCAAAATCCTCCGCTTTACAACTCTCTATGGCTCCAAAACTACTAGGTACCAATCGTGTCGTGAAGCCTACTGCGTTTAGATAGTTTTTCACCTCCTGACCTAGATCTTGATTGTCTTCTATCAATAAAAGCTTCCCTTTCATCCTCAAATAGGTCTTAAAACCGAACTTTACGTGATTGCCAGCTAGCGGCTTTAGCTAAATGGAGTCGCCTAAATCTCCCGTTTGTTCCACCAAAGCTAGCGTTCATCCCTCCGTAAACTTGTTAACGAAATGTTAACAACAAAAAGAGAACCAATACGGGGAGAAAACAAAGTTATTTCATTATTTATAGGATCTCTTACGGAATCATGATGGTAATTACCGTGCCACCCTCGGCTTTATTTTTCATCTCCAGTTTCCAGCCGTGAATACGTATCATTTGCTCCACATAGTAAAGTCCCAAACCAAGGCCTCCCTTTTCTTTACCCAATTTTCCTTGATAAAACTTCCCGAAAACGTGATGCCGTTCCAAACGGTCTATCCCCACCCCATTGTCCGAAACCTCTATGATAATATGGTTATTTTCCAAAAATAACCAGACCGTGACTTCTTTCTTTTCATTATCATTATGCTTTACGCCATTATCTATCAAATTATTGATCGCCGTTGTCAGCAGAAATAAGTCGTAATTTGCAAAAAAATCATCTTTTCCCACTTCTAGATCAAGGAAAACATCCGGTGCATGAACATATTTCAAACGCAAATCGTACACGATGGTGTCCAGATCTTCCGACAGACTCCGATATTCCATAGACACTTGATGGGGATTGAACATCGATATACCGATTGCCTGGTCAATCAAGTGATCGATGCGTTGCGACTGCCTTTCAATAACCTCTATGCTCTGCGATACACGCTTGTTATGGAGGCCTTGTGTTTCCCGAACCAGATTTTTTACGGAAACGGCTATAGAAGCTATAGGTGTTTTAAATTCGTGGGTAATACTATTCAAGAAATCTTGTGAGATCTCATTTAGCTTTTTCTGCTTCTGCCAATTGCGAAATGTACGTATATACGTAACAGCTATTACCAACACACTGATCGCTGAGAGCGCCAACAATGGAAAGATCTTTCTAAAAACCTCGTATCCATGGGTTAGATTCAGACCATAAAGGGTAAACTTAACAAGATAGCTATATGCTGAAGAAGAGCTTACAGAAACCGAGCTAATGATATTATTGGAACTGACATAAGTACTGTCACCGTCAATAAGTGCAGGCAGCGGTCGATCCTGCGCAACCAGACTGAAATAATTTCTGCCATCCATCGATACAGCTAAATCATCAAGCGTTAGAGCATAGCCATACATTTCGCGATCCAAATGCAACGGTTCCAAAATAGCACATAATAAAGAATCTATGTTCGATTTTATACGTAATTCGGCAACCACATGGCGGTGGATAGCCCGCAAAGAATCGGTTAACACAATATGGCTGCTACTGTCCGCCCGATATAACGACTGCAAAATCTCCTTAGACAGGTAGCGGTCAATTACTTCCTGTCCGCCCGGGTATAACTTATCGTTGATGATGGCGTGTTCGTACGCGTCTTTTACGCCCTTTTTCTCTGCTTTCGAATATTCCCTATTTTCAATTTCGTAAGAACTTGACAGGAGTTTATATTGAAGACAAAGCAGCACGAAAAAACAGACTGTCGCTAATACCCGCAATATGCGGTCACGCTCCATGTTGTTAAGAAACCGTTTTTTCATCTCATCTATCTTGCCCTTACGAGATTGTACTCATGTGCATAAAGGCTGAGCGTCTAAAATAACCTCCCGAAATCAGTGCTTAATGTCCCGAAGACGCCGTTACTGTCTTAGTGCTACCGTCCAAACCTTTTCTAAAACAGTAATATCCAAAGTACACCAAATATAGATAACAGACCGCAGGGAGCAGAAAAGATTCGTTAAGCCCAATATAGTCGGCTATTGCCCCTTGCCCCAACGGCACCAAAGCGCCTCCTAATATCGACATAACCAAAAGCGAAGACCCTTGGCTGGTATATTCTTTCAATCCTGAAATCGCTAATGTAAAGATATTTGACCACATGACCGAGTTGAACAATCCAATAGCCACTATTGACCATAAGGCTAACGCTCCCGGACCAAAAACAGTCAGTAAGATTAGCAATACATTCATCATAGCAAAAAACAGCAAAGTTCTTGACGCAACAAACCTCCCCACATAAAATAGTATTAGGTTGCCTAACACCAACAATCCGAACATCCAAACCTGCTGCAACGGTAAATCGACGATACTGAAAATAAGCCCAGTAATGGCGCAGGCAACGCACAGCATATACACGATTTTTTTTGTTAACGAGATCGCATTGTTAAAGGAAATAGCCCCAAGAAAACGCCCTATCATTGCGCCTCCCCAATATAAAGAAAGGTAATTTTTGGCTACAGCTTCGGACATGCCCCCTATCTCGGGTAAGTTTAAAAAGTTAATTAAGAAACTTCCGATAGCCACTTCCGCGCCTACATAGCAAAAAATTCCGATGGCACCCAATCTAAGTTGCGGAAACCGAAGGGCGCCAAGTCCAAGAGCGGAAGTATCATCGTTTTTGAACACAGGCAGCTTGACAAGTTTCACGAGGATAAAAAGCAATAGGAACACTACGCCGAAGAATAAATAGGGGAACTTTGTTTCTGATCCCGTTATTTCTGTACCGTCAGCAAACAGTTCAAATATCAAATATCCTCCTAATATTGGTGCAATAGTGGTCCCCAACGAATTAAATCCTTGAACCAGATTCAGCCTACCTGATGCCGTATGCTGCTCACCCAAAAGAGCTACAAACGGATTTGCCGTAATCTGTAACAAGGTAAAACCGATACCCAAAATAAAAAAAGCTGAAAGGAACAAACCATACTGTACAAAAGCCGCCGCCGGGTAAAACAAAAAACAACCTATAGCCGATACGAGTAGCCCCAATAAGATACCGTTTTTATAGCCTATCCGATTTATTGGATCCGATTTAAAATAAGAAATCAAAAAATAGATCAAAGATCCGATAAAATAGGCTCCAAAAAAGCAAAATTGAACAAGCATAGCCTGTAAATAGGATAACCGAAACAATTCTTTTAAATGTGGGATCAATATGTCGTTCATACACGTAATAAATCCCCACATAAAAAATAGTGACGTAAGTGTTGCCAACGCTAAACGATGGGTGGTTTGTTTTCTTTCCATATACACAGATTGATTATTCCTATAATAAAGCTTTAAAGATAGTCTTTTTCAAAAAGGAAGGATATTGGTTAACAACTTGTTAACACTAATCCTCCGTATCTTCCCACCAGTCCGATTTCAAATCGTCAATTTCCCGACGGTCTTTTTTGGTAGGCCGTCCTGTCCCTTGATCGCGTTTCAGAACCGGCGCGTGAAAGGTAGATTTATAGGCATACGTTTCTTCTTCCGGTGTCTTGTCTTCATAAAATTGTACGGCTGTTTTAGCATCAACCCGTCTTTCCAATAACCCGGTCACTTGAATCATTTTGCGTTCGATACCTTTTTGAACGGAATAAAGCTCCCCTATTTTCACCATATAGGAAGGCTTTACGTTCTGTCCATTGAGTTTTACACGCCCCGCTTTACATGCCTCCGTAGCTAGGCTTCTCGTCTTGAATATACGAATCGCCCATAGATATTTATCGATTCGTAGTTTTTCCGTTTCTACTGCCATATAGCAAAAGTAAGATTTTTCGGGGAAGGTTTAATATTTTGCTATTCGGTGTTCGGGAATCGAAGCATTTTATATAAGTTTGTATTCAACCTTTCATTTTATAATACAGTAATTAAATGGATTTACACAAATTGCAAAAACTAATTGAGGACGCTTGGGAGAACAGGCAATTATTAGAATATAAAGAACATTATGAAGCTGTCAAAGTAGTGATTGACAAGCTTGACAAAGGAGAAATACGTGTGGCGGAGCCCATTGGTAGCCGCTGGCATGTAAACGATTGGATCAAAAAGGCCGTTATTCTTTACTTCCCTATTCAGGAAATGAAAGAAATAAGTAACAAACCTTTCGTTTACCATGATAAAATGGAGTTAAAGACCAATTATAAAGCCCTTGGCGTGCGTGTTGTTCCTGGGGCGAGTGCCCGCTACGGCGCGTATTTGTCAAAAGGTGTTATTATGATGCCTTCTTACGTAAACATCGGTGCTTACGTAGATGCAGGAACAATGGTCGATACCTGGGCTACCGTTGGCTCTTGCGCCCAAATCGGTAAAAATGTACATTTGAGTGGTGGTGTAGGTATCGGAGGTGTTCTCGAGCCCGTCCAAGCAGCACCTGTCATCATTGAGGACAATGTATTTGTAGGGTCCCGGGCAATTGTCGTCGAAGGTGTACATGTGGAAACGGAGGCCGTTTTAGGCGCGAACGTTGTATTGACGGCATCTACAAAAATCATTGACGTATCCGGTCCCGAGCCAGTGGAATATAAAGGTCACGTTCCAGCACGTTCGGTCGTTATACCAGGTTCTTACACCAAGAAATTTGCCGCTGGCGAATATCAAGTTCCTTGTGCATTGATTATTGGTCAACGTAAAGAATCGACAGACAAAAAAACATCTTTGAATGACGCACTACGCGATCATAACGTCGCTGTTTGATGAGATACGACGCGGTACATAAAGAAGATCTAGACAAAGCCCTCGAAACGTTGAAAAACGGAGGGCTTATTCTTTATCCTACGGATACTATTTGGGGTATTGGGTGCGATGCGGCAAATGCAGAAGCTGTAGAAAAAGTCTTTGCCTTGAAAGGGCGCGAGCAACACAAAAGCTTAATTATACTGCTACACAGTGACAATCAACTTGCTAGTTATGTAAATGACATACCGGAGGTGGCTTACGAATTGATCGAGTACGCCGAAAAGCCGCTGACAATTGTGTATTCTAACGCAAAAAATCTAGCTCCAAATGTTGTTGCCCCGGATGGCAGTATTGGTATCCGTATTGTACAACATCCTTTCTGCGAGCAATTATTGAAACGGTTTCGTAAACCTATCGTGTCTACATCTGCGAATATCAGCGGAGGGATTTCTCCTTCCTGTTTTGAAGATATTTCCGAGCGAATCAAGACAGGAGTTGATTATGTGGTAGCATACGGTCAAGATGAAAAAGGGGATGGCAAATCTTCTACTGTAATGAAACTAGACCCAAGCGGTAAATTCGAGTTCCTACGGAAATGACATTTACACAATCTATTAACGCTAACGGTCGGCTGATAACATTTGAGAAACCGCTCATTATGGGGATTCTAAATGTAACACCCGACTCGTTTTACGATGGCGGAAAACATAACAGCGCGGAACAAGCTTTAGTAAAAGCAGAGGAACTTATTACAGCGGGAGCTGATATAATCGACATTGGGGCTTACTCCTCCCGGCCTGGAGCATCTCCTGTTTCTCCGCAGGAAGAAATAAATAGAGTCGTACCGGTTATTCGCGAATTGTCTAAAAGACAGCCTAACATCACACTATCCGTTGATACGTTTCGCGCGGACGTTGCGGAAGTTTGTATAGCCGCCGGCGCGCACGTGATCAATGATATTTCGGGCGGTACGCTTGATAAAGATATGTTTGCTACAGTAGCCCGATTACAGGTTCCGTACGTTTTGATGCACATGCGCGGCACACCGCAAACGATGCAAACATTAACAGCTTACGACGATATCGTTGAAGATGTGGCAACAGCGCTGGGCGAAAAGATTGCAACCTTGCGCGCCTTAGGCGTCAAAGATATTATTCTTGACCCCGGTTTTGGATTTGCGAAAACCATTGAACAAAACCACGAACTACTACATCGTGTTGACGAACTACACTACTTTGGGCTTCCATTGTTAGGCGGAATATCACGCAAGTCGATGATCTATAAAAAGCTCAACACTACTGCCGAGGACGCTCTAGTCGGCACTATTGCGCTAAACACTGTATTGCTTACAAAGGGCGTCCAGCTCCTTCGTGTACACGATGTAAAAGAAGCAAAGCAACTAATTGAATTATTATTTTAAACATTATCAAATTTTATTTTGGGAAAGATACGAGATATTACGACAATAGGTTTTGCCTTATTTGCCATGTTTTTTGGAGCAGGAAACTTGCTGTTGCCCCCGTTTATCGGTCTACAAATAGGTAGTCATGTTTGGGTAACCATCTTAGCATTTGGTCTTACCGGTATCTTACTCCCTTTTCTTGGCATTTTATCCGTCACCAATTCCGGCAATGATTTCAACGATTTAGGCCATCGTATTAGCAAGAATCTCACGGCTATCTTAGGAGCAATTATCATGATCTGTATCGGACCATTAATCGCCACCCCACGAACCGCCGCGACCACGTATGAAGTGGGAGTCTTGCCTTTCTTTCCAGAAAGCGATCCCATTTGGACCTCTATTATTTTCTTCTGCATCGTTTGGCTGTTGGCTATTACTCCCACCAAAGTGGTGGATATCGTTGGGAGCTTTTTAACACCTATTCTCTTAGTTATCCTGACCGTATTGGTCGTATTAGGCCTTACAAATCCCATCGCACCTACAGAAGAAACCGCATTATCTGGCTCGACTTCCTTTACGCTCGGTTTTGTTGAAGGCTATCAAACGCTAGACGTACTCGCGTCGGTGATTTTCGCCGGAATTATTATCGCTGCGACCCGCGCCAAAGGCTACAGTAGCGTGGCAGAGAAAAATAAAATCGTTATTTCCGCAGGTATACTCGCAGCTATTTTTCTATTTTTTATCTATGGCGGGCTCATTTACCTCGGTGCAACTTCAGGCATAGAAAACAACGATATCAGCAGGTCAGCCTTGCTTCTACACATCGCCAACAGCCACCTAGGGCAGTATGGCACTGTCGCCATCGCCGTTAGTATTGGGCTGGCTTGTCTCACGACAGCTATCGCTTTAACCACGGGTGTTGGGTTCTTTTTTACCAAACTGACAAAGGGAAAGCTGAGCTACAAGCTACTGGTTACATTGACGTGCATCATCGCAGGAATTCTATCCGTTACTGGTGTAGACAATATTATTCAGTTTGCTTATCCCCCGCTGGCTTTCGTCTACCCTATTGTCATTACGCTGGTTTTATATATTGTTATCTTCGGGCGGCTCGTGAAGTCGAAGCTACCGTATGCGCTAGCATTAGTTGCTTCTACCATCATCGCGACGTTGAATGTCATGAAAATAGTGGACATCCTACACGCCGATATCTTGGCGTGGCTCACCCATATCCCCTTCTTTGCTTATGAGCTTGGTTGGGTAATACCTTCACTTATCTTTTTTGTCGTTGGGGTTCTCATAGGTTGGATCAAAAACCCTACCGTACCGAGCTCCCGGGCTTAATTGCGGTTGTTGGGTTTACAAAGTCCAATCTGCCGTCCGCATCTTCCGCCATCAAAATCATCCCTTGGGATGTGATGCCCTTGATAACCCTCGGTTCAAGGTTCACAAGAATAGATACCTGCTTACCAACAATATCTTCTGGATTAAAAAACTCCGCGATTCCGGAAACTACTGTTCGCTGATCGATGCCCGTATCGATTTTGAGCTTTAATAGCTTCTTCGTTTTAGCAACTTTTTCTGCTTCCAATACCGTACCCACACGGATATCCATTTTTAAGAAGTCATCATAACTGATATTTGCTTTTGCCGGTTCAGCTGGTGTTGCCACCGCCGCATTCTTAGCTTTAGCTTCTTGTAGTTTCTGCAGCTGAAAATCCACCTCCTCGTCGGTAATCTTTTCGAATAACAACTGGGCCTCACCGAGCATATGCGTTGAGGGAATAAGGTCCGGCTGCCCAGCATGCGCCCAATTCTGCGATTCCAACTTTAACATGGCGAATAACTTACGTGCCGTCTTCGGTAAAAACGGCTGCGCTAATACGGCTAAATTTGCAACAATCTGCGCTGCCACATATAAAACGGTTTTCACGCGAGCAGGATTTTCCTTGAATATTTTCCATGGTTCTTCATCAGCTAGATATTTATTACCCAAACGTGCTGCATTCATGAAGTGGCTCAATGCTTCTCGGAAGCGGTATTGACTGATCGACTGCGCGATGAGCTGGGGATAGTTCCCAAGCTCTTCCAGCACCGCCTGGTCACCTTGTGTTAGCGGTTCCTCCAACGAAACCTCCCCCTCAAAATACTTATGAGACAAAACCATTACCCGGTTCACAAAGTTACCTAAAATAGCGACTAGCTCATTATTTACACGTGCTTGAAAGTCTTTCCACGTGAACTCACTGTCGGATGTTTCTGGCAGAGTTGATGTCAGCACATATCGCAACTCGTCTTGTTTTTCAGGGAATTCCGCCAAATATTCATGTAACCATACCGCATGGTTTCGCGAAGTAGATAACTTATCGCCTTCTAAGTTTAAAAACTCATTCGCCGGAACATTTTCAGGCAGTATATATTCACCATGGGCATGCAATATTGCGGGAAAGGTAATACAGTGAAACACAATGTTATCCTTTCCAATAAAGTGAATCAAGGTGGAGTCATCTGACGCATCAGCCTGTTTCTTCCAATATTTCTCCCAATCTCGGTCGTTATCGATAGCCCATTGCTTCGTAGCCGAAATATAGCCGATGGGCGCATCCAGCCAAACATATAATTTCTTTCCTTGTGCTTCGCTAAGGGGAACATCAACGCCCCAATCTAAATCACGTGTCATCGAACGCGGCTGCAAACCCAGTTTCAACCAGGATTGGCACTGTCCAAAAACGTTCGATTTTAGCACGTCCTTTTTTCCCTCAATCAGCCATTTTTCCAACCAAGGTTGATATTTATCCAACGGAAGGTACCAATGCTTAGTCTCCCTCAATACAGGTGGCTTACCACTTAATGTGGATTTCGGGTTTATAAGGTCTGTTGGATTTAGTGAGGTGCCGCATTTTTCACATTGATCGCCGTAAGCTCCTTCATTATGGCAATGCGGACATGTGCCCACAATATAGCGATCGGCTAAGAACTGCTGGAACTCCTCGTCAAAATACTGTTCAGAAAACTTTTCTATAAACTCGCCTTTTTGATATAGGTTCATGAAAAACTCCTGCGACAGTTCGTGATGCACCTGCTCCGAGGTGCGATGATATATATCGAACTCGATACCAAACTCGGCAAAGCTCTCCTTAATTTGTTGATTGTACTTATCGATAATCTCCCGAGGCGTTACCCCTTCTTTCTTTGCTTTTATAGTGATCGCCGCTCCGTGCTCGTCCGAGCCGCAAACAAACACAACATCTTTATTATTTAGGCGTAGAAAGCGTGCAAAAATATCAGCTGGAACATATGCCCCGGCCAAATGTCCGATATGTAAAGGACCGTTGGCGTATGGTAAAGCCGAAGTAATAGTAAAACGATTTTTAGTGAGAATACTCAACGTATAATGATTTTTAAGTTGACAATAGCAATGAAAAAAAACAAATACTTGTTTCTTTGACAAAGATAACTCAAATTGCGCGTATAATAATAAAGGTTTGATATGAAAACACCAGAATTTCTTAAAGAAGGAGACAAAGTCGCTATCATTTGCCCAGCGAGCTATATCAAAGGTAACATTGATATAGCGCTAAAAATCTTTAGTGATTGGGGACTTCAGGTGGAAGTTGGCACCAGTGTGACTACTAGGTTCCATCAATTTGCAGGAACAGACGAGGTGCGAAGACAAGACTTACAAGCGGCGCTCGACAACCCAGAAATTAAGGCTGTTTTCGCCGCTCGCGGAGGATATGGTACGGTTCGGATTATAGATCAGCTAGACTTCAGGAAGTTTAAAAGGCATCCAAAGTGGATTGTCGGCTTCAGCGACATTACCGTGCTACACGCTCATCTCCATCATCAGGTCGGCGTATGTAGCATACATGGTCAAATGCCAAAATCATTCGATGAAAGTACCAAAGACGCACTAACTTCGCTAAAGTGTGCACTTTTTGGACATGGCATGGATGGTCAATATACCCAATGTACATTTCCTAACCGTTCAGGAGAAGGCTCCGGCCAATTGATAGGCGGAAATCTCGCCATCCTCCACAGTATGCTGGCCTCCCCCTCTGACGGCCTCTATGATAATAAGATCCTTTTTATCGAGGACGTTGGCGAACAGCACTATAACATCGACCGAATGTTATGGACCCTTAAAAGAGCAAATAAATTTGCTAGGCTAAACGGCTTAATTGTAGGAAGCTTTACGTCACTAAAAGACAGCAGCCCTTCCTTCGGTCAACGGTTCGAAGAAATAATCATGGATAAAGTTGCCGAATACGATTTTCCCGTTTGCTTTGATTTTCCCGCTGGCCATATCGACAACAACCATAGTCTTATTATGGGGAAAGAAATTACACTGAAAATAAATCAAGAAAGGACTTGGATAAGGTACAGTTAAAAATAAGCAGGGCTCGCCGCTACAAAAATAAATACACGCCATAAAAAACGAAGAAAATTTTACAATCCACCCATTAGAACAGATTTATATTTCGATTTTGACATTTATACATTTACATTAAATTCCCAATACGCTAGTTTCAATTTCGCTGAAGTTCGCTTTTCAATGCGCAAATGATAAAAATTAATCTATTTTGTTCGTTTTTTCGCGAAAATTATTCTATCTCTTTTTTCTCTAGATATTCTCCATACCTTAGTTCCGTAAAACTAAATAATGATTATTATGGTGATGGTAGACACCTCTTCTTCAAATGTTTATCTTAATCAAGATGCAAAAACCTTAGTCCAGCAGACGTTGACGCGTGGACAAGGAAAACTTAATGACACAGGCGCATTATGTATTCAAACGGGAAAATTCACAGGCCGCTCACCCAAGGACCGCTTTATCGTCCGTGATGAGATAACCTCCGATACGGTTGACTGGGGCGGAATTAACATTCCTATCGCTACCGAAGTCTTTGACAAGCTTCTAAGTAAGATGAATACTTTTATTCGAGGCCGCGAAATTTGGATGCGTAATTGCTATGCAGGAGCAGACCCCTCCTATCGACTCAGCGTCACCGTAATCAATACGACTCCCTGGGCAAACCTGTTCTGTCATCATCTTTTCCTGCGACCTTCAGATCGCGAAATGGACAACTACAAACCAGAATGGGTTATCTTTCAAGTACCAGAATTTCTAGCAGATCCCGACATCGATGGCACACGGCAAGAAAATTTTACTATTATTAATTTTGCCAAAAAAATGATTCTGATCGGCGGATCTGCCTACACCGGCGAAATGAAGAAAGGTATATTTTCTGTGTTAAACTTCGTGTTACCACACCAACACGGTGTACTCCCGATGCACTGCTCTGCAAATGAAGGTGAACAGGGCGACATCGCGCTATTTTTCGGCTTGAGCGGTACAGGCAAGACAACATTATCGGCCGATGCGAGCCGTAAATTAATCGGTGATGACGAACACGGCTGGACAGATCGCGCGGTATTTAATTTCGAAGGAGGCTGCTATGCCAAATGCATCGATCTAAGCGCCGATAAAGAGCCGCAGATACATGCGGCGATAAAACATCCGGCACTCTTAGAAAACGTAAGCTTTAAAGATGGGACTTCTACTGTGGATTACAGCAATGCCGATCTTACCGAGAATACACGGGCAGCATATCCTATTTATCATATAAAAAACGCCAAGAAACATTCTATAGGAAACACGCCGAAGAACATCTTTTTTCTGACTTGTGATGCTTTCGGCGTCCTACCACCTATTTCAAAGCTGACGCCTGCACAGGCAATGTACCACTTTCTATCTGGATATACGGCCAAGGTTGCTGGGACAGAAGTCGGCATCCGCGAACCACAACCTACATTTTCTGCATGCTTTGGAAAAGTTTTTTTGCCGCTCCACCCGACGGTTTATGCAGAACTAATGGGAGAAAAGTTAAAGGAGAATCCAGAAGTTAGGGTTTGGTTGGTTAACACGGGCTGGACCGGAGGAGCCTATCCAGCGGGAAAGAGGATCAGTTTACAGTATACACGCGCTATGGTACAGGCAGCCATCCAGGAAGAATTCGCCCTTCAGACGTTTAGACCCCACCCGTATTTTGGAATCCTTATACCTGAAGCGTGTCCTAGTGTCCCTACTGGAATTCTTAATCCAAGAAATACGTGGGAAAACAAGTTAGCATATGACCGACAAGCCCAAAGTCTGGCCGAGCTTTTCATTCAAAATTTCGATCAATATAAGGCGGAAGCAAGCGAAGAGATCAAAAACGCCGGTCCGAAATTGATACAAGTAGCGCTGTAAAGCATTGGGGCAACCGTAACGGATTGCCCCAAAAATAAATATAACGATCATCAAGCGATCACGTGGTGACCATAGCATGTTATAAAAAAACCTTGCCGTGCCAACTATCTTTCATTGGCACTTCCCATTTCATATCTAGCTCCTGCACTGAGGTTATCATATTGTTGAAAACAACCACCCTGTCGTGATCAATCTCGCCCGTCCGCAACAACTCTCTAAAATTCTCTTGGGAAACCACTTGAATAGGTGCATTAGCCTCTCTGCGGTAGGCGAGCTGCAACCGATCAAATAGAGAAATGCCGAGTTCTTGCTCTATCTTTTTCAGGAGATGAACTGACTTATCAATGGAACACCCAGTAACCATCGCTTTCTCTTCATCCACCTTTAATATGATGAATAAACTGTAACGGATCTCATATGAACCGGCCAGTTGACTACCATGCGCAGTCCATTGCTGCACAAATTCTTCTAAGATTTGTTCGATTTTCTGCACCTCTTCCGTCTCGAAGAAACGATTGCTTTGGTATATCCAGACTCTTTGCATAACTATTGTAAGTTAGATTAACTATAGTACGGCGAAATCATTAAATAGACAATCACACCTGTTACCGCGACGTATAACCACATGGGGTAAGTAATACGTGCTAGTCTCCTGTGTCGCTCGTACGCGCCAGCAATACCGCGTACAAAAGTAAAGAGCACAAAGGGAATAATAATCACCGACAAGACAATGTGGGTAATCAAAATAAAAAAGTATACATAACGTATAGTACCTTCGCCACCGTAGGACGTGGACTCGGAGGTCATGTGATAGGCTACATACATGACAAGAAAAGCGGCTGAGCAAGCCATACACGCTTTAATCAAGTTCTCGTGCAATCTTTGATTACCTCGTTTGATAGCGGCTACGGCCACAACCAACAATATAGCCGTCAACCCGTTAATCGTCGCATAAATAGGTGGCAAAAAAGTCAACGGTTCAACATCGAGCCCCATCCTACGTAGATTAACGCCAAACAAAGCCGCCACCACCAGGGGGATTACGATAGACAGCGCCACAATCCATTTCTTATACTTTTTCTCTTCTGCTGTAATCATACGTACCTATTTCGCTTTTTCTATTTTTAGTGATTTATTCCGAATTTCCTCCACCGCAAGCAATTTTATCTCGTCTTCCAGTCGATCTATTTCTCCCTTTAGACTGATATCATAAAAACCTCGAATACGGCTTTTAGCGTCCAATAACACGAGCTGGTTACTGATCAAAAAACGAGTCGAATCAGCTGGATCGGGCATGGCATCGATTAGCAATTGCTCCTGCGCATAACCAAAGATATCCACAGTAGGATTACTTACTAAGTTCCAATGCTTCGCTTCTATATTCCTATATCGATCGGCAAAGGCCTCCAGATCAGCTCGAGTATCCGTACTGTCTACCGAAATAGAGAAGAACTTTACCATCGGATTTTCTTGAAAACGTACTGCTAACATATCCACGTGGTCAAGCATCAAACGTGAAAAAGCAGCATCTCGAGTGTAAAAGAGATGAGCGACACTAATACAAGTATCACCCGCAGGAAAAGCAATTTTTTCACCAGCCGCGTCTTCAAAATAAATACGGTTTGCGGTATGAAAAATCGTATCCGGATACTCTCTACCCCAGTTACGCTTCATTTCACCACTCAATTCCTTATCTCCGAAAACAGGTAGTGACGCATATTCATTAAAGCCAAATCTATTAACGGCTATATATAAAAATCCTGGCACAAGTAAGATTAATGCCAGGATAATTATTGTTGATCTATTTCTTTGAGTGCGCTTACTCATTCAGCCCTCTCTTCATTTAACTAGTTATTGGGAAATAATGGATGGTCCTGTAAATGATACAATAGGTAATCTCCCTCAATTAACATCAGTACAATAAAATACACGATGAATATAAAGCCAATACTCACACAGACGATAAAACCTGATTTTTCAAATTTCAAGTGCATGAAATAGGCAACGATGTAATACGCTTTTAGCAACGTCAACGCAATGTAAATAACATTGACGAACATTCCTTTTTGAAGTACGCCCCAATGGTGTACAAAACCTAAGGCAATTAAAAATTCGAGTGCTGTCAAGGCCAAGAGGATAAAGAATACTTTCCAAATTCCCTTTTTATCCATACCACCATGGTCGTGATGGTCGTGGGCAGCAGCTATATTTTCGTTATGATTAGACATATCCTTGTTAAATATTAAGTTTTTAAATCGATTAAATCAAATAGAAGAACGTAAACACGAATACCCATACCAAATCCACAAAGTGCCAATAAAGACCTACCTTTTCTACCATAAGGTACGTGCCTCTTCTTTCGAATGTGTTATTCAGCGTCATGCTCAAAATGATGATATTAAGCAAAATCCCTATAGATACGTGGAACCCGTGAAAACCTGTAATCGTGAAAAAGAGATTAGAGAACTGTAAGGCTGCCGTGTAGGATATATCCCTTGTAAAATAAGGTGCCAATGCTTCCGCTACCGCTTCACCCTCTAAACCTGTGGCTGGATTTCTTCCAAACCAAAAACCCTGGTGATGTAAGTGCGTCCACTCAATAGCTTGACAACCAACAAAGGCCAAACCACCCAAAATCGTCCACAACATCCATTTCACAACCTCGTCTTTCCTATTCCGATGTCCCGCGTCAACGGCTAAAACCATGGTTACTGAAGACATAATCAAAATAAAGGTCATAATACCCACAAACACCAGAGGTTGTCCAGATTCAGCTATGCCAGGAATAGATTGGAACACTTTATCTGCATCGATCCACGTCGGCTGGGCAAATTTTTGCGCACCATAGTAAATCAAAAATGCAGAAAACGTAAAGGCGTCCGACACCAAGAAAAACCACATCATGATTTTTCCATACTCCAAATTCCAAGGTGACTTGCCACCACTCCAAGGGCCGTCTTTTACCTTATCCAATTGCGATACAGTTGTTGTACTCATTTTTTACTATTATTGATTCAAAAGTAAGAAAACATAAATATAAATCCACAAAAGATCGAGAAAATGCCAAAAAATACCGGCTAAATTCATGCGGAATTGGTTCTCCGGAAATGGGATTGGCTTCATAGCTCCCCATAAACATCTTACCAACACGATCAAACCCGCAATAATATGTGCCAAATGCATCCCTGTAAACACATAAATAAATGATTGTGATGCATTATTATTTACAAAATAAATACCTCTATCCGCCAATACTGACCATGCATCCGTCTGCAATACAAAAAACGCAATGCCCAGTGCAATAGTGAGCAGCAGATACAGCTTTTGTTTACCTATTTGTTCACGTTTGGTTGCGCGATAAGCGAAGTGTAGCGTTAAGCTACTTACCAAAATAACAATGGTACTATATATAAACGTGTCGGGCAAAATTGTCTTGATCCCCTTATCCACTCCGCTAGCCGTATACACGATGAATCCACTGGATAATGCAGCGAACATCATAAACATGCCAATCATACCCAGCCAAAGGTTAAACTTCTTAGCCTTCCTTGACTGAATCAACTCTTCTGTTGTATAATCCTCCGTATGCTCCATCTATTTTAAAGGAATAAAATCAAATAACAAAACCAACTGCGTCAACGGTAAATAAATGAATGACGTAAACATCACTTTTCTTGCCGTAGCATCGGTCATCTCTTTTATGTGCTTAAAACCATAGTAAGCAAACAACAACCCGCCAAACAGCGATATAACTGTAAATGCCCAACCACCGAAACCATAATATAAAGGCAGTATGCCTACCGGAATCATCAAAACCGCTGAGATAAAAATCATCCAAGCTGAAATTGTGTCTTTCTTTGTCGTCGGTAATAGCCTAAACCCCGCGCGTTTGTAATCTTCGTCTGCAACCCAAGCTATCGCCCAAAAATGCGGAAACTGCCAAAAAAATTGAATTAAAAACAATACCCACGGTGTAATGACAATCGCCGCTTCACTAACTGCCGCATATTCAAACCCAAACCCTGCTGATTTAAAGGCAGCGTAATAACCGATCAATGGTGGTAATGCCCCGGGAAACGCACCTACAAAAACAGCAATAGGCGATTTCTGTTTTAATGGTGTATACACGAAGGCGTACAGAATAATAGCGAAAACCGATAACAGCCCCGCTAAGAAATTAAGTTCGACTAATAATAAGGTTCCAAAAATCCCCATAAACAAACTTAACACCAATGCCTGTCCTGTAGTCATTCTGCCCGCCGGTAATGGTCTATCTTCGGTCCGCTTCATCAACTTATCAAGATCCCGCTCAATAATTTCATTAAAACCATTCGCTGAACCTGTAATTAAAAATCCGCCGATTGTTAAGATCAACCAATTTATCCAGATAATATCGCCCTGTTGCTTAGCTCCAATTAAAAATGCAATAGAAGCTGAAAACACGACCGTAAGCGTCAGCCTAAGTTTAACTAATTTATTGAAATCGGAGATGAATTGCTTCATGAAAATTTTATCCTCGTCTAAAAAATGAACAAATATGCATTTAGACCACAAATGTCTGCAACTTCGCCCATACTATCGTTTTAATTTTGTCATTAAAAGCATCAAATAATACAAGGCGCCAAAAAACAAGCTAGCAATAACCAAATGTGTTGTTTGTGCTATCGCAGGCACATTAAAACGAGCTAAAACAATCCCGGATATCATCTGAATTCCAACCAAGATCAGTACAATCCAAGCGTACTTACTTTGTAATGTCAATGAACTAAATTTATTTTTTACCAGAAAGAACAGCACTATGGTCGTTCCCAATGATATATAGGCCAGTGTACGATGTAAATCGTAAGACGCCCCTAATCGGGATATCCATTCGTGACGAGGAACACCCTGATCATTTAAATGGTCAATTGCTTCTCTAACCCCGGTTCCATACACTACTTGCACCACCGTCGATACCAACAGGAATATCGCTATCCCTTTCAACAAATCAAAGCGATGGTTAATCAAGATGCTTGTATTCCGCATCGTTGTAGCTAGATAAAATGTATATATACTAATTGCTACAATAACCAGTGCCAAAAGCATGTGTACGGTAATAATCCAAGGCATCAAGTTCGTAGAAACCACGATGGACCCCAACCAAGCTTGGATAATTACCACAAAAACATTCAGAACGCTCCACCATACAATAGATGGCTTACTTTTAGAGTAGGTAAACGAGAACACCGCAGAAAATAACAAGCAAAAGCCAACAACGACACCAACCAGTCGGTTAATATACTCTGTCCAGGTTTTTGCCGCATTAAACTCCTCGTGCTGCAGGATAGTCTCATCGTGGCGTATCTTATCAGCCATATCCGGATAACCGAAGAACGCGACTATTCTCGCAAAACGTTGATTTTTTTTTGCTCGCCCTTCAATATATTGTTTCTCGTACCCTTCTGGTAGCTGCGAAACGTGTGTAGGAGGAATTATCCGATTAAAACATTTCGGCCAATCCGGACATCCCATCCCAGATCCTGTGCTCCTAACGATTCCCCCTGCTGTAATAACAAGGAACAAAACAAGAATTGTAATTCTATTTGCCCTAATGAACCGTTTCTCTGTAGCAGGATACATCACACACCTCTTCTCTCTTTTTATAAGGCCTTCTATCCTTCTTTAACCTCTCTATTATTTGCTTTGTTCCACTCTTCCTGAATACGAATAGCCTCTTCATTTCCCTCAAAATCATGCGGCAAATTTGAGCTCATTGTTTCAGAAAACGGAACAGTCTGCGGGATGAAATCCGTATCATGCCCTGGCTTACTATAATCGTAAGGCCAACGATAAACAGTAGGAATTTCGCCCGGCCAGTTTCCATGAATATGCTCTACCGGCGTAGTCCATTCCAACGTATTAGAATTCCAAGGGTTTTGTGTTGCTTTCTTGCCTTTCCAAATCGAAGCAAAAAAGTTCCACAAGAAAGCCACCTGCGCTAAACCAGCTACAATAGCAGCCCAAGTAATCAACAAGTTCACGGAAATCCATTTATCCATAAAAGGGAATGCTGTAAAGGTATAGTACCGACGAGGTACGCCATCTATTCCCATAAAGTGCATTGGAAAGAACACTAGGTAAGCTCCAATAAATGTAAGCCAGAAATGAAGATAGCCCAATTTCGTATCCATCATACGTCCAAACATTTTTGGATACCAATGATAGACACCCGCTAACATACCGAAAATAGACGCTGATCCCATTACCAAGTGGAAGTGAGCCACCACAAAATAGGTATCATGTAAGTTAATATCTAATGCAGCGTTACCCAAATATAGACCTGTCAGACCACCCGATACAAAGAATGAAACCATTCCAATAGCGAACATCATTGCTGGGGTAAAGCGTATATTACCGCGCCATAATGTGGCAATATAATTAAAGGCCTTCACGGCAGACGGCACCGCTATAATCAACGTCGTAATCATAAATACGCCTCCTAAGAAAGGATTCATACCGGTTACAAACATATGGTGTCCCCAAACGATAAACGACAAAACTGTAATACCAACCAAAGAGTACACCATCGCATGGTATCCAAAGATTGGTTTTCGAGAATTTGTAGAGATAATTTCGGAAGTCAGACCCAATGCGGGCATCACTACGATGTATACCTCTGGGTGGCCTAAGAACCAGAATAAGTGCTGGAATAAAATCGGCGACCCGCCTTCATTTGGTAAAATCTCACCTTGAACCACTAAGTCCGACAGATAGAAAGATGTACCCACTGAACGGTCAAAGAATAAAAGAACAACCGCTGACACCAATACAGGGAAAGACAACAAACCAACAATAGCTGTCAGGAAAAAAGCCCAAATTGTTAATGGCATTTTCCAAAGATCCATCCCTTTTGTACGCATATTCAATACGGTACTAATATAGTTTACACCACCCAATACCTGAGAAGCGATAAACAAGGTCATACTAACTAGCCACAACGTCATCCCCAAACCAGAGCCAGGAATGGACGTCGGCACCGATGATAATGGCGGATAAATGGTCCATCCGGCAGAAGCAGGTCCACTTTCAACAAAGAAAGAGGCTACCATAATAACACATGCCGTAAAGAAGAACCAATAAGATAACATATTCATTAACGGCGACGCCATATCGCGTGCGCCCAATTGATATGGAATCAATAGGTTACTGAATGTACCTGACAAACCAGCTGTCAGTACAAAGAATACCATCATGGTACCGTGAATGGTTACCAATGATAGGAAAAATTCAGGTTTCATCCGTCCGCCTTCGGCCCATTTGCCCAAAAAGACTTCTAAAATTGGAAAATCTGTATCCGGCCAAGCTAATTGGATACGGAATAAGATAGAAAGCACCATAGCGAAGACTGCCATCACAATACCTGTGATCAAAAATTGTTTCGCAATCATCTTGTGATCCTGACTGAAGATATACTTCGTTAAGAAGGTCTCCTGATGATGATCATGTGCGTCATGATGCGCTGCGCCGTGCGATATAACTGTACTTGACATATTCGTTTAAAATTTCTCTATTTATTTTTTCTTCAATGGCCGAAGAGCGCTCAATATTAATTTAATGAAGCTGTAGTGAGTTCTTTCGAATCTTCAGCATTTGCCGTAGCAAATTCCTTCTGCAAATCTTCCGTAAAATACTTGTTCTGCGTACTCAACCATTCTTTATATTCTTCCTCGGTAACTACTATAACTTTCTTCTGCATGTTGTAGTGACCTGATCCACATATCTTATTACAAAGCATAATAAAATCATACTTCGGATCGTCCATTTTTTCACGCATATCTTCCGTAGTCATCGTTGGAGTAAACTGGAAGTAGTTGGTCATGCCCGGAACGGCATTTATTTGCACGCGGAAATCAGGAATATAAAACGAGTGAATAATATCTTTCGAAATAATATGGAAACGTACTGATTTATTTACAGGGATGACAATGTCCGATGCTTGGATATCATCCCAAGCATGCTTATCATTGAAATCGATACCGTACGAGTTCATAGGCGTAGTCAACTTATAGTTACGCTTGCCTATTACACCATCAGCACCAGGATAACGAACTTGCCATTGAAATTGTTCCCCTAAAACCTCCACCTGAATTGCAGATTTCTGTAATTCTTCAGGAACGTTGGTAATCGATCTCCAAGTAAAGAAACCGAACAATACCAAGACCGTCAACACAATAGCGGGTACAATTGTCCAAATCTTTTCTATTGTATCATTATGTGGATAATAATAGGCTTTCGTGCCCTTGCGCATACGATAGATATACGGAAACGTCAATAACAAGATGTGTACCAATACTAGTACAATAGTGATGATCACCGTGGTTATGATAAACATCGTATCTATACGCTCACCATGCTCTGTAACAGCCGAACGCCATGCCCAGTCGCCCCAAACCGCATATCCATAGTATACAAACCCTAGAAAAGCTACTAGGAATATAACCATCAGGACTGCTTGAAAAGTATTATTCGCAAACGGATTATATCTTCCATTCATTTTACGGGTAAGCTCGTAAATGGATAATACCTTACCAACAACTGCCACAACCGTACACAGAATTAAGAATAAAAGAATGTAGTACGTCATATTTTTATAAACCTGTGGGTCTATCTGAGGTCCTTCATCAACTGCCATCGCCGAAGACGATGATGATTTCGATGTTGCTGTCGCGGCCGTAGCCTCTCCTCCTTCTGCCGTACCTGTTGTGTCTGCTGTCGTCGCTGTCGCGGCTGTATCAGCCTGTCCCTCTTCAACTGTATCACTAGCTGCTGAGACAGCAGTATCCTGGGCTAATGAATCTTGCTGAAATGCAAAACTTGGTGTAGAGAACAACAATCCTACAGCTAGTAAGCATCCCAACACGGCTCTGAATCTGTTATTAATTTTAAATTTCATTTCTTATTAAAACGTTTAAACGTATTATTATGCAATGATTAGAAACTATATCTGATGATGTAAACTTTCTTCCAAGAATGGATGATTCTTTGGCGCTAACGCATGTTTACTTAATTTGCTCATTACGAGAAATGTAAACAGGCCAACAAAACCGATAGCAGTTCCGATCTCAATAAACCCAAATCCACGATGATTCTCGACGGTTCCTGGCATAATCATAATATAATAATCTAACCAGTGTCCGCACAACAACAAGATGGCTACAAATAACATCATCCCCTCCTTGCGCTTCACATCACGATCCATCAAAAGCAACAACGGCGCTAGAAAGTTAATAATAACATTCAACCAGAACCAAGGCTTGTACTCCGGTTCCCATCTCTTGTAAAAATATACGGTCTCCTCTGGAATGTTAGAATACCATATCAGCATAAACTGAGCAAACCAAACATATGTCCAAAAAATGGAGAAACCAAATAACAACTTACCTAAATCATGCAAATGGTTTTCATTTACCCACGCTAGGTAACCAGCCTTTCTTACCAATACTAAAATAATAATAATCGCAGCCAATCCACTGACCCACATGGCAGCGAAGTTATACCAGCCAAACATGGTAGAGAACCAGTGTGCTTCTAAGGACATTACCGTATCGAAAGACCAGATAGGCGTTGTAAAACCAAATATAACTAAGAAAAGTGCGGACAATTTAAAGCTTTTCTTATACGAGTTCAATCCCCCCTCTAAATCCTCTTTGTAAGACAACTTAGCCAAAATAAAAGCGAAGATACTATATGAGCCCATGAACAGAATCTGACGGATCAGAAATCCAGGGACATTCAAAAACGCTTGTTTACCAGCTACCAATGCGTCATAGTTTGGACTATTTTCATCCATTAATCCATCAGCATGCCAATGGTGATATAAATTATGTGTAAACAATCCTAAACCAACAATAACAAGCAAGATAATTGCTGCTATTGGCAGTACGCTAGCCATTGCCTGCGGAATACGGATCAAACCAGCTGACCAACCCGATTGCGTAACAAATTGCAACGCTAAGAAAAATGCCCCCGCAGCACATACACAAGTGAAATAATAACCCATCAATAATAGGTTAGCGTATGTACGTTCAACCATAATATGGTCACTTGATAGAAGGCCGAAAGCAACGGCTACAACCCCTACAGCAATTCCAACCAAGCTGAGTATCTTAGCGATACCAGCGAATTGAAATCTTTCGCCGAAATTATAATCGTGATGATGATTGTGAGTTCCCATTTACTATATTGATGTTAGATTATTTTTTTTGTAATTCCTGTACGTACATGACAACCTGCCAACGTTCCTCCGGCGACAGCTGTGAAGCATGAGACCCCATGGAGTTATGACCATAATAAATCGTATGGTATATTTTACCAGCTGTCAATTCACTCATCGCCCCACCGCGTGAAGAATTCGCGCCGTCTGATTTCTGATAAGATGGTGGGGGAGGAAAGTTCTCCAACTGACGAGATCCACGCGAATCCTCTACCGAACGGTCTTGCGTTATCGGACCATCCCCTTTTCCGTCTTTACCATGACATACAGCACAATAGGTGTGATACAAGGCGTCTCCTTTGGCTAAGTTTGCCTCTGTAATTGCTAACGGATTAGACAATTCTCTACCTGCACGCTCATATTCTTCTATCGAATTATCAAACTCAAACCGCTCAAAACCTATTGGAGTTGTATTCTCCGGCGGTAACTGTGCAGTAATTCCATTTTTAAAATTGTTATTAGGTTGATCCGGATTGTAAGCAATCGGATCATACATATTTCTGGAGAATTCCCATCCTGTACTACGCGTCTTTCCATCGCCACAGCTGGAAACTACCGCCGCCAAAGCAAATGCAGCGCATACAGATCCAAGAAAATTCTTCTTATTCATAGCTAACATATTTTCTTTCATTGTATTTAACTTCAACCGCACCAGCATCATTCAATAAAGACTCGATTAGCGCGTGGTCTGTGTTTTCATGAGCATCTATTGCAATAATAAAACGATCATCTGAAGCCCTCAAGTCCATCACCCGAGGCGAACGTCCAGGAAATAAGTGGTTACGGTAGAAGAAAGTTGCCACCATACCCAAGGCACAGAGCAAAATTGTTACCTCAAACGTTACCGGCACAAAGTTTGGCAATGGTAAGGATGGCTTCCCGCCGATATTCATCGGCCAATCATGCGCCATAGTATAATACAACAAACTGAATCCCAAACAGGTACCCAAAGCGCCAAAACAAAACGCAGCGATAGGTAAACGAGATGGTTTTACGCCTAACTTGGCCTCAATTCCGTGAATAGGCATCGGCGTGAAACAATCATATATGTTGATATTGTTTGCCTGTAACTTGTCGATACCGTGCATCATGTCATCGGGATCGGCAAAACTACCTAATATATATTTCGTATTGCTCATTGCTTATTATTTTCTAACGTCTAATGCCTTAATATCTTCCTCAGAAACTGAATCATATTTCTCTAAAGAATCTTGGAAGAACTTAACTTGTTCATCTGGAAACGCGCCCTCTTGTGCTAATTTGGTCTTTTGCTGTAAACTCGCTGACTTCAATAACAACTTAACCTCTGCAATAGCAATACCCGGTAAGAACCGCAAGAATAGCAAGAACAACGTGAAGAACAAACCGATCGAACCGACAAAGATACCTACATCAACCCATGTAGGATAGAACATTGCCCATGAAGAAGGCAGGTAATCACGGTGTAACGAGGTTACAATGATAACGAAACGCTCAAACCACATTCCAATGTTTACCACGATGGACAATACCCAAGAAATCGGAATACTTGTACGAATCTTTTTAAACCAGAACAATTGCGGGGAGATTACGTTACAAGTCATCATGGCCCAGTATGCCCAAGCATAGGGACCCGCGATACGATTTGCAAAAGCATACATCTCATATTCGGAGCCAGAATACCATGCGATAAACAACTCTGTTAAATAAGCGATACCCACGATAGAACCAGTTACCATAATGATTTTATTCATCGCTTCGATATGAAACATGGTAATATAGTTCTCAAAGTTCATCACCTTACGAAGAATCAGCAAGAGTGTCTGAACCATCGCAAAGCCAGAGAAAATCGCTCCCGCGACAAAATACGGCGGGAAAATAGTGGTATGCCATCCCGGAATCACGGAAGTAGCGAAGTCCATCGATACAATTGTGTGTACGGAAAGCACGAGTGGTGTAGAAATACCTGCCAAAATCAAAGAAACGATTTCAAAGCGCTGCCAAGTCTTAACCGAACCATTCCATCCGAATGATAGGACTTTATAAACTTTTTGTTTAAGACCTGTAGCACGGTCACGTACAGACGCAATATCGGGCAAAAGACCACAATACCAGAACACTAGCGACACCGTGAAATAAGTAGAGATCGCAAACGCATCCCATACCAATGGCGAGTTAAAGTTTACCCACAGAGATCCAAACTGGTTTGGCAATGGGAAGATCCAGTATGCCAACCAGGGCCGTCCCATGTGTGCGACAACATAAGTAGCCGCACAAATAACGGCGAAAATGGTCATCGCCTCCGCGGAGCGGTTAATGGAGTTACGCCAGTTCTGACGGAAAAGTAACAATACGGCTGAAATCAACGTTCCGGCGTGACCGATACCTACCCACCATACGAAGTCGGTGATATCCCATGCCCAACCTACCGTTTTATTCAGACCCCAAGCGCCGATACCCGTCCAAAAGGTGTAGCCGACACTCACTACCCACAACATTGCCCCTAGAGCGGCTACAATAAAACCGATCCACCAAGCTTTGTTAGGTTTATTTTCAACCGGAAGCAAGATATCATCTGTCACTTTAGCATAAGTGATATTCTTGCCGGTTACTAATGGTTCTCTTAATATTGATTCGTTATGCGATGACATAGTTGTTTTATTTCAGATTAGAATAAAATTACGCTTCAAATGTGTTTCTAACTTTCGTCATATAACCAATGTTAGGCTGAACGTTGATTTCTTCCAACACATAGTATACACGTTCGTTACGTAAAGCTTTTGAAACCTCTGATTCCGGATCATTAACATCACCAAAGATGATAGCATTTGCCGAACAAGCCTCTTGACAAGCCATTTTTACATCGCCGTCTCTTAACTTGCGATTCTCCATCTTCGCTTGTAACTTACCGCCCTGAATACGTTGGATACACATCGAACATTTCTCCATAACCCCACGCGAGCGTGTAGTCACATCCGGATTCAGCACCAACTGCGTAAATTCGTTGTTCAAATAGTTATCAAAACGAGAATCATTCCAGTAGTTGAACCAGTTGAAGCGACGTACTTTATACGGACAGTTGTTTGCACAATAACGTGTACCGAAACAGCGGTTGTACGCCATGTGGTTAAGTCCTTCCGACGAGTGTACGGTAGCTAGTACCGGGCATACCGTTTCACAAGGGGCATGGTCACAGTGCTGACACAACATAGGCTGGTGAACAACAGTCACATCTTCATAATCGTAGTCCGATGCCTGGGCAATTTCCTTTTCCTTCGTCAATCTGCCTCCTTCCGTCTCCAACGTGTAGTAACGGTCAATACGCAACCAGTGCATCTCACGACGGCGACGAACCTCATCCCTACCTACAACAGGAACGTTATTTTCTACACTACAGGCCACGATACAAGAACCACATCCCGTACACGCGTTCAAGTCGATTGCCATCACCCATTTGTGGCCTGGAGATTCAAATTTATTCCATAAGTCATACGTCTTATGAGAATCTGCAAAACGTCCTGATTCAGAGTTCGGGTCTTTCAAATATTTCGCAAACGTCGTTTCACGAATAATGTTCCTACCTTCGATAGTATGGTGCGTTTGTGTTTGTGCTAACTCGTAGGTACCACTAGCTTTTGTAACATTCGCCTTTGCTTCAAACTGAACGCTGCCATTAACTAGACGGGCAAATGGATAAGCATTCTGTCCTACATTATTACCTGCTTTACCCACTTTCGTGCGACCATAACCAACAGCAACGGAAACCGTGCCTAAAGCTTGACCTGGCTGTAACACCACGGGTAATTCTACAGAATAGCCGTTAGCCTCCACCGTCACTTTACCGTTTTCTCCTAAACCGAGTTTCTCTGCATCACGCGGGTTCAATGCCGCATAGTTATCCCAAGTCACCTTAGATACAGGATCAGGTAACTCTTGCAAAAACGCGTTGTTCGCGTAACGGCCATCGCGCATTACTGTCGATTCGTATAATTTCAATTCGAAATCTCCGACGATAGTTTTTGAAGTTGTACCGATAGCATTTGCTACCGCGTTCACGTCAACATTCGCTGTATAGGAAGACCCTACCGACGAACCTTTGTAGATAAAACCTACTTGCAAGACCTCATTCCACGACTTGCCCGTACCAGCAAGAATATTATCCTCCCAATTCTTTCTTACGAAATCGTAAATATTTGTATTGTCACCCGCCCATACTAATAAACTCTGCTCCGCCTGACGCGTATTGAAAACAGGGTTGATAGTAGGCTGAACAATCGTAAAATAACCTTCTTTTGCAGATGCATCTCCCCACGACTCTAAAAAGCTAGAGGTCGGAGCAATTGCTTTCAATGTAGATGCAGTCTCATCAGCCCGATCAGCAAAAGAAAGGGTGAAATCAATCTTTGAAAGTGCATTGGTTACATCATTCGCTTTAACGTAATCATAAACCGGATTACTGTTTAAGAAGAACGCTGCACCTACCTGCCCCGCAGCAGCTGTTGATAAGAATTGCTGGAATGCAGCATCAGAACCTTGGAATTGTTTAGAATAGTTATCTAGGTCGATAATCGCTCCGTAAGCACCCAACGCACTGTTAATTGCGTTAGCTAAAAGTTGGATATTGACATCGTTAGAGCCTGCGACAACCACAGCATTACCTCTATTATTAGTCAGCTCTTTCGCGGCTAAAGTAATCGCTGTTTGTGCCTTTTTGTTAGAAACACCTCCAGCCAACGACTGTCCGGTAATCGCATTGTACAAAGAAACTAACACAGCGCCCTCTTCAGAAGGTTTTATAGCAATACGCACATCCGCGTTAGAACCGGTCATACTCAAACCTGACTCAAACTGAATATGACGCGACATCTTACCATTCTTTAACGATTTATAATCTCGGTTTCGAATATAATCTTGCGTATGCTCTTCACCTGCCAACCAAGAACCTAAAAAGTCTGCAGCGACCGAAACCACTACATTTGCGTTCGCAAAGTGATAAGACGGTATAACCGCATTTCCAAAACTTGCTCTGTTAGCCTCTATGATACCACTATATGATACAGCATCAACCTGTACGTGTACAGCTGTCGGATATTTGGCTGTAAATGTAGCTATAGCAGCCAAAGCGGTTGGGCTATTCACCGTATTAGATACTATCGCAATTTGCTTTCCTGCTGCCGCAGCCTTATCTAAAGCGTCTATTACTGTTTTATCTAAAGTAGACCAATCTACGTCCTTACCTTCTAACTGCGGGTTTTGCAATTTAGACATATCGTACAGATCCAAAACTACAGCTGAAGTAATTGCGTCCGTACCTTGGTTGAGACCGATTGAATTAGGGTTTGCAGTAAGAGAGATTGGACGCCCTTCACGGGTTCTCACCAATACACTCTGACCATTAAAAGAAGAAGCGTAAAAGTTCGGGATACCCGGCGTCACCTCCTCTGGTTTAATTACATATGGAACTGCTTTATGCACAGGCGTACGATTACATGCCGCCAATGTTACAGCCCCTAAACCGAATCCCAAAGCTTTCAAAAAGTCACGACGGGGTGTCCTCGTGCTTAAACCTGCTTCATTTAATACATCTTCTACAGGAATAGGCTCAGCAAACTCCCCCTTATTGTTCTCTACGAACGCAGGCGTTTGTTGCAATTCTTCCAAACCTTTCCAATATTTTTTATTGCTATCCATTTAAGCTGTATATAAGATTGCGTATTTCTAAATTAATTATTATTAATAATGACACTTACCACACTCTAAACCACCGATCATAGCGGCGGTCATTTTCTCACCTTTCTTCAATTTCTCATGTGCTTCGATCAACTGATCATAGTAAGCATTATCAGCATTCACTTCTGTTGTTTTGTGACAGTCCACACACCATTTCATGGTTAAAGGAGAGTACTGATAAACCTCCTCCATTGTTTCTATTGGTCCGTGACATGTCTGACACTCTACACCAGCCACAGACACGTGCTGTGAGTGATTAAAGTAAGCAAAATCAGGTAGGTTATGAATCCTCACCCACTCAATAGGCTTCGGATTATCCCCATACTCTCTTGTAGCTGGATCATAATCCAACGCTCTGTATATTTTCGCAATTTCGGGCGAAGTTTCGCCGTCATAATGATCCGCAGCAGTAACTGTGTTATGACAGTTCATACATACATTAGCTGAAGGAATAGATGCATTTTTCGATTTAAATGCGCCCCCGTGACAATACTGACACTCGATCTGATTAACTCCCGCATGAATCTGATGAGAGAACTTAATAGGCTGCACAGGCTGGTATCCTTCGTGAACACCGACGTTCCACATGGTATTCCATCCCAACACCCCTAAAAATGCCACCAACATCAACACCGAAAAGCCGACTAGTTTCTTATTGCGTATAAAAGCTCTAGCAAATTTACCGAAACGATCCTCTTCATATGCTTCGTTTTCAGCTTGCGCTGCTTCGATTGCAGCCTGGTTGCTAGCAATTACTTTCTCTAACGTACGGATTACGCGATTTAGGACAACGATTACAACAATTACCAAAACCACGATCGCAATTAGACCAAGAATCATCAGTGTATTCGCATCACTTGATTGCGTCGAACCAGCGCCACCACTAGCGGCATCACCGCCGCCCTCTGCAGCTTTCGCCTCTTCGGCGTCCACATAAGCAATGATACTCTTAATTTGGTCATCAGATAAGTCGGTAAAAGATGTCATTACCAACCTATTCCAATCTTCGAAAAGCTGTACAGCTGTTTCATCACCGGAAGCGATCAACGCCTGCGAATTCTTAATCCAAGAAAGTAACCACTCTTCGGAATGTCTCTCCGACATCCCCGCCAACGCTGGACCAACCATGTTCCTCGACACACTGTGACAAGTTGTACATTTCGATTTGAAAAGGGTCTCGCCCTCTTTAACATCCTGCGCATGCGCCATTGTAACGGCAAACAACAACATCATTCCAACTGACACTGTCTTTGCAAGTCTTCCCAAAACGGATGAGATATTTCTCATATTTAGCACTTTATACTATTTATTTATGATATAAAACTTTTTAAAATACTCGTCTAAGTGGTTTAAACCCTCCAAACAATGCACAAAAGTATAACTATTTAAGCAATCAGTGACAATTTAATGACGCAAATTAACAATTTAAAACCATTCTAAATAATTCGGTAAAACAGCGTAAAAAAGGGGCTTATTAGCATTTAACGCGTCTTTCAATTTTACCATTAGGGATGCTAAAAAAGTGAAATTCTTGACATATACCCAACAAAGTTCTAAAGAAAGTTGACGAACTTAGTATCCATGTTTGATTATCGAATATGTTTATTGTTATTACTGGTTGCAGCGTACGCTTGCAGTCGCGCATCTGTAACACAAACAAACAAAAAGCAAACATCAACTTTTATAACCATGAATGAGAGCACAAAATACAACAAACTCACACCAGAAGAAGAATATGTAATCGTACACAAAGGTACTGAAAGACCCTTTACAGGCGATCTACTTGAAAATAAAGAAGAAGGAACATATGTGTGCAAGCGGTGTGAAGCGCCTTTATATCATTCAAGCGACAAATTTGAATCGCATTGCGGCTGGCCTAGCTTTGATGATGAGATTGACGGCGCGGTAAAACGTGTACGCGATGCAGATGGGCGACGCGTGGAAATTCTCTGCGCAAAATGTGATGCGCATCTTGGCCATGTATTCGAAGGAGAAAGGTTCACCCCTAAAAACACGAGACATTGTGTAAATTCGTTATCCATGAAGTTCGTTCCTGTTAAAAAATAAGCGATTCGCGAACTTCCAACTTGCACGGAACCACTATTTTAGATATTGCTTCCGGTTTTCCTTTGATTTCCGCGGCTAAGGTTTCCAGGAGCTTTTTTGCCAATTGCTCCACGTCTTGAACAACTGCCGAAATGGCAGGCCTATAATGGTTGAATAAGACATGATCATCAAACGTTACTATTCTCGGCATTACTATATCCTTTTCTCTTATCCCGGACAGACCATCAACAGCCAAACAATGGGTCGCAAACAGCACCGCGTCTAATTTATTATCAACTAAAAATTCCGCGATCTGTATGGCTGTTTCAGCCGCGGGACTGTCTGCACTAAGTTTTCTAATAAAAGATTGCATCCGAAACTCATCCATAGCTTCCATATAACCATCTAACCGCCCTCTTATATGGGTATGACTGGAATATAAGGAAACCAGCCCGATGCGCTTATTACCTTGCTCCAATAGATATTTAGTAGCGTTGTAAGCCCCCGTCCGATTGTCAGAAACTACATAACTAGTTTCAACTGTGGGTAGATACCGATCGAACATTACCATCGGGATACGTTGCTTCATTTTTTCGGCAGTCTTTTCGAAATTCTCCGGCGGAACCACAATCAACCCTTCAATTTCTTTTTCTATACACAGTTGGATATACTGATTGGCTCTATTCACATCATTCCTGGTATCGCAATAAAGAACTTGATACCCCAATTCGGCCGCCAATGTTTCGATATGTCTGCCGACTTCCGAAAAAAACGGGTCTGCAATATTTTCAGACAAGAATGCAAGCACTTTCGCTTTCCCTCCCGCTTTCCTTATCGATCGGCTTGGTTTATACCCGACTTGTTTCACATAGTCTAGGACACGTCTGTTTACCGCCTCGCTGATTCTTCTCTCCTTGGCCTTACCATTCAGGATAAAAGACACCGTGGTAATAGAAACACCCACGGCCTTCGCCACATCGCTAATCGAAATCCGTTTTTCACCTGCCATAATGGATTCCAATCTACTAATTTTTTTTATACTGCGTGGTACACTTATTGATAAAGTATGGTAAAAAATATAATAATGAGCGAATTTAACAATGATATCCATATCCAAGACCTTCCGGACGACGAAGGCAACAATGCAGCAGACTTCTACGATAATTTTCGCGCAAAGCTAAATTCCGTTGAACAGTTTCCGTCGATATATACTTTCAAATTTATAATAAAGGCGAAAAACAACGCGGAAAAAGAAGTAAAACAGCTATTTACGCACGATAGCACCAAGTTTTCGGAAAAGGACTCATCCGGCGGAAAATATAAGTCCATCACGGTAGAAACGTTCGTAAACAATGCCGACGATGTAATTGATTACTATAAGAAGGTTTCAAAGATAGAATCGGTCATTATGCTCTAAAAATGTATAAGTAGGGGCGGGCTGTCAATTTGACAACCCGCCCGCCCCTACTTATTGTGACTCAATCATCTATGATATAAAAATACACACGATTGGCCATATAGGGGTTATAATAAGAAATATCAATCTGTTCTCCTCTCAAAAACGTGACTAGCTGCTCCAATTCATTTACAGGGCCTTTATGAAAAACAGGCGCGACATATCTACGGTTTTCATACGCCACAGACAATATTGTACGGACATCCTGCTCTCTAGGCAACTCATAACTAAAACATACTATTTTCTCTTCGCCATTTATAAGTATACGTGTACGGAGTCCTCCATGTTGCTTATACCTCAATTTATCATAATTCATGCCGTAAGACGGTATCTGCAACGCTACATGCTGTACCAAAGGTCGTCCACTCATGATACCGGGCCCCCAGGGCTTTTCACCTCGAATAAATTGTTGAAGCAACTGTCCGGCCTCCGAAGTGTCCCCGCAAACCAGAGATCCGTTTACTTCGACAATCATATATACGAAACTATCAAGACCTATATTTTTATCCTCAAACTTATCGATTCTTTTCAAAGAGTCTAAAAATCCTCCCCACCGTTTCATGAAACGTGTCATTCCACCTCGCGGTTCTGCCATCACATGCATGCCATTAATAAGCAAAGCAGCGCCAACGACCTCCGAGCGGATAAAGATAGCGTTGGTATAGTCGTCAAAACGAATCGTTCCTTTGTATGAAGCCCCTGTTGTTCTAGGCAACGCGTTGACGTTTCTGTCGATTCTAGTACGTAAAGCAGAATCCAGAAAGAGTTGTGGGGCTTGGAAAACATACCCCATTTGTGATGAATCGTACGATAGTGAGTAGGGCACATTCAAGTCCTTGTAGGGTAGTGCTTGCAGTTCGTTTTTCAACAAATCGATATAAGCAGACTCAAAGTCCTGACCCCTAACCAAATATGACGTACGCATGAGCAGCAATAAAAGAAACGCTGGTAATAAAAAACTTTTCATATCTCCATGATGCAATGAAGTACTATATTTCATAAAAAAAGCCTGCTTTTCAACAGGCTTTCTATATAATCTATTGTAACATTACCCTTGCGGTTTATCCTTTGTCTCTGTTTCAGACTTCGGTTTCTCTTCCTTTGGCGGACGAGGCAACAACGCTTTACGGGAGAGTTTAAGCTTCCCTTGTTTATCGATATCCAATAGTTTCACTTTCACGACATCACCTTCCTTCAATACACCGTCCATAGTTTCTAACCGTCGCCATTCGATTTCGGAAATATGCAGTAAGCCATCCTTACCTGGCATGATTTCTACGAAGGCCCCAAATGGCATAATGGATTTTACCTTGCCTTCATACACCTCACCTACTTCTGGTTTAGCAACAATGGCTTTGATACGCGAAACGGCCGCATCAATTGCTGCTTTGTTGTCCGCAAATACTTGTACGATGCCTTTGCCGTCAACTTCTTCGATCGAGATCGTAGAACCAGTTTCACGCTGCATTTCCTGGATAATCTTTCCACCAGGCCCAATAATAGCACCAATAAACTCCTTGTCGATCGTAAAAGACACTATACGCGGCGCGTGTGGTTTGTAATCTTCACGAGGTGTCTCAAGCGTTTTCTTCATTTCATTCAAGATGTGCAGACGGGCTTCTTTCGCTTGATCCAAAGCCTGCGTCAACACTTCCCACTTCAATCCGTTAATCTTCAGGTCCATTTGACAGGCCACAATACCATTTTCTGTACCGGTCACCTTAAAATCCATATCACCTAAATGATCCTCGTCTCCTAAAATATCTGATAAAATAGCATATTTACCCGTTTTCCCATCAGTAATAAGCCCCATGGCAATTCCCGAAACAGGTGCTTTTAATTTCACACCCGCATCCATTAGCGCCAACGTGCCTGCACATACCGTAGCCATAGAAGACGAACCATTGGATTCTAAGATATCAGAAACCACACGGATGGTATAAGGATTTTCGTTCTCTGCAGGTAGCACCTGTTTCAACGAACGCATGGCTAAGTTACCATGCCCTACTTCGCGACGACCTGGCCCACGGTTTGGACGTACCTCACCAGTCGAAAATGCGGGGAAATTATAATGTAATATAAACTTATTGTACCCATGAATAAATGCACCGTCAATCATCTGTTCATCATCTTTTGCGCCTAAAGTCACCGATGTTAACGATTGCGTCTCGCCACGCGTAAAAACAGCTGATCCGTGCGCTGCCGGCAGGTAGTCCACTTCAGACCATATTGGCCGAACGGTACGCGCATCACGACCGTCCAAACGGATTCCTTCGTCTAGGATCAAATTACGAACAGCTTCATACTGCACGTCATGGTAATATTTCTTGGCTAAAAATGCTGTTTCTTCATCAATCTCCTCACCCAATGTAACAAAAAAAGCATCGCCTATCTCCGCGAATTTATCCGAACGCTCGTGTTTTGACGAACCAGATTTTGCTACAGCGTACACTTTGTCGTATGTAGCCGCGAAAATTGCATCGCGCAAATCAGCATTAGAAGGTTCGTGGTTGCCATCACGTTTTACAGTAGCACCAACCAAGTTTGCGAGCTCTATCTGAGCAGCTACCTGTTTCTTTATAGCTTCATGTGCAAAAGCAATAGCCTCTACCATTTCCGCTTCTGAAATTTCCTTCGACTCTCCTTCTACCATCACAATATCCTCAGCGGAGCCTGCTACAATATATTCCAGTGTCGCATTTTCCAATTCCGATAAACGAGGATTAATCACCAGCCCACCGTTAACCTTTGCAACACGGACCTCAGAAATAGGGCCGTTAAAGGGAATATCGGAAACCGCTATTGCCGCTGAAGCAGCCAAACCAGCCAATGCATCGGGCATAATATCTTTATCCGCAGAAATCAAGGAAATCATCACCTGGGTATCTGCATGGTACGTTTCAGGGAATAGCGGACGCAATGCTCTATCTACCAAACGCGAAATTAAAATCTCGTAGTCCGATAATCTTGCCTCCCGGCGAAGGAAACCGCCTGGTATACGACCCGCCGCCGCGTATTTTTCTTGATAATCAACTGAAAGCGGAAGGAAATCCACTCCTTCTTTTGGTTCTTTCGCCGACACTACGGTTGCCAACAGCATCGTATCGCCTTGCTTCAACACTACCGAACCATCAGCTTGCTTTGCCAATTTACCGGTAGACAACTCGATCGGGGCTAAACCATTGCCCAAGTCGATCGTAACTTTCTTTTCGTTATAATTCATTTTAATTCAATTCGACATACGGGTTCATCTTTTTATTACTCTGTCGTATGTCATCTTATTTATAGACCTTTAAAATTCAAACAAAGGTAATAATAATTTTAATTTTTTTTCCGTTGCAAATATCGCGCTATCTCACTCTCCACAATTAACGATTCAAATCAAACATTAAGAGAATTCTAATCCAACGTTAATCTCATACCCCCTAACTTTGTACGGGCATCATATTGTCATATATTATGAGGAAAACGATTAATCTCCCTATTCCATCGAAGAAGCGCGCGCACAGATTTATCGTCGTTATCGTGTTTACCCTTATCTCCCTTCCCCCAAGCTTCTCGCAATCCAAAGAAAAACTACAATTGGAACTACGCAAAGCGAAGATGATTGCGCGACTAAAGCCTGACTCCGCGTACCTTCAGCTGCGCCATATTACGGAATCTACAGAAACTTCCGATAAAACCGGAATTGTCGCTGAGGCGTTGCAAGAGATGGGGAAAATAGCCTATCACTTAGGCAGCTATCCGCAAGCACTTGCTGACTATCTTGAATCATATCAACTATACAGAACGTCCAACAATCAAAAAAAACAAGCCGAACTACTTAGCGACATCGGTATTCTATACTACTACAATCGCCAACCAACAAAAGCTTTCGAATCGTATCGCAAAGCATTGGAGATCTATAAATCGATACAATACGCAGAGGGTATCGCTAATACGTACGGAAAACTGGGGCACTTGTACGAAAAACAAGCTCAATATGACAGCGCACTAAATTATCAGAACATAGCGCTAGATATTTTTCTCGATAGCGGAAACAAAAAAGGGCTAGCCAAGATCCACGAAAATTTAGGAAGCATTTATGAGGACCTTGAGCGTTATGAAGAGGCGACCTTCCATTTTACGGAAGCATTGAGGTTATATACGGAAAAAAACGACGATTTATCAAAAATTGAAGTAATTAATAATATTGGTGACATGTACCGAAAAACCGGAAAGTATAAGCAGGCACTAATAGAAAGTCACAAAGCATTGCATCTGGCACAAACACTTAACGAGGCCTATCAGATTGAAAGTGCATATCGAGATATTGGTAAAGCACATCACCTCCTCGGTCGCGATGATAGCGCTTATCATTATATGGAAAAAAGCCGTCGCTACGCTAGACAACTGTACTCAAAAGAAAACAGCCAACAGACCTCCTTTTATCAAGTGCTATATGATCTAGAAGAAAAAGAAGACAGAATCACCCAACTAAACAATATAAAAAAGATCAGCATTGTCACCGCGACCGCTGTGCTTGTAATAACATTCCTTTTATTCAGATTTCAGACCTCAAAAATCAGAAATGAACGAAGCATACGGCAAAAGAATAATGACCTTCTCCAAACACAGAACAAGCTAATAAAAGCAGAGCTAGCACACAAACAACTAGCAGAACAAGCACTTAAAAAAGAGTTGGAGGCGAAAAGCCATGAACTAAGCTCAAAAACCTTGTATGTGATCAACAAAAATCAATTTTTGGAATCCTTAAGAAACGATCTAACTACCCTGTTGAAAGAAGATAAAAGAGACAACAAAAAACAGCTAAAACGTATTCTTGTACAAATCAACCAAAGTTTTAACAACGATAAATATTGGGAAGATTTCCGTATAGCTGTTGAAAAAGTCCATGGCGATTTTTATCAACGTCTGCAGAAACGCAGTCCAAATCTGAAATCCAACGACCTGCGCCTTGTCGCTTTATTAAGAATGAATTTTTCGACAGAGGAGATTGCTACTCTGTTGGGAATTTCTATTGATAGTGCACGTGTTGCCAGATATCGCCTGCGAAAAAAATTACACCTTGATAAAAACGAAAACCTAACAACCTTTTTGCAAAGCCTTTAAGACATCATGAGATAATATAGGGCTAACATAAACTTAATGGCGATTAAAAAAAACACAACACACTATACACAAAGAACTTAACTAAATAAAAGAGGTCTTTGTTTACATCTAGATTCCTCAGTTATACTGCCCGTTTCCTTTTTGTACGACAAGAAATTCGATTCGTTTTACACAAAAAGTCATTTTTGTCTCAACAAATCAGAACAACCATGTATAACAATACAAACGCATTATTTTACTTTTGGCTTTCCTTCTGTTGTCTTACATCTTTTGCAGCTCATGCGCAAGATATTCGTGGACATGTGGTCGACAAAATTACCGGTGAGCCCATCATAGGTGCGACTGTGGTTTTGGTAGATCAACAAACCTCTGTAAGCACAGGCTTGGATGGTGGATTTTCCTTTCCAGGTCTCCAAGAAGGAACGTATGGACTTCTAGCAACTTATATCTCCTACAAAACCGCTCACGTAAACGTCGATGTTATTTCAGCGAACAAAACAGCCGTAATTATTTCCCTCGAAGACAAAAATAAGAGCTTAGACGAAGTGGTTGTGCACGCCCAATTATCTGGTGCAGGCGAACAAATGGCGAGAATCAGAGAACTAGCAGCAAGTCAAGTTATCAATACGATCTCGGGTAAAGCTATCCAAGCGTCTCCAGATTTAACGGTTGCTAACGCTGTGCAACGGATATCGGGCGTTTCCTTAGAACGAAACAGCAACGGCGATGGTCAGCATGCCATATTGAGAGGCATGGATAAACGCTACAATTACACCCTTGTTAATGGCATCAAAATAGCCAGCCCAGACAATAAATATCGTTACGTCCCATTGGACATCTTCCCAAGTGAGCTTCTTGATCGTCTTGAAGTTTTCAAATCACTGACCCCAGATATGGAGGGCGACGCCATTGGCGGAGCAATCAATATGGTAATGAAAGATGCTCCTGTCAAAAAAACACTTTCGTTCAATTTCGCCACAGGTTATAACCAGCTCTTTACTGAAAGAGATTTCAAAAGTTATGATTTTCGAAACATCGAGCAGAAGTCCCCTTTCGAACGCTATGGAGCAAATCACAGCGCAATAGCCTCGGATTTTGGCAACGCATCTTTGAACTATTCACAACGACGTCCAATGCCTAATATTATTTCAGGACTCACCTTAGGGAATCGCTTTTTTGAAAACAAGCTCGGCGTAATAGTTGCGGGAAGCTTTCAGAACACCTACCGTGGCAGTAATAGCATATTCTTCAACGAAAGGCGAGAACAGGACAACCTCACCTCTGCATTGACCTCGCTAAATGAACGTTCTTTTTCCGAACAGCAGACGCGTTTAGGCATACACTCCAAGCTAGATTACAGGCTAAACGAGGCGCACAAATTCCGATTATACAATGCTTATATGAATTTCCGCAACATCCAAGTTCGCGATATCGAATCAACTAATTTACAGTATGGCGGGTACGATCCAGAAAAAGGGAATGGCAGTATGTCTTTTGCTACGCGCGCACGCCTCACCGATCAGTCGATTTACAATAGTACACTTCAAGCCGATCACCGAATCACGAACAAATTTTCGACAGACTGGTCCATCGTATTCAATAAAGCTACCGGCGCCCAACCCGATAACACAACGGTGTCCACCGTAGGTGAAAAGACAAATTTTGAGCGCAAACAGACCTACGCTTCGGGCGGACGTAGACGCTGGGAAAACAACAGTGATCGCGATTTTAATGCATTGGTGAATCTCCGTTACGAATCCAATTTATTCGATACCCCAACGGTTTGGAAAATTGGCGGGCTATATCGTGATAAGAAAAGAGATAACTTCTTCAATGAACATATTATGCGCACACCGGTTCCTCAACCACTTTTCGGTGAGGACTACCAAACCTATGATCAAATCGACTGGTCCTACGGCGGGCCGTCCTACGCATCTCCATTGACTTATAATGCGTATGAAAAAATTAGCGCAGGCTATTTTCGCACGGATTGGCACCATAAGAAACTTGACATCATCGGCGGTCTTCGTGTCGAACACACCGCTCAAGGGTACGAAATGTTGTACGTCACGACCTTACCCAATGGAACGCAGCGTTATACCGACATTTTACCATCTATCAGCTTTAAATATAAGCTCCGACCCAACAACAATATAAGAGCCTCCTATTACCGTTCGATAAACAGACCCGGCTTCTTCGAAATTGTCCCTTACTCCATCGTCAACGAAGATTATACGGAACGGGGAAATTCTGACCTAAAAAGAGCTATAGCAGATAACTTTGATCTCCGCTACGAATTGCTTTCTTCGACCATCAACCAATTCATGGTTGGGTTATTCTACAAACGTATACAAGACCCCATCGAATATACACTACAGGCGGACGCCATCCGAGGACAAGATATCTACTATTCTCCAGGCAATTTTGGCAATGCAGACAATCTTGGTCTGGAGGTGGATTTCACCAGGTATTTTAACAAAATCGGTATCCGAGCCAATTACACGTACACGCACTCATCCATTACAACAGATAAATCTCAACGCATTAGAGATGAAAATGGCGATTTCGAGTTGATTAACGTCAAACAGAGCAGACCCCTGTTTGGCCAATCTGCGCATATAGCAAACTTATCCACCTTGTACAAAGACACACGAAACGGTTTCGATGCGCAACTAACGGCTAATTACACCGGAGAGCGTATATTCATGGTAGCACAGTTTATAGACGCAGACCACTGGCAAAAAGGATTTTTACAATTGGATGCTTCGTTAGAAAAAAAAATAAAACAACGAACATCATTATTCATCAAAGCGCAAAATTTACTAAACACCCCTATGGAAGTATATCAAAAAGGATCTCCAACGAACGCTGGTGTCCCTTATCAAAATCTAGCCGGCAAAACCTTGATTCAACGAGATTATTACCAACGTTCGTATCTGTTGGGTATCAGAGTAGATATTTAAATAAAAATTTATAACTAAAATCATCAAAACATGAAAATTACCAGCTTAGCATTACTGACCGCTACTATCGGTCTCGGCGCAACGACAACCTTTACGTCCTGCTCGAAGTCAAATCCTGAAGCCGAGATTACAGACGACAATATACAAACGCCTACAGAGGCTTCCGTTTCGGGAAATGTCTCTGGTGTCTGGGAAAAAGGCAGCACCATATACGTCACAGGGCACGTGGTTATCCCTCGAGGCGAAAGTTTAACCATTGAAGAAGGAGTTACCGTAATCATGGACTCAAATATAGCTCCAGAAGTACTTATTGAAGGCAACCTCTACTCCATGGGAACCGCAGAAAACCCAGTATTAGTGAGTGTACAAGAATCAGAACGTACCGAAGAAAACGCGCTTGGAGGACTCTGGGGAGGCTTTCTGGCTGCTCCAAGCAGTGAGGAGATCTTGTTGGAACATACTATTATGGAATACGGCGGCGGCGAAACCACAGAAGCATCCCCATCCGTTCTCGGTCAGTATTACAAAGCTTCTGCTGGCGCAAATGTTCCTGCTTTGTGGACATCAAATGTCGATGCAAAAGTCGTCATCATGAACAGCACCTTCCGTCATTTCAAAGACGACGCATTTTACCTGGAAGGCGGAAAGACCATCATTGCCAACAATAAGTTTTATGCAAACGGTGAATCGGGCGGAGAAGCAGTTAACACTAAATCGGGCGTCGTAGCCGACATTGCTTTCAACCTCATGTACAGTCCGAATACCAATGCACTCAAGCTATCTAACTCAGGAGACCGGACACCTCAAGGCTACATCAAGGCGTATAACAACACCATATTAAATGCAGGCTGGAGGCGACCAACATCTAAAGGAGGATCCATTTGGGTAGAAAAAGAAGTCCGCGCAGAGATCTATAACAATCTTTTGGTAAACAACCGTTATGGAATAAAATACGACAGCCCTACGGGACCGGATGAACGAAATATATATACAAACAATTTCTACTACGGATACACGCAGCAATCTGTGGATCAATTCCAGAAAGATGAGGCTAACGTGATTATCGGTACGGATGAAATTCGCGGGACAGCGGCCGGTGAAAACAGTCCTCTCTTTGTCAATTATCCATTAGATATGGATCAAAATAATGCCGCTTTCGATCCACAATGGGATTTCCATTTAAAAACAGAATCTCCCGCTTTGGGTATAGGAAGAACAGATATCCTTCGTAACTTCCCTAACGGTATCACCATTAAAGGCAACAACTATACTGCTCCGCAAGCCGAGGCCTATATAGGAGCCTTTGGCGCATAAGCAACGTAAAGAACTTCGCACAAAAAAAGCCGCTTATTTTCACAAGCGGCTTTTTACTAATCTCCTAAAAGCTTATTTTTTGATGATATCACGTAAGCTCAATGCTTTGATAATAGCACGGTAGCGCTCGATATCTTTTTTGTGCAGATAAGCTAATAATGAACGACGTTTACCTACTAATAACTGTAGGGAACGTTGTGTGTTAAAATCTTTTCTGTTTTTTTTCAAATGCTCCGTTAAGTGAGCAATTCTTTTAGTGAATAAAGCTACTTGTCCTTCTGTAGAACCAGTATTTGTTGCTGAACCCGCAAATTCTGCGAAGATGTCAGCTTTGTACTCTTTACTTAAATACATTTCTTGAATAATATTAAAGCGTTAAAAAAAATTATTAATTGAGCGCAAAGATAGAAATTAAAACTAAAAATTCCTCAAACTTTAATATAAATCTTCTTCTTGTCCAGTACATAGCAGATTCCCCACATGATCCCCAAAAAACAAAGAGAATACACAAAAGAGCCCAATTCCGGCGGCCCGGGAATTTTCGCACACACATATTTATAAAACCACGATAAGGCCGTTAAATACTGTGGTACGCCTTCGGAAGATACACCGTCAGAAATCCGAAATAAACCCAAAAATCGTGGCAGCAAACCACTGAGCACAAAGATAAACAACGGGTTCTTTCCAAATACGTCAAAAAATCTTGTTAAGGCATTCTTTACACCTTGTACTTCGATAAACCAAATCATTACACCCAATGAAAGGATGCCCAGCCCTGTTGTATAAAGCACATAAGAACTTGTCCATATTTTCTTATTAATAGGAAAACCTAAAGACCAACCCCAACCCAATATTAAAAGGATAAACCCCGTCGTCATCAACGCCGCCAACAACTTGAAATGAACCTCTGTTGTCTTGGGTACTTTTGTCCACAGCCAATCCACTTCTCCTTGTTTTCGAATAAACGTCCCAGCTAGGTAACCAAAAACGACCTGTACAATAGCCGGTATGGTGCTCATCAAACCTTCTGGATCAAAAGGTATTCCTTCTCCCTTATACATATGGGCAACACCCAATACTTGTTTATCAATAGCCGTCCCAAACCAACCTTCCAGCGAGTACGGATCCCCCTCCCCTAGAAATGCACAGAGCCCCCAATAGCCTAGCAGTATTAAAGCGGATAGGTAAACTAAACTCTTCGGCTTAAAGAAATAAACCAAAATAGACGCAAAAAAATAAGACACAGCGATACGTTGCAAAACACCGAAGATACGGACACCGCGTTCGCCGCTACCTGAATCTACCCATTCCCGGAACTGCAGACCATCCCCTACCCATTGCACAAACGGCCACCAGTTTAAAAACAGACCGATGGCAAAAATCAGCAAAGCCCTTTTTATCACTTTCCTCCAAAATACGGCCTGTCCAGCATCTTGCAGCCTGGGAATCACAAACGCCATCGCATTTCCGACAGCAAATAAAAAGAATGGAAATACCAAATCGGTAGGCGTACAACCATGCCAAGCTGCATGCTTTAAAGGTGTAAACATGTGGGCCCAAGTGCCAGGATTATTAACTAGAATCATGAGTGCCACGGTTGCTCCTCTGAACACATCAAGAGAATAATAACGTTGTTTTGTCATCAACATTTAGATTTTATTATAAGAGCTAAGCTATGAAATAAGCCAAATATCCTCTTATTTGACCACATCTTTGTTACAAAGTGACGAATGTTTATGTATAAGACAGACTTTAAACGCATACTTTAAAAAATATTTAAAAAGTATTTGGATGTTAATATTAAATACATATATATTTACGATTAATAAATAATTAAGTTAAGAAGCCGACACAATAGTTATGAGACCATGAATAGCCTAAAACTTGCGATTTTACGGGCATTATACTTTTCTCCTAATCCATCCATTGCAGAATTGAGCGATTGGATCGGAAAGAGTATTCCACTTATTACAAAAGCAATCAACGAACTTATTGAAGATGAGTTGGTAGTAAGTTGCGGACTTCGAGCCTCGACTGGTGGACGACGTGCGATGCATTTTATGTTGAACACCGACAAACAGGGCTGTATTGTTGTTATAGCGATGGACCAGTATGCTACGAACATCACCGCCGTTAACCTCGCCAATCGGCAACTCCTGCCTGTTAAGAAAATAACGAGCCATCTATGGGATGATCCAGATACCTATACCAAAATAGTTGATTCCTTAACAACAGTCGTTTCTGAATTCCCAAAAGATAAAGTCTTAAGCATTGGCATAACCATGCCGGGTTTCGTGGATTCAAAAAAAGGTATCAACAGTTCTTTCTCGTCAAAGTCTCCACTGTACAACCTCCGGGAAAATATTCAGTCACACTTTGGAATTCCCACTTATCTTGAAAACGATTCGGCCAGCATTGCAATTGCCGAAAAGAATTTTGGCTTGATAAAAGAGGCTAGCAATGCCCTCGTTGTGAACTTAAACTGGGGCGTCGGGCTGGGTATGATCGTCGATAGCAAGCTCTTTAAGGGACACAGTGGGTTCGCTGGTGAATTCAGTCATATACCTTTAGCTGATGAAGACAAGCTTTGCTCATGCGGCAAAAAGGGTTGTCTGGAGGTAGCAGCATCTTTATTATGTGCCATAGAATACATCATAGAGGCCATAGAAGACGGACAACGTTCTTCACTTGAAAAAACCTATAACGAGCGCCGTGACCTTACCTTAGAAGATGTTCTTGAAGCCTACCTAAAGGGTGACCAAGTAACCATTATTGCTATCAGAAGAATAGCATACATGCTGGGAAAAGGGATAGCAACGCTTATTCACATTCTGAACCCAGAAGCTATCGTTATTAGCGGAAAGGGCGCCATGTTTGGCGATGTATTATTACCACAAATCCAGTCTTCCATACAAGAATACTGCATACCGCGCTTAGCAAAATGCACGACCATACAAATATCGGAAATTAACGACGTCCAGTTGCTTGCATCGGCCTGCATAGCGGTGCAGCGGATGCGTTGGGACAACACACAACATAAACAATTAACTAAAGCAAAACTATGAGCAAACTTTACAAACAATGCTGCAGTTTAGCGCTGATTATGCTACTTAGCGTAACAACGTTATTTGCACAGCAGACCGTTACGGGGAGAGTGACGGATGCAAACGGGGCACTCGCCGGCGTTACGGTGGCTGTCGTCGGTACGACAGTAGCCGCGCAGACCGACGCGGGTGGAAATTACTCCATCCAAGCCAACAATGGGCAAACCTTGAGATTTTCCACCATTGGCTATATTTCACGTGAATTCACCGTATCCAGCACGAACTTGAATGTGACGTTACAAGAAGACTCGGGTGCGCTGGATGAGGTGGTTGTAACGGCCATGGGGATTAAACGCGCGCCTAAGGAATTAGGATACGCCATGAGTACCGTTGGTGGCGAAGAATTAACAAAAACGGGTTCCCCGAATTTTGCGGGAGCACTGTACGGAAAGGCACCAGGAGTGCGAATTTCGGCAGCTCCAGGAGGAGCGACATCGGGGATTAATATTAATATTCGTGGTATTAACTCAATTGCCAATAGTTCACAACCTCTCGTTATTATTGATGGTGTTCCAATGCGACAATCCTCGTTTAATAATTCGGATTATTGGGGAGACCAACGTGCGCGGGGAAATGGTTTAGAGGATCTAAACCCCGAAGATATCGAATCTATAAGTATCCTGAAAGGAGCATCTGCAGCAGCGCTTTATGGTTCGGAAGCCATGAATGGTGTCGTTTTAGTTACTACTAAATCGGGCAAAGGAGGCGAAGGATTTTCTATCGATTTCAATGCAACCTATACACACGATAAAGTCGGATATCTGCCACGTTTCCAAGATGTGAGAGGCTCGGGTTATGACGTGTCGTACGCAGACATTGGGCAAAGTGAAGACATGTTTTTCTATTATCCTGATGGGGTGAGGGGCATGGCTAACACGACGTTTAACTTTGGGCCAAAATTTGACGGACAACCAGTAAGATCGTGGGATGGAGAAATACGACCGTACCAGGCGCAAAATGCATATAGTAACCTGTTCAATAATCCGAACAATACCATCTTTAATGTTGCTTTAGGGCATACAACAGAAAAATCTAACGTAAGATTTTCTGTGACGCGTCAGGATAATCAAATGACAGCTTTGGATTCTTATAACAAGAGAAATATTGCAAACCTAAATAGTTCCTTTAAGCTCTGGGAAAATTTCACAACAGATGTGGTGGTTAACTATATTAATCAGCACACGCACAACCGTCCAACCTTGACGGACAGGCTAATAAACAATTTTGCAGGTATGATTTCCACCTTCGACAATCCCGATTGGTATGCAAACAAATACCAGACAAGCATGGGGTACAAATACGTAATCCAAGGACCTAACGTACAAAGCTTTACACCCGAAGAAAACATCCGCTACAATGGATATCGGGTAGATGTATTAGATTACTACTGGAATAGTTTAGCGAGATCAGCCGATGAATACTCTAATCGTGTCATTGGATCGTTTACCAACACGTGGCAAATAACAGATAATTTTTCTGTAAGGGGAAGGTTCTCCGCAGATATGACCAATATGCGTACCGAAGAACGCGAACCAAACGAGATTCCTCTCACATTTGGAAATAGCGGAGCATTTCGGTTAGGGCAAATGTCTGGCAATGTATACTACACAGACTTATTGGCGACCTACAAAAAGGATATCAATGAAGACTATTCCTTTGGGGTAATGGGTGGATATACCGGAACAAGGACACAAGAAAACTTTGTGCAACGACAAACGGAAGGTGGGCTGCACATTCGTGACTGGTATGATCTGAATGCATCCGTCAATTTAGTGCGTGGGAATGAACGCTGGAATTACCGTAGAAATGTATTGCGCGATGCCGTTTTCGGGACAGTAAACTTTGATATGAAAGATTATTGGTTCGTAGAAGGAACCTTAAGACGCGAACGTATTTCAACTATGCACCCAGACAACAATGTGCTGTATTACCCATCGGTTAACTCCAGCTTGATCCTTTCTGAAGCATTTGAATTACCAGCTATTTTTGATTACGCAAAGTTGAGAGGTTCGTGGGGCGTAGTAGGGAACTACCCTACAGTTTACCAAAGTCCTATCAGCTACAAGGTTGGAAATGTAGGCAATCAAGGTACCGGCACAGCTGTATTACACACTTTAGTTCCAACAGAAAATTTTGGCAATGAATCCATTAAGCCAGAAACAAAGACCGAGATCGAGTTTGGTCTCGAGACGAGATTTCTTAATGGAAGACTAGGACTTGATGTGACCTATTACAATGGCTTGATCAGAGATCAAATCCTGTACTACACATTACCTAACTCAACTGGTGCGAACGCAGTATTGGCGAACGCCGGATCATTGCGTAATAGAGGGTGGGAGTTTGCAATTACCGGCACGCCTATCAGCGGTGAAAACTTCCGTTGGAATACAGTATTGAATTTCTCCATGAATAAAAATGTTGTTGAGGAGCTCCCTGGAGATTTGACACAGTTGTTGCATAGAGATTACGACGGGGCTGCTGCTCAATTGGTCTCTAAAATAGGGTCGTCCATAGGCGATATTATGGTAAGACCTATTGCGACGGATGCTGCTGGCAATAAACTTGTAAACGGTTTAGGCTTATACCAGGTAGATGCTGACAATTGGATTAAAGCGGGAAATTATATGCCCAAGGCTGTCGGTGGATTTGTTAACAACTTCAATTACAAAAACTTTTCTTTGGACGTCTTGCTAGATTTCAGGTGGGGTGGTCAGGTGATGCCGACAGGCGTCTCTTGGATGACTGGACGTGGTCTTACCCAGGAGAGTTTGAACTATATGGACGCTGCTAGTGGCGGTATCAGCTATTATATCAACGCCGATGGCAAAGGTGTTGCATACGCTGGGGAAACAGGTCCAGCTGGAGAACGGATTCATCACGATGGTATGTTGATGGAGGGTGTATTGGCTGACGGGTCCGAGAATACCAATGTTATCTCACACGTGCGGTACTATGCCCAGACCTATAACTGGGGAGGTCCTCAATATTCAAATTCGCGTTACGAACTATTTGTAAAAGATAATAACTATATCAAAATGAGAGAGCTCTCCATAGGTTACAGATTGCCTACCGAGATGGCTTCTAGATTAAGAGCCAAGAATCTTCAGATATCAGCCTTTGGAAGGAACTTGTTCTTTATATATCGCTCAATCAAAGATATTGATCCAGAACAGATGACAGGGGGGTCGTATTGGGTGAATCAAGTAACGAATGCTGGTACTGGTCCGGCTACAAGAACTTTTGGTGTTATGTTACGTGCTAGTTTTTAAATGAAAAGATGATGAAAAAGTTTTTTATTATAATAGGGTTAGTTTCCACCTCATTTGTGACCCTCTTTACTTCGTGTAAAAAAGACAGTTTCGATGAATTCTACAGAGATCCATCAACAACAACAGAAACAACAATAGATAAACAGTTTGCAGGGATAACCTATGATTTTAGAGAATTGATTTTTCCTAGCTACTGGAATTATTTCGTTATTCTTAGAACAACCGCAAATCGCTATATACAGGCCGTCGGATGGCAAAATGGGCCAAACCAACTACTTCCCGGTGCTGCGGGGGTTCAGGATAGGTGGGCTAACTACTACAGGGGACTCGCTCAATACAAGGAATTTGAACGTGTTTTTGCTGCAGAGCCAGAAGAAGAACAGGAACAGTCACGTATATATTATATCGCTGCCAAAATATTGTTCTATGATCAAACCCAACAAATGGTAGACCTGTATGGAAACTTACCCTGGTCCAAAGCAGGGACGTTGAACGCTAATCCTGCTGATTATACGACATCGTATGCAGCATACGACAAAGGAGAAGATATATATACGATTATCTTGGATGATTTAAAGGCTATCAGTACAGAATTAAATACCTTGACTATTCCCCAGGTAGTAATGACTAAATTTAGAACACAAGACATCATAAACGGTGGTTCTTTGGATCTTTGGAAGAGGTATTGTAATTCCCTTCGTTTAAGGATGTTAACACGCATATCGGATGCTCCTTCGTTTTCTTCAAGAGCACAAACCGAGTTAGCAGAGATCATTGGCGATCCATCGACATATCCGCTTGTCACGACCAATGATCATAACATCCAATTGGAAATTTTTGATAACACTAACGACGCTTACCATTCAAGAGGGTTCAGGGACGGGATAGAGTCAGAGAATGGCAACATCGCCGGAAAAGCCATGATCGATTACATGGTTGATAAAGCAGATCCTCGTTTGCCTTTTATGTTTGAAAAAGGTGCACTTTCTCCAAATGCATATGTGGGATTGGACCCTACCTTAACTACAGGTGCACAACAACAATTAATCAATGGAAACAGTGATGGAGAATCCATTTTGTCTATTTATAATCGTTCCACTTATTCAAGAAATCAAAACTTTCCAGGAATAATCATTTCCGCTTCAGAAGTCAACTTTTTGCTTGCAGAATACCATGTTAGGAACAGTGGAGATGCCCTAGCTAAAGATCTATTTGAACTAGGTATTAAGGAATCTATCGCTATGCTTCAGCAAATTAGACAGGGTAGTAATAATGACGATGCCCCAGCCCCTACTGCTCCGACATCCACTGCCATAAATACCTATATTGCAAACGTTGGCTGGTCAGGCAACAAAATCGAATTGATTGCCAGACAGAAATGGCTGCATTTTAATATTATCCAACCATTGGAGTCATGGGCGGAAGTTAGACGCTTAAACTATCCGACATTTACGTTCAGAGTCGAACCTGCAGATTTACAAAAAGAAGTACCTAATAGATGGATGTTACCATCATCTGAGGTTACCTATAATACAGATCATTATAATGCAGTGAGAGATCAGGACAATGTAAACAATAAACTTTTTTGGGATGTAAATTAAAACGATTAAGTAAAAGAGCCTGTAAAATCAGGCTCTTTTACTATTGACATTTTGTAAACTATGGTTAAAAAAAAACATATACTGTCTATCAGCTACCTATTTATAATTTATAGTAGCCTCTTTCCCTTCTTAACATATGCGCAGAGCACTTACCATTTCAAAGAAGCGCTCTACCTACCTCTCCCCCATACTTATGGACGGGAGGCCATGTATACGGACGAGTTTCTTTGGAATTACTATAACAATATTGTTAGCAAGCCGAAAGCAGGACAAGATATACAAGGCGAATTAGATCCCGAACAATCGACTTGGATACCGCTAATAGCGGATACGTCTGGTTTTTTCCGTCCTTCACCTGGCGCTGGGGGTAATCTTCGCAATCCCAACAACCCTGCTGGACCGGGAAGAATCGAAAGGGTGTCAGCAACAAGGTCTAATCAGCCGACATCATTTCAGCGGCGAGGATACGGAACGGGCTATCTATACATCACATACAATGCTTCAAAAATCCAAGATGCCGTATTAAATATAAAGGGAAACAGCGCTGTACTTGTCGATGGTGAGCTCCATGCAGGCGATCCCTACCGTATGGGTTGGATGAACATACCGATCCGCTTAAAAAAGGGAATCAATGAGTTTTATATTCGAGGTACGCTGGTAAGTGCGCAGCTACAGTTCCCTACTCGCCCTATATACATCCAAACAGAAGACGCTACGCTACCCGATATTGTGCTAGGGAAAGATCAAAGGAATCTGATAGCCGGTATCGTCGTCGTTAACACATCAGCGGAAACACTTAACGATTTACACGTCAACAGCACGATTAAAGGCGTTCGGGCTACTGCAGAAATCCCCTCAATTCCCCCTCATAGTACCCGGAAGATTGCGGTACCGCTCAACGCATCACTTATAAGCGAAACGAGCAATGTAGCTGCCCGTATCACCTTATCTCAAAAGAACGAAACACTGGATGAGCAGGAAGTCAGCTTACGTGCCCTGAAAGCTGATCAACCCTATCGTGTCACATTTATTAGTGAAATCGATGGCAGCGTGCAATATTACGCCGTAAACCCCGCCATAGGAGGTGAAAAAGCAAACGATGCGCTTTTCTTCTCCGTCCATGGTGCCGGTGTCGAAGCGATTGGACAGGCGCAGGCTTATAAAGCAAAAGATTGGGGAACACTGGTCGCACCGACCAACCGTAGGCCACGCGGATTCAATTGGGAAGATTGGGGACGCCTCGATGCATTGGAAGTGCTTACGCTTGCCAAGCAAACGCTACAGCCCGACTCTCAACGTATTTATCTTACCGGCCACTCTATGGGCGGACATGGAACTTGGTTCCTCGGAGCAACCTACCCGGACAAATGGGCTGCAATCGCCCCCTGCGCCGGCTACCCAACGCTGAAAGGCTACGGATCTGCCGACGGCATCGTTCCTGAACAGGGGCGAAACGAAATGGAGAATACCTTGCTGCGCGCCAGCAATCAAAGTGATGTGATTGCCTACGCTACCAATTATAAGCCCTTGGGGGTTTATGTGCTTCACGGCGATGCGGATCGCACCGTGCCAGTATATTACGCAAGGCAAATGCGGGAGGTGCTTGGTCAATTTCATCCCAACTTCAGTTATTACGAATATCCCGGTGGATCACACTGGTACGGCGACGAGAGCGTAGATTGGGAACCCCTATTTGATTATTTTAAGTGGCATAAACGCAAAGCGGACACAGCCGTTCATACGATCGATTTCAAAACGGCCAATCCAAATATCTCCGCCACGTATTATTGGGCATCTATATGGCAACAGCAGACGCCATTGGATTATGCGCATCTTGTCCTTCATCGCGACGTCGAGAAAAGCCAGATAACAGGAAAAACAGACAACATTGAGCTGCTACAATTAGATTTAAGCATCTTCCCAAAGGGGCAGACTGTTCAAATTTTGCTAGATAGTCTAAATGAGCTCAGCTACACATGTCAAGATAATAACACATCGATTTTTCTACAAAAAAATGCCAACACCTGGCAACTTCTAGAGAAGCCGTCCAGAAGCGATAAAGGGCCACATCGGAACGGAATCTTTAAGGAAGCCTTCAATCACCGTATGGTTTACGTATACGGCACCAACGGAAACAAAGAAGAAAATAAATGGGCCCTAGCCAAAGCTCGCTATGATGCTGAATCGTGGTATTACCGGGGTAACGGATCTTTCGAGATCATTCCAGATCACGAGTTTCAGGCAGAAAATTACCTTCATCACAATATTATTCTAGTTGGCAATGCCAAAACAAATAAGGCTTGGTATGCATTACTAAACGATTGCCCAATCGTTGTCGATGCGACGGGGGTTACAGTTGGCACGGAATACCACAAAGGAAATGATCTCGGCGGATATTTTACCTGGAGAAAACCAGGAAGCGACACACATACCGTCGGAATAATAACCGGTACAGGCATTAAGGGTATGCAAGCCGCAATGGCCAATCAATATTTTGCTGGGGCCAGTGGTTTCCCAGATTATATGTTCTTTCGTTTTGATATGTTAAAAAACGGATCTGATGGTCTTGTAGATGTTGGATTCTACAACAATCAATGGAAAGTTAAATAATTTATATCTTGAAACGTCTTAAATGAATATACAAAAATGACATATACACGAAAAAGAAATCTGCTTTTATCACTCATTAGTTTATGCTGCTTGTCGGCCTATACCCAAGAACACAACGTATCCGCAGGCTATCAGAAGCCTACTGACCCCGCTGTTCTTGAAAACTTAGAAACGTGGCAAGATCTGAAATTCGGCCTCTTTATGCATTGGGGTACTTACAGCCAATGGGGGATTGTTGAAAGCTGGAGTCTCTGTCCAGAAGACGAGGGCTGGACCCAGCGTAAACCCGAACATGGGGAAACCTATTTTGAATATGTGAAGAATTATGAAAATCTACAAAAAACATTCAATCCAGTTGATTTCAACCCACAAAAATGGGCCAATGCTGCAAAAGCAGCCGGAATGAAATACGTGGTTTTCACGACGAAACACCATGATGGTTTTGCCATGTTTGACACGAAAGAGTCTGATTACAAGATTACGTCGCCTAACACGCCGTTTTCTACAAACCCAAAAGCAGACGTCACCAAAGAGATTTTCTCCACCTTTAGAAACGAAGGTTTTAAGATTGGCGCTTATTTTTCCAAACCAGACTGGCACACCGAATATTACTGGTGGCCCTATTTCCCTCCAAAAGACCGTAACGTAAACTACGACCCGTTGAAATACCCTGACCGTTGGGAGAAATACAAAACATTCACCTATAACCAGATAAACGAGCTGACGTCTAATTATGGTAAAGTTGATATTCTTTGGTTGGACGGCGGCTGGGTGAGACCATTCAAGACAATAGATCAAAGCGTTGAATGGCAACGTACCATTAAAGTGGAACAAGACATCGACATGGATAAGATCGGAAATATGGCGCGTAACAACCAGCCGGGAATCATTGTGGTAGACCGGACCGTTCCAGGAGAATGGGAAAACTACGTCACTCCGGAGCAAGCGATACCCGAACATCCCCTCGATATCCCGTGGGAAAGCTGCATCACCATGGGTAATTCATTTTCCTATGTCCCGAACGATCACTACAAACCCACCCAGAAAATCGTAGAAACATTGGTCAAGATTATCTCACGTGGCGGGAACTATCTGCTGAACATCGCTCCTGGCCCTAATGGCGACTTTGATCAGGCTGCATACGACCGTTTAGAAGAACTGTCGTCTTGGGTGGCAATTAACGAATCCGCGATTTATGCGACTCGTGCCATTGCCCCCTACCACGAAGGAAATTACTATTATACCCGTAGTAAAGATTCCAGAACCGTGAATGTGTTCCACCTTTCCGAAGATAAAGAATATCAGCAACCGGAAACATTCCAGTTTACCATACCGGACAATTTCGAGGTAAAAGATGTAAAACTCTTAGGCTATAAAGGAAAGATAAAATGGACTAAAAACGACAATAAATTGATAATTAAAGCACCGAAAATGGATGTGAAATATGCGAGTGTCATTCAGTTGACATCGAAATAGAAACATTTTATATGCAACTTTTTTCTAAAAAGTTGCGCAAAAATCGTCGCTTCGTATGTTTTACATTTGGGGCAATACTAAGGATGAGTGTGTACAGTTGTAAAACATCCGGAGGCGACCTCGAAGGCTAAAGAAGGGATACTACAATTGCATGAACCCTCCCTTAACTTTAATTGTCGCATCCAGATATTTGAAGTATGTAGAAGGCTATCCTTAGTCTATCCATTCCTCTCAAATATCTGAAGCGACGAGTTTCTTTTGGTTTCTTTTTTTTTCCTCAAAAAAAAGAAACAGCCATGCCGCGGCTCGAGTGGCAAAGAAATTTGCTTAAAAAAATGGTTCTTTTAGCTCTAGCACTATCTAAAAGACCGCAGCAATTCAATTGTTGCGGGATCAAAATCCGACTCGCCAAACAGAGATACGCCGGCAGCTCCATTATCTTTTGCTAACATGATGCCCTGTCGCAATTCCTCCAAATTCTTAAAATCCGGCAGATACAAACCGGCATATAGCGGAAATTTACCATGTAGTCCCTCTACCCCTTCCGCTACCGCGGTACCGATCCAATGTACAGGTTCTTTGTAAAAACCATGATAGATCATCGGAAAGACACCCGATAGATTCCAGTTCGTCCAATCTTGACGCACGATCCTCCTAGCCAAATCCGGCGTGGGAAATACCGCTGCCGTAACAGGTTTTTTGTATTCTTTAGCTACTGCACAAATGCGGTTGACCACTTTATTGATTTGTCTATAACGAAAAGATCGCCAAGACGGGCTTTGCTCGGGCCTTTCCACCTTATCGATATCGATGCCCGTTTCCTTCAGAAACGCCTCCTTGCTATACTTACTATAACAAAAGTCATAAGCGGGCAGCTCGGTAGATTGATCCAAATCATAGTTCTCCCATAAATTAACAGGCAGTACCACATCCGGGTAGCGGATATAGTCCAGATGCAAGCCATCTACATCTTCCTTTTCCATTTGCTCCCTTGCCTTTTCCTCCAGGTATTTCGGTACATCCGGATGCGAGGGACATAAAAAACGATAATACCCAACATAGGGTGGCTGGTCCGCACAGGATTGTCCTAGTCGATTAACGGCGTAATATTCGGGATGTTTTTCCAAAAGTTCCTTTTCCCCTCGGTTCATCGTCCACATCCAACGATGGGTTTCCAGCCCGTACTCTTTCGCCAGCTGAAAATGCCGTCTGCTGTAATCTTCAAAAAATATGCCCCGAATTCCAACATCCTTATAGCTTTGGTAACGCTTTTTGAGCTGTTCTGTCGTATCACTGTCCTGCGGCCTTACCCAAAGCCAAAAGTCAAATAACAGGGAGCTACTATTGTCAGCGCTCCACAATTCAACAGGCTTTAACTGCAATGCAGCCATTCCTAAACCCGCTGTCTTAATAAAATTTCTTCTGCTATTCATAGTTAATAGTGTAATGTCCGAAATTATCCAATGTCACCGTAAGACGATGCTTTAAGTCCTTTACTTCTACAACATATCCTGCTTCACGACGGTTAGAAAATATTTCATAAATCAAATCTGTCCGATCCATATCCAGCAGACGTTGATACCCCTTGAGTTCCGTAATACCAGCAGCAAAATGTTTATGCTCTTGTTTGTACAACTGCTGCAGATAAAAAATATTCCACACAGCTTTTTCTGCGTCATAGGATCGGGGGAATGCAACTTCCGTATCAGAAGAATCAATAAACTTCAGATATCCCCACCTTTCCGGATAATGCATATTGATAATCCCAATTGGTGACCATACCCAATTATCTTCTGGCATAAGTTTGTTGTTTTTGGTCTTTCTGGAATACGCACCGTCGTTAAGCTCGTGTTGCCATTGCACGCGCGAAAAATTAATCCTCCAATAATCACCGAGCTTCGGAATAGCTTTTCTGCTGAAAGTTGTTAAGGAATTAAAAGGAATTGCCATTTCAATAGACCAATATTGATCCGTATCGTCTGGATCGTTTAATGTTCCTTCTACATGAACGGCCGATTTCAGGTTTTTGACATCCCAGTGCATCAAAGCGTCACCTCCAAAACGATACGGTTTGGGCATGACCAAGTCCAGAATCGTGTTCAACGGATTAACTTCTATTTCGTAATAAAAAGACGGTTGTTCGAAGGGCTTTATGAAGATTTCAAAATCGTTATCATGGTAGATAATGGTATCGCGTTTGGTCAAGTATCCCCAAACATGAGGCTCTTCCATTCTTGCATAGATAAATAGATGCGTGTCGTCCCACAACATTTTGACTTTTGTCGTATAGACCGGAACCGCCTTTGCATCACCTTCGATATCGACAAACGCTTCCGTCCACGGAGCCAGAGCCCAGGCCTTTTCATCATCCTTGCCATCTATTGCAATGGGCATATTAGTCTTCATCACCCCGTAGCGTCGTGGCGAAGCTTGCATATTTTCAACTTGAGCTAGATTTGTCTGTGCATGTAACCCTGATACCGTTAACAAAATGGAAATACTACTGAATAACCCGAGTAACCACATAGCCTTAAAATTTATAATCCTTTTCCAACTCGAACCTCTCCATCAACAGCGTATTATCCGAGGATGGTCCGACAAGTACCTTAAACCTTCCCTTCTCCGTTTTCCATTTCCGGTCAGCTCCCCACAACTTCAGATCCGCCTTCGTCAGTTCAAAAATAAATGGCTGGGTTTCTCCCCTTTTTATCGACTGACGAGAAAAACCTTTCAGTTGTTTGACAGGCGTAACCACACTGCTTACCTCATCGACTATATAGAGTTGCGCCACTTCCTCTCCGTCGCGATCCCCGACATTCTTCACATCGAATCGGATAGAACATGTAAAGTCATCATCCCCTTCTTTGATCTCCACCTGTAGGTTATCGTAGGCAAACTCAGTATAGCTTAAACCGTATCCAAAAGCATATAACGGTTTTGCATCGATCTCCACATAATCGTGGTGCTTTGGTTTCAGCTGATTGTAATATACGGGCAGCTGCCCAACAGAACGCGCAACCGAAACCGGCAACCTGCCTGCCGGATTATAGTCGCCAAACAGCACATCTGCAATGGCCATTCCCCCCTCCTGTCCCGGATACCAAGCGTTGATAATCGCGGGAACATGTTCTGCTGCCCAATTCAGGTTCAAAGGCCTTCCCATGATAGTCACTAAAACAACTGGTTTACCCGTAACCACGATGGCCTGCAGCAAAGGTAACTGATCTCCAAGTAAATCCAGTGTCGCCCGGTCAAACCCCTCCCCACTTTCCATATCACTGACAGACGGTGCCGCACTTTCGACGTGAGCGGCTCCCGTGGCCTGATAAGAAGTTTTAAAATCCCGCGCGCTCGAACCACCCAATACCACAACCGCAACATCAGCCGAATTTACAGCCTTTACAGCAGAAGCGATATCCGTAGCACTCGTATCGCGAATAGCGCAGCCTTTAACGTAATCTACATAGGTATTTTTAGACACCGCAGCACGCACACCTTCCAATACCGTTTTTATCTTTTCCGTTGCCTGCGGCGCCGTGTAGTCGCCTAGTTGGTTATATATATTATCGGCATTGGGTCCGATTACCGCGACCCGATCCAAGGACTTGCTCAGTGGTAAAAGATTAGATTCATTCTTTAACAAGACAATAGCCTCCCGGGCAACCTCTCTCGCTATAGCGATGTGTTCCGAAGTGCCCACCTTCTGTTTCACTAGATTTTCATCTACATAGGGCTTTTCAAAAAGACCCAAAGCAAATTTCTGGTATAACAAACGCGAAACGGCTTTATCCACGTCCTGTATATCGACCTGTCCTGATTTCACCGCTTCCAATAGGTTCATTCCGAAACCCGAACCACTCAAATCCACGTCCAACCCGGCTTCTATGCTTTGTTTTGCCGCGTCAACCGCATCCCCTGCGGTGGCATGGCTACCGGTCAGACCGGAAATACTCAGCAGATCCGATACCACGAATCCTTTAAAGCCCCATTGCTTCCTCAGAATTTCATCTAACAACCAAGGATTCGAAGAACAAGGGACTCCGTCAATCGAATTATAAGCTGTCATTACAGATCCCGCACCGGCTTTTACCGCCTGTTCAAATGGAGGTAAAAAGCTCTGAAGCAAAGCCCTTTCGCCGACACTTACACTACCTCCATTATGACCACCCTCCGGAACACCATAAGCGACAAAGTGTTTCAGCGTAGCTATTATTTTATCCTCGTCTCCTGCGATCTCGCCTTGGAATCCCTTTACCATAGCTTTCCCCATCTGCCCAACCAGATAAGGATCCTCACCATAAGACTCTTCCGTTCGCGACCAACGCGGGTCTTGCGCCAAATCCAGCACAGGCCCATAACCATTCTTTCCTCCAACTGCATAAGTCTCCCGTGCAATAACCGATGCCATTCGTTCAATTAGCCGCGGGTTCCACGTGCTTGCTTGTCCGATCGCCGTAGGAAACACCGTAGCACCGATGGCCATGTGACCGTGCGGGGCTTCTTCCGATAAAAGTAACGGAATTCCCAGGCGCGTACTATCTACCATATAGCGCTGTATCGCATTCGTCGCTTTCGCGGCCTCCTCTGGATTTAATCCATTTTCCAACGTTTTTTGTGTCCACGGGTCGGCGCGCAAAGTAGCCCAAAGGAGTCCGATGTGCTGTTTTTTAACTGCGTCTTTTAATTTATCGCTAACACGTATGCCTGCCTCATCTTTCTCATACATCTCCCAGCCCAGTAGCTTCGAAAGCTGTCCTACTTTTTCTTCCAACGTCATCCGTCCTATTAGATCCTGAACCCGGTCTTCGATAGGCAATTGACTATTTTTGTAGGGTAAAACCTGCGCTTGGAGCCCGCCTCCAACGCACAATAATCCACCTAATATTATGTATTTTAATTTCATCCGTCTAATTTAAAACTTCCTCCTAACGAGCAGACTTCGGCCTGCTTTCTGCTGTCACACCAAAAGTGGTCGAAGGCGCATTTCCCATATCGAACTCAAGCTTGCCACCTTTCATTAAGTCTTCGTATGATATGTAGGATTTTGTATATGGTTCCCCATTAAGCCGAACCTCCTGGATATATTTATTTTCTTTACTATTGCTATGCGCTACAAGTTCCAAGGTTTTTCCTTCACCCAAGGCAACCGTTGCTTTATCAAACAACGGGCTTCCAAAAATAAAAGGGCCTCCAGCCGGCGATACCTGATAAAATCCTAGCGACGATAGCACATACCAGGCTGACATCTGCCCTACGTCTTCATTACCGGAAAGGCCGTCTACTTGATCTGTATACATCGTTGCTAAGGTTTCCCGAACACGCTCCGCAGCCTTCCAAGGTTGGCCTGCATATGGATACATATAAATCACATGGTGGCTTGGTTCATTTCCATGGGCATATTGACCGATCAATCCGCTGATGTCCGGCGAGGCGTCTTCCCCCAAATCCCCTTCCACTACAAACAAAGAGTCCAACTTCGCGATGAACCTATCCTCTCCGCCGAAAAGATCCATAAATCCATTGACGTTATGTGGTACCAGCCAAGTATACTGCCAAGCATTGCCCTCGGTGTAATCGTTGGCCAAATGTGCAGAATGAAAGGGGTCAAACGTGCCTGGCCTAAAATTCCCCTCCGAGTCTACACCACGCAAGAACTGCAAATCTGGGTCAAAGTAATGGTGAAAGGCGTCGCTGCGCTTTATAAAATAATCATAATCCTCCTGCTCCCCCCGTAATTTAGCCACTTGAGCCAAACTCCAGTCTGCAATAGCAAATTCCAATCCCTTAGCCACCGATTCCACTTCTTCTTTATCGTAAGGGACATATCCATATTGCTTATGCCAGTTAAGTCCTCGATCGTCCTTCATGGCTGAAACTTTCATTGCCTCGTATGCGAGATCCTTGTCAAATCCTTCTACCCCTTTCAGGTAAGCATCCGCTACGACAATAATTCCCGGATTACCAACCATACAATCCGTCTCATTTCCTACCAAATGCCAAACAGGAAGCTTGCCCTGCTCCTGGTAGATACGAAGCATGGAATTCACCATGTCCGGTACACGGTCCCGATGGATAATGCTCATTAATGGATGTGCTGCTCTATAGGTATCCCAAAGGGAGAAGGTCGTATAATTTTCGCCTGTCGCCAACTTATGTGGTTTAAAATCGCTTCCCATATATTCGCCATTCACATCACTAAATACCGAAGGCGCGATCATCGTATGATAAAGCGCCGTATAAAAGATTTTGCGCGCAACGGTGTCTTTCGTTTCAATTTTTACTTTCTGCAGCTGTTCATTCCAAGCCGCATCTGCCGCTTCTCTCGTTGCAGCGAAGTCCCAACCAGGAAGTTCTTCTTGCAAATTCAGTTTGGCGTTCGCTATACTCACTGGCGACAACGCTACTTTCACCATCACCTCTTGAAATTCTTCTACTTCCCCAAAACCAAGCTCCGCATATGCACGGGAAGCCGTAATGCTATTTCCTTCCTGGATAGCCGTACTGTCAGCTAATCGCGTACTAACAATCGGTTGCGAAAAGGTCGCCGTAAAGTAAATCTTTTGGTTTTTAGCCCAGCCCTTTGAATATCGATAGCCGGAAACGACGGTATCATTCTCTATGGTTATCTGGCCTTCTTTCTCGCCTTCCCAACCTATACCCGCATCGAGATTCATCAATACTTTTGGTGTTTCATCCTTTTTATAGCTGTATTTGTGAAAGCCTACACGCGAGGTGGCCGTCAGTTCTACATCGACATCGAAGCGATCCAGATGCACAGCATAATAACCCGGTCTGACGCGTTCGGTGTCTCGATTAAATAGTGAATAAGCTCCGGTCTGCTCATCACCATGCTCTCCGCGGTCAAACCGGATATCACCGGTAAACGGCAATAACACAATATCACCCAAATCACCAATCCCCGTACCACTCAAATGTTGATGCGCAAATCCGATAATCGTCGAATCAGAAATATGATAGCCCGAGACCCAGTCCCAACCAGTCGAAAGGTTAGACGGTCCGAGCTGAACCGCTCCATAAGGAACATTTGCACCCAGGAAGACATGTCCATGTCCACCGGTACCGATATAAGGATCGACGTGCGCTGTTAGTGAACCCGATTTTTGATATTCCGAACCTGTACCACATGATCCCAAAGTCTGGAGTATCCCTCCAAGAAAAGCTAGTTTCGCTACAATATTGTTAAAATTCATCATCTTTAATTTTGCCACAGCCCGAAGCATTCTGCGAATTACATCATACATCACTGTTTGGTTCCCTAAAATAAGGTTTTAGCAGACAACAAAAGCAACTATACGCACTTTTTTACAAGTTAAGGGAGGGTTTATGCAATTGTATCGTCCCATATTTGCTATTTTAGAGGTATTAAATTTCTAAATATGTTTCAACAAAGGAAGCTTAAAAGCTATTTCGCTATCATTATATTGTATTTTTTAAGTATTTCCGCTACACAGGCGCAGTCTTCCCGCACTGAATGGTTCGAAGACGCACGTTACGGCATGTTCATCCATTGGGGACTGTATAGCGCTGCCGAGGGAATGTGGAAAGGAGAACCGCTGCGGTATGCCAACAATTACGCAGAATGGATCCGATACCGTAACCGTATCTCCAAAGAAGAATACGGCGAGCTGGCCAAACGCTTTGTTTGGGATAAGATTGACCCTGAAGACTGGGTCTTGCTGGCTAAGGAATCGGGCATGAAATATATCATCATTACCGCAAAACATCACGACGGTGTCGCCTTATGGAACACGAAAGTAGGGAATTATTCCCTATCCAAATTATCTGGTGCAAATAGGGACGTCATCAAGGAAATTGCCGACGCATGCCGTAAGCATGATATGAAACTTGGTTTCTATTATTCGCATTGGATCGATTGGGAACACCCTTATGCCTGGGATCACAACCAAGAACTGACTGGGCACGTCACGGACGAACAATTCAACCAGTATTGGCAGGAAAAGGCGATTCCGCAGATGCGAGAACTGCTGACTAATTACGGCGATATCGCTATCATGTGGTTCGATATGTGGATTCCCTATGAAAAGACAATATTTAAACGCGAACAACTGGAACAAGCGGTAGCGCTGATCCGCGAATTGCAGCCCAATTGTTTGATAAATTCCCGATTGGGATTGCCAACGGATGCCAACTATGTAGACTTTGAGACTTTAGGAGACAACCAGTTCGGCACAAGCTACATCGACCACCCCTGGGAAACACCAGGCACGATAGCCCATTCGTGGGGCTACAACGGGCAAGAAAAAAACTGGAAATCAACAGGCCAACTTTTTGAATCCCTTATCAGCAACGTCGCACTTAATGGCGGCTTTACCTTAAATATCGGACCAAGAGCCGATGGTTCGGTGCCCTATGAGAGTATCAGCCGGCTACGCGATGTCGGTAAATGGCTGAACAAATACGGTGAAGCGCTTTACAACAACACGGGACTAGATCTGCAAGTCAATCAACACGATTGGGGCAAAATCACAAAAAGTAGAAAAAGTAATACGGTTTATCTCCATGTATTCAATTGGCCACTAGACGGAAAGCTTCGTCTATCAGGAATAAACAGCAAACCTCAAAAAGCAGAATTGTTATCCGCCGATGGAACCCGACCCTTATCGTTCAAACAATATGGTCCCCTTACACATATACAGCTACCGCAGCAACAGAGCGATCCGTTCGTATCGGTCGTGCGCCTGACGTACGATTCCATAGAAACGGTTCCATCCATTGTTGCAGAGTCTACTTTTGGCGGTTTTGCATTAACCGGTCGTAATGCGCAGCATAAGGAAAAGCTCCAATTAATTGAGGAAGATTATACGCGTCCGGCTTATGTACAGACAACTGGCGGGAAAATAACCTGGGAACTGTATCTTCCCGAAGCTGGCGTTTACCACATCGATCTATCGGCGCACAACCCAACCAAGAAAAATATTGTGATATCAATAGGCATATCGGGTAACAATTTGCAGGCCGCTATTACTCCAAACGGAAAGGTCGTTGCAGAGCCCAATGAAGACAATTACACGGATGAATTCGTGGACACCCCTATTGGCGAAATTACCGTCGAGCAAGCAGGTCGATACAAGGTCGAATTTCAAGCAAAAGAAAATCAAGAATTATGGCTAAACCGGATATGGATTGACAAGGTCGAACAAAACGCTTACCAAACGAATGCAGTCGCACAAGCAAAACCACTTGTCATTGAAAAAATTAACGACAAGCTTTATCTCTACACCACTTATCAGGAGTATGAAGGCACAAAGGTGTCTGCGAACGCATTGTACCTTCTTACCCAAAAAGGCGCTATCCTCTTTGACACGCCTTGGGACGCTACACAATACCAACCGCTCCTAGACAGTATCCAGGAAAAGCACGGTATGCCCGTCATTGGTGTATACGCTACCCATTGGCATGAAGATCGTGCAGGCGGTTTCGGTTATTACAACAAAGTCGGCATCCCGACTTATGCCACAACGCGTACCAATGCATTATTGCGTGCCAATGGTAAACCGCTGGCCACGCGTAAGATCGAAGAGGGAAAAACCTATTCAATAGGTGGAGAGTCTTTTGTATTCGATTTCTTCGGACCGGGACATTCCCTAGACAATGTTGTCGTCTGGTTTCCCAAATACAAGATCTTAGATGGTGGCTGTTTTATCAAGAGTGCCGACGCCAAAAAGCTCGGTTTTACGGGCGACGGCGATGTCAAGGCATGGAAACCTGCTATGGCAAGACTACTAGCCCACTATCCCGAGATCAACTTGGTGATACCTGGCCACGACGACTGGAAAGTTTCCCAAAAGCATATTGACAACACTTTTAAGCTTTTGGACGAGGAGCGCTAAAATAGGCTTTACGGACTAGTGCTCCTTTGTCTGTCAGTCTTAAATTTGTTATCTTGCATTATTATTAAACAGCTTTAAATCTGAGAGCAATCTTATTTTTTGCAACTTTGGGATTAAAATGTGCAGATCAAAAGAAATCCCTCGCTTAGAATACCTACAAAGTTAATAGAGACGAATCATTATTAGGTTATAACTCAATAAAAGTATCGATCTAGGAGCTCCCAGAAAAACTCTTCGTCCGTGCCGTATTGCTCCAGGATGCGCTTCCGGGTTTCCTTACCAAACTGAATCTCATTCCCAAAACTATCTTTATAAATCCACCTATCGAATATATCTTTATCGAAAGAAGCCTTATTGCTATCCCGAGTGTACTCTAGGCCTCCCCTCAGATTTCTTTTGAGCCGAATTTTGGAGCCATTCACCCGCTCTTCCACATTGATATGCCCGAAGATATCCTTTCCTTCCTCCAGTTTATAGCTTTTATTATCCTCAATTATAGTCATATCAAAGATATCCACCTTGAAAGTAGCCCTATAGTCGGCGTGTCTACTATTCTCCCTTACCAATCTCCTTAGCAGTCTGACCTGAGCATCCTTATTTCCTCTCAAACCAGGTTCTATTTTGTCTAGATACTTCTTTTCGTACTGCAGCTTATTATTACGGCTATCTGTAAATATCAAGTCATCAAATATATTTTTTTCGAGACTGGCCTTATATCTTCCGTCGGCAGATTTATACTGGAGTGTTCCAAAAATGTCCGTGTCTATAGCACCTCGCTGTGCAAACAGAACAGAAAACGACAATACCAATGCCACACAAATGAAAAGCTGCTTCATATCAACGAAATCTTTACAAGGATAGACTATATACTTGAGAATTGGTTTATTCTCTTTCAATAAAAACGTCAGCTCAAACTTGGTTAAGGATACAGCGTTGGCCACTTATCTATATTCAGATATGGATTAGCTATTTTGCATAATTAATGATAATTCGTATATTTGATCGTATGGACACTGTAGTAATTCATCCTAAAACTAAAGAGCAATTGGCAGCAGTTAAAGCTTTTGCTAAGGCGCTGAAAATGGAGTTTGAAATAACGCAGCCAACTAGCCAGTACGACCCAGAATTTGTCAAAAAAATTCTAGACGCGGATAAATCCGCTAAAAAAGGCAATGTCACTAGAATTAAAGATGCTAAAAATATATGGGCAGATATTCTGTAGACATTGAAAAGAAAGCAAAAAAGCAATTAGCAGACGTTTACAGGTCAGGCAATAAAGCAGATATAAAAAAGATCGAAATTATAATTGCCGAACTCGAAGAACATCCTGAAACAGGCACCGGTAACCCCGAACAATTAAAGTATGAATTATCTGGTTTTTGGTCAAGACGAATTAACGCTAAAGATCGGATCATATACACGATAGACAAAAGGGTTTCCTATTTCCTGCGGGTGTAACCTCCTTGGGAAATAGTCATAAGGTGTAGGGTTTGCAAATGGCATATAATATAATCGAAAAAGTTAGTAATCTTCGTGAAAACAATACCTATCTCCATTACTTCTTACCACTATTTTAGCTTGTTGAATCAAAAGATAGACACCTTGTTTAACGTGTTGAGGACGAATCCGATGATGGTATAATTCCGTTTTCTTAATACGTTCAAAAATGTCGATGGCTGTCTGCCTGACTTTAAAAAAGTTAAGTTTCAGCAATTTCTCCAATTCTATGCGCACATGTAATAATGTGTCTGATTCTATTTGAATATCCTCGTCTTTTTTCCATTCTTCAAAAACCAGCGAAGGTTTAGGAGGTTTCTTTTTACCAACTGCAAACTCCCAAGGGATCGATATGTTATAATTCTTCCACTGTCCCTTGTCTTCAATAACTAAACGAACCATTCTTTCTTCATTTATTTCATAATCATTCTTATGAAATTCCATTCTCTCGGTAAAAACCTCGCCGTATATTCTCCTTATTAATCCGTCTTCTTTTACCAAGAAATCGTCTACTTTAAACATTTTTTCAAAATCAGCATAGTAATAAGGAGGTTTTCCGAGAAGGAAAGATAAATCCTCCACAGTCCACTCGTTATCTAGTCGCTTTTTCAAACATGCGTACCATGCTTTAAAATCATGTGTATACATCATGCCAGAATAGGAGACGTTATTCTTCGATTCTATATCCATTGTGCTCTAATTTTAAACTTTTATACCTAACCCCACAGCTTCTCTAACATGATCATATCGTACGTTCTCAAAAATGGGCTCTGCAAGCCCCTCCTATCTGCCGGGTTCATCACTAAAATTAAGTGCTGCTGCTCCTTACTTAAAAAAGAATAGGAGAAAAGAAAGATACGGCCCAGGTCCATCTGTTGCACCAACCGTTCGACTAAAAGTTGTTTGTTTGCCATTATCGATTTACAAAGAGTTAGTTATACATATATTCTATACAAACATACAGATAAAGTAACAATATACAAATTATTTATATATTTTTTCTATACGTTAGTTAGCTTTATTCATATTATTGAACAGAAAATATGACAGCGTTAGGAGAATTTTTAGCAAAGCGATCGGTGAATATGGTAGCCAAAAGAATAGGCCTGAACATAAAGATAAACCGGCGAAGAATACTTTGGAGCCGTTCGTTAATTCTTCGCCCTAGCGTCTGCATGAGGCCGATACCTCCCCGTGGTGAGCCCGTCTTGAGTCCGTGTTCCAGTTGAAGTCAGTATAGTTGCATCTTTCTTGCATCACCCGAACATCCCGAACGTCGGCCCAAGTAAGACCCTTGTTATATCAAAGCCCTACAAAGGAAAACCTAAACAAGCCCTTGTTGCTATTTTCATATTGCCTCTCGAAGCCACATTATGAAGTTCTAAAATACCCATCGAAGGTTGGTTTCGATTCTCCTAAAAATCAAAAAAAGTTATTAATCAACAACATATAACAATTAACTTCGGGGTATGGCAGTAAATGAAAATGGATATCTGAGAGGACAGGTGGGAAACTTGGTCTCTCGCAAAGTAGGTACGAAAAACATTGTACAGACCAAACCAGGTCGTAAAATTCGACAAACGGAATCTAGTAAATCCGCAGCCACTGACTTCGGATATGCGAGTGCTGCCGGAGCGTTAATCCGTAACGCCTTCGTGTCCACCCACCGGCAATTGTGCGACGATAAAATGCATAATCGCTTGATAAAATATGTACAGCGTGTTATGCGCACCACAGCTCGACCTATATTAGGCTATAATAACATAGAAAAAGGTAATATCAGCAGATTGGTCGGTTTCCAGTTTAATGAAAACTGTCATTTGCACGATTATCTCTATCTTGATCCGATAGTAAACCTAAGCGATAAAAAAATTGATGTCCATTTCCCGGAATTTTATCCAACTGAACATTTGCTTTTACCGAAAAATTGCAGACATATAGTGATGCAAATCGAGGTCTTTGGCTTTCTATTCAGGAGACGAAGCTATTTTAGACAAGGTGTACATGAGATCGAAATTGATATACCCCGGGAAGGTAAAACAGTAGAAGAACAAACAGTGGTTTTCGATGCCCCTTCGGAGCCATACGACACCCTTTTAGTGGCTTTAACGATATTGTATTTGGATGGAAACGGACCCCGAAGTTTTCTTTACAACAATAAGAATCTTCATCCTGCAGCTATCATAGGTGGTTTTAATTATCAATAGAGCGAGACATGCTTTCCGCCAATCTCGCTCGTATTTAATTGATTATTATTTCATCATACCCCGTTACGAAATACTTTTCGTCTTATCCTTCAGCCACGCCGTCTCCTCGTCGCTTAAATGAGGGGCTAACTTTTCGAACACCCACGCGTTATACTCGTTGAGCCACGCTACATGTACATCATCTAACAACGATTCATCCACCAGGTCTGTCGCGATATAGCAGATGGTCATGGTCTCAAAATCCATAAAATCACCAAATTGATTGGAAGCGATTTCTTTACTCAACACTAAGTTCTCGATACGAATACCATATTTACCCTCACGATATAGTCCAGGTTCGATGGACGAAATCATCCCTTCCTCGACAGGAATATCGACATTTGTCGGATTGAAAGTATGTGGCCCTTCATGTACATTTAGGAAAAAGCCTACCCCGTGTCCGGTGCCGTGTCCATAGTTGCGTAATTCATCCCAGAGTGGACGTCGTGTAAGTGCGTCTATCTGGTATCCCCGGGTGCCTTTCGGAAATACGGCTGTCGATCCCTCGATAAGAGCCTTTAACACCAACGTATAATCTTTTTTCTCCTCTTCGGTGATATTCCCCAACGAAACAACCCGCGTAATGTCGGTTGTACCATCCCGGTATTGTCCACCCGAATCCACCAACAATAAACCCTCGGCTTTTAAAGCTGCGTTACTTTCTTCGGTTGCTTTGTAATGTGGTAATGCACCATGCGCGCGGTAACCGGCAATCGTATCAAACGAAATATCCACGAAATCTTTTCCCTCGGCACGTATATGCTGCAACTTATCGGCAATCGAAATCTCCGTTAATTCTCCCTGCCGCACTTCTTCTTCCACCCATTTGAAAAAACGTGTCATGGCTATACCGTCTTTAACCATGACATTTCGGGTATGTGCGACCTCCACCTCGTTCTTCACCGCTTTCATTAACGTAGATGGATTAAGGTCTTCTACTATTTTAGTTGATTTCGGAACCGCATCGTACATCGCGAAGCAAGTCCGTTTGGGATCCAGCAAAATGGCGTCAGCGTCTAACGACGAAACTGCTTGGAACGCTTCAGCGTAAGGTTTTATATGTACACCTGCCTGCTCCAATGTTGCTTTATCCTCCTCGCCCAATTTATCGGGATCGATAAAAAAGGTCGTTTCATTCCCCTTTAACAACACGAATCCCAACACCACGGGATTACATGGCACGTCATTCCCCCGGATATTTAATAGCCACGCCAAATCATCTAAAGAAGAAACGAGATGTGCGGACACATGTTTAGATTTCATTTTCTGACGGACGCGATTTAATTTATTTACCGTACCCTCCCCTGTAGTGGATTCATCCAACAGAAATGCCGGAGATGTCGGTAGTGCTGGTCGGTTATCCCAGATGGTTTCCAAAATATCTACATGTCCATTTACTTGGATATCCAACGGTAAAAGAGCATCCTTCACGGCTTGCGCTAAGGCAACAGAGGCTAAATTACCGTCGAACGCCACGTTGCTACCGGCAGGGAGTTGTTCCGCCAGCCAATGCGCATATTCCGCCGCACCCTGCGTCTTCAATTTCACAAGCTCGAAACCTGTTCCTTCTAATTGTTCACCCGCCTGTACGAAATACCGTGCATCTGTCCATAAACCCGCAAAATCTGCGGTAATAGCCAACGTTCCTGCCGAGCCCGTAAAACCGGAAGCCCAAGCGATACATTTATAGCGATCGGGTAAATACTCGCTGATATGCGGGTCTGAAGACGGAATGATATAAGCATCAATCCCTTGCGACTTCATCTCTTTCCTGATAGCATCTAAGCGTTCTCTATATGTCATATTCATTCATTTCTGGTGTTTGGCAAGTTAATTTATTCTTTTTTCTTTGCAAAAAGATAATGGAAAAAGAAGGTTTTCTTTCGTCTTTTTTGCCGCTCGAGCCGCGGCGGGGCTCTTCCTTTTTTTTCCGCAAAAAAAGGAAGCAAAAAAACTCCCCACTTTAAAATTTGATGCGACCCTCTACCCCGCACTTCTCCCGCATCGAGAATAGTTTATATGTGGGGTTTGTAGCTTAATAAGGGGACAATACAATTGCATGAACCCTCCTTAACCTTCAAGGTCGCATCCAAATATTTGAGGTCTGTAGAAATTCATCCTTAGTACCACCCCTATCCTCAAATATTTGAAGCGACGATTTTTTAAGCAACTTTTTTTTAAAAAAAGTGCTTAAAGAAAACCTTCTATTAATTTTTTAAGTTTGTACAACTACATATTAAAAATATGGTAAAAAGAAAAATATATTCCACTTGGATAGCGACAATACTATTGCTATCAATGCAGATAAGCTATGCGCAATCATTGAAGAATAATATCGATCATGCCTATCAACAGTTTGTGAAGAGCGGTAAATTCCCGAATGGTATTGCGTCGCTGACGGTACTGGACGGTAAAACAGGACAGCCCGTATTTACGCAGAATCCCGCCATCGGGTTGCCCACTGCCTCGACAATGAAAGTCATCACCTCCATCACGGCGTTAGATATCTTAGGCCCGAATTATACCTATCAAACCAAGTTGGCTTATACAGGTGAAATTGACAGCCTGGGTGTGCTACACGGCGACATTATCGTGATCGGTTCCGGCGACCCTACCCTAGGTAGTGACCGCTATGCCGCCAGCAAAGCGGAAACTATACTGAACAAGTGGGCATATAAAATCCAACACGCCGGCATACGCCACATCAACGGCCGGGTGATAGGCGACGATCTGTATCTGAATGGAAACGATGTCCCGCCCACGTGGAACTGGCAAGACATAGGGAATTATTATGGTGCCGGAATATCAGGATTAAATTGGCGAGAAAACAAAGTCGGCATTGTTATTTCCCCGCATACCGTTGGGAAACCCACTTTTGTTGCCTCGACGTCCCTGCCCTTGAGGGGGATTACGCTCATCAATGAGGTAATAACGGGACCAAATGGGTCTGGTGACAATGTCTATGCTTACTCCGCACCCTACTCCAACATTATATATCTACGTGGAACGTATGGTAGAGATCTGAAGAAGGTTATTGAAATAGCTGTGCCGGATCCTGCATTGGCGTTGGCGCAGCAGTTGGCGACCTCGTTATCGGATGCAGGTATTACGGTAGATAGCATACCGACCACAGGAAAGCGGCTGTTAAACCAAGGAATAGCCCTAGATAAGCGTCAAAAAGAACTTGACATCCATCAATCTCCTACCTTGAGCCAAATAGTACATTGGTTCAATCAAAAAAGTATCAATCTGTATGGTGAAGCCATGCTCAAAAGTTTTGGTATCGTCAGCCACAACGAATCTACTACCTTGGAGGCAGCATCGTTGCTAAGCAAGTATTGGGAACAAAAGCTGCGTATCCCGAACAGTGAGTTGAACATTCAAGATGGCTCTGGGCTTTCTCCGCAAAACCGTGTTACCACGCTAGCTATGGCTAAAATCATGCATTATGCACAAAATAGGCCGTGGTTTACCGATTTTCAAAAAAGCCTGCCCACTATCAATGGTATAACAATGAAAAGCGGTACTATCGGCGGCACGCTAGGATATACCGGTTTCCATACAGGTAAAACTGGTACGCCGGTTACGTTCTCGCTTCTAGTTAATAACTATACAGGAAGCACGTCCGCCATGCGGCAAGAGATGTTTAAATTATTGGATAGTCTTAAATAACATTAAAAATTCGCTAATCTTCTTTTGAAATTTTAGCTTTGTATCCATAGAACTTATATTATTCATAGTCGGATTAAGACGCAGACTTCAAGGAAGATCGACGCTCCTCCATCAGTTTCGTTTTAGTTCAACTTAGGTGATTCACTTTTACTTAAACAAATGAGTATCAACAGAAAAAAAGACGCTTTGGACTATCATTCCAAGGGAAGACCTGGCAAAATTGAAGTCGTTCCGACAAAGCCTCACAATTCGCAGCGAGATTTATCATTAGCTTATTCACCGGGTGTAGCTGAACCTTGTTTGGCTATTGCTGAAAACAGTGAAGACGCATACAAATATACTTCTAAAGGAAATCTGGTTGCCGTTATTAGTAACGGAACCGCCGTATTGGGTCTGGGCGATATCGGGGCACAAGCAGGCAAACCTGTAATGGAAGGAAAAGGCTTGTTATTCAAGATTTTTGCGGACATTGATGTCTTCGATATCGAACTCGACACCAAAAATGTCGACGAATTTGTCAATATCGTAAAAGCACTCGAACCGACTTTTGGTGGCATTAATTTGGAAGACATAAAGGCTCCTGAGTGTTTTGAAATCGAGCGTCGTCTGAAAGCAGAGATGAACATCCCTGTCATGCATGATGACCAACACGGTACAGCCATTATTTCGGGCGCGGCGTTAATTAACGCCTGCGAATTGATAGACAAAGATATCAGTCAAGTCAAAATCGTCGTAAACGGGGCTGGTGCTGCCGCCATTTCGTGCACGGCCATGTATATGGCTGTAGGCGCCCTAAAGGAGAACATTGTCATGCTGGATAGTAAAGGGGTGATCCGGAAAGACCGCGAAACGCTGGATGCCACAAAGGCAGAGTGGGCAACCGACCGTGATATCAATACCCTCGCCGAAGCTGTAAAAGATGCTGATGTTTTTATCGGACTATCCGCAGCAGATGTATTAACACCGGAAATGCTGCTTTCTATGGCGCCTAGACCGATTGTGTTAGCCATGGCGAATCCGAATCCCGAAATCGCCTACGATTTGGCGTTAGCTACACGTGCCGATGTCATTATGGGTACCGGACGGTCGGATTATCCGAATCAAGTTAATAACGTATTGGGATTCCCCTATATTTTTAGAGGGGCTTTAGACGTTCGCGCTACCGCCATTAACGAAGAAATGAAAATCGCTGCGGTTCATGCCATAGCGGCGCTAGCAAAGCAACCTGTTCCGGAAGAAGTCAATCAAGCTTATGACACCAGTAATCTGAAGTTTGGGGCAGAGTATATTATTCCCAAACCAACGGACCCCCGTTTAATTACCGAGGTATCCATAGCGGTAGCCAAGGCGGCGATGGCTTCTGGGGTGTCCCGAATAGAAATTCAGGATTGGGAGCAATATAAAGAGGACTTGCGTAAACGTTTAGGTAAGGATGATCGGATTATCCGAAATTTGACAAGCAGGGCCAAGAAAAACCCTAAACGGGTTGTCTTTGCAGAAGCGGACAACTACAAAACGCTTCGAGCTGCACAGATCGTCAAAGAAGAGGGAATTGCGTTTCCTATCTTGTTAGGTAGTAAGGAAAAAATCCAAAGCTTAATTCAGGAATACGACTTCGATTTCGGTGACGTAGAGATCATCAACCCTGCCGAAGAAAAAGGTTCCGAGCGCTTCAAAAAATTTGTACAACACCTTTATACCAAAAGGCAGCGACGCGGTATGACAGAGCACGAAGCAACCAAATTGATAGCCACGAATCGGAACTATTTTGCTGCGAGTATGGTCCAATTTGGCGAAGCGGATACCTTGATCTCTGGATTAACACGCAACTATGCAACAACTATCCGCCCCGCGTTACAAGTTATCGGTGCGAAACCGAACAGTCGGGTAGCGGGTATGTATATCATGCTTACCTCCAAAGGACCTCTTTTCTTTGGTGATACCACCGTTAATGCTGATCCCACACCCGAAGAACTTGCGGATATTGCTATATTGTTGGACGAAGCGGTAAGACGCTTTAACATAACACCGCGTGTCGCTCTGTTATCGTATTCCAATTTCGGATCGAATGACGGACGGACGGCGAATAAAGTTCGGGAAGCCGCGAAAGCACTACGGGAAAAAGCCCCACACATCACTGCGGATGGTGATATACAAGCAAATTTTGCTTTAAATAGTAGTCTTTTAAAAGCAAATTTCTCATTCAGTACACTAAACGGCGAACCTGCAAACACGTTAGTATTCCCTAATTTGGAATCGGGTAACATTGCGTACAAGCTGCTGCAGGAAGCAGGAGATGCGGAAGCCGTAGGACCTATTCTGTTAGGTATGAACAAGCCGGTACATGTATTACAACTGGATAGCTCCGTGCGCGAGATTGTCAACATGATCACTATTGCGGTCGTGGATGTGCAGGAACACGAGAAAAACAAATAGACATGTACGATTATTTTAATGGGAAATTAGTAATCAAAGCCCCCACCCATGTTGTCCTTGACGTGGGTGGGATTGGCTATCACATCCATATTTCTCTGACCACCTATAGCCAGATCAAAGATCAAGAGCAGTGTAAGCTATACATTTCTTTTCAGGTTCGGGAAGATTCGCAGACACTTTATGGCTTTGCAACGGAAGGCGAGCGTCAACTGTTCAATCACCTTATTTCGGTATCGGGTATCGGACCCAATACGGGGCGCATGATGCTTTCCTCGATTACACCAGAGGAAATCCAGCGTGCCATCATCAATGGCCAAGTACAGATCATCCAAAAAATAAAAGGGATAGGTCCAAAATCTGCGCAGCGTGTTATTTTGGAATTGCAAGACAAGCTAAAAAAGCAAGGACCAGATGCACTCATCCCGCTTCCTCTCGCAAAACAATCCGTACCCGAAGAAGCGCTTACCGCATTGGTTATGTTGGGTTTCGGAAAACCCCAGGCAGAGAAAGTGCTCAACAGCTTAGCGGCGAGCGATCCCGAGCAAACGGTGGAACAATTGATCAAAGCCGCATTGAAACGTTTATAAAAAATTCACATCATGGCAGAAGACTTGCAGATCGCAACCGGAACAAAAGAAGACCAGTACCGCCTACTTAGCAAACAAATAGAGGCGCTCATCAGTGGTGAGAAGGATATCATTGCTAACCTCGCAAATATCGCTGCTGCCCTCAAAGAACAGTTTAACTTTTGGTGGGTTGGTTTCTATTTAGTGAAAAATGAGGAGCTCGTGTTAGGGCCTTTCCAGGGACCTGTAGCCTGTACGCGTATTGGTTACGGAAAAGGTGTCTGCGGCTCGGCTTGGAAAGCTGGAGAAACATTGGTCGTTCCCGATGTAGAGGCATTTCCGGGACATATCGCGTGTAGCTCCTTATCAAAATCGGAAATTGTCGTGCCTTTGTTCCACGAAGGACAATGTATCGGTGTACTGGATGTAGATAGCGAACATCCCGATCATTTTGATCATGTGGACAAGAAATACTTAGAAGCTATTTGCCGGTTGATTGCGCTTTAAAGCGTCTTTTATACCACTTCTTACAGGGATACATCCCACACCTTCACCAACTTATCATCACCGGCTGTGACCAGTTGATTATCAACCCAGGTTGCGGTATTGATAGATAAACGATGGGCGTCATAGCCCCGTTCTATGCTTATGTTTTTAAGCAACGACAATGACAGCCCGTCCCATATTTTTATTGATTTATCCCGACTGATAGTAGCGATAATGGGTAATGTAGGATGTGGGAGTATACCGTATACCGTAAACATATGCGGGGTTATGGATTGCAGGACTGATAAATCTTTTTGTGCTAGCCGGACGAGTTTCGCATCCCGTCCGCCCGAAAGCAAACTGGTATCGGTGGCTGCCAATGCCGTAACGGGTAGACTATGGATCTGTTGTTTGGTTATCTCCCGAAAGTCCGTTGTATCATATAAATGTACAAAGCCGTTTTTATCGCCGAAGGCTACTTGATTCACTTGCGGATAAGGCTCTATAACACGTACCGTGGTGTCCGCTACATGAAATCTATACAACAGCGCATAGCTGTCCAACGACCATACATAGGCAACACCTTCCTCTCCAGTGGCGATGAGCTCTCGTTTTGCCGTAAGCACTTTTATCGCAAACACCGCCCCCTTCTCCGTTTGGGTCTTAGCGACAAGAGCTTGCTTTTCAATGTCCACAAACCACACCTCACCATTCCGCAAACCGACTACTAAAATTCCTTCCTCCTTTAGGAGGTGCAAAGCATATACCGAGGCCGGAACAGCACACAAAATACGCTTGAATTTACCGTTTATCAAATCCCATTCCACCACACCTTTATCGTTTCCAGCTGTGAAAATCGTTGTAGAATCCATCCCCGGAGATACAACAAAAATCGGGTTCTGATGACCAGATAGCGTATGAGATAACGTAACATCGATTGTATGCATATCCGCCGTTATTGATGTCTGCTTTCCAAGTTCTTAGCAATCGTCTGTAAATCCAACCCTTTTTCCCGAAGTAGGACTAGGAGGTGGAAAAACAGGTCCGAAGACTCATTGATAAAATCGTGCTCTGTTTCTGCTAATGCAGCAATCACTGTTTCCACAGCTTCTTCGCCTACCTTTTGTGCTATTTTATTCAACCCGCGCTGACGCAGCTTATTAACATAAGATTCTTCGGTTGGCATCTCGTATCGCCGTTGTACGATACGTTCCAATTGCAACAGGAAGTTCTGGTTGTACTCCGTCTGGAAGCAACTGCGAGCACCTGTATGGCAAGTAGGACCTGCCGGTTTAACTTTTATTAATAACGTATCTTGGTCACAATCTATATGAGAAGAAATTACTTCCAAAAAATTACCGCTTTCCTCTCCTTTTGTCCACAATCGATTTTTGCTTCGCGAGTAAAAGGTTACCCGTCCCTCTTGCTGGGTTTTAGCCCACGCTTCCTCATTCATATACCCTAACATCAACACTTCTAGTGTTTGATTGTCTTGTATAACAACGGGAATTAATCCGTCTCCTTTCGCGAAATCTACCTTCATGTCTTTTCTATTGTTAAAATTATCGTACCACAATTCCATTTGTCCGCAACGTTTCTTTCAGATCCGGGATCAAGATTTCCCCATAGTGAAATACAGACGCTGCTAAAGCCGCATCCACATCCGCCTGTTGAAATACGTCCACAAAGTGCTGCTGCTGTCCAGCTCCGCCCGATGCGATCAGGGGAATATTGATGGTGTCGTTAATCTTTTTTAAAAACGTATTGTCGAAGCCATTCTTTGTTCCGTCATGGTCCATCGACGTTAATAAAATCTCCCCCGCTCCGCGCTGTTCAGCTTCCCTAACCCATTCCTCGGTTTGTATTTCCGTCTTATCGCGTCCGCCGCGTAGAAAAACAAAGTTCTTGCCGTCAATCAGACGCGTATCTATCGCTACCACCACAAACTGTCGACCAAACGAACGAGCTAGTTCATCAATCAATGTCGGATTCCGCACCGCAGCGGAATTAATTGAAATCTTGTCCGCCCCCGCGTTAAGCAGCACTTCAGCGTCGCTCAATTCATTGATTCCACCACCGATCGTAAACGGGATGTTGACCTGACGTGCTACCGCTTTGACTAGTTCTATGGTCGTCTTCCGCTTTTCGTGCGTAGCCGTAATGTCTAGAAACACCAATTCGTCCGCACCTTGTTCCGAATACTGCCAAGCGAGCTCAACAGGATCGCCCGCATCCCGAAGGTCGACAAAATTGACCCCTTTCACTGTACGACCGTCTTTTACATCCAAACAGGCGATGATACGCTTCGCTAACATATTAAATACTGATAAGCGCTTTCAAGTTCCAATCCTTAATCTCATCGATGGAAATCTTATTTTCGTAGATAGCTTTACCCACCACACAGGATTCCATTCTGGCTAACGCGTTCAAAGCTCGGATATCGTCCATAGAGCTGATGCCACCCGAACCAATTAATTTGATGATCGGTGAATGATCTAAAAGCTTTTGATACAGTTCGACACCGGCCCCGCCCAGTTTACCATCTTTACTAATGTCCGTACAAAGAAAACGGAAAAATCCCAACGAGAGACACTTATCTATATACGAAACCAGCTTAATAGGCGAACTTTCTAACCAACCGGAGTATTTAATGACCTCGTCCAACACATCAATCGCGATAACGATATGGTCAGCATATTTCACACGCCCTTCGTTCAGCTTGCTCAGTTCCTCTAAGAAAGTGGGATTGGTAATAGCTTGTGTTCCGACGATAACACGATAAATGCCCGCGTCAACCAGTTCCTTTACTTTCTCAATACTTCTCACCCCTCCACCATACTGCACTCTCATATCCGTTTTACGGATAATGTCAAATAGGTAATCCTGATTACTGAAATCGCCCTTTGCGCCATTCAAATCGATGATGTGCACGATTTCGGTACCGTTGGCATGATACATTTTGATTTGCTCTTCCAATGATATGTCATACGTTGTGACGTCATCGTAATTGCCCTCTCTTAGACGGACAACCTTTTTATCCAAAACATCAATAGCAGGAATGATATACATATTTTAAAGTAATAAGTTAAAAGTCAAAAATTGTAACGTCGACCGTTAATGATCGACAATTATAAACAATATCCCCTATAATCGGGAAAAATTAAGCAATATCTGCTCGCCAGCTTTTCCGGATTTCTCGGGGTGAAACTGTACACCGTAAAAATTCCCTTTTTGTATCGCGGCCGAAAAAGTGACATCATACGTGCAAAATGCACAAGTATATTGTTCATCCGCCTGGATAAAATAAGAATGCACAAAATAAAAATAGCTATTATCTGTAATATTCTCAAAAAGAGGACAATCCATTTTAGGCGATATACTATTCCATCCCATATGGGGGACCTTTTTGCCCACACGCTTATCAAAATGTAACGTCTTCAACGGTACAATATCCAAAAGATCGGCTTCGCCTTCTTCCGAAAAAGACGTTAACAATTGCATACCTACGCAGATTCCTAGTACAGGTTTTTTCAGGGATATGATATACTGTACTAACCCTGTCTCTTCAAGCTTTTGCATGGCAGCGCCGGCATGTCCTACGCCCGGAATGATAATACGGTCGTACTGGTCAAAATCATCGACATTGTTGACCATCCCGTATCCTATCCCGACTCGATCGAGTGCCGCTGTCAACGAAAAAATATTTCCTGCCCCGTAGTTTACTATTCCAATCATTTTTTACAATCTACAAAACCCCTTTTGTGCTAGGCAACTGCATATTCTCTGCATCTCGCCGCACGGCCTTTTTTATTGACTTCGCGAAGGCTTTAAAGATAGCTTCAATTTTATGATGCTCGTTCTCGCCTTCGGCTTTAATATTCAAGTTCGATTTTGACGCATCAGCGAATGATTTAAAGAAATGGAAAAACATTTCCGTCGGCATATCGCCTATTTTCTCCCGCTTGAAGATCGCATCCCATACAATCCAATTTCTACCACCAAAATCGATGGCTACTTGTGCCAGGCAGTCGTCCATTGGCAATGTATACGCATAACGTTCGATACCCCGCTTATCGCCTAACACTTTCAGAAAAATTTCGCCCAATGCGATACCGGTATCTTCGATGGTGTGATGCTCATCAATGTGTAAATCACCTTTAGCCTTAACGGTAAGGTCAATCGCTCCATGTCTGGCGATTTGATCTAACATATGATCGAAAAACGGCAATCCGGTATCTATATCCGATTTTCCTGAACCATCAAGATTCAACTGAATAAAGATATCCGTTTCATTTGTTTTACGATGATGCTCCCCCGTACGTGTGCCGAGTTTCAAAAACTCATATATGGATTTCCAATCGGTCGTTTCTAGAGCGATGGATTCGCTTTGTAACTGGAGGTTTTCGGCTTTGCCCAATTCATCATTATTGCGCAACCAAATGGCCTTAGCACCTAAATTTTCGGCTAACTTTACGTCATTGGTACGGTCGCCTATGACAAAAGATTCGGTTAAATTATATTGCGTGATATCAAAGTATTCGTTTAACATACCGATACCGGGCTTACGTGTTGGCGCGTTTTCATGAGGAAACGTACGATCGATATGCTCTTTAACGAAATACACGCCTTCCCCTGCAAATGTATCGACAATAAAATGATGCACGGGCCAAAAGTTCTCTTCGGGATGGGACGCCGTGCCCAATCCATCTTGATTGGATACTAAAACCAGCTCGAAATCCAGTTCATTAGCGATACGCGGTAAATATTGCAGCGCTCCCGGGTAAAATTTAAGCTTGGCAAAAGAATCGATTTGCTCGTCTTCTGGTTCTAATATCAATGTACCGTCACGGTCTATAAACAATACTCTTTTCATCATTAAATATAATTATCTGCTATGAGCTCTCCGTCAGTCAACGGTTCGGTCATACCGATTGATCGTAAAATTTCCGAATATTTTCCAATAATGTTATATTTTCTGTAGGCGTGCCGATAGTCAAACGCAAACACCCTTCACATAATTCCACTTTGGAACGGTCGCGCACAATAATTCCGTTGCCTACCAAAAAATTGTAAAGCGCTCTAGGCTCTTCCAACTTGACTAATATAAAATTAGCGTCCGATGGCGTCACGTGCGCAATTTGAGGCAACGTCTGTAAAGCTACGGATAACTTCTCCCGTTCTTCAACTACTTCCTTTATCCATTCATTTACAATCTCCACCCCCTCCAACGCATCTAATACAATTTCTTGGGTGGCTTGATTGATGTTATAAGGCGGTTTGATCTTGTTGAATACCTCAATAATTTCCTTTCCCGCAAAGGCCATACCCAACCGTAGCGCCGCCAGCCCCCAAGCCTTCGAAAGGGTCTGCAAAACTACCAAATTTGGGAACTCTGCCAGATCTCTGGTAAAAGATGGTCGTGTCGAAAAATTGATATATGCTTCGTCCACCACCACGATTCCATCAAAATTGACTAAGATGGTTTCAATATCTTGCCGATGGATACTATTGCCAGTAGGGTTATTGGGCGAGCAGATAAAAATCATTTTCGTAGATGGATCAATCGCTTCCGCTATACGATCTAAATCCAACTGATAATCCGCTGTTAAATTTACCTTTTTATATGCTACGTTATTGATATTTGCCGAAACTTCGTACATGCCATAAGTGGGCGGCACCAAGATAACGTTATCTCTTCCTGGTTCACAAAATGCACGGAAAAGAATATCAATCGCTTCATCACTGCCATTTCCTAAAAAGATGTTTTCTACGGGAACGCCTTTTATATGATGTAACTTTTCCTTTACCCGATGCTGTAACGGGTCTGGATAGCGATTATAATTTTTCGAATAGGGCGAACCGAATGCATTCTCATTCGCATCTAATAAAATAGAGGCTTCTCCCTTATATTCATCCCTTGCCGATGAATATGGTACTAATTTTTTTATATTATCCCTCAGCAGCAGGTTCAGGCTAAAAGACGTCTTCATATTTTATTTTATTGAGGGTGTAAAGATGGGGAAAAATCTACAAAAACCCTATACTAAAAACCACTTACCTTCTTCAGACAGTTCTGTATGTGGGAAAATTGCTTGAGATTCGTCCAGAAGGGGTTGTAAATCTTTATAGCGGGCAGAGAAATGTCCGAGCAGAAGTTTCTTTGCGCCAACGGTTTGGGCAACTTGTGCTGCTTCCAAACTAGTGGTGTGAAATGTTTCTTTGGCACGTTCTACACGGTCGTGAAGAAAGGTTGCCTCGTGATAGAGCAAATCCACTTCGCTGATGGCTTCAAAATAGCCCTGATCCATCACCGTATCAGAGCAGTAACCATAGCTTCTTGGACGCGATGGCGGGTAAGTTAGATCTTTTGCCCCGTGTACGGTACCATCGTCTGCTACATAATCTATCCCTTTCTTCAATAAGCGCAAATAAGGGACAGGTATATTGAGCTTTTCTACCTGTTCTTTTTTCAGCGATGCTGAACGTACTTTTTCATTAAAGCGGAAACCTGTGCAGGCAATACGATGCCGTAACGGGAAACTGCTTACGCTAAGCTGTGTGTTTTCGAATATCAGTTCTTGGCGGCTTTCATTTGTCGGATGAAAAACCAACGGATAGCGTAAACGCGTATCCGAGTGCTTAAATTGTAAGTCTATTATTTCTTTTAACGCAGGGGGGCCGTATAAATGCAATTCACGCTGACGCCCCATCAGATGTTGCGAAGAAAGTAGCCCGACAAGCCCTAAGTAGTGATCTCCGTGCAAATGGCTGATAAAAATATGGCTTATCCGGCTGCCTTTGATGCCGTAACGGAATAATTGCATCTGCGTGCCCTCGCCGCAGTCTATTAAGAACAGTTGTTCATTAAAGTTTAGAACCTGGGATGTTGGATGGCGACCATACATTGGAGTCGCCGAGCTATTTCCCAATATCAAAACCTCAAACTTTGTCATGTTGGCCCATTCTTAGATCTAGTCGCAACTCATTGCCAAAAATCATGTCTTCAGCATTGGATACTGTTGGTGCAGTTTTGAAATATCCCTCCATATTGGCCATTTTAAGTAGGGTCGTCAGTTTCTCGTTTAGCCCCGTGAGAATAAATAGCCCGCCAGAGGCCTTACATAACCTACGTGCCAGCAAGCCCATGCGTAATCCATCTTCATCCGCATCGGATACATTACAAAGATTTAATACAATATTACGTTGGCCGCCCGTATGACGCAACATAAACTCACCTTTCAATTTCGCTGCTGCTTCCCCATTAAGAAAATCTGTAAGTGGTTCAATGACCACATAGCGCTCGTGCTTGTCAACCGTAAATTTCATCTGTTTATTTTTTGTTTTTTATCATCAAAGGCTCATATATCTATATCTACAACAAATTGTTTAAAGCTTCTGTAACATTTTGCTCTACCCGCAAAACGATATCTTCATTTGCCGGATATTGAAATGCTTCGCCTGTAATATGCTCATAAAGTTCAATATAACGTTCGGATATGGATTGTACCACCTCATCGGTCATTTCAGGCACCATCTGTCCTGCTTTTCCTTGAAAACCATTATCCATTAACCATTCTCGTACAAATTCTTTAGACAGCTGTCGTTGCGGCTCGCCATTCGCTTGCCGTTCTTCGTAGCCCTCCGCATAAAAGTAGCGCGATGAGTCCGGTGTATGGATTTCATCCATCAAATATATTTCGCCATCCTTTTTTCCAAATTCGTACTTGGTGTCTACCAATATTAGCCCTCGCTCGTTCGCCATTTCCGCGCCTCGTTGATACAACGCGCGAGTGTAGCTTTCTAACTTCGCGTAGTCTTCTTCACCCACAATACCTTTAGCGATAATGTCTTCTCGCGAAATATCTTCGTCATGTCCTACATCAGCTTTCGTAGTAGGTGTTATAATAGGTTCCGGAAGCTTATCATTTTCGCTCAACCCCTCTGGTAATGGCACACCGCAAAGGACTCTTTTCCCATCCCGGTAAGTTCTCCACAAATGCCCTGCCAAATAACCTCGAATCACCATTTCTACCTTAAAAGGCTGACACTTATACCCTATGGTCGCGTTTTGATCGGGCACCGTAATGACCCAATTGGGAAGGATATCTACTGTAGCAGAGAGAAATTTTTCAGCAATCTGATTCAGCACCTGTCCCTTGTAGGGGATAGGTCTCGGCAAAACGACGTCGAAAGCAGAAATCCTATCTGAGGCTACCATGACGAGGTATTCCTCGGCTATCGTATAGACATCCCGCACCTTGCCTTTGTAAAAGGCAGTCTGCTTATTGAAATTAAAAATTGTTTCTTTTATTGCGTTCATTCTTTTTATAGTGATTAGTGATCAGTAACCATTAACTATATAGTTAACTATCCACTCTCCTAACTCGTTACTCTTTGCTCGTTACTCAAATATCCCCGTAAGCTTCTAAAATACGTCTCACCAATTTATGCCGAACAACGTCTGATCCACTTAAATGGATAATATCGATGCCTTGAATGGTTTCCAAAAGCTTTACTGCCGTTGCTAGCCCCGATTGGGTTTTCTTGGGTAAGTCTATTTGCGTTAGGTCGCCAGTTACGATAAACTTAGCCGTTGGCCCCATTCGGGTGAGGAACATTTTCAATTGCATATCGGTGGCGTTTTGTGCTTCGTCCAAAATAACAAAACACTTGTCCAACGTGCGTCCGCGCATAAATGCTAGTGGTGCTACTTCAATTACGCGTCGTTCCAGATAATCCTTCAATTTGTCTGCTGGAATCATGTCATCCAATGCATCATAAAGGGGGCGTAAATAGGGGTCCACTTTCTCTTTGAGGTCGCCCGGAAGGAAACCCAAATTTTCTCCAGCTTCGACGGCAGGACGGGTCAGTATGATACGCTTTATTTCCTTATTCCTTAACGCTCGAACCGCCAACGCTACCGCCGTATAGGTTTTACCAGTGCCCGCTGGGCCAATGGCAAACAAAATGTCGTTTTTCGCTATACTCTCCACCATTTTAAGTTGGTTGGGCGTCCGAGCGCGAACGATCAGACCATTAGGACCGTATACAATCGGCTCACCTTTAAAAACAGTTGGTTCTCCGACCTTTTTTTCGGTCGACTTCTCCACGGCACCGTTTATCCCTACCAAATCCTCCAATACATTCTCGTTCAACGTCTGAAATTGTTCGATGTGTCGCAAAACACCCTCAAAAACTAACTTAAACCGCTCTTGTTCAGACGTCTCACCTAAAACTTTCAATTCATTACCCCGGGCTACTAGTCGAAGTTTCGGAAAACCTTTTTTTATCAATTCAAAATGCTCATTTTGGGCACCCCATAACGTTACTAAGTTAACGTCATCTAATGGTATAAGTACTTCGTTCAAATTGTTTGTTTTAATTTTATGTAATAAAGATAGATGTTTTACGCCATTATTAAACCAAAAATACAAACTATAATTATCTATTTGCGCACGCATTATAAAAAATGGAAATTTAGCTTTGCAACAATTCATATTGCACTTTCTTTTATTACTTTTGTAGTTCTTTTGCAGAGAGGGCATCACCGCATTTTAACGTTTTTAGTATCTTTACAAGGATACATAGTGTATGGGAGTAATAACGCTTACAACAGATTTGGGGCACCGTGATTTTTATCAGGCAGCATTAAAGGGCAGCATTATATCGCAATTGCCTGATGTCCGCTTGGTTGATATTACGCATGAGATACCCTCTTTTGATATACAACGCGCTGCCGTCGTACTCCGAAATGCGTTTCGTTACTTTCCGAAGGGCACGGTCCATCTTATTGGAATCGATACGGTATTTCAAGAGGACTCCCATTACGCCATGATGAAATTTGACGATCATTTTTTCGTCGGGGCGGACAATGGCATTTTTAGCATCATTCTTGGAGAAAGCGACCCGCAGGAGTTGTATGAGATTGATATTATGCAGGATTTACGTTACCTACACTTTCCTCTTGCCGATATTTTATCGAAAGCAGCCTGTCATATAGCCAAAGGAGAACCATTGTCCGAAATTGGACAACCTATCGACAAGCCGCTCAAAAAAGTCTTAGTACAACCATTGGTAGGGCCTAACACCATAAAAGGTCATGTTTCGTATATCGATTCTTTCGGAAACGTTATCAGCAATATCAGCAAAGAACTTTTCAACGAAGTACAAAAGGGCCGGAGCTTTAAATTACATTTCAAAAGGAACGAGACTATAAATAGACTGAGTTGGCACTATAATGAGGTACCGGAGGGGGAAAAGCTCTGTTTGTTCGGGATTAGCAATTTTCTGGAGATTGCAATCAATAAGGGGCACGCTAGCCGCTTATTAGGATTACAACAGGACGAGGTTGTTATGGTGGAATTTTTAGATAGTTAAAATGAAACAGCTGCTGCTACTTCTTTTTTTCTACTTCGGCATGCTTCACACAAGCACGTCCCAAACGGACCTGAATACCGATTCTATCAACTTCGAACAGCAGCGCGAGCGCGTAAACAATTTATTAGAGAAACGCAGCAGGCGCTTCGGAGACTTTGATAACAGCCTACGACAAAAGACGGGCGTATTTGGCATTTTCAAAAGGAAAAAAGATATGCAGCGGTCTATCGATATCCTCCGCGAAATCGTCTTGACGGATAATACTATCTTGCTGGAAACAAAAAAATTACTCTACATCAAAGGGAACGAAAGTGACAGAAACGAAAACTTAGCGGCAACATATGACAAGCAGTTATCAGGATACATGCACACGGTCATGAAGCTGCAGACGGAAAACGAAAAGCTGCGTAACCAAATTCGTAATATAGAGGAACGGCAAAGAAACAGTCACATCATCATCCTCTTACTGACGATTATCCTTTTGGCACTATGTGTCGCCTTTTACCTGCGACTTCAACAGCACAAACGCCAAAATTTGACGCAAGAGTGATAAGCTCACATAAATAATACTGTATTTTTGTGACCTAATAATTCTAGTTAAAGAATGGCGAGATCGCGTTTGAACAGTAGTAATACACAGTCGGAAGAATTACCCAAACCCAAGCTTAGTAAGGATTTACTGAAGAAGGCATTAAAAATTTCCAGCTATTTAAAACCGTATAGAGGTAAATTTATATTGGGTATGTTTTTCCTTATCCTGTCTAGTTTGACCATGCTGACTCTCCCTGCTCTGCTCGGTGCTATGGTTGACGCAGCCCAGGGTCGACAGACCTATCCTTGGTTGCCCGCCAGTGTATTCAGCATTGGCGCGATTTCGATGGTACTGCTCTTGTTTCTATCGATCGTATCTTTCGGCAGGATACGGCTTTTTGTCGAAATAGCAGAAAAAGCGTTAGCTAGTATCCGTAAAGACAGCTATCATAAGCTCATTACCTTACCGATTGAATTCTTTGCCAATAGACGAGTAGGAGAATTAAACAGCCGTCTTTCTACCGATTTGGCCCAGATTCAAGATACGCTAACCACGACATTGGCAGAAATACTACGACAGGCGATCATTCTGGCTTTTGGGGTATGTCTTTTGGTATTTGTTTCTCCCAAAATGGCGCTGATGAACCTCTCCATTCTACCGGTTATTATTGTCATCGCCATTATCTTTGGTCGCTTTATACGCAATTTATCTCGCCAGGCGCAAGATCAGCTGGCTGACTCCAATACCATTGTACAGGAAACATTATTAGGCATCAGCAATGTCAAGGCATTTGTAAATGAATATTACGAGACCAACCGTTATGCCCACAAACTGGATGCCGTCGTGAAACTGGCTGTTAAAGGAGCAACCTACCGCGGAATGTTTGCCTCCTTTATTATCTCCTGTATTCTTGGCGCGATTGTCGTGGTTATCTGGTACGGTGCGTCACTCGTCTCGCGAGGTGAAATTTCTGTTGGTGATCTCACAACTTATATTCTATATTCGATGTTTGTAGCCGGTTCGATGGGGAGTTTTCCCGAACTATATGCTAATATACAACGCTCCATTGGCGCCAGTGAGCGTGTCCTTGATATTTTGGAGGAAACGCCAGAATTGATCGAAATATCGGAAACCAATAATGATATCCAAACGCCCATACAAGGTGCGCTCACCTTTAAGCATGTAGGATTCAGTTATCCGTCCCGTGCGGACACACCTACTTTAAAAGATATCTCGTTCCATGTGGATGCAGGAAAAAAATTAGCACTGGTGGGGCCGAGCGGAACTGGAAAATCAACCATCGCTTCGCTTATTTTACAATTTTACACGCCGACTTCGGGAGTCATTGCTTATGATGGTAAGGATAGCGCAGCATATTCACTAACAGATATTCGTAATCAAGTTGCACTAGTTCCACAGGATGTATTGTTGTTTGGAGGCACTATCCGAGAAAATATTGGGTACGGTCGGTTGGACGCAAACGCGGAAGACATTATTGAAGCGGCAAAGCGTGCCAATGCACATGATTTTATTATGGCTTTCCCTCAGGGCTATGATACCCTTGTCGGAGAACGAGGGGTAAAACTATCGGGGGGGCAGCGTCAACGTATTGCAATTGCGCGTGCATTGCTGAAAGACCCCGCGATTCTCATTCTGGATGAAGCAACCTCTTCCTTAGACTCCGAATCGGAAAGATTAGTCCAATTGGCTTTAGAAGAACTTATGCGCAACCGTACATCTGTCATTATCGCACACAGGTTGAGTACGATCAAAAATGCAGATCAGATTGTGGTTATCGAAAATGGTGAAGTATCCGACATCGGAAACCATGTGGAGCTTATGTCAAAAGGTAGTAGCCTCTATCAACATCTGTATTCCTTACAGTCCATACAGCATATCACGGAAAGGGATTAATATTTTTTCATTAAAAAAGTAGAAAAAACACGCTTTACCAAAACATTTGTCAGCTTCTCTTGTTAACTTAACGAAAAGGGTCGTTAATTTTTAGAAAAGAAAAATAAGAATATTATGGAAAATAAAAATGGACTAATTGCATTTGCGCTTCTAGGTTTAGCTGCCGGTGCAGCAGCGTATTATTTGTTGGCTACAGATGACGGAAAACGCCAATTGGAGCGTGCAAACGAAGGCGTAAAAGACCTTACCAAATCGATCAAGGAACTTTCGGAAAAAGAGGCTAAACGGGCCGCTAAACTAGCGAAGTCTACCAAAGCCGAATTAGACAACTTGAAAGCGAAAGCGAAAGACGCTGGTGTACGCGCCGTGGACGCAGCTGCTGATAAGGCGCACAAACTGGCGGATAAAGCGTCACACGCTGTACATAGTGCAGAAGATCAGGCCGAACAAGTCATAGAGAAAGCCAAATCAGAATTTGATAAAGCCTAATACTTAATGTGGGGTCAGCGCGGTTTCGAATGTAACTATTCGTATCTTTGCTGTGCAGATGAATATACTCCAACAGGTTAAAACTTTAGTTTATAAAGATATCGTTCTTGAATGGCGTTCAAAGTATGCTATAAATGGTATCTTATTATATGTTGTATCTACAGTATTTGTTTGCTATCAAGCATTTAAGTCTGTAGATACACTTGTTTGGAACGCGCTGTTTTGGATTATTATGTTGTTTGCCAGCGTTAATGCGATCAGCCGAAGTTTCGTGCAGGAAAGCCATAACAGGCAACTTTATTATTATACGTTGATAAGCCCCCACGCGATTATATTATCCAAAATAATCTACAACACGCTGGTCATGGTACTTCTGTCAGTAATTGCTTACGGAGCCTATAGCGTAACATTTAGCAACCCGGTTAGCGACCCTCTCTTGTATACAGCGGCAGTTTTATTGGGGAGTATCAGCTTCGCTTCGGTATTCACGATGGTGTCAGGCATCAGCTCCAAAGCGGGAAACAACAGTACGCTTATGGCCATCTTGAGCTTTCCCGTTATCATTCCGCTGCTCATTGTCTTAATTACCTTATCCCAAAACGCGTTAACAGGGGCTCCAAGATTTGAAAGCGACAATGAAATACTCGTTTTGCTGGCAATTAATGTAATTACGATTACTATTTCTTTGTTGTTATTTCCTTATCTTTGGCGTGATTAATTCTGTGTAACCGAGCTTTAGCAAGCTCATCTTTAGATAATTTTTCGAATCATGAGACAATCTTGGTGGAAGATATTGGGACTGGTAATGGTTGCTGCTAGTATAGTGGTAGGCTTCCTAGGACCGGTTCCTGCTTTATTCCTCTTACACGAGACCATCCGCAACGTGTATTTTCATGTACCCATGTGGTCTGCGATGTTTGCCCTCTACCTTATTTCCGTCATTTACAGTATACGGTACTTAAACAAGGGCCGTGTTAACGACGATTTAATGGCTGTCGAAGCTGTTAATACCGGCATTGTCTTCTGTATCATCGGTTTATTAACCGGTATGCAGTGGGCAAATATCACTTGGGGAGACTTTTGGCCCAACGATCCGAAAACCAATGGTTCTGCGATCGCGACCCTCATGTATCTGGCTTATCTTGTATTACGAAATGCGCTAGAGGAAGAACAAAAGAGAGCTAAGATATCTGCGATATACAATATTTTTGCATTTCCTATCATGATCGTATTGATGTACATCATGCCCAAAATGACAGATTCACTGCATCCAGGAAGTGGGGGAAACGGAACATTTGGCGACCTTGATATGGACAATCAGATGCGCCCTGTGTTTTATGCCGCCACTATTGGCTGGATTCTCATAGGCGTTTGGATATGTACATTGCGTTATCGCGTGCGCCTGCTAGAAAATAAAAGAAACCTTATCGATTAATCTCAGACACCATGATCATCATGAAAAAGATCATCACGATTTTATTGCTTTGCATAACAAGTCATCATACTTTTGCTCAAAATCAGATAGAAATGGCTACAGCCCTACGTAGCTCGGGAAAGATATATGTAGTGGTACTCGTGCTCTTAACTATCTTCGTCGTCTTAGGCATATTCTTATTTATGTTGGATAAACGTATAAAGAAATTGGAGAAGTAGGTAGGCATGATCATAAGCCAACATCGAAAATTTACACCAGTCAATATTGTTTTAGTATCGGCTATCGGTTTGGTGTTATGTTTAGGGATCTTTTTTGACCTTCCCGAACATATTACACCAGTACTATTTGAGCCTGCCATCAACAACCTTATCGGAATACGTTTAGGCACAGGCCTCTCTCCTGGCGAAAATGTGATGATTACATTAGCGCTTACCCTACTGCAAGCTTTTTTTCTAAACAGGACGGTCAATAACTTTAATCTATTGGGTAAACCTAACTTTACCCCAGCATTGATGTATATGACGTTAGTCAGTTTGTTCACCCCGTTTTTAGTGCTTTCCCCTCCTCTGATTTGCAATTTTATTGCGATATGGATGCTTGGCAAACTATTCAATATATATAAGCAACATGATATCAAAGGGCTGATGTTCGATTTAGGAATGATTGTCGCCATCGGAAGCCTAATTTATTTCCCCTTTATGGTGATGATAATCCTATTGTGGATAAGCTTGTTGATTTTTCGGCCTTTTAATTGGAGAGAATGGATAACGCCATTATTAGGTTTTTCGACTGTATACTTCCTCTTAGGTGTTATTTATTATTGGATAGGACGTTTCCAAGAGTTTATCGCTGTATTCAAACCGCTCGGGTATGCCTTTCCTACTGAGTTATCCCTCGATATGTACGACTACCTTGTTATCGTTCCTATCGTCGTCGCTCTCTTACTTTTTCTGGTGGTACTAAAGGAGCATTTCTTCAAAAGTGTCGTCCATTTACGTAAATCTTTCCAGCTCTTATTTTTTATGGTGTTGTTGACGTTGGGGGCTTTTTATCTCAACCGACATATCACCATCAACCATTTTTTGCTTTGCGCTCCATCAATAGCGATTTACCTTTCGTTCTATTTCACTAATTCAAAATCAAAGTGGGTATACGAGACACTATACCTTACTATCGCGGCTGCAATTATCTATTTTCAGTTTGTCTAATTGATCGAACTCAGACTGCAAAACGATAAATCATGCATCCCTTACCGACAATTACACAAACCATTTGTTATCAGTCGATTAACCTTTTTTAACAAATAGAACTAACGGAATAGTTAAAATTTAGATAGTTTTGTAGCAAATTTGGACCATGCACAGACATTCAATAGGAAGTTTTACCAAAATAGCACTGCAATTGTTGTTAGGATTAGGCTTATTCGGTGCCGATCAGGTATACGCACAAAGATCTACCTCTCATTCTCCTTATTCGCAATTTGGATTAGGGCAAATGCGGAACGACTTGTTGCCACAGACACGCGCTATGGGTGGTATCGCCACCGGCGTGAGATACCTCACCGGGCTTCCTACATTGAACATAGCCAACCCAGCCTCCTATTCGGGGCTAAATCGTACGGTCTTAGAAGCGGGCATGTATGGTAATTTCACGCAGCTATCGAGAGATAATTTAAGCGACCACACAGCTGATTTTGCTTTCGGACACCTAGCCATCGGAATACCATTACAAAAATACGGTGGATTTTCATTTGGATTACTCCCCTTTTCGGATATGGGATATTCATCAAAAAATGTAGAGTCTATAGACGACCTCGTTTATGAAAAACAGATATTTGGCGAGGGTGGGATCAATAAAGCTTATTTAGGTTACGGGGTATCGCCCATTAAAGGATTAAGCATCGGTGCAAATGCCGGTTTTCTTTTTGGAAATCTTTATGATATCACACAGGTTAAATTTGTAAGTGATCTCTCCGCTTATCCGGCAGAGCTAAAGGAGACCCGCAACATCCGGGGACTGGCCGTTGATTACGGGATTCAATACAGTAAATCCATTAACCGGAAGTACAACCTAACATTGGGCTATACCGGGACTCTAAATAATAACATCAATGCGAAGCCGAGTAGGATCATCACAATTTCGGAAAACAATTTTGACGATGACTATATTGCGCCACCGTTGGACACTATCGGAACAGGAACCTTCGCTACCCGAAAGATCCAACTTCCGCTAAAGCATAATGTCGGGTTCACGCTATCAAAAGGGTATAACTGGTTGATAGGTGCTGACTTTAATTACGCAGACTGGTCAAAATTTGAAGTGCTGGAAGGACAGAATAAACTGGAAAAAAGCTATGGTTTTGCCGTCGGTGGGCAGATTAAACCAGATCCTACGTCCGTACGATATTGGAAGCAAGTGGATTACCGGCTAGGATTCCGTTATAACCAGACGCCCGTTGTGTATCGAAATCAACGAATTAACGACATGGCTGTGAGTGTGGGTGTAGGCCTACCCCTACCCGAGACAAATTTTGGTCGTACGTTCTCTCAAATCAATATTTCGGCCGAGTTCGGACAACAAGGTTCGCTTAACCATAATCTAGTACGGGAACGGTACATCAACATCAATTTTGGTTTCACCATTAACGATTCCTGGTTTATTCGTCGAAGTTTAGATTAACAATGCGCTTTCGTCTTATCCATAATAGTTACAAAAAGCTGTCCTTAACGATATGTGTGTTGTTAGGGACAATTGTATTTATGGCTTGTGAGAACGATCTGCGCGACGTGGAGAAAATTGCGAATATTCAACAAGAAGAGAATGTAAATGTTTCTAAAGACGTAACGGTCGTATACAGTGATTCGGCGAAGGTAAAAGCAGAGCTAACAGCTCCCGAGCTGCGAGAGTATCCAGATAGTATTGCTATGTACGAATTTCAAAAAGGGGTGTTAATACGCTTCTTCGACGAATTTGGTAACGAATCCCAACGGATACGTTCGGAATACGCGGTTCAAAAGATAAACGAAGGACTAACCGAATTTAGAAAAAATGTGGTGGTTAATATGGTCGACGGTTCTATAATCAAAACGGAAGAACTTTACTTTGACGAGAAAAAGAATATTTATTATAACACCGTTCCGATTACTTTTGATTTCAAAGATCAACGGGGAAGCTTGCAGGCCACTTCCTTCATTTCAGACACCGATTTTAAGAAAATTGACGGGCAAAATATGACTGGTTTCTATGTTCCGTCGGGCGATCAGCAACTTCCTTCATTTGGCAACTAAGATGTCGCACAATTTTTTATATTATATTTCATAAAAGTTGTATCTTGCGCCTTGTTTTTAATAAAGGTCAATTAAGTAACTGAATAAACAGAGTATATAGACTATGGGATTAATGAGCTATTTGCGGAACCGAGCAGGACTGGTAGTCACTGTGATTGGTTTAGCAATTATTGCGTTTTTACTGGGAGACATCATCAGCTATGGAACTCCTTTTTGGATGAAGAATCAAAATCAAGTTGGTAGTGTAAATGGCGAATCGATCGACTACCAGCTATTTAACGCACAGGTTGATCAAACTACAGCGATGTATCAACAGCAAATGGGGGGAACGCCGTCTCCGCAGATGCGTAACTACGCAGTGCAGCAAGTTTGGAATCAATTTATCTCGCAAGAGCTTTTAAAACAGGAGATCGAAAAAATAGGTCTTTCCGTTGGAAAAGATGAGCTAAATGGCTTGGTGTCTGGCAGCAATCCTTCTCCACAAATTGTTCAGGCTTTTACCAACCCCGAAACAGGTGTGTTCGATAAAAACCAGTTAAACACGTTCCTTTCACAAATAAACAGCCAAGGAACGCCAGAAATGCGTCAGCAATGGGAAATGCTTTTAGAGAACATTCGTAACGAGCGTTTGAACGAAAAATATTCGAATCTATTAACCAAGAGTGTATATGTAACCTCTTTGGAGGCACAAGACGAATATAACCAACGCAACAAATTGGCAAATTTTAAATATTTGATGCTTGACTATTCTTCAGTGAAAGATTCTGAAATCAAATTAACGGACGCAGATTACAAATCCTATTATGATGCGCATAAAAACGCGTTCAATAATGAAGAAGAAACCAGAACGATTGAATACGTATTGTTTGATGCCAGACCTACCGCCAATGATACAGCGGCGACCAAATCGGTAATTGAGCAATTAAAATCAGAGTTGGTAAACGCTACCACAGACTCGTTATTTGTCGCGGTCAACTCCGACACAAAATACCCCTTTACCTATCTCCGTAAAGGACAGGTGAGCCCAGCATTGGATTCTGTGATTTTTAATACGCCGGTTGGTACTACGGTAGGACCTTTCCTGTCAAACGACAGATTTGAAATTGCAAAGGTTGTGGACGCCAAATTCAGCCCGGACTCGGTAAAAGCTTCACATATTTTATTGAATACAACAGCAGAAGGCGGTGTGGATAAAGCACAAGCGAAAGCAGATTCTATTAAAAGATTGATTCAACAGGGAGAAAGCTTCTCGGCGCTTGCGATCCAGTTCAGTTTAGATGAAGGCAGTAAAATAAACGGAGGAGATCTAGGCACCTTCCCACGAGGACAGATGGTACCGGAATTTGATGAAGCTGTGTTTTCGGGTAAGGCGGGCGATGTCGTTGTCGTTAACAGTCGGTTTGGGACCCACATCATCCGAATCGAAAAACAAATTGGTAATTCGAAAATTGTCAAAGCAGCTATTGTAGATAAGGTTATCAACAGCGGGAAAGCTACTACCGACGCAGCCTATGCGAAGGCAAACAGCTTCTTTGGCGAAACAAATGGTAACGACTTTGCAGAGATAGCCAATAAACAGGGCGCCACTGTCCATAAAGCGGAGCGTGTCGTAGCAATGGACAATACATTCAATGGTGTCGAAGTGCCTAGAGATCTTGTGCGTTGGGTTTTTGAAGCTAAGAAAGGAGAAGTTTCCGAACGTATATTCGATACAGAGGATCATTTTGTTATTGCCCGTGTAGTTGATGTACAGCCTAAAGGTACTCTTTCATTAACGGCGGTAAAACCACAAATCGAGGCACGCGTACGCAATGAGGTAAAAGCAAGAATGCTTACGGAAAAACTAAACAACGCGTTGAATGGCGCCTCTTCCATCGATCAAGCGGCACAAAAGCTAGAGAAGACGGCTGTAGATATAGAGAATATCGTTATGGCTAACCCTGTTCTGCCTGGTATTGCGATGGAGCCTGCCGTGGTTGGAACGGCTTATGGTCTACAACCGAACAAATTATCTAAAGCGATAAAGGGTGAACAGGGAGTTTACGCGGTACAAGTGACGGGTTTTGTTAATCCTGCTGAACTTGTCGCCAGTGATATGAACAACCAAAAGCAACAAATGCAGACGGCGAAAGCGCAACGCGCTTGGGGTGCAATTTATCAAGCCCTCCAACACGAAGCCGATATTTCTGACAATCGCATTAGATTCTATTAGGATATAATCGTTAACTTTATAGCCGGACAAAACATGTCCGGCTTTTTTGTTTTGATAGTATATGGACATTCAGGAAAATATCGTTAATAAAGTTGCTCAAAGCGGTCTAATTACCATTGATTTGGCACATTATGCGCCAAAAGAAGACGTTGTGGTATATGATATTAAGGACAATCTATTTCACGGGCTTATATTAAAAGAGAAAGATTTTCGTACGTTTATTAAGGAACACGATTGGACCCAATACCAGCATAAGCATGTCGGTATTATCTGCTCAACAGACGCTATCGTTCCTACTTGGGCGTATATGCTCCTGGCTAATAAGCTCGAGCCCTATGCGCTTTCAGTACATTTTGGAAATAAAGAAACCGTATTGGACAATCTGTTCAGTCAAGCCTTAGACCAAGTCGACTTCAGCATCTATCGAGATGAGCGCGTGGTGGTGAAAGGTTGTGGAGATATCTATGTGCCAGAGTCTGCTTTTATTAAATTCACCATCGGTTTAAGTAAAGTTGTCAAGAGTATGATGTATGGAGAACCCTGTTCCACCGTACCTGTCTATAAGCGTAAAAGTTAAACTATTGACGACTATTTTTGTCCATTATTATATGAAGAAGATTTACACGCTTATCGCGTTTTTCATCTGTAGCACATGCCTGGCTATCGGACAGACTTTACCATACCTCCCACAGCCTACATACCAAGCGGGCGAGAAATTGACTTACAAATTAAAATACGGCATTTTGTCCGTTGCTACCGGCACCTTAAAGGTGGAAAAATCAAAGTTGCGCTTCAGCAACCCTAACGCCTTCCACCTATCAGCTTTCGGTCAGACCTCCGGAATATTCGCGGTTTACAAAGTACGAAATAAGTACGATTCTTATATCGACGGCGATACCTATCTACCGTATCTCTATATAGAAGATATACATGAAGGAAGCTATACGCGTGAGGAATATGCCACTTTTGATCACCGGAATAAAAAAGTTTCGGGCAAGAAGGGTACCTTCACCAGCCCGACATCACAATTTTTTGATTTGTTATCAGCCTATTACTTTTCTCGTAACCTAGATCTTTCGTCTCTAAAAAAAGGCGATTCATTTAAAATCACCTATTTCCTGAACGATGAGGTCGCTCAATTAGGGGTTAAATATATCGGTATCGAAAAAATCAAAACGGCGCTGGGAGAGCTGGAGTGTATTAAATTCAGTCCAGAAATTACGCCCGGCCGTATTTTTAGAAAGGACAGCCAGCTTTTCCTATGGGTCACCAACGACGGTAACCGTATTCCGGTAAAGGCACAGGTAGAGATTTTGGTAGGCAGCGTAACGATGGAGTTAATTAGTGCAAAAGGATTAAAACACACGCTGGGAAAACGCGTTAGTTATTCAAAGTAAACAACATGATTGAAGTAGGCAACGTATTGGTGCATGAGGATATCATCAAGAATGACTTCGTTTGTAATTTAAACAAATGTAAAGGCATCTGCTGTGTAGAGGGCGACTCGGGAGCACCTCTAAACGAACAAGAAATTGAGATTCTTCAGGATATTTATCCAAATGTCAAACCTTATATGACCGAAAAGGGTATCCAGGCTATCGAAGAACAAGGCACACACGTCATTGATGCAGACGGAGACCTAACCACTACTTGCGTGGATGGCAATAAAGAATGTGCCTATGTCACCTGGGATAATGGTATTACGAAATGTGCAATTGAAACAGCCTACGAACAGGGTAAAATCGCGTGGAAAAAGCCTATTTCCTGCCACCTCTACCCTATTCGCACTACGCGTTATCCGGCCTTTGACGTGCTACACTACGACCGTTGGCATATCTGCAGTGATGCATGCACGTTTGGCAAGGAGCTCGGCATCCCTGTATACAAGTTCGTAAAAGAACCGCTTATCCGTGAATATGGTGAAGAATGGTATAAAGAATTGGAATTAGCTATCGACGCGTTATAGGCTATTTCATTTACTATTTGTCCTTTATCCGCCAAATCGTATACCCTCATTATTTTCTTTCGTATTTGTATCTGCGCTACATGGATATTTCTTATATTTATCGCAATTTTAACTGCTTTAAAAGCCATGGTTATATAACCATTTTTCATGCTGAAATTAAAAGATATACAAAACCCGATAGCACAAGAGCTAAAAGAATTTGAAAGCCGGTTTAAAGAATCGATGCATAGCTCTGTCCCTTTGTTGAATCGCATCACACAATATATCTTAAAACAGAAAGGGAAGCAAATGCGTCCGATGTTTGTTTTTCTCTCGGCAGGGTTGTGCGGCAACATCAATGATTCTAGCTATAGAGCAGCCTCATTGGTTGAACTACTGCATACGGCGTCCTTGGTTCATGATGATGTAGTGGACAATGCAAATGAACGCCGGGGTTTTTTTTCGGTAAATGCGTTGTGGAAGAATAAAATAGCGGTACTGTTAGGCGACTTTTTGCTTTCAAAAGGCATGTCTCTTTCTGTTAAGCACAATGAGCTTAACCTATTAAAAGTCATGTCCGATGCTGTAGAAGAGATGACCGAGGGCGAGTTGCTGCAAATAGAAAAAGCACGCAAACTCGATATAGAGGAAGAGGTATATTTTGAAGTTATCCGTAAAAAGACGGCATCTCTTATTGCCGCTTGTTGCGCCTGTGGCGCTTCTTCTGCTAAAGCTCCGCAAGACACGGTTAACCGCTTACATTTGTTCGGAGAAAAAGTAGGCATAGCGTTCCAAATAAAAGATGACCTCTTCGACTTCGGTTTAGACGATATTGGAAAACCTGTCGGGAATGACATCAAGGAGAAAAAGATGACACTACCACTCATCTACGCGCTCAAAAACACCGATCGTGCAGAGAAAAGGCGTATCATCAATCTCGTAAAAAACCATAGCGAAAACAAAGATAAGGTCGCCGAAGTTATTACCTTTGTCCGGCGCAACGGAGGTTTGGACTATTCAAAAGAGAAAATGTTACAATATCAACAAGAGGCCTTCGATATATTAGCAGCATTTCCTAACAATACATATAAGGACGCGCTAGAACAATTGGTCAGATTTACAACAGAAAGAAATAAATAGAATCACATTATGAGCCACGAACTGTTATTTTTTGGAGGGTTTATTATATTCATCGTCCTCATGCTCGCAATCGACTTGGGATTATTCTCCAAGAGTGACAAGCCCGTATCATTCAAAGCCGCTGCTATCATGAGTGCAATCTGGGTTTTCTTTGCGCTTGCATTTGGTTTGGTATTGTACGTCTGGGGAAACGAGCTCCATAATGTTCATGATTTTGCAGCACTTAAAGAAGTCATTGCAAAGCATTATCATAATATCCGCATCAATGAGAACGATTTAGCAGCGAGTATTCAACTGTATAACAAGACATTGACCATAGAATACCTCACGGGTTATGTCGTGGAATATGCCTTATCAGTAGATAACATCTTTGTTATGGTACTTCTGTTTTCTTCCTTTGGCATTCCAGAGAAATACTATCATAAAGTGTTGGTATGGGGAATTATTGGGGCTATCGTTCTTCGTTGTATATTCATCTTCGTTGGAGCAGCATTGATTGCAAAATTCGGGTGGATACTCTATGTCTTCGGGGCTTTCTTGGTGTATACAGGGATCACGATGTACATCAATCGCAACAAAGAGGAGGAAGTTGATCCCCAAAACCATCCCGTGGTAAGGTTTGCATCCAAATATTTTAAGGTTACACCTCGATTGGATGGTGGCCGTTTCTTTATTGTAGAAAACGGCGTGAGGTATGTTACCCCCTTGTTTTTGGTATTATTAGTTATCGAATTCACAGACTTGATTTTTGCCGTAGACTCTATTCCGGCTATCTTTTCGGTGACGAAGGATCCTTATATCGTTTTCTTTTCCAATATCTTCGCCATTTTGGGATTGCGCTCTATGTTCTTTCTTTTGGTGAATATTATCGACAAGTTCCATTACCTGAAAGTCGGTTTGGCATTTCTATTGATTTTCATCGGAGCAAAAATGTTGTTGCATAGTTGGTTGGAAGAATTCGGTTTCCAAACGGTGCACTCCTTGATTATTATTATATCTATTCTGGCGATTAGTATCGTGGCATCGTTGGTGTTTCCGAAGGAAAAAGAGGTTTAGTCTCTTCATTTTTTTGTCTTGACACAAAAAAACGAAGCAAAAAAAAGTCAAGACTTGCATTGTTCCACTACCTTTACTGGTCTATTCCTAAACAGAATGGAACTCGCTGTCGCTCAGACAACATTCTGTTTTTAACGGAATAGCCTGCGTAAAGCTGCCCGCGGAACAATGCTAGGTCGATTTAGTGCACGTTAAAGCTATTTATTATGATCCACTTTTATTTACGCACTTGCACTATCCCCTCTTTAACTCCCAATGTCGCATCCGGATGTTTGAGGTATGTAGAAACTCATCCTTAGCACTATCCATCATCTCAAAGATTTGAAGCGACGAGCTTTTTGGTTCTTTTTCGCGGAGAAAAAGAACAATGAAATTTAATTAATAAAATCTCCTTGTTGATCCACAGCTTTAACGTAAGGGTTAGCATACCTATCCATAATAACAGCAAATTGATAGCGGCTGACATAGCCTTCTTCGTCAAAACTACCTTCAAATTTTAACTTTGACGACCACTCTTTCGCTATCTGCTGGTCCACTTCATCCCCACGTAGCCCTACAAATTTAATTAGGGACAGGAAATCTCTCCATTGAAAATAATCACCTGTGTTATCCAAAAACCACAATTGACTTCTAGAATACAACCGGTCAAAAATAGGTTCTACTTCATCAAAACTTACGTGTTCATCTTTTTGGAAACGAAAGCCATCATCTTTATGTAGATTTGGTAATACGCCAGCTAACCCAAATCGTTGTAAAGCGTAAAAGTGCACATCGTTGATGGCAACATCTTGATAAGGTAAAATTCGGGCGTTATAGGTCATTAACTCTGTCTGCAATTTCCGTACATCCACCTTATCTGCAGAAGTCTTGAAAAAAGCCAAATAAGCTGCCGTTGCGCCAACAGCTTGTCCCACCGCAGCCCGCAAGGGACTTAACGCTATATTCTCATCCAGCAGTTCCGACACTCCTCGAAAATTAAAAAAGCCGTCTTTTTCTCCCCCTAGAATATTCGACAGTCGCGCGCCATATAATGCATCACCGATTTGGCCCCCTGCCACTAATGTACGCACCTGTGCCAAAGTCAACGCATCAAGCGGTTGTATCGGTTCGACATCGCCAGTCCACGTTATATCCGCTAATCCTGATAGCTTTTGGTTTTGGGATGCGTCTACCACACATCTTACTACATATTTGTGTTTACTGGACAATTGAATTTCCCAATCTCGTTTTCTCCGTTTAACTGATAACACATCTTCTCCTCTCAAAACCGTTAACTGCGGTAGCTTTCGCAACACCTTCTCTACAGCATTCTGAAATAGCCGAGGGTTCATCTCCCATTTGACAATCTTCGCCAATGAATCATCTGGAGACTTTGCAAGCGCCATTTCCATCAATAGTTCCATCCAAATCCCGCCATCTGTGTGCGGCATAGTTTCTATTTGTACTTCCTCCGTGGAAAACTCAGGCAGCAGTTGTTCTCCTTCCATTAGCCATATCGTTGGAACGCTGGATTTGGCGCTCTGTACAGCCACCGAGAATGCTAAAAGATCCGATCCGTATACAATAACTTGGGGTTTCTTTACTTTTTGTCCGAAACAAGGTTGTAAGATAATAATCAGTATAAGAAAGATCGTGCTGGATATATGTTTCATATTCGAAAATACAGAAATTTTGTCTTTCTTTTTTTCTTGACAAAAAAAGAAACAAAAAAGTCAAGGCTTAATATGGTTTTGCTATTTTCCTTTGTTTATTCCTAAACAAAATAAAACTCGCTTCGCTCAAACATTATTTTGTTTTGAACGGAATAACCTTCAGAAAAATAACCGCAAAACAATATAAGGCCGTTTTAATCCGCGTTACGGCTATTCATTAATTCTCCACTTTTATTTACGCATTGCGCTATCCCCTCCTTAACTCTTAATGTCGCATCCGGATGTTTGAGGTATGTAGAAATTCATTCTTAGTACTATCCATTATCTCAAATATCCGAAGCGACGATTTTTTTGGTTCTTTTTTGAGGGAAAAAAGAACTTAAAAAAGTTAACTTTGTAGTTATGTTAAACGAAGAAAAACCACTGAATTTTATAGAGGAGATTGTCGAAGAGGATCTCCGCAAAGGCAAACATGACGGACGTGTTTTGACACGTTTTCCGCCCGAGCCTAATGGTTATCTCCATATCGGTCACGCAAAGTCCATCTGTTTAAACTTTGGACTTGCTCAGAAGTATAATGGGAGAACCAACCTGCGTTTCGATGACACTAACCCCGTGACAGAAGATACGGAATATGTGGACAGCATCAAACAGGATATTCAGTGGTTAGGTTTTCAATGGGCCGAAGAGCTATATACTTCCGACTATTTCGAGACATTGTATACATATGCTGTTGATCTGATAAAAAAAGGACTCGCTTATGTAGACGATAGTACATCCGAACAGATTGCTGCTTCGAAAGGTACGCCGACAGAACCCGGGGTGCCGACTCCATATCGTGACCGCAGCATCGAGGAAAACCTCACGCTTTTCCAAGAAATGCGCGACGGTAAATATAAAGACGGGGAGAAGGTTCTCCGCGCAAAAATAGATTTGGCAAGTCCAAATATGCATTTACGGGACCCGCTGTTGTATCGTATTAAACATGCGAACCATCACCGTACTGGTGACAAATGGTGTATATATCCTATGTACGATTTTGCCCATGGTCAGTCAGATTCCATTGAGGAAGTTACGCATTCTATTTGTACATTGGAGTTTATTCCACATCGCCCGTTATATGATTGGCTTATTGAAAAACTAGAAATTTTTCCCTCCAAACAATATGAATTTGCCCGTTTAAACATGACTTATACCGTGATGAGTAAACGCAAATTATTGCAATTGGTCAAAGAAAAATATGTAGAAAGCTGGGATGATCCCCGTATGCCTACTATTTCGGGTTTAAGACGCCGTGGATATACACCTGGTTCCATCCGTAATTTCGCTGAACGAATCGGCGTACAAAAGCGGGAAAACATGATTGATGTTGGCTTATTGGAGTTCTGCATCCGGGAAGATCTTAATGCTACCGCTTGGCGACGGATGGCGGTACTGAATCCGATAAAGCTCGTTATTACCAATTATCCAGATGGACAAACCGAAGAATTAATCGGGGAAAACAACCCGGAAGTCGAAGGTGGCGAGGGTTCTCGCATCCTTCCGTTTTCCAAGGAGCTCTGGATAGAGCGGGATGATTTTATGGAAGAACCTCCGAAGAAATTTTTCCGGCTAGGTCCTGGCCTTTCCGTGCGTTTAAAGCATGCATACATCGTACAGTGTCACGACTTTGTTAAGGACGAAAATGGTAGTGTCACAGAAATACATTGCACCTATGTTCCGAACTCAAAATCGGGCGAGGATACATCGGGACTGAAAGTAAAAGGAACGATTCACTGGGTATCAGTAGCGCACGCCCAAGAAGCAGAGGTTAGACTTTACGATCGTTTGTTTAACGAAGAAAACCCTGCCGCCGCAGAAGACTTTAAAGCGTCTATCAATCCAAATAGCCTGCAAATAGTTAACAAGGCTTATATCGAACCTGATTTAGCAACAGCGGAAGCTGGTAAAGGGTATCAGTTTATTAGATTAGGCTACTTTAGCTTGGATACCAAATCTACAGCCGCACACTTGGTATTTAACCGTACAGTGACGTTAAAAGATAGCTGGGCCAAAGAGGTAAAGAAGGGATAACAAAAATAGCTAGGGGACAGCTTTTCATCTCCTAGCTATTCTGTTATTTACTTATATACTTTTCTCTATAATGTGTGAGAACGTCATTCACTTGGGCGTATAACTCCTTTTCGTTTGTACCTTCCAAAATAATATTATACATCTCTAAAGCGGCCAGAGAAAATCTTATTTTACGTGCATCTAAAGCTTCGGGCTTATCCCGAGCGAGGGATTCCGCATAATCTAAATAGTCATTAACGAACCCTACATTGCGCTTCACTACCCGGTTAGCCAAATCAATTTCTCCTGTTTTATATAAAGTATCTACAATATCCGTGTAGGTAAGCGCCTCATTTAAGCTATATGCCCGTTTTGGTAAAATATCGACAGCCTTAACGGCAACGGCTTTCGCTCGTTCCATATCACCTTGTTGTTTCAATAATTGCGTCGTTTGCGCATAAACATCAGGATAGATAAAATTCTCCATCATACGACGGGAATCTACATCCACGAAATCCAACAAACCATATTTTCCCCACCTAAAATTTTGGGTCGCGTGCTCGTATAGTTTTTCCACATTTGTCATCAATTGCCCTTCTTGCCGCTCGGGGAGCTCTATTGGCATCAATTTACGAACGATACCTTCATCTACAATGTACTTATCCAGTCCTGCCATGAGATTTGTAGGTGTGTAATTGGTAAAGTAAATAGGTCTCTCCCAGTTATTCATCAAAACAATAGACATCAAACTCAATTCTGCCCGTGAAACGTGATTTTGGGGATAATCCCATTTCATCTCGTCAACGACATAATCAGACCAGTTGGACGGAACGACCTGATGCTTTATTACAGCCTGTTTATCGACCGCCATTTCTATCTTTCTCGCGGGCAAATAGCTTAGCATCCTTCCATTTTGGACTGAAACCTGATTTGTAGGGTTGTCTGATAACAAGAACGCTAACAAGGAATCGAGATGAACATAATTTTCTATTCCCTTATCCACAAAAGGCATGTAATCTCGAACACCTTCTGCTAGCTTAGCTGTATCAAAACTTAATTTAACTGGAGCAGCTTCATTCACCTGATTAGACAATTGCCGTACATACCAATGTGACTGTAGATAACTTAAATTGACAATGCGTACGTCGGTACGGATCCCCTCCACTTCTTGTAAATACCATAGTGGAAAGGTATCGTTGTCGGCGTACGTAAACAAAATGGCATTGGGTTCGCAAGATGTGAGATAATTGTAGGCCATATCGCGGGCTAACGATCTACCTGACCGGTCGTGGTCATCCCAGTTTTCAGAAACCAAAAGGACAGGCGCTGCTAATAAACAAACTAGGCCCGCCGTGATTGTCGAAATCTTTAAACTAAACTTCTTACTCAGAAAGTCCATACACCCCAACACACCTAAACCTATCCAAATGGAAAAGGCGTAGAATGATCCAGCGTAGGCATAATCGCGCTCACGAGGTTGTACAGGCGTCTGGTTAAGATAAATAACAATAGCCGCACCCGTAAAAAAGAAAAGCAATGCGACGATAGACGCAAATCGTCTATCTTTTCGGAAGTGCCATATTAAACCAACCACACCTATCAATAGGGGAAGAAGATAATACACATTTCGACTAGGATTGGCGTACATTGATTCAGGGAGATCCGTTTGACCACCGACAACCTGCCTGTCTATTGCCTTCAATCCTGACATCCAATTGCCCTCACTATATCCACCGTAATTCTGTTCATCATTTTGCCGGCCGGCGAAATTCCAAAAGAAATAACGAGCATACATGTTCCCCAATTGATATGTAAAGAAAAAATTCAGGTTATCGGAGAATGTAGGTTTTTCGTTTGGCAACAACCCTAGGTAGCTTCTATAATAGTCCGCATGCTTCTCACTGTAAAGACGCGGGAAGAGCATTTCATTATCATAATTATACTGGGGAATACCATCGATTTTTTCATACTTTCTCGTTCCTTTCTTATAAGTTTTCGTCGGGGTTACCTCAGTTACTTGTGCATCAAAAGTCTGTCCCTTCAATAAAGGCTCCTTACCATATTGTTCGCGATTGAGATAACCCAAAAAAGCGTAGACATTGTCCGGTGAATTGTTATTCAAAGAAGGGTCAGCATGTGCGCGAATAGCAATCATCGCATAGGATAAATAGCCAAAACAAATAAAACTTAAACCCAATAAACCGACATTTAAAATCGGTTTGTTTAGCATTACACTGTACCGAATACCCCATATTATACCACCAACAAGAAGCAATAAGAAAAAAACAATTCCAGAGCCAAATCCCAACCCGAGTTGGTTCACAAAAAAGACATCAAAGGCGGCAGCTATACGTATAGAATACTGAATAACGCCCCAAAGTATCAATGCTAACACCGTGACACCTATCGCTAATGATTTTACAGTGCCGTTCCAAGTGATACGCTGATTTTTCTTAAAATAAACCATTAAGGCTATCGCCGGAATAGTCAATAAATTTAGTAAGTGCACACCGATAGATAACCCCATAATATAAGCTATCAAAATCAGCCAGCGGTTAGCATCAGGTTCTTCTGATCTTCTCTCCCATTTCAAAATCAACCAAAAGACGACAGCGGTGCACAACGAAGACATCGCATACACTTCCGACTCGACAGCAGAATACCAAAATGTATCCGTAAAACCATAAGCCAAAGCGCCTATTGCGCCCGCCAGCATCATTTGAATTACTGTCCAAGTCGATGGCGTTTCTCCGCGTGGAATGAATACCTTTCTTGTAAGCGCCGTAATTGTCCAAAAGAGGAATAAAATAGTGAGCCCGCTGCATACTGCCGAACCTATATTCATCCAATACGCAACCTTCGACACATCCCCTAAAGCAAAATTGGAAAATATATTTTGTATTATTAGAAACAGCGGTGCTCCTGGCTGATGAACGATTTGGAGTCTGTAAGCAGAAGCAATAAATTCCCCCGTATCCCACCAGCTGGTAAAGCGATCTGCAGTTATAATATAGACAGTCGTTGTGAGGATAGCACACAGCCATCCGGTTAGATTATTAATTTTATCGTAGCTTTTCATTAAAATAGTTTTTCTTTTAATGGTAATGAAGCTCTGTTAGCCCATTAAAACTACGTATATCTGTTATCAAAACCTGTATATTAACAAATTTTAACAGATCACAAACCTATCGCTACGCCAGTCGTTCGACAATTTTCTTGGTCGGCCCTGGATTACTCATGGTGTAAAAATGTAACACAGGCGCCTCAAATTTAATCAGCTCCTTACATTGTTCCACTAACCATTCCTCGCCTACCTGTCTCACCTCGGCATTCGTTTTGCACGTCTCTACCGCTTCGCTTAATTCCTCTGGAATATCCAAATGGAAAATCTTGGGTAGCATAATCAATTGCCTTTTGGTCGTCATCGGCTTTAAGCCTGGAATAATAGGCACATGGATACCGTTGTCCCTACATTTCGTGACAAACTCTTTATATTTTTCGACATTAAAAAACATCTGTGTTACGATAAACTCGGCACCCATTTCTACTTTTTTCTTCAGCCATTTAAAATCCGTATTAAAATTCGGCGATTCAAAATGCTTTTCTGGATAACCTGCTACGCCTATGCAGAAGTCTGTTTTCGCCGTACTTTCAATATCTTCGTGTAGGTATTTCCCGCTATTCATATCAATAACCTGTTGGAGCAGTTCCGTTGCATAAGCATGTCCACCCGGCGTGGGAACAAAGTCAGGGTCGCCCTTTCTGGCGTCACCACGGAGTACCAATACATTATCTATACCTAAAAAGTTTAAATCGATAAGCGCATTTTCAGTCTCTTCTTTGGTAAATCCACCGCAGATCAAATGAGGCACGGCATCCACTTTGTATTTGTTCATAATAGCCGCGCAAATAGCTACTGTACCCGGTCTTTTTCGGTACGCCACACGTTCCAATAGGCCACTGGTATGTTGCTTATACAGGTAATCTTCCCGGTGATAGGTCACGTCAATAAACGGAGGTTTGAACTCCATAAGCTCATCCATCGTTTTAAAAATACTTTGGATCCCTTGCCCTTTTGCGGGGGGCAACAACTCGAAAGAAAACAAGGTCTTTCCGTTTGCATTCTTTATATGGTCTATAATCTTCATTTTTATCTAAAAGTTACGAAAGATATGGAAGTTATAGGAGTTATGAAAATGAAATGCATCTTTGATTACGACTCTCGATACAGATCTATCAAACCTTCAGGCAACCCTACTTCTATCACCTGCCCTTCCTCGTCTATTCCCAGAATAAGGTCATCATTCAAAGGAAACATTAATTCCTTTCCTCCAAAATCAACGGTAGCAACAAATTGTTGCGGAAACGCTTGTACATCGATTATCTCGCCGATCTCGCCTTCGTTCTCATCTACTACAACATAACCTATCAAATCTGTGTAGCGGAAATCGTCCGGGTCTCTTTCAGGCATTTTATCTTTAGGTAGATAGACTTTCTTTTTTATAAGCTCTTTTGCTTTGTCTACATGGTCTATGTCTTCCAAATTTAAATACGCTGTACTGTTGTTGTGCAACTTTATAGTGTCCACAAAATAAGGTACTAACTTTTTGTTCACCTCCAAAAAGAGTATATCGAGGTCTAATTCATCATAGTCCTCGAATTCAAAAAACAGCTGCATTTCACCCTTTAATCCACGGGTTTTTGTGATGTAGCCTATATAAAAAGCGTCGTTAATGTTCATAACTTTTCTCTTTCTTCATTTTTTCTTGATAAAAAACGAAGCAAAAAATCAAGACTGAATATAGTTCTGCTATTTTCCTTTGTCTATTCCTAAACAAAATAAACTCGCTTCGCTCAAACAGTATTTTGTTTTTAACGGAATAGTCGACAGAAAAATGCCCGCAGAACAATATAAGGTCATTTTACTCCGCATTATCGCAATTCATCATTGATCGCGTTTGTACCCGCCCTTGCACGACCCCATCTTTAACTTCTAATGTCGCATCCGGAGATTTGAAGTCTGTAGAAACTCATCCTTAGCACTATCCACTATTTCAAATCTCCGAAGCGACGAGGTTTTTGGTTCTTTTTCACGGGGAAAAAGAACATAAGAAAAGCCGAATTTCATAAACTCGGCTTTTCTTGAATCTGTGTGAATAATAATTATCCTTCAGTTTCTTCTGTGCTTGCAGCGTCTTCTGCCGTTGCTTCTGGAGCGTCAGCAGGTGCTTCTGCTTCCGTTTCTTCCACAACTGGCGCATTTTTAGCAGCAAGAGCAGCAGCTTTCTCCGCATTTTTCTTTGCTTCGGCAGCAAGAGCAGCTTTTTTAGCTTCTTCTTTCGATTGAACTAAGCCTGTTTTCTTACCTTCAATCTTAGCGGTTTTCTCTTCCAACCACTTCGCGAATTTCTCTTCTAATTGAGTTTCGTCAAAAGCGCCTTTCTTCACACCACCTTCTAAGTGTTTTTTATAAAGAACACCTTTGTAAGAAAGGATAGCGCGAGCTGTGTCGGTAGGTTGTGCACCTACGTTCATCCAGTACAAAGCTCTGTCGAAATCCAAAACGATAGTCGCTGGGTTTGTGTTGGGGTTGTAAGAGCCTAAACGCTCAATGAATTTACCATCACGTGGAGCACGTGAATCTGCTACTACTACATGGTAAAAAGGTTTTCCTTTTTTACCGTGTCTTTGCAATCTGATTTTAGTTGCCATTCTTTTTTATTGTTTATGTATTCAACATATCCCCCGTGCTTCGCGCAAGAGGGGACGCAAAGATAAAAACTAAAAAGGAAAAATTAAAATTTATCTAAAAATCAGTTTCTTAAAAGATTATTCGTAGGTAATTACCGTGCGCTGCATAATACCGTTGCCTTCGCCAACTATTTCAGTGGGTAGTTCTAATACATTAAAACGATAGCTATATGTTGCTTTTCCTTCAAAAGAACCAAATTCCGTATCTACCAGTATTTCTTCTTGTCCAGCATCAATCCAATTAATCCCCCCTCCCTCTGGAGGAGTAAACTCAGTCTCGCCAACATCTTCCGTTTCGATTTCCCGTTGGATAGTACTGACACAGTTTAAAGGAATAACCCCAGCAAGATCAGTAGGATGAAAACCTAACTGCTTATATAGCCTCGCCAAGGGGTGTATATTAGGCAAATACGTATTCACCGTCGTTAACTGAAAGCGGCGCCCCTCATGTGAAATCGGCGAGATAGAAGCATCCATGATCCCCATTAATAGACTGGAAGAAGGATTCTCTCCCGAATACCTGTAATCTATACGCTCTTCAGCTTTTATCGCGATAATATTTGACTCCGAGCGAGTCAGCGGACGATAGACAACAGTAGATGGCTTCCGATTTATACCCTCATAAGTATAAGTTGATAACAAAATATCTTCCAGCAAATTTTCAGAGTCCCCTATTGAGATCCCACCGGGAATAGCCGGTGTCTTTTTGTAAAGACTGTCTAAATAAACCTCTTTCAGCCGTCCCCGTTCGTCCCAATGGTAAGATAATCGCTCCATATAGACCGCCTTGCCGTGCGGATGAGGAGATTCCAAGAAAACACGGCTGTATGCTACTTTGCCATCCGTTCCGTAATAAAACACCTTATCATTTACCTTTTTCAAACGACCTTGCTCATCATAAGCAAATGTAAGACGCCCCCCAGATGACGGAAGCCCATAACCTACCGTCGCAACGGTTTCCATACTCGAAATCCTATCCGATAAAAGCGCTTCCATATCATCAGATGCACAGGCTGTTAACAACCCGCAAATGAATACGATATAGAGCAGTCTTTTCATAACTTTAATTAATCAGTAGTTGTACTATTATATACAAATATATGAAAAACAAGTTGTTACTTGCTACATTTCATTATTTTTTCTTTCTATTATTTACTTTTTTGCCTTTCTCATTTTTACTCCTTACTTTGTAGCATGAATCCTGTTGCTCCTTTAAAAATACTGAAAGCCTCGGCTGGTTCGGGAAAGACTTTTAGCCTTACGCTTCATTACCTTACCTTATTGCTATCCAATGAAAATAGCTATCGGGAGATTCTTGCGGTGACGTTTACCAACAAAGCCACGGCAGAAATGAAGGAACGGATACTCCGTGTGCTACAAGGTTTAGCAACAGCTGACAAAAATCCAAAAATAGAGGACTTTAGGCGACTTCTACTCGAACAATTTCCCGCATGGGATGCATCGCTACTGCAACAAAAATCGCATCACGTATACCGTAAAATCCTACATGATTACAGCCGTTTTACGGTCAGTACCATAGACGGATTCTCGCAAAAGGTTATCCGTAGCTTCACATATGAACTCAATCTCGACGCTGCGTATAAAATAGAGATGAACACAGCGAAGGTAAAACAAGATTTATCCATTATGCTCAACCAACTGTTGGACGAACGTCCTGATTTACTAGAATGGATTATCGACTACGCTGAGAAAAAAATAGCCCGCAATGAAAACTGGAACTACCGGCAACAGCTCCTCGGCCTCGCTAACTTAATTTTTACAGAGAATTTTCAAGAGTTTAATGCCTATTTAGCCTCCGCTCAAGCTGGGGATATATTTACGCTTCTCAATAATGATGTTCAGGAAAAAACAAAGTTTTTTCTCGATACATTAAGCCAAACCATTCAGACCTTTACGGTAACCTTTCGATCATTTGATGTCACCGCCGAGGAATTAAAAGGAAAATCTCGCAACAAGCTTATCGCCGCTAGCAAAATCAGCGAGCATATCCATAAACAATCCCCCTCCGAACTTCAGAAGCACTTTGATCGTTTCTTGGTACTATTGGATGACGAAGATGCCTATACTACAACCGATAAACGCGTACGTTATGATATCCGGCAGGCATTGCAACCTATCCTCCAACAATTTACAGATTTATACAAGTTATTTCCCACATTCATTGCCTATCAGTCCGTACAAAATAACCTGTATTACCTACGGTTACTGAAAGAAATGAGCGATTTGCTAAGTCAATGGAGAAAAGAAAACGGTGCCCAACTCATTTCGGATGCACAGGTATTATTGAATAGATTAGGACTAGACGAACATAATGATCCCACTTTTATCTGGGAAAAAATCGGCAATCGTTACAACTATTTCCTGTTTGATGAATTTCAGGATACCTCGCGTATTCAATGGAAAAATTATAGTCCGTTATTAATAAATGCCCTAGGGAATGCCAAACGAAAAATCAATGAGCACCTCATCGTTGGTGATGTAAAGCAAAGTATCTATCGTTGGCGAAATGGCGACTGGCGTATTTTATTACAGCAGGTCGAAGATCAAATAGCACAGACCTTCCATTTGTCCGAACAACAACGCGCCAACTTTATAGAGAATGGCACCCTAGAAACAAATTTCCGGAGCTTTCCGCATATTGTTACCTTAAATAATTACCTTTTTGCTGCCATTCCAGAAAAGCTACAGGAGATCCTAAACGAGAAAGTGATGGGGTGCTTGGATGAGGAAGGTCAGCATTGGTGGAGGACTTCCGGCAACATCGAAATGCTAGTCAAGGCGTATAAAAATAGTCAACAGCAAATCCCACTTCATCGGCAAAATGACCCAAACAAAGTGGGTTCGATAGAAATTCAATATCTGCCTGTGCAGGACGGACGCTACCGGCGGAACCAAGTCATGGAAGACGCCCTGCAGCTCCTCTGCGACAAAATTCACGTATGGATTTCCTCGGGTCGTTACGAGGCTAAGCAAATCGGTATACTCGTACGGAGCAATGCCCAAGCACGTCATGTCATTGAAACGTTGATGCGTCACAAGAACGATACCGGGTTGGCGTTCGACGTCATTTCTGGCGATGCCTTGTACCTGTCCTCCAATGATGCGATCTTATTGCTTATAGAAACACTCAGAGCGCTGGTATATACCACAGACAAACATGTCATTCATCGTGCAAAAATGGCTTACCTCTACCAGATCATCAGCCGACAGCAAACATTTGATCACGCATATTGGTTGGTATTCAAGAATAACAATCTTAGTGATATCGAAGCCATACTGCCCACCGAACTGCCAAATCAATGGCCCAAATTACAACAATCACCTCTCATACACCTTGTCGAACAGCTGATCGAAATATATGGACTACATGAGACCAACAACATCCATATCCCTTATCTGCTGGCGTTCAAGGACATCGTTTCCGCCTTTTCCGCCGCAGGCGAACGCGGTATTACGCAATTTCTAGAATACTGGGAAGAAGACGGCAACAACACTGCTTTGCCAACACATGGAAAAGTAGACGCGATTGAAGTGACCACGATACACAAATCTAAAGGGCTGGCTTATGATGTTGTGATGCTTCCTTTTTGCTCTTGGGACCTGGACGGTATGATTAATGGTGATTTTTGGATCGATACCGCCGATTCTCCCTTTCAAGCATTAGGCAAAATACCAATAAAATACAGTGGAGCCATTGGTAACTCGATTTTCTACAAGCAATATTTTGAAGAAATGTTATTCAATTACATGGACGCACTGAACACATTTTATGTCGCGACGACCAGAGCCGTTCAGCATCTGTATGTATTAGCGCCATCGTTTAAAGAAAATGTAAATAAAAAAACGGGCGAAGTACTTGGGTGCGACGTTAAGAATGAATACATCAGCGACTTGCTATATCAGGTCCTAACGGACAAGCAATCCCCCTTTCCATTCTTCGAAAATCAACTATTGGCAGACCACCCTATCTCCGAAACACCAGAGGAACCATCAAAACAACCGCAGGAAGATCCAATGTCGGTCGAGACGAATGTGATACACCGCAATATCAGCTTGTCATCCTATCCCATCTCTTCGGAATTACAAAATGCTTTCGATAAATCCAACAAACGAAGTATCAATAATATCTTGATGTTGGAGAAAGCTGCACAATACGGTATTCTTGCACACGAAATCATGTCGGAGATTACTAGCGAACCGGAGATAGACAAACTTGTGGACAGCTATATTGAAAATGGCATTCTGACCGCGGAAGACCGCCCATTTCTTTTACAAGAAATCCATCAGATATGGCATCATCCTATTATCAACCAATGGTTAACGGGCAACTACAAGATTTGGAACGAAGCGAGTATCATCCTGGAAAATGGGGAGACCATCCGGCCGGATAAGGTTTTTACCAGTGAGGAAGAAACGATTGTGCTCGATTTTAAATTTACAAAAGGCGATTATGCCGACCATCAATGGCAGGTGGATAGTTACAAAAAAGCACTGCGTAACCTCGGATATACCAACGTAAAGGGATACCTCTATTACGCGAAGATTAACGAATTAGTTGAAGTGAAATGAACAAACCTTTCTTACATATAGTTGCAGAAGATATTTATCAGCGCTTTGGGAACGATCTAGCGGACATCGCCGTCGTATTCAACAATAAGCGTCCTATTACTTATTTGAAGAAGCATTTGGCAGACGTATACGGCAAGGCGATATGGTCTCCACAATTTTTCACCATTCAAGAATTTTTTAAACAAGCTTCTGATGCAGCTGAGGCTTCACAGCTCACCCAGTTTTTTTATCTTTTCCAATTACATAATGAGTTGTTGGTTGCAGAAGGCGTTGAACCGGAAACACTGGAAGATTTTTATCCTATCGCAGAAATTATCTTGAGCGATTTTGGGCAATTGGACTATGAGCTCGTCGATATTGACCAGATTTTTATGGAGCTGTATGATACGACCAAAATTGATATAACCTTTCAGCATTTTACGGCTGAACAGCAACATTTCATTCGTCAGTTCTGGCAATCGTTTAGTATTGCCGGTCATAGTGGTTTGCAGCAGCGCTTTCTGAAGCTGTGGAAGCGGCTCCCTAAACTTTATAAGGCTTTCAAACAAAAATTAGCGCAGGAAAAACAATTAAATTACCCAACGTTGTATCGCAATCTGGTGGAAGGACATGTTGCCTATCCCCATTTTACGCATCGTTATAAAAAGATTCTATTTGTAGGTTTTAATGCGCTGAGCAAAGCGGAAGTGCGACTATTCCAAAAATGGCAGGAAGAAGAGCGGACACTCTTCTATTTCGATACGGATGCCTATTACATGGACGATCCTCAGCAAGAAGCTGGTCTGTTTATCCGTCGTAATATCAAAAGCTACGGTTTAACAAACGCACTTGGTGCTCCTCCCGATATACTGGGCAATAGAGACACGACAGTACAGCTATATGCCGCTAATGGCAAGAATAGCCAGACGAAGATTTTACACGATGTATTAAAAGCTTCTGAATCATCTGATCAAAGCGCAGCTATCCTGCTAGCCGACGAAAGTCTTCTCGTTCCCCTACTGCAAAGTTTGCCCGACACAAAACCTAATATCACAACGGGCTATCCGCTTACACAATCGCCAATATACGGGCTACTAAATCTATGGATGGATGTACAAGAAGAAGTTTCGCATCGCAATAGACTAAAGATTCCTTTTCAATTTATAGAAACATTCATTAACCACCCCCTAACGGGTGTTTCTGTTGTCGAAAGAGAAATTTTGTTAAAAGAAATAACGGAGAAGCAACTACTAGAAGTTGATATCCGTATGGTGACGATTGCAAGCAGCGTATTTCCCCGATTTTTCAACCCATTATCGAGTCCCGCCACGCTTATACCAACGCTGGTACACTTATTAGAAAATCTACTTGTGTCCATAGCCGCACGCGACCGCATTAGCCAAATCGACAGTAACCTGATTATTGAAACAAAGAAGGTGCTGAATCAGCTAAAACAAGGGATAGATGCCATCACGCCTACTTCCGTTGCTTTCCAAATTGGATTAATCCGGAAAGCCATCGCCCCTATCAATTCGGCCATCGAAGGAGATCCTTTAAACGGCTTACAGATCATGGGGTTATTGGAAAGCCGTTGTTTGAATTTCGACCATATTTATATACTTGGAGCCAACGAAGGTATCCTCCCAAAAACAGCAAGTTCTCCAACTTTTCTTCCTAATAGTTTGCGTCGGGCCTATGCTCTCCCTGTTCTAGAAAACCAAGATGCGCTTTCCGCTTATCTATTTTATCGTCATTTTCAATATAGCAATGAGCTACACGTCTTCTACAACAGCTTGGTCGATGAGAACAGCACCGGAGAGGAAAGTCGTTTCATTAAGCAGTTGCAATTCGAGAGTAATTTCCATTTCACCATTAATACGCAGCAGCAATCCATACGTTTTCCAGAGGCTGGAGAAGAATTGGTCATCCCGAAAGAAGGTGCCATATGGCAAAAATTATGGAACACCTTTATTATTGAAAAGAAAAAATTATCCGCTACCGCACTGACCACCTATTTACAATCGCCGCTACAGTTTTTTCTGAAACATGTTGCTGAAATAAAAGAGCCACCGGCTATTTCTCATGAATTCGAGATGAACAAACTGGGTATCGTTATTCACAATGTAATGGAAACCATCTTAAAACCTTACAAGGGATTATCGGATTTCACCCCCACAAAAGTGTTGGAAACAAAACTGTCGGATGTTGACGAACTGGTTGTTCGGGAAATCGGCACGCAATACCATACAGAAATCACATCTGTTAATGAGTTGAATAGTATGCAACGTATCATGCACAAAATTGCTTCAGCATACATCGGGGTGTATTTAGAATACGACATAACGCATTATAAGGGCTTCCGGATTATCGAACTAGAGAACACGGAAGATTATACATTCGATTTCCCGATTCTTGTCAACGGAAAAGAAGAGGCGGTCCGCTTGTTTGGTATTATAGACCGCGTGGATGAGGTATTGACCCATGAGAACCAGGTTTTACCACGTATTGTAGATTATAAAACCGGTGGCGATAGTGTCGCGTTTAAAAACATCGAGAAAGTGTTTGCGGCAAACACCGAAAACAAAGCAATGATACAAACATTGTTCTATGCTTATGTATTTGAGCAAGTAACGGGTCGAAAGCACTTAGAGCCCCATCTATATGTCGCGCGGCGCATGCGTGAAGAAGGAACTTTATTCTGCAAGGGAAGTGATACATTAGCAGGAGAGACCTTACGTGTCATAAAAACGGATTTCGTAAATTTTCTTCGTACAACGTTGGAGGAAATCTTTAACCCGGACATTCCTTTTAAACACGATCCTGAAAGTAAAGTTTACCCATCAGATCCTTATACATTGTTTTACCGGAATGCCTTGAAGGATGTCGAGGAGTGATTACTCCTCTGGCTCTTCTTTGCCAAAAAGTTTTTCCAGCAGGCTTCTTCGTCGGGCTTCGTCCCTCTCCATCTCTTGCATAATAGCTTCTTGTTCGGGGTCTATTTCGTTGAAAGTTGTATCTATCAATCCTTTTGGTCTCGGCGGCCGCAATCCCGGTTCGAGCACAACGCCGTAAAAACCATAGGCTTCTGGAACTTGCTCATCTTGCAGCTGTCCAAGTTTATTCATGATATAACCATATGTATTGAAATGCCTTTTTACCCAAGGTTTTAGGTTCCCTGTATAATCAAAAGACGAAAGCCCGGTCTTTGGACGTGGAATAATACTGGAAAGGAACAAGCTCTCGCCAATATTTAGCTGAGCTGGCGTTTTACCAAAATAGTAAGCCGATGCTTCATGGATACCGTATACATTTTTGCCCCATTCGATCACATTTAGGTAGACTTCAAACATACGGTCTTTGCTTACCTGCCCGGAGGTTTCCATCAACCATACCAACAAAATCTCTTCGAATTTCCGCATCATCGTTTTATTGCGGTTCAAGAATACATTTTTAACCAACTGCATTGTAATGGTACTCGCCCCGCGTTTAAATGCACGTTCCTTAACATTTGTAGCTATAGACAGCTTAAAAGCTTCTTCCTCAAATCCTTTATGTTGGTAGAAATATGGATCTTCTGTATTCAATACTGTTTTCTTCAGGATAGACGCCACCTGATTTAAAGGTGTGAATTTAGGATTTTGCGGCCCCACCACAATCTCCCGCATGCGTATCGTATCTTCGTATGCATTGTAGGTGAATGCGGTGTTTAACTGGCTGATATCGGCTTCCCCCCATTTGACTATTTTCAGCTCCTTGTCATCGACTTTGGAATTGAACAGTAAACTATCCGGCTCAGCAAGATTGATTGAAAAGTCCAGATCGTACGCTATTTTTCCTTCCACTTCAATACCGTCTAATGTTTCAAACAAGCCCTGTGGCATAGCATCAAATAACTTTTTTGCTTCGAACTTACCCGTATGAATAGATAGGCTAACCATTTTATCCGGTTTGGGAATATATTTGATATAGGGTTGAAACTCAAATTCCTTTACCCGGATTTTACTCGCTGGATCAATTTCTATCGCCGTTTTGCCGATATTAAGTTGTCCCTCACCAATAGCTTCTGGGAGAACAACCTCTTCGTCCGAAAGACGTCGGTGGTGCACACGCAGGTTATCAAAGGACCACCCGCCGGCAAGTGTTAAAGAGTCTTTAGTGACCCGCTTGACTTGCGCGAGGTCGAACATTATTTTGTCGAAACTCACCCTTAGTCCGAACTTCCCACGTAAAAAAGGAAGTTCTACGTTTTTTTCCTCGGCCGATACCTCAATTCGTAATTGTTGCTTATCAGGATTCACGCGCCCGCTCAGATTCCATTGCGCATCGTGGTCATTCAGAAAAAGACTTGTCTCGAAATCGCCTCCATCCATCACGGCTTCCGGCAAACGAATTCGCTGGTGGACGCTGTCATCCTGGTAAGAAAGCTGAAAGTTTTCTAATTCCATATTTCGCGGAATCTTAAAAAACACTTGCTTTATCACCCCGTCAATCAACGAAGCATAATTACTTTCTATATTTTCTTCTACCTGAACCGTCGTATCTTTGGTGTCCCTTTTAAACAAAAAATCGTAGTTACTGGTAGAATCACGCTTTAGGAGCGTTACATCCGCGTTTTGTAAAATCAGATTACCGATTTTCACATCGCCGAACAACAAGGGAAACAGTCGAACCGACACCGCCATGCGTTCAATTTTCGCCAAGGTATCCCGTTGTTTCGGTACGACTTCAATATCTTGTAAAGTTACAGTAGTCAAGCCTGTAAACGAGTACGCTTCTACATTAAAATCGATATGATAACGCGAACGCAGGGTGTTTTCCACTTTTGCCATTGCCTCATCGAGCATCCGCGTACGAACGGAGAGTGCTACAACAAGGCCAATTATTAACAACAAAAGAAAAGTGCCTCCAGTTATTAGGGCAATTTTCTTTTGCTTCTGTGTTAAAGAAGGTAACTTTTCGAATATCCGCATACCAATCTATTTCCGTTCTAAAAATAGGGTATTTTTTCTGAAAAGTATCTATCCTCTTTCTTTACGGATTCAACAAATCATAAACACGTACGTAATCAACCTGATATTGGACAGGGTAAACTTCCTCGTCAATCCCCTGCTGTCCACCCCAGTCGCCACCAACAGCTAGATTCAACAGCCAATGAAACTTCTGGTCAAAAGGCCAAACTTTGTATCCTGTCCCTTCGTTAGGAAAATTGAATAATTGAACGTCATCTACAAAACCGCGAATATAGGCAGGTGTCCAATCTACCCGAAAGGTATGAAATTCGGTCGTGGCATTCTGTATCTTCCTAAACGCCGTCTTCTGTGTTCCAATGGAATGGTTATAGGCTTCCGTATGTACGCTGATATGTACGACGTCTTGGTCATATCCTACATGCTCCAAGATATCGATCTCTCCCGATGCCGGCCAATCCCCGTAGGTCCAGTCGCTTGGCAACATCCACGCCGCCGGCCAAGTCCCACGGCCTTGCGGCACTTTGGCTTTTACCTCAAACCGGCCATAGAGAAAGTCACCTTTTCCTTTGCTTATCAAGCGTGTGGACGTATAGCCGCTACCTTCGTAAGTTTCTTTACGAGCAGTGATCGTCAATAAGCCGTCTGCCACTTGCACATTTTCCGAACGCGCTTCCGTGTAATATTGTAACTCATTATTTCCCCAGCCGCTTCCTCCTATATCGTAGCTCCATTTATCCGTATCAGGAAGCCCCTCGTAATCAAACTCGTCGGCCCAAGAGGGTGTGGCCGAAAACTCATATTCCTTTGGAGCTGGAGGTTCGGGAACCACGATATTGTTCACGTACGACTTTTCAGAACACGACAACAAAACTGCAAAAGGTATTAGCCAAAAATTCATATTTTTTTTCATTTTAATTTTAATCAAAGGATTATTTCAAATTATCGTATCACTCAAAGGATCTTAATGTAAATGTCCACCAACCATCGCCTCCGATATTAACCCCGATTTTCAATAAGTCATACCCTTGCCCGTTTACATCTTTCTGCATATCCAGAATATCGTACAATACATAATCCCTTACCGGACCTGTATCTGTTTCGCCGCCGTTGTGTGCTTTCTTTACACCAATATGTGCACCTTTGCCCATTAAGCGAAGCTGTCCTAATTTTTTAACGCCAGCTCCCTCAACAACACCATATTGGAACGTTCCGGAATTCCATAGCGCTTGGTCGCCTTTCAAATTACCTGCAGGTTCACAGCCTGCCGTTTTATTCCCTAAGTAACCATCGGCAAAGAAATCACCTTTGTTGTCATAAGCAAACGTGCCTTCGGCATTAAAAGAAAAGGTAAATTCGTCATCAAACTCACAAGATCTCGTCACGATATCTGCCGTACCGCTGCTCCACCAGTCGCCATTATCCGGCCCTGGTCCGACTTTAAATGCTCCTGCCTCTGGATTCAACCGCCATGTTTTCTGCGTACAACTTGCCAAAAAACCCAACAATTTCTCATCGCTGCATGCCTCGGGATCGTCTGCCGATACCGACACCGTTTTGGTAACACTCGCCATCCCTCCTTGCCCTGTCACATCTAATTTCACATCATAGGAGCCTCCAAAAATTAAATTAACCTCTACCACATCTCCTTCCAGCTTCTGTCCACTACTCATTATCGTCCATCTGGCAATAGTTGGTGTACTGGTTGTATTTGTCAGTTTGATTCGTCCCGGCCCTATCTCCTCCGCTTCAAAACTGGGTTGCGGTAAATCATTTAATGATAAATTCTCCCCTTCAATCTGACAAGATTGCACGAAGATCAACAGAAGCACGGCTCCCCAGATCTTCGTTTTCATTACTATTTTATAGTCGATTATCATGATGCTATTCTTTATTTTGTTCCACCGTATTCTTTATTTTGCTCCAACAAGGTATTATCCAATTCCAATAACGGAATAGGTAACACTTCGTGTTTACCCGCTACGAAGCCTCTGTCTCCCAGTGCTGTCGAGGCATCTCCCCAACGTACAAGATCAAACCAACGGTGTCCTTCACCCGCTAGTTCCAATCTACGTTCACGTTTGATGTTTTCGAAAGTAGCTGATATAGCAGCTAGTCCTACCCGAGCGCGCACCGCATTTAAGAGCGCCGCCGCTCGCGTGGCATCGCCCCCTCCCCTTACTAAGGCTTCCGCTTCAAGCAGATAGGTATCTGCCAATCGGATTTCCAAAATGTTTTGTGGAAAATTGAGTTCATATGTGCCCGCACCAGTCCAACGATTAGATTCCCTACCGGCATATTTCTCTAGAAAATAGCCCGTATCCATATATCCTGGCGTATAAGATGCCTTTCCTTCCGCTACCAGTTGGTTCATATCAATGATCGTATAGGGGTATCGCGGGTCATTCCGCATCACATCTGCCAAATTTTGCGTTATCGGTAAAAACCCCCAGCCGGCCACATAATCCGGCGCTCCTGCGCCTTGTCCGTAACTACGTGGGCCTGCCATGATGTTCAGGATGTTCCCTTCGGTACATTGGATACAATCCCAAATCCCGACGGACGTATTGGTAAATGAAATTTCTAGGATAGATTCGGTATTGAATTTATTCTCAACTTGGAAGATGTCTCGATAATTGTCCAATAGCCGGTAGCCATACTGGCTACTTTGGCCGGGTGTTCCGTTCACGTCGGCAAGTTCCGCTGCGGCTTGGGTAAATTTTTCCTGTTGCAGATATACTTTTCCCAAAATGGCCTTAGCCGTACCTTGAGAAAACCTTCCTGCTTCTTTCTCACGCGAGACAGTTGATGGGAGATCAGGTATCGCTTCATTCAAATCTTTCTCCATCAATGCATATACATCGGCAGGATTGGCTTGCGTTACCTGATATATCTCATCTCCTGCTAACGGCACTTCGATTAACGGGATATTACGGAAATAGCGAATGAGATCGAAATAAAAATAAGCTCGCAATGCTTTCGATTCAGCCGTGAATCGCGCTTTTTCCTGTTCGTCCATCGGAATATCTGGTAATTTTTGCAACAACACATTGGCACGCATAATGCCCATATAATTTCGTTGCCAAAGATCTTCCTGCGGCCCTACGGCCGGTGTAAGCGAATAATTTGACCAGGCCTGAAGATGTGGAAGATCAGATGAACCTCCACCACCCGCATAGTGGTCGTCCGAAGCTGCCGACGTGGTTAATATTTTTGTGGTGTAGTTGGACGCCTGATATCCGACCACATCGTAGATAGCCACCAAACCATTGTAGGCTTCCTGCCTGTTTTTATAATAATTCCCCTCCAAATCCGTTCCACGCGGTTTCAATTCTAAAAAGCTGTCTGAACAAGATTGCAGACCGAGAAAAGAAAGACTAGCTATGGCGGTAAATAATTTGATATATCGTTTCATTGTAACGTTATTTAAAATGCAACATTAAGCCCAAACATAAACGACCGTGCTTGTGGATAAATACCCCGGTCAATACTCATGACGTCGCCACCGATTTCCGGGTCAAAACCGGAGTACCGGGTAAAGGTCAACAAGTTTTCCGCCATGACATATATCCTTGCCTTTTGCAATTTGATACGCTGTGTCCAATCCGTTGGCAAGGTATAACCCAACTGCACCGTTTTAAAACGGAAATAACTTCCATCCTCCAAATAGAAATCGGATGGATTCGTGAAATTGTTGTTACCATCTGCATCCGTTAGGCGTGGAAAATCAGCGGAAGACCCCTCCCCTGTCCAGCGACCCAAAGCACGCTTTGAATAGTTGGCGTTGTTCACGTCCAATCGGCGTAAACCTTGAAAAACTTTGTTTCCTGCAACACCTTGTCCGAAAATTACGGCATCTAAATTTTTCCATGCCAGGTTTAATGTGAAACCGAACGACCAGTTGGGTGTCGGATCGCCAATAAAAGTGCGATCGTTCTCATTGATAACGCCATCGCCATTGATATCTTCCCATCTAAAATCACCCGGACGTGCATTGGGTTGGATCAAATTGCCTTCACTGTTCGTATATGCATCAACTTCGGCTTCGTTTTGAAATATCCCAGCAGTTTGGAAGCCATAAAAGGAATTATAGGCTTGGCCGACAATAGTTCGCGTAATCTCATAACTAGATGCCTGAAACCGCTCCCCGCTTAAAAAGCTTACGCCTGCGCCTATATCGGTTACCTTATTTTTTAAATAAGAAACATTTCCGTTCAATGAAAATTGAACTTCCCCTATCTTATCGTTGTACCCCAGTTCTAATTCCACACCTGTGTTTTCCATATCCGCTACGTTTGCAGCGGGATTTCCAATAGCGCCTACATAAAATGGAATACGGGGATTCTGTAAAATACCGGTAGTCACCTTTTTATACCAGTCAAAGGTCACACTGAACTTTTTGAGGACAGTCGCCTCCAATCCGATATTCGCTTGGCTTGTTTGCTCCCAGCGCAAGTCTGGATTGGAAGGTGCATTTGGGCTATAGCCTATGGTCGGCATGTCGCCTGTACCAATAGTGTAATTTCTGCCGCCGCTGACTGTTGAGAGATAGGCAAAATCACCGATGTTATCTATACCCACTACACCGTAACCTCCCCTAATCTTCAACATATTGATATAAGGATTGCCGGCTAGAAAGTCTTCCCGACTGGCGACCCATCCCAATGAAAAGGAAGGAAAAACACCATATTTATTATTGGACCCGAAGCGGGAAGATCCATCACGACGCACCAGTCCCTCCAACAAGTACTTTTCTCTGTAGTTATAATTGATACGGGCAAATAAAGATGATACCGTATGTCCAACATTTTCATATCCCGTTGCCTCCCGTTGGTCGGACGGCAGGTTGTAATTGAGAGACGCATCTTCATAATTATTGACTGGCAGACCGAAATAGGTTACATAAAGGCCTCTAGCCCGATTGTCATAATACGCTCCCTGCCCTAGCAATACGGTAAAATTATGTCCTTCGATATCACGGGTATAGGAAATTGTGTTCTCCAAGTTCCAATCGAAACCCCTATGGTTCGCACGACCAAAACTATTTTCATCTCTTTTGACTAGGCTATTCAGGTAATGAACAGGTGTAAAGTTCTCGTCGCCCCAGAATGATAGCTTCGAACCCAATGCAGACCGTATTTTCAATCCTTCTAAGGGGCTGATTTCTCCATATACATTTCCAACAATATTATCTGACCAGCCATGGTTGCCCAATCGGGTTTGCGTATACGCCAGCGGGTTTGTCAATTCCTGCAATACCAGGGTAGATATTCCGTAGGGGTTACCGAATGCATCTCTTGGCACCGCTTCTGTAAGATACGGCCTATCCGTATCATTTAAGACATCTGGATCGGTTTCTATGACGGGCGTAACGGGATCAAGGTTGATAGCCGACGAAAGGGGACCACCATATTCACTGTTGGTATTTCCGATTCCTTGGCTTCGCTCATGGGAATAACCCAGGTTCTGTCCTAAAGTCAGCCATTTTGCAATTTTGTGCTCCGAGTTCAGACGAATGTTTACCCGCTTATAGTTCGAAATTTCTGAAGCTACAATCCCTTCTTGAGACAGGTAGCCAAAGGAGCTATAAAACGTAGATACATCATTTCCACCGCTTACACTCAATTCATGATTCTGCCGAAAAGCGCTATTATTGAAAATTTGTTCTTGCCAGTCCGTGCCTTCGCCCAATGATAGTGGATCACTGAATCTAGGCGTTCCTCCTGCTGCTATCGCCGACTCGTTGCGTAGCGTAGCATATTCGGCGGCATTCAATAAACTTAGTTTTCGTGCCGGTGCCGACGTACCTAAAAAGGTATTGTAATTAATTCTAGGGGTACCTATAGCACCTTTCTTAGTTGTTACCAAGATAACGCCCGCAGCTGCCCGTGCTCCATAAATCGCCTGTGAAGACGCGTCTTTTAGGACTTCAATAGATTCGATATCCGATTGATTAAGGTAACTGATCCCCCCGGCATCGACGACAACGCCGTCAACTACCCACAACGGATTATTATTACCGAAGGTCGTAATACCCCGAACACGGATGGTAGCTGCTGAGCCCGGTTGTCCCGAATTAGCAGCGATAGTCAAGCCCGAAGTTCTTCCTTGCAGGGACTGTTCAATACGGGTAACAGGCATTGTCTCGAGATCACTGGCTTTCACACTGCTGATCGCGCCTGTAACAACGCTCTTTTTTTGCGTTCCGTATCCTACTACAACGACTTCTTCGAGTTCATCCCGATTTTCCTGCATCTGTACGTTATACGTTTCCCCTGCAGCTACTTTTACTTCGAGCGCATGCATACCCACTTGCCTAAATATCAGTGTGGCTCCTTCAACAGGTACTTCCATAACATAGGATCCGGAAGCATCTGTACTTGTGGCTACTGAACTTCCGCGGACAGCGACTGTAACTCCTGCCAAAGGTTCTTGGTTGGTCGCGGACGTCACCCGTCCCCGTACTTGCCGTGTTTGCGCAGTAAGTTCCGTTAGGGAAAAGTACACACACAGCAGCAAACATGCATGTAAAATTCTAATTCTCATAAGTTGAATTTGTTTAACATGGTTTATAAAATTTTGGTTCACTCCGATTCTCTGTGGTTGCAAAGAATATGGCTCAAAAGTAGCGCTGTAATCGATAACGTATATTTTTTTCGTGACTACAATTACCACTACAAAAGGTTATTTAGAGCGTAAAATGGGATAAAAAGCCCCTACAAAAACCCTACACACACAAAGCAAGGTGCTATCTACCAATTAGTTACAGAAAGTAAACAAGAATTTAGCAATCTGTATCACGCTTCACTTTTGGCGTATCGCATCAAATAGTCATATAGGTTTACTTCGGAATCGATCTTCAATTTCTTCCGCAATCGGTAGCGGCTTACTTCTACCGCTTTGACGGTGACATGCATGAGTTGCGCAATTTCTTTAGAGAGCAGATTCATCCGTAACAAGGCGCATAATTTCAATTCATTTGTGGTGAGATCAGGATGTTGCTGTTTAAGCCTTAAGAAGAAATTTTCGTTAGCATGATGAATATGTGCATTAAATTTTTCCCAATCATCATTTGTTCGTTCCGCAGACCGGATAAGTCGAATCAATTGTTTGAAGTTTTGTTGAGCTTCCTTATCTTCCAGACGATTCATCGTTTGGTTAATATTGTCTTTAATCTTACTCAGCACCTCACCCCGCTGGATGATGTTCATGGTCAAATTTGCCAACTCTTTATCTTTGAATCCAAGTTCTGCTTCCAGTTTCTCATTACGGAGCTTAATAACCTCTTTCTCTTTTTTCTCTATTTCCAGTTGCCTTACGTGAAGTTCGTCCCGATGTCTTTCTTTAAGCTTTTTTCGTTGTATCCTCAAAATCCAGAAAATAAAGATGAGGAACAATACACCGTACAATACATAGCTAACCGGATGCGCATACCACGGTGGTGCGACACGAAAATAAAATGTCTGTTCTTCTGATTCATTCCCCATTCCATTTCGGGATTTCACCCTAAAAACGTACGCTCCAGCCGGCAAATTAGTATACTCCTTCTCGCTCCTATTGCTCCATGCAGACCATTTTGTTTCTAACCCCTCTAACATGTAACTGAATTCCACTTGATCCTGTTGGTCATACATCGTCGAACTAAAGCTAAATTGGAGGGAGTTAAAGGCATAGCGCAGTTTTGTGCTTGATATATCTTTATACCGATAGCCCCCCAACATCAGCTGCTCTTTTTTATCGCTATCAAATGCCTTCACCGTGCGGAGTAGCATATTGGGTTTAGATGCACGTTCTTGATAGGCTTTATAGTTAAGTAAAATCCCTCCTTTTTGTCCACTGACAAATACGTTCTGGGCATCATGGAAATAGACTGATTCAAATCCACCCAATATTTCTCCGTTCAATTCCGGGAAATAAGTAACCGTATACGGATATTTTTCTAGCGGACGGGAAAAATCTAGTACGCCCAGCCTTTTATTGCTGGCAAACCATACGTTGCCCGTCTTATCCTCTGTCATGTATTGAATGGGTATGTTAACGAGCGCTTCATATTGTTTTGCTGGGATAAAAGCATCGTGTCCTGCATCATATATATACACACCTTTCGGTGTTGAAACCAGAATATCATTTCGGATATGAAACACATAGTTATGCAAAAGAGCAGGTAATCCGTCCACAACGTCATATCGCTTCTGTCGAACAATTTGCTTAAAATCTGCTGACAAGGATAACTTAAAAACACCTCGATAAGGGTGTGAAACCCATACCATATGATTTCTGTCATCATAATAGACAAATCTTAAAGATTCGTCTGAACCGTCTATATGGCCGTTGTCCACAAAATACTGACCGTCGAATAAGAGATGTCTTAATCCCAAATATGAACCGACCACGACATTTCGGGACGGCGCAACCCGAGAAGCCGCTTGGTATGTCCAGATTCCTGTATTTGTATGGATAGGTCTTACACTATCATCTCCCACTTCAAAACTGCCCTCCTCATGTCCGATCAACAACCGTCCGTTCACCTCTTGGATAGACCATATCTGTCCGTCACTATGAGGCACCTTTTCAAAGCGTGCCTCCGACATGCCGATATTATCCAAAGCATTACCTACGTAAGGTGTCACATACAAACCATTAGATGTTCCAAGATACAGCTTGTGGTTAAAGATACGGACACTATATGTTCCTAACTTCGTGTGCTGGTCGGGATAAATATATTTTATGGCACTGTTGATCGCAATATAATCTATTCCGTCATCTAAAGCCAACCATAGATTACCATCTCTGTCTTTAAATATATCACGGATATTATTCGTCTGTAAGCCTTCTCCGTAACTATATCGCTGAACGACCATCCCGTTTTTATCCACGATCATCATGCCCCCGGGGTACATGCTGAGGGCAAAGAGGTCATTTCCGAAAAAGCGGATACTCGAAATCCGGTTTGTTAAGAACCGGGGGTCCATCGACGTTGCCTTCGGGACGAAATGGCCATCTGCTAAGTAAAAAAGACCATCTTTCATCGTCGCGACCAATAAGGTATCTACCGCATACGGTGCTATACCTGTAATGATTGCTCCTTCTTTTAGGGAATTTACTCCGGCGACCTGTTTCCAACTGCCATCTTCGTAACGCAAAAGCCCTCTTTCCATATCCTGCGCATACACTCGATTCGTAACGGAGGTCATATACTGCCAACTGCTGTGCGATCGATCGACACTAATTTTGTCTTGATAGTAATGGAAAATATAATTGTTCGATTGAAAAAATACGTGCTCTCCCGATATGGCGATATGCCATACATCTGCAAATTGCCGTTCCTTGGCAGGGATCTTCCCAACAAGAGAATGGTAAATCAACGTACCCTTCCGATCGGCTTCGAAATATCCCATCTCATCCTGACCTCCCACATATATTCTTCCACTGCCGTCGAAACAAACGGACCGCACGATAGTGGAATTAGGTAACGGATACACGTTCCAATACCTTCCGTCAAAAGATAGTAACCCCTCATTGTTGCCAAAATACATGATACCTTGGGTATCCTGGGTTACGCTCCAGTTTTGGACGCCTCCCTGATACAGTTTACTGGAGTAGTTTATAATCTGCGGCATTCCAATAGTCCGCTGCGCGCAAACATCCCCACAAAGAAGAAAAAAGGGCAATAAAAGAAGAAAAATATGTTTAGCTTGTCCCATGTCGTTAGCCTTGGTCGGCGCTTATGGACGAAGATAATAAAATACACCTAACTAGACAATTTAGCTTAACAACAAACCTATGACAGGATTGTCTTTCGCAATGCGTAAATTTGTACGGTAACAAATCATCGTCATGATTACAAAAGAACAAGTATTACATGCATTAAGTCACGTAGAAGAGCCGGATCTTAAAAAAGATTTGGTGACGTTGAACATGATTCAAAATATAGAGATCTTGCCGGATAAGATTAAGTTTGACGTGGTGTTGACGACGCCCGCCTGCCCGTTGAAAGGCCATATCGAACATGCCTGCCGGAATGCCATTGGTCTTTTTATCAGCAAAGAGATAGCTGTAGATATCCATATGACATCCAAGGTAACGGGAGTAGACGCGGCGCAATTGGATGGTATTAAAAACATTATTCTGGTTTCATCAGGCAAAGGTGGTGTCGGCAAATCGACGGTGGCAAGTAATTTGGCACTGGCATTAGCAGATAGCGGAGCAAAAACTGGTTTACTGGATGCGGATATTTACGGCCCTTCACTGCCGCTTATGTTCGGATTAGAAGGAACGCGCCCCGAGTCCATTCAAATTAACGGAAAACAGAAAATAGCGCCGATAGAAAAATTTGGATTAAAGTTATTATCAATTGGCTTTTTCACCGATCCCAACCAGCCTATTCCTTGGCGTGGACCGATGGCAACATCAGCTATCAAGCAGCTCTTTGGCGATGCACATTGGGGCGAATTGGATTACCTTGTCGTCGATATGCCTCCGGGGACAGGTGATATCCATATTACCGTAGCACAGTCCTACCCTATTTCAGGAGCCGTCATCGTAACCACACCGCAACAGGTTGCTTTAGCAGATACCATGAAAGGCATGGCGATGTTCCGTATGGAAGGCATTAATATTCCTGTTATCGGAGTTGTAGAGAACATGTCGTATTTCACACCGGCCGAATTACCGAACAACAGGTATTATATCTTTGGAAAAGACGGCGGGAAACGGCTTGCAGAAGATAACAATGTTCCCTTTTTAGGCGAAATACCATTGGTAAAAGCTGTCGCCGATGCGGGTGACAATGGTTTCCCTATTCTTTTAGATGCGGACGAGCCTGTGGCAAATGCCTATAAAGAAATAGCTGGTCGCACCGCACAGGAGTTGAGCATATTAGCGAACAAAGTGGGTTAAGCACCAAAAGCACCGTAATAACCCGCTCCGATTAGCGCGGACTGGCTATTTAAAATCACATGGATAGGTACCTTCTCCAACAGATGTGTCATATGCGCATTTTGCATAAATTGCTCACGGAAAAGATCTGCCTTCAGCAAGGGAAATATCCTCGGCGGAATTCCGCCCCCTAACCATAGACCGCCTACGGCCTTATGTTTCAGCACCAAACTAGCTGACTCACGTGCCATGTAGCTGACGAACAAGTCCATTGTTAAACTGCAGGTTACGTCTAACTCCCGCATAGCGGCATGGCTTATTACAGCTGCTGGGTTGTCATTGTTTTTGAAGTTCTCTTTCAGCCAAGCAGGCTCTTTGTTGCCCTTGACATCGCGAAGGAATTTATATATTCTGTATATGCCTGGCCCGGATACTACATGCTCCCAACTGATAATTTCGTCTTCTTGCTGTAGATACTTCAATAATTCCACATCGAGATCTGTACGTGGTGCAAATTCGCTGTGTCCACCTTCAGTTGCGAAGGGGCGATGATACGCTCCGTCCCAGAACATCCCCGCTTCACCCAATCCTGTTCCCGGTGCCAATACGGCCATATTACCAAGGATTGTTTCTGAACCTTCAAATAAGGATACGGCGTCTTCTGCACTCAATCCCGCCAAACCGTAAGCTGTAGCTTCTAAATCATTAATAATGGATACTTTTTCTATATCAAATTCGGTCCCTAACGACGCGGCATCCAGTTCCCAAGAAAGGTTAGTGAGTACCACCTTGTTCTCCAGTACAGGACCAGCAACGCCGATGGATAGCACGTCAGGTTTTGCGTAATTATTGGTTGTAAGAAATTGTTGTAGCATTTCTTCAAATGTACCGAGTGCGCGAGACCCAAATGTTTCTTCACGGACAAGAGAAAGTTTGTTCCCGTTTACTTCAAAAATACCAAAACTCGTTTTGGTCCCTCCTATGTCGACAGCCAAAATTTTCTTTCCGGTTTGGGAACTGCCTTCTGCCTTTGGCAAATAAAATCTATATGACATAGCTAATGCGATTGATAGGCTATTATACGAATATTTCTCTACGTGTACAAGCCTCTTATGACGAATTATATATGCCCCACATTGTCATCTCCATGTAATTAATACAATATCTTACAAATGATATTATTGACTATTTACCTACAATAGTCAGCAATACAACAGATTAACTAAACTATTGGATAACAGCTAGTCATTCTTCCACTCCCAAATTATAGACAGTTTTCCCTATTATTGTGTTATCAAGTACTAGCTACATGGGCTTCATGTCTCGCGTACAAATGGGAAATATGTCTATAACCAAGATATCGATTATTACGTTGCTCTTTCTGGGAACGTCAACTGTCCAAGCACAGAAACTCAAAGACGGCTGGGTGTGGCGCTATATTAATTCCATTATCAACGATACTACGGAGGCGGACGAAGCAACACTCACTGTGTATCCGACGTTTGCTTCTTCACCCGAAACAGGCCTAGAGATCGGAGCTTCCATCCTTAAACTGTATTATGCTAAGGGAGACACACTGAACCGCCTTAGCGAACTCCAGGCATTTACTTTTTTTACGCTCAAGGGACAATATGGTTTGGTATTAGAAAACGCATTGTATGGAGATGAGGATAAATGGTTTTTTCTTGGAGAAAACAAGATTCAACGCTTCCCTTTATCCTACTATGGTATCGGTCCTAACACGTCCGGCGACAACCCCGCTTTGGTAGACGCTTTTCAGGTCATGGTAAAACAACGCGTACTCCGAAAAATAAGCAACAATTTATTTTTTGGACCAGAAGTAGATTATCAATTGCTTTCAAGCGTCAATATCGAACAGCCGGAACACGGTGCCCCCTATCCGATTCCCCGAGGCGGTGATGGCACCCGCAACCTAGGCTTGGGTTTCGGATTGGTGTATGACAACCGACACAATGTTCTCAATGTTCGTAAGGGGCTTTTTGGAGAGATCGCTTATCTGCGTAATTTCAGCAGCTTTTTGAGTGACTACTCTTTCGGGAGTGTCAACATGGAACTTCGCTCCTTTCATCCCATTGGTAAAAAAAATGTCCTTGCCTGGCAATTAAAGGGTCAGTTTACACATGGCGACGTCCCTTTCAATCAAATGGCTTTATTAGGAGGAGACCGCCTCATGAGAGGGTACTACCTAGGACGTCATCGCGATCGGCATTTTATCGGCGCACAAGCGGAATACCGAATGCTACCGCTTTGGTTCAGCAAGCGTCTAGGTGCTGCCGTTTTTGCATCCGCCGGCACCGTTGCTCCCGCCCTCAACAAGTTTGAGGCACGGCACATGCGGTACGCGGGTGGAATTGGCCTGCGATACCTGCTGTTTCCTAAAAAAGATATTTATCTTCGTTTTGACCTCGGGTTTACGAACGAAGGAGCTAACCTTTATATTTTTAACGGAGAGGCTTTTTAATTGGCTTTGTGGCTATGTACATGTACATGTGGCTGCCCGCACGGAACAATTAGATTTTGTTCCTTGACAAAGCGGCTATGTTCGGTGCGTTGTTCATTTTGTTAGGGTAGATTGCGCGTATGTTCCCCGAGTATTCGGCTAAGTACTGTGCCTTTGCAATGCATGCACGCAACAAGTCTATTTTGTACAGCGACATTTCGGTTATGTCACGCAACAAATACGTTATGTAACGTGACATAGCCGACAACTACATTGACTTATTGATTATGTCACTGTACATACACGTTAACTACATTGCAGTAGACGCTATGTACATGTACAAAACAGGACACTTCAAGAAATACGCTTGAAAATAGAAACGAAATATCTGTATCTTTATCTTATTAAAATTAAACGTAGTCGCGTCAAAGACAAGACAAGCTAATTCATGCATTTTATAATTAACCTCAAACAATGAAAAATCGAACACTATATGCGGGTCTGATTTTCCTATATATCTGCACCTCCTGTACTTCCCAAAATAAAAAGGTACGTTTACTCGTGGATATACCTGTAGAAAATGACAAAATCGTATCTATATTTAATCTTTCCAATGGTACGCAGGTCTACGAAGACACCCTACGTGGTGAACTCGTATTAGATTCGCTGACATACGGCATTCATTTACTTACCGTAATGTGGGATCGGGACGTGATTAGTCCTGACGAGTTTAAGAGCCTTCGACCGCATACATTGGATAATCCGTCGTATTATTCGTTGCAAAAACGTGTCTTTATTGATCCCAGAGAAGGTGGAACTATACGACTATACTCACCCGATAATATCACGAAGGAAGAAATAGAAGAACAATTATTATCCGATGAACGCACTTTCGCACCATCCCTTGAAGTCGAGGGAAAGCAAGCGCAACTGTACGAAGCATACGAATCCATTTGGCATCAGTTTCGCCAACAACACCACAGCCAAAGGGACAGTTTGAAAAAATTACTTTACCACTATAATGATAAGAACGATTTACAGCAAGCTGCTGCTGTCAACTCGCAGATCAAAGACTTGTGGACAAGCACGATTTTACCCCAATACGAAATGGAAAAAAAGCAGTTTTTAATAGAACATGCTGATGATATTATTGTTCCGTTTATACTGCTTGACCGCGTGACGAGCCAAGAGCTATATCAGTCTTTTAAGCCGGTTATTGACGCCATGCCGGAGAAGTATCGGGAACTCGGTTTTGTTAAGGGTCTGGCGAAATTGAGGAGTGGGAAATAAAGAGAGAAATGTAAAAAGAGGTATTTGCCAGCTTAGTCAGACCGGTTTCTTCTGTACGGTTTGAACCTAATCATAAACCAAAGTAAAAAAGTGATCAGTATGCAGCTATGTTAAAATGCGCGTTTTGAATTATACAGCTGATTTGCTAAATTTATTTATCGAAAAAAATTATGTAAAGAAATATGAGTTATTACCAACACACGATAAGTTATTTCCCCATTATTATTATAATAGGCTTGCTGAATGCATCTATTGTTTACCTTTTTCAACTTATGGATTGGGTATTTCATACTCCGGTAAGTTTTTTGTTGGCTTGTGCCACCATGCCTTTATGCGTTGTCTGTATTATTAACTGGATCCGTGTATTCATACAAGCAAAGGGTAAAAGACGATTGTATAATAATAAAGTCGATTATATACATTTCGCATCCCGAATGACAGGGCTTCTGTTTGTCCTATCTCTCACGATAGACTATTGGAGCGATATTATAGAACAAGAAACAACATTACATGCTTACGGCGCAGTAATAGGCATTTTGGTTTTGTTGGTTTCTAATGTATTTTCTTTTACTCGCGATTTCAAAAAAAGGAGAATCGCTAAGTCATAACGTCAAAGTTCTAAATTCTAATAATTAAATACTTAGGAGAGTCGTTTCACTCTCCTAAATACTGAAAACAATAAGTTAATTATTGAATGGATCATAAATATCCCCGTTCCGGATAAGCTCTATTGTATTTGTGGGATCACTCTTATCTGTCAGTAAAATTACATCTGGTCTATCCAATGCATCCGATGTAATCTTAAACGTTCTATCGTTCAACATCTGAACTAAGTATCTGATAGCATTATTCCAGTACGCTAAATCAAAAGCGGAAGTAGAATAATATGAACCGGCAAAAGTAACTCTAATTTCGTCTACTGTTCCATCTACTGGTACCATATTATAAACAAAGTAACCTGTAGAAGCTTGCCCATTAACGGTAAGGAAAGCCCCAAATCCGGTAACACCTGGTGCAGTCTGCGCACTAAAATCCCCGATATCCACATAATTAAGCGTGTAACCAAAATTCGAAAATCTAGTTCGTCCTTGATCCCACCAATATTGTCCTTCAGCACCTAAACCACTATAACGCATTGCCCAAGTATTAGTTCTGAACCACACATTCATCGGCGTTGTAACCGGAAATATCTTGACTTGACCATCGGCTCCGCTGTAATATCCAAATTCGTATTCATCACTTGGCTCCACATACGGCATAATATCAAGAGATACGCCATCGATTTCATACGTATCATGTAGTACCAGCCCTTCAGGAGTCACACGGAAAGTTAAAGCAGCAGCATTTGCGTCACTAGACAATCGAAAGTTGTGGATATTCTGAATAAGAGTTTCTTCCGCACCATTGGGTCTCTGCATCTTAAAAACACCAAATTCACCAAAAAATGTAGTTGCTTCCTGATAACCATCGATGATGTCGTCCACATCCACATTTTCATCAGAGACAGATTCAATCGGAACCATATACATCATATTACCAGACTTTTTACCTTTTAAGGTAATCTGCTCTTCGGTCGCTTCGATAATGATAAACTCGAAATCACCTTGCATACCCGAATCCGCAGGCCCGATCCCACTGTCAGCTCCAGGTTCGCTGAACATGTGGATTACTTTGTTATACCCGTTGAAAGTTAATATCGGCCCACCCTCAGGCACAATATCGAAAGTGCTCCGAATCTCATCGGTATTGACATCAGATGTCAACGTAACCTCCGAATCCGAATTAAAGACCGCAAAAATATTAAAGCCCCCGTAATTTTTGCCCGAATGTGGGTAATATTGTATTAACCATCCCCCCGGATGCGCTTTGATGGCATTTCTAGCATTTTCTATAGCCTCCGTCATCCGTATCGAGGGATTTTTATCAAAGACGGGGTCTTCCATGCGTTTACAGCTACTGATCACAACTAAAACCAGCAGCCCTATAATAATATTAATATTTTTCATCATAGCTTATTGAATATTAGTTTGATCAAATGAACTGAAATTCTCCAACCTGTCGAGAATATTATCCCGCAACACATCAATATCTATACCCCAAGAATCTTGCATATAGGATCGGATAATCTCCAACTTTTGCTCGATGAGGGGACTGCCCGAAGTACCTGCTATCGTCATGCGTTCGTTCCAGACAGTAGGTGTCAATGTAATGTAAAAGGACAGAATTTCTACAAAATCCTCGTTCGGATCTTTACTGGCATATGGCGAAATAAATCCGGTTTGCAATGCGGCCGCTCGCCCCGCGGGAGTAGCGGGATACTCCGTATTCCATAGATCCTGTACATATCGCGTCCCGGAAATCTGGTTAAATGCCGGCGTGAATGGTTTAGTTTGGTGGAAGATATGCGCAAACTCATGATGGATGGTATGGAAGTACCTATCCACAAGGTAGTCCACATTTCCAGCATTTTGCGGCAAGCGGTTCAAGTCAAACATCGTAATCTTACGCCCGCCTTCCGCAGTACCCAACAACACCGTACCGTTGTTGTTATACGCCGGAGAGCCTACGTAGTTCAGTATCTTGGGGAAATAATTCGCGATAAACTCCGTGCTGCCCGTCACGTCATTATAAGGCTCTATCGCCAGATACTGGATCAGCCTAGTTGTGCGTATGGACGCCTCATAAGATGCCGGGCTCAGGTTATAATTCATATTGGATTCCATATCCACATATTTGTAGAGTATAGCGATGTTATAGGGCGTTGTAAATTCAGTACTGATGTAGCTATCCAATTCGTTAAGCGTGATCTCGGAATCCACAAAAATGCTTGTCGCATCCAACTCCTCCTCCGAACAACCTAAGAAAAACCCGGATGTAACGATACCGAAAATAAATATCTTGTTTATTATCTTGTTCATAATTTATCTCCTCCTAATTTATTGACGATTTGGTGTTAAACCTGCGGCAATGACATCTTGCGGGATCTGTAAGGCATGACGCTTATCCCGTGCAGTGAGCTTTGTAGCCTCTTCTGTAGATCCGACCTCTGTCGAGGTGCCACTTGTACTCCCCGTGATGACCCTACGGGTCACTTCGATGCCATACCGCTTGATATCAAACCAGCGAAGTCCTATATGGATCGTTTCCAAACGACGCATAAGCAAAACCGCATGCAGCATATTCTCCTGTGTACCGGCTTCGATCGGAAACTCGGGGTTCAGCCTTTTCTTGGCTGTGGGTGCCGTAGGGGTATAATAATGCGTTCCAGGACCATCAGCGGTGGTAGGTTCCGATGCCCAACTATTGATTCGTTCAATGGAAAAATCTGCCGGAACAGCTGTATAATTATTTGATAGCCATAACTGCATATCCGCAAACGCCTGATCGTAATTTTTCAGATGAATATTCGCCTCTGCTCGTACCAGCAGGGTTTCTTCCACATTAAAGGGCACATAAATCGTCCGTCTGAAACCGATCTGGGCTACCGGATCTGTCGTCTCAAACATATAAGCCGCACGTGGCGCCAAAGATTTATCTAGGTTCGTACCCGTATAGACAAATAAACGCGGTGTATAATTCAAAGAAGAAGTGGTCTTTCCCCAAGGTGTAGCGGCAAAGAATGTTTCGTTGTGATTGATGATCTGTCCATGGCTAAATCTGGACCCGACGTCATACGGGCCGAAGTATAGGCCCATATTACTGGCAGCCGTTCCGATCAATAGGTTAGAAGCATTCGTGCTGCGGGTAAATGCAATCGATGCATTCACTAAGCTGGTTCCGGCACCGGCTACGACTGAATTGTCGCGCATAATGTTCCGAGGATTGCTCCCTAAAACAAGGGAAGCATATCGAACAGCACCCGTCCAATCTTCGGTGTACAGGGCCACACGTGCCGCTAGGGCATTAGCAGCCGCCCGGTTCATGTGATATTTAGGTGTTCCGCCGTATATTGCATCGTTGATCAACGGAATCCCCTCTTCCAAGTCTTGCTTGATGAAATCATACACCTCTTTTACCGAATGGCGCTCATATTTCGGATCAAGCGTACGCTCCGGTTCCAGCATATAGGTGATACCTAGATCTGTTTCGGCAAACTTTTCAGTATAGTGCATGGCAAACATATTGACCAATATAAAATGGCTATATGCGCGTGCTACCAATGCTTCTCCACGATGGGGGCTCAATGATGCCGGGTTGCCCATCTCTTCTATCGCCGCTAGGGCTTCGTTCGCATTGCCAATGGCCGAATAACAGGCTTCCCAAACATATGACGGACCATCGTTCGTGATCTCTGTGACGTCTTCCCACCGGAACACTTCCTCCAATATCCGTTCGGAATTTGGATTGCCGACACCATAATCGTCCACATTATCGGACGACATCTCGGCGGTCATTGTATAGGCCGACTGCGGATAAGCAGAGACCAGCAATTTCTGGATTTTCTCTTCCGTATCCAAGGTCGCCCGATTATCCGGCATTTCATCTAAGAACTTATTACAGGAGACAAAAGACATAACCCCTAGGAATAAGATGAAATTGTGTATTAAAGTTCTTTTTTTCATTTTCTTTATATTTATAGGGTTATAAGCCAAATCTTAACGTCAAGGTATACTGTCTCGGCAGCGGCGCTGCAACACCACCTGCATTGACAAACTCCGGGTCTTGTCCATTTAACTTTTTATCCGCATATAAGAGAAATGTGTTTGTCGCATTCAAGCGCAGGCTGAACGCGCTTACGTTGTATCTTGACAGGAATTCTTTCGGAAAATCGTAGGATAAGGAAATATCTTTCAGACGGATAAAATCTCCGGATGCCACGCGTGCCGTCGAAAAGTTATAGGCATTGTATGCATAAGACAAGTTGCTGTTGTTCCGGTTTTGGCGGATCGTGGCAATCGTCGGGATATCGGTATATTCTTCATCGCCCGGTACAATCCAACGGCTGGCAAACTCACGCGGCGTGGCCGTTAAATCACTATATGCTCTAGCAAATACCGGGTTTAAGCGAACGGAATTCCCAAATGAATACGTAATGAACGCGTTCAACCTAAAGTTCTTATACGTTAAGATATTACTGAAGCTTCCCAGATCGGTAGGTTCCATCGGACCATTATACACTAAATAATCGAGCCGCTCTCTTTCCTGGAAATAAACTCCGGTTACCGTTTTATCACCATTTTCATTGAGAAAGGTCGGCAACCCTTCATTGTTCAAGCCATCGAAAGGTATAGAAAACAAAGCTCTGTGCGGCGTACCTTCACGTGCGAATCCCGCTCCGGATATTAAATCAATCGCACGATAGTTCGATTCCAGTTCCACAACGTTGTTGGTCACATTCGTGTAGATGAAGCTAGAGTTCCACTGGAAATCCGATGTCCGGATGATATCTCCACCGACGGTCAGCTCGAAGCCTCGGGAATCCATTCGTGCCACGTTACCATATTTTGCAATCTGTCCGCCCATACCCTGGGTGTTGACGATACCGATCAGATCGTGATTGTTCCGTTTAAAATAGTCTGCCTGAATATTCAAGCGATTATTAAACAAACCGATATCGGTACCGATATTGAACTCATACTTTTTTTCATAGGTCAGTTCGCTGTTCTCCACTTCCACAACAGTAAGCCCCGACTCATTATCGACGACATTCGGCCTCCAAGGGCGGAACGGCGCGATAACGGTATGTGCGTTCGTCACGAACGACGGCCCCCTGTCGCCGGTCAGACCGTAGGAAGCCCGCATCGTCCAATTGGATACCACTGGCCTAAACACCTCAAAGAAGTTTTCGTAGTCAATGTGCCACAATCCGCCAATGGACCAAGTCGGCATCCAGCGGGACGAGGTTGCCATTCCTAGACGGTTGGATCCTTCATAGCGAACAGAGGAATTAAGGCTGTATTTATCATCAAAGGTATAAACCCCTTGTGCCGCAAAGGCAACATCTCTACTTCGGGTATTGAACATCGCAAAATACTGCGAATTTTGTTCCTGGCCCTGTTTAAACGCTAGATAATGTGAAAACGGGCTTTCTCCCAAGTCGTATTGCAATCCAAAACCTCTGAACCAGGTATTGTTACGGGCATTACGCTGTATGTCCGTCATACCAAACAAGGTAAGATTATGCTTCTCGGCAAAGGTATTGTCGTATTTGACCGAAAAACGGTATTGCTCTGCACGCATGCTATGGTCTGCCCGGTTATAAATACCACCTTCAGGGAGCACAGTTACCGGAATAGCATACGGGTCGTTCGGATCAGTATATAAGAATGGGTTGGCATCCCGAATAGCCGTTGTCGGCATCCAGCGCATCGCCGTTGCCTGGTTAGATCGATCTTTTATATGGTGGTTTTGGGCCGTGCTTTGAAACCGAACAGACCCCAATGCCTTGAATTCTAACACCTTGATCGGTCTATACGTAAGCTCTCCCTGAAAACGGATATCGGAGACCGTATTATCCATATAGTTGTTCTCGAGCTCGTGCAAGATATTGAACGGTGCATAGTTACGTCTATAGAAGGTGTTCGCATCCAATGTGCGGGAAGTATTCATCGCATACGAATAAGGATTGATATCAAAATCACGCCTTACCTCCCCGAAGACGGCATCTGTAGACTGTGCCAACGTACCCGGTGCTTTTTGATCGCGGTACGATCCACCCGTAATCATATTCAATCTCAACTTGTCAGATATGTTGTAATTGGCATTCAAGTTACCTGTAAAGCGCGAAACGCCACTAGCTTTTGTCCAGCCGGCATCCTGCAGCGCACTGATGGAGGTATAATACTGTGCTTTTTCCGTACCCGACGACAAGCTTAACGAGTGGTTATGCTGGATAGTCGTCGAAAAGAGTTCGCTAAACCAGTCGGTATTACGGTACTCTGCTTCACGAAGATGTGCGTTTACTTCTTTCCGATCCAAGAAGAAATCGTTGAACACGTCACCTCTAACGATCTGATCATATAGCTCGCCATATACACCGCTCGACGCAGCATTCGTAACTTGTGCCAATCCTAAATAACCTTTTTGGTACATTTCCTGATAAACGGACATCTGTTCCTGGGAATTCATAATATTGAACTCGGAGTAACGTGGTATCGCCCGGGAAGTATACTCGCCGGAATAATTAACGGTGCTCCGTCCGGCACGTCCTTTCTTAGTCGTGATAACGATAACCCCCGCCATCCCACGCGCACCGTAGATTGAGGTCGCAGAACCATCCTTCAGAATCTGAAAAGATTCAATGTCATTGGCATTCAATCCGGCTACCGCGGAACTGATGAGCGTTAAGGCATCTCCCGAAGATAATGCATCGGCACCAACGTCAGCCACATCTTCGATGATGATCCCGTCGAGTACCCAAAGCGGTTTAGAGTTTCCAAAGATGGAAGTGGCTCCACGCACACGAATTTTTGGCGCTGTACCGAACGTACCAGTGATGTTCTGTACCGTTACCCCTGCCACACGGCCCTCCAATCCGCGGCTCGGATCGATCATCCCGCCGATTTCCGCATCAGCGCCAGAAATGCTGGCAGTCGCCCCGGTGAATGTCCGTTTATCCAGCTGAAGACCGACACCCGTGACAACCACCTCTTCAATCGCTTGATCAAGTGCCGTCAACTGTACATTCAATGTTCGTTGGTTGCCGAGCGTTATGTCCCTGTTTAAATAACCGACATAACGGAAAGACAATGTGCTACCAGGGGGAACGCTAATGGAGAAATTACCATTTTCATTGGTTGTGGTACCTTGCGAGGTTCCTCTAACACCTATGGACACACCTGCTAAAGGTTCCCCATTCATAGTCGTCACTCGCCCTGTGATTGTGTTTTGTGCTTCAACAGTAACAGTCGCCACATTGGGCTCGATCTCTCTATAATTTACCGTCACCGTACCCGCAATGATCTTAAACGCGTAATTCTGAATCGGCAACATCATGTGCAGTGCATCTTTTACATCCGTTTCCCGTACATTAAGGTTAACACGCGATGATTTGGCTATCACATCGTCGTTGTACAAAAACTTGAGGTTTGTCTGTCTACTAATTTGCTGAAAAGCATCTTCCAACTTGGCATTCTTTAAAGAAAGGGATACTTTCTGTGCAGTTCCTTCTGCATAGGCACAGGTCATGAAAACCAGCAGGAGAAAAGTTGTAATCTTCATCGTCCGGAGAATTAAGACAATAGGCGGCGTCCATGCCTCTTTTCGCCTTTTGTCAAATAAGAAGTAATTCATACATTTGAGTAATTGAGTTAATGTGTAAGGTTCATTGCTTTATTTAACTTGATTTTAACAGGGGTGCTGCAACATCCCTGTTTCTCGTTAAATTCCATTGTTTCGTTTGTTGTTGTAATTTTATCTCATCATCGGTCTTTGTTTTGTAATTAATAATTTATTAGTGTTTAGTGTAAATTTTAGATCGCTTACAAATTGGAGCATAGTTAATACTTCAGATAGCTTGACGTCTCTATCGATTTCACCGGAATAGGTGTTGTGCAACGGTACGTCTTGAGACAAAGAGACGTCTATATTGTACCAGCGTTTCAATTGGTTTGCAATGTTAACAATATGATCATTTTTGAAATAGAATACATTATTTTTCCAGGCAAGATCCCTTTTTAGGTTGGTCGTCCTGACCTTTAAATCTCCATTGCTCCACTCCGCACTTTGTCCGGGCGCAATGATGACAGACTGTTTTTCATTAAGCACCTCCACACGACCTTCCGCTAGGGAAGTCTTGACATTTTTCCCATAGGCTGACACGTTAAAATGTGTCCCCAACACACGGATATTCACTTCTTCCGTTTCTACAAAGAAAGGTCTTTCGGCATCTTTTTCGACTTCAAAATAAGCTTCTCCTTTTAGGTATACACGTCGCTCATCAGCTCCAAAATCTTCCGGAAATCGGAGTTCACTTGCGGCATTAACCCACACTGCCGTACCATCCGATAACGTTATTTTAAAGAAATTGGCCGCTGGTACGACTAAGGTGTGGAAAATGAGTTCGGGCCTGCCAGATTCATTGGAAATACCTAGCGCATCCCCTATAATAGACGATCCCGAAGCTATATTGAGTGTATCGTCTACTTTCACCTCCTTACCATTGGCAAGGATAATTTTAGCACCTAAATTTGCCGGCTGTACGTCGTCTACATCTAGATTAAGCGCAGGAGTATTGACCTGTTCCTCATTGCTGGTGTCCGTTTTAAAAAACCATATGTTTAGGCCTAAAGAGCAAACGAGTGCAATAGTCGCCGCCACGCGCCAAACAAGTCGATTATTTTGCTTTTTACGTTGCTTCTGCTCCACACGGTGCCATGCAGCTTCCTCGTTTAACGCCTCCAGCCACATTAATTGCATATCTCCACCTTTTGCCATCAGTTCATCAAACAACACCTTATTCTTGGGATGGATTTGTATCCACCTATCCAACAGGTACTGTTCATGGCTGTCGAGCGGCTCCTTCTTGAAACGCTTGGCAATAATATCGGCGATATGGTATGGGTTAGTATCCATAATTTAAGTTAAGAAACCTAAAACTGGATTTGGGGTGACAAGAATTTTCATTTTTCTTTTTTTTAGAAAAAAAGAAAGAAAACCGAACGACGTGAGCTCATGGACACCAAAAGAAACACTTGTCCATAAAATCGTCGCTTAAAACCTTTGACATTTGGGATAGTGCATCTATAATATTTCTACATTTGCCAAAGCTTTTGATGCGACATTTCATGTTAAGGAAAGATCGTACAATTCTTTAGAAATATTAAAACCCACTACTGTACACAACCACAAACAGCCAGAAGTAATTGAAATTCAGCTTTTCGCGCAAGACACTAAGCCCTCGACGCTTTTGGGTTTTTATGGTATTGACACTAATCTGTAACTCTTGGGCGATTTCTTCATTGGAGTAGCCGTCCACATAACTCATGGTCATGATTTTTCGGCAGCCTTCTGGTAGACTTTCTAATGCGACATGTACCGCGGAAGTAAATTCCGTCCGAATAATCTGGTGTTCGTAATCCATTTCATCCGATTCAGTGAATTCCGTACGTTCCCAAAACTTTCGCACGACTTTGTTGCGACGGTTGAGGTTGTATACCGCGTGTTTTATAGCGGTATACAGAAAGGATTTTATGGTATTTTCGTCAGCGGGCAATCTTGTTTTGTTATTTAGGTAGGCAACGAAAGCATCTTGCGCCAAATCCTCCGCAGTCTCCTCGTCCTGCACCATTTGCCACGCAAAATAGCATAAAGCACGATAATGCTTCTTAAAAAGGAGTCTATCTTGATCTGTAGCTTTCATAGACAAGTCGCTTACAAATGAAAAAGTTAGTAAGTTAGTTGTAATTCAAAGCTAAATATACAAAATAATATGTTGTACGTTAATTTTTCATGAAATTTTAGTGATTTTAATTCTTAGCGTAAAAAGGGCTGCCTTACCTACGGCAGCACAAACACCAGTTCTCCCTTCTGTTTCTCTCTATAGAATACGATGGTGCATAGATTTTTACTTCTATCAATCGCGAGAATTTCTAATTTCGTCAAAGCGATGTCCCGTTTGTCTTCCCCATCTACTACGCGAAGCGCTGCTCTGGGTTTCAATCCGACAGCAAATTCGCCGTTCCATGATAGCACCAATTGCTTCTTTTCCGCTATATTCGTTATAGCCACCTTGTTTTCCAAAATAGTCGTACTCCATGCATTGGCTTGTTCCAGTGCAATCATGTTGTCCCAATAAAACCGTGGATCGTCTGCGCTGAGTATTGCCGGAATAACCTTAACATCTACCGCTGCTTTTCTTCCTGTCTCATCCATGATAAAAAGCCGTTCTTCACCATAATTTTCGGCTGCTGTAAACGTAATCGTATTGCCGTTAATCTCCACCTCAACCAAGGAGGTTTCAGAAACCGCATAATTCCCATTCCCACTCGTAATCTCTACCGTTGATGTGTAACCTTCCAAGATTTCTAAGTTGTTTTTGTCTAACTCCAACGCCTGTAACGGTACCGCTTTTTCTTTCTTACAGGAGAACAGTACGGTACCGCAAAGTAACAAAAGCATAATGGAGCGTATATTTATCGTTTGTATCATGGTTATCTTTTTTAGTATATTTCTTCCTCCTACTTCACCTTTTTCAATCTAATCACATCGCCACTTGCGCTTGCCGCACGTAGATCGATTTCTCCCTCATATAATGTCAAATCGACCCTTCCTGTACTAAAAGGGACCCGAGTTCCATTGACAAAGAAACTGTTAAAGCGACCGGCACCGGCACCGACTACCCGTGCCACATTATGTTCGATGACAATCGTCGGTTCTTCGATCCACTCGTAAGATGTGATACTCCCAAGAGGTGTGTAAAAATAGCCCATTCCCGCTGCGAAAAACGGACTCGTGGTTTTCAATTTTAGAAAGTCTATATCTGGCAAACTGCCATCTGCCTTTCTGGGCCACATCAATTGGCTTTCGTCGAGGCTTATAAAATCATCTGCCGTTACTTCCATGTTCACCGGCAGGAAGGAATTGTTACTGATCTGAGACAGCGCTTCGTCCACATTGATGATATGCCGCCCAGCTGTACGCGGGTTGTAAGATAAGTTGTGCCGGATAATGTGTCCGTAACCGTCTACATCCACGGCTTCTTCTCTAGACTTCCGCGTCAGCATATTAAAATTAGAAGGATTCATATAGCCCGTGTTGTTCTCCCATAGGATGCCACCTAAATGGTGATTTGCATATAAACCTTGGTTACGATTTTGAAAAGCGATATTATTCCGGATGATATGCATCGGGATTGCAGATGGCGCATCAGCATTTTCGCTCATACCATAACCACCAGCCTTTATACCCGTTCCATCTCCCGCAGTTTCAAAGGTTTCGGGCTTATAACCATTGTAAAACGCCCAACAGTTTTCAATGGTATAGGCGGCATAAGCACTAATTAGATCGAACCCATCGTCACTGTTCCACCATGCTCGGCAACCACGGAATACATTGCCGGTGCTGGCCGTGTTCGTTGGGTGCCCCCCGAAACCGTCCACATTCCCGCCGCGCCCACCGTCGGAGATATAATCCCAATTATTATAGGCATCACAGTTCAAAACTAAATTATTGGAACCTCTGACCAAATAGAATCCAATTGCCATACCATCGTGCATCGCGAGATTTTCGTAAATATTGTTATTTCCGCCATCGTTCCGAAAACATTCTGATTGGGTATGCCCCACAATGGTCACCTGCGTACCGATAACTTCGAAGTTCTTGAAGTGCAGGTTGGACCCACTAACGTAAAAGACAATCACCCGACGGTCCGCAGGTTTCACGTCCGATAGATCGAATATCGGGCGTTCGCCTTCGTAACCATAATAATGTATGCGTTGGTTTTCGTTCGCACCACTTTTACTCATATCGAAGACATGTGCCCAAACACCATTGGTGGGGTTCATAATCTGCTCCGGATTAATTTTATAGGTTCCTCCACGGAAATATACCGTATCGCCAGCCTGCACCAGTTCTTGTGCCTTGTTCAGCGTCGCAAAAGGATCGGTTATTGAACCCGCATTGTTATCATCCCCATCTACAGCGATATAATACGTATGTGCCGACAAGGAAAAACTTATCGTGCACAACAAGATTAGAGTTAAAAGAACGTGTTTCTTCATGGTCTATGGTTTAAAATTAGTCTGCTACATCCCACGTAAACGGCAAATACCAGTTCTCGCGGCTCATCAGTTTGCTGCGGACAGCATCCGCCTGTGGATTGCCTTCCTTGCTTAATTTTTCGTAAATTTTATCGGCTAAGAAGGATGGGTCGTTCCGACGCATGGCGATGCGTAGCAGATCTTCCCAACGGCTTCCTTCGAACGCCATTTCCAAAGCCGCCTCTTCAATCAGGTAATTTTCGACCTGAGTCAGGCTGTCCGTCGGGTTGATTTCCCGAAAGGTGACATAAGCTCTGCCCCGGAGGCCATCGTTTCGGTGCCAAGTGTCCCGGTAATGCGGGTTATTTCCATTTCGGGCATTGAAGTCATACGGAAAGGGTAAATGTGTTTGCTGTATATCTGTTTTGTCTGTCTGATCGGGATCATCGTATATCCGGCCAACCCCGTTATTCAATAATCCTACCGCCAATCTATGGTGCCCATCCCGGTTAGCCGCCTCGGCAAAGCGCAGATGCAGTTTCGCCGCCCGGTAGAGATGCCACTTACCATTACGCTGGAATTTGTCAATAGGTAACATCGTCCCGATATCCGAAAACTCATCGGTATACTTCGTCACGATGCCTTCCTGTCCGATCATCGACACGGATAAATCCCGTCGTGCGTCGTAAGGCACCCCATTCCGCTGCGTCTGGCTATTCCATAAATCAAACGATTCCAAGCTCGGTTTTAATAGGTGATCGCCGCCATTGGCAGCAAATAGACTGATGAATGGGTTCTGCGGGCTAAAATTACTGTTGAACGGCAGAGACCACACCCATTCCGTATTCCATAGTACATCCTGCGTTCGCGAAAACATCGAGCGCCAACCTTGTGTTTTGCTATTGATCAAGGTGCGTACATCTTGCTCTCGGTAGCGTAGGTAGCCTACTGCGATATCGTTATTAGTGGAAATCTCTGCCCATTTAATCTTGTATCTGTCATAACGAAAGTTATCATTCCCCAAGTTATCATAGCTGGTCATGACCAGCTTGTAGTATTCCGCTGCTTTCTGATAATCGTTGTTCCATAAATGCAAGTCACCCAATAGTGTCCGTTTATTGATATAAAAACGTTCCATATCATAGCCATCTACAGCATACATCAGCGATTCCGTACTGGCATAAAGCAACTTATAGGGAATGGCCTCCATATCGGCGATGAGTTGCGCTAGCAACTGTTCAAATTCCAACAACGGATATTTGCCCTTGTCCAGCACCGCATCGGTATCATCCAACGGATCAGTTACATAAGGCACCCTTCCAAAATGTATCCCTAACTGCAGGTATACCCAAGTCCGCACGGCCATGATATCCGAAAAGCGTTGGTTATACTCCTCCGGCGTAAACTTATTCTCTTCCCGCATAATCTGAAAATTGGCCAGCACGTCATTGCAGTTGAGGATAACCTCGTAAAACTTGCGCGGATTGACATACGGATTATCGGCGCTAATGGCTCCCACATCGTTCGTGCTGATCTCCTGCAAGTAGGGGTTTGCCCGGTTGGTCACCGTGAGTAGGTCGGCACGCAGTTCGTTCCATAGAACGTGCTGCTCAGCTAACGATAGTAACTTCCCGTAAACCCCGATAACGGCAGCATCTGCGTCGTATATATTTCGGTACATCTGTTCTTTTACCAACACCTCTTCCGGTTCTACATCCAAGAACTTGCTGCAGGAGGAGCCTACGAAGCAAACCAGTGCAACTGAAAGACCATATATAAAGTTCTTCTTCATCATCTTCATTTTTATATTAAAACCCAGCCTTAATTCCCACTTGTATTGTCCTGAACTGTGGCGTCATCCCGATATCGACCCCTTGGCTATAGATCGAGCTGTTGGCGCTAAATTCAGGGTCATAACCCAGATAGTTAGATACCGTAAACAAGTTGTTGACCGTAAGAAAAGCATCAAATGATTTCAGGATGTCGTGATTGACCGGTACATGGTAACCAAAATTAATCGTACGTAATCGCAAGTAAGAACCATCTTCTATCCAGCGATCGGAAAATTCAGCATTGTTGAGTGGGTCACCCCAGTTGGCTCTCGGCATATTCGTCTGTTGTCCTTCCTCTTTCCAGCGGTAATTCGCGGCGATACTCTGGTTATGGTAGGAGGATACATTTTCTAAACGGTGGCGTGTGGCGTTGTAAACATCGTTACCCAACGAATAAGTAAACAGCGCGTGCATCGAAAACCGCTTATAGCGGAATGTTGTATGCAGCGAGCCAAACCAGTCTGGATTGGGATTGCCAATGACCACTCTATCTTTTTCGTCAATGATATTATCGCCATTCTGATCTATAAAGTGTACATCTCCTGCTTGAAACGGCAATAAACTCCCATCCGTCATTCGTCTGCTCAAACCGGTATTCGCGGCATCACGTGCGGTCGCAAATACACCATAGCTCTGCAGACCATAGAATTGGTTCGCTGCGCCACCTTCCGCCGTGATCATGCGTGCCCCGTAGTAGGTTGTTTCGAATGCGCCGCCCGGCACCGTCAATACCTTATTCTGGTAGGTCGCCAACTGTACACCGACATCCCACTTGGTATTCGGTTTATTGATCAAACGACCGGTGATGTTCATATCCAAACCGTTGTTTTGCATCGATGCACCATTGGTAAACGCCAAATCCATCCCTGTCTGTGCTGATAAGGCTTGATAGGTAATCATATCCTTAAAGCGATGGTTGTATAAATCGACCGATATATTTACCCGTTCTTTGGCTAACGATAGATCCAGTCCCAAATTGGCTTTGAAAGCACGTTCCCATTGCAATGCCGGATTTCCGATATTTCCCCGGATAAGTCCCTGTATGCCTAGAAAATTCTGAGAAATATAATAGGTACGGGCTGCATAGTCACCGATATCGTCGTTGCCCGATACGCCATAGGAAGCGCGCAGTTTAAAGAGGTTGATAGCGTCGGCACGGAAGAAGTTTTCGGCAGAAACCATCCAGGCCGCATGGAGGGCTGTGTTAAGAGCAAAGGCATCTTTCCCTAGCTTCAGGGCACCTTGACTAGCTTCTGCCCCAAAACGCGAGGAACCATCCAGCGCAGCATCCCAGCGCAATAGGTAGCGTTCTTTATACGCATAATCATGCGACATGTAAGCGTTCACCCAATTGGCGTTTCCAAATCCTCCCCGGATCTGGCGCAACAGATTACTGCCACCTGTTACATTTACGTAATTGTCGTTCGCCGTATTAAAAGCCAAACCATAGTCGAACTCGGCGTTACGCTGTTGTATACGGAAACCGATACGATTGCTTAAACGGTGATCGGTTCCGAATGTATTCTCGGCACTAAAGTAAGTGTCGTTAAACAAAGCAAAGAGTTTCCGATTCTGAACGCCCGCTTCGTTCCTTATTTCTGCCGTAGGCTGATCGTCAGCAAACACCCCCAATTCCGGTAGGAAAAAATTCTCGCGGCCTTTGTCGTACACTAAACCCGCTACTGTACGCAGGGCATAACGGTCGTTGAACTGATAATTGAAATGCAGATTCCCGACGAAGCGGTAGCTCCGGTTCTTTCCTATCGTATTTTCACTCATGAGCACCGCCGGATTACTCTGATTGAAAACATCAATATCGGCAAATACCGGCGACATATTACCTTGATCATCAAAGCCATAAGGCGCCAAAAACGGTGATTTTATGAGCGCCTGATATAATGGACTGGAATGTGAATCCACACCCTGGTTTCGAATATCATGTTGGTTATAGAAAAAAGAAAGATTGCTCTGTACCGTAAATTTCTCTGATAAGGTCAGATCCCCGTTCAAGCGCATATTGTACCGAGTCAGATTATCGTATTTCAGGACCCCCCGATCATTGGTATAACCTGCAGACAAAGCATACTGTGCAATATTATCTCCTCCTGCTACTTTCAGATAGTAATTTTGATTGATGCTGTGATCCATCACTTCCGACTGCCAGTCGGTTTCGTTCAAATAGCCTAATCGCTCTGTATTTTCAGCATCTAGCTTGTAGTACGGCAACCGCGCTATAGAATCAGCACCTAAACCCTGCGTACTCAACAATTCCGACAAGTAGCTCCTATAACCTCTGCTGTCCATCATCGGCAGGCTTTTCGGCTTGTTATTGAATCCGGTTGTTGCTAAAAAATCAATCCGGGTAGCCAGCTCTTTCGCGCGGGCGGTTGTAATAAAGATGACTCCATTACTACCCTTGGTACCATATAGTGCCGAACCATCTTTTAACACGGATATGTTATCGATATCTTTTACATCGATGTTCGCCAGTCCCGACTCGCTGTAGTTGGCGAGTAGCTCCGCACTATAATCCTCGTCATCATACAGGACACCATCCACGACCAAGAGTGGTTTGGATGTGCCGTAGAACGAATTGATACCCCGAAGGCTCAGATTTGCCCCTGTATTGGTTGTTCCTGAATTACGTATTACATTCAAACCCGCAATTTTTCCCTGCAGAAATTGCGCCGTATTATCGTTGGAAGTTGTTTTCCACTGGTATTTCCCTAAATCGACGGTCTGCACCGCCGCAACCTGCGATAGCACACTTTGTTTCTCGTTAAATAAGATCGCTTCCTGACGGATGGGATTATAGCCCTCCTCATACAACCAGATCTCCAGACTGGATTCTCCAGTCTTCGCAAACACGATTTTCTCTTGAAAACCTGGTGCATTGATGGTTATTTTTGCCGTCGCCGAGGGTAGCTTAAGGGAAAACGTACCATCGTCTTCGGTTATGGCTGCCGAGAATCCGACCACTTGCACGTTGGCGCCGACTACCGGGGCGCCACTATCTGCTGCCCGGACCGTTCCAGAGACCGTTAACTCTTGCACGGAACCCGTTGTTATCTCCAGTTTTACGGGCGGTGCTACCGACCGTGCCTGCAACAACCCGGTCGACATGCAAGTGGCTAATGCAGCACTTCCGATAAATAGTTTATATATCAATTGCATCATCTAATTGGTTTAGTTGGTTTTTAGTTTCGGCACAAAGCGTAAGTAATCCAGTACCAATGTATTTTCCCCGTGTGTCGCAGTCCCCATGGCTCGCAATATCGGGACAATCCGATTGTAGTCTGCCAACTGGAATTCCCCCAGATAGACTTCGTTGTAATCATTCTGTTCTACATTAGTATACGGAAATTCATAAATGGGCTCTCTGACTTCCTGCTCAGGATCCTCTTCGCTCGGACGTGTATCAAACTCGAAAATCCCTACCTGCTGCTGGAATACGTTCGCCTGTACATCATTCAATGCTCGCCAATATACATCATAAGTTGTGCTATACATCCGGGGGGTCTGATAGGCCACCTGCAGACTGGAAACCCCATGGTTTTGTACCATGATATCGGTAAAAAGTTCACCAAAAGGATCTTTGCGTACCCGGTGGAAGGTATTCGCAGTAACCGAGGTTGAAAAACCCCAAGGCTCCTCTCCTTCTATATAAATATCCACGAGTTTATTAGGTATAGGCAAGGTCGGTCGATCCAGGAAATGAACCCAGCCGTTACTCAAGCGCACGGAACGGCTAATGGCCGAACGATCTACCGGAAACGGCACATTCGATCTGCTGAGCAGCATCGCAGGCAGGTTGTCCTTATCGTACGCTTGGTCAAATAGCATATCCTTTGCGATATGGTACTGACTGATGGCATACGAGGAATCCGCATGGTTACGGTAGTTTACATAGGGTAGGAACTGCTGTGCTTCTGCCAAAAAATCCGCATCGTTCAGCACAAAATAGGTAAAACGTTTGGTCTCGTCCCGCACATCGCCTATTTCGCTCAAAAATTCGTTGTTTAGGTAGTAATCCTCGGGATCTTCGACCACCGCAGTATCATGCAGGTTGTAATCATTCAAGCTCAGGATAAAAGCGTTTTGCTGTTCATCTTTATGCTCGTTTATATATTCCCAAAGGCTCTGCCGAGGGCTTAGCACTTCGGTAATGATATGGTAGATACCGTCGGCGCCCGCTTGGTCTGTTTTCGCAAAGGCTGCGCCATCGATCTCGCTGTTCACGAAGTCAAGTATTTTACCGCTGAGCATCTTAAGACGGACGGTATCCGTCGAGGCATTCAGTCGGTGTGTCGATACAGCAATGTGGTTTTTCACAAAGCGTTCCAACGCTTCCGCATCATTCTGCAGGGATGAGGCTACAGCTTGTACGCGACTATTTTCCGGCGAGAAGACGGTATAAGCATTATTGCCGTTCAACATTTTGTCTACGCCTGATGTACGTAGCAACTTCATAAATTCGCTGGCCTCGGATTCTTTTTCTAATCGTTCCAACAGCGGTTCGTTCGTGAGCCCCTCGTTATCCCGAGCATGTTCATCCCAAGGATCGGAGCAACCGATTTGCAATAGGATACAGACGAGTCCTATTACTGGTGTTAGTATATGGTATTTCTTCATTATCTTCATCTTTAAAGTTTACGGATAAACAGCATTTCCCTCGGTGTCAAACCTCGGCCAAATTTGCTCCTCGTCTATGGGGATAAACTGCACAAAGTCTAGCCACCACTTCGCATTAACATTCGAACTGGTCTCAAAGCGCAGCGTCTGTCTGTCGGTTACATCAATATCAACGACACCCACCATCTTGCAATTATAATTTCCGCCAGTAGCAGTGTGTTGTTTATATCCCAATGCTTCCAGTTCTCTTTCCGGCAGATTATTTATCCTCCATTCAGCCTGATTCAGCGTCCTGGATAGCTTTATGCCGTTCACCGATGTCTCTATGATATTCCCATTATTGTTATGTGCATTTCTACGCCAGCCTACCCAAACCTTGTAACGTCCACGTACGATAACCGGTGTTTTAAACTCAATCCAAGGAGCCCAGGCACTCCTCATGGGTATTTCAAGAACATCCCCAAAAGCAGCTCCCGCCATATTTCCGCTTGCCGTACCGTTATACCACAATTGCTCACCATCCCCACCTCCCCAAGTAACATCCCGGAGATAACCTTTTGGAATACTTAAAGTTCCTCTTCGGTACACCCCCGCCACACGTAATTCCGGTTGGTCAGATGGATCCCAATCTACGCGGAAAGGTTGCCGTTGTTTAATGTAGATGTCGTCTTTGATATAGTGCAAGACACCATTAACCGTCGTATTATCGCTGGCCTGGCGATCTACTTCGGCACCTTCTTCCAGCTCGCCTAACCAGACTTCTTCATTCAATAATATTCTCTCCCGATCCACTTTCACCAGTAAAACTTCCCGTGGCACCTGTGTAGTGTGGGAACTGGAGAAAGCCAGATCAGAGACGTATTTCAAATCGGGTAAGACATGGTAGGCCATGTGCATATATAAGCTATCTTCTGGGTTTTTCGGGTTTCCGGTATGATTATACTTTTCGACTAAATCCTGTATGGTGTTGAAACCGCGTTGGGCAAAAGTCGCATTGCTCACCGCGAGTACCGAAAAAAACTGTTCGGCTACCCGTTGATGGAGCACCGCATCCAAACCCGTCAAATGCAAGCCTTCAGCAAAAAGACTGAGGTTCGGGTCAGCTTCAATCTCCTGCATCACCGTGTTCGTGACTTTCGTAAACACCTTATCGACGCCGTGTACCATACCATTTCCTGTGCGGATATTCGGCATAATAATTTTCGATTCCTTGTTGAGGACGAAATAGGACTCTCCATCTATATTTTGAACAGCCGTGGTGATAAACATCCCGAACACAGAGTTGCGTTGAATCTTGCCATCCCGAAACTGTCCTGTAGATACGGTGTCCTGTATAATATGGAGGTTAACCAGATCTTTCACATCCGCCTCGGAGAGGTCGCTTATACGGCCTTTTCCCTCGCTTTGCAAAAAGGTCTGCATGGCACTGTTATTCGGTGCAAAAACCGTATACGTCCCCCAAGCATCTAAATACGAAGATGCACCCGCCAGCTTAATTGCTTCAGCAAAGAGACTGTAATCTTCATGTTCCGCTAAAAAGCGGCTGATATTCGGACGGGTATCCGTTGTTTCCGTAAAATTCTCTTTTGTACAGGAAAATGGTAGCCAGAGTACCGCTGCCAGTAACAGCAGACCTGTCATGTGGTATATCTTTCTCGCTTTCATCACTATTATATCGTTAGTTTCCATAAAAAGGGTTTTGTTGCAATACACCGCCACTACGCTGGATTTCGATAAAATAAATCGGAAGATAATGGCTGTTTACATCGCGATATTTACCGAGCATGGCCTGCTGCCGATCCGCCGGCGCATAGTTCACGACCATACTGGTAATCAAATCGATCCGTTGGTAATTGTTCCGACGGGCATTGCGCAACACATCAAACCAACGCTTTCCTTCGTACGCAAATTCCCGAGCACGTTCCTCGACGATAAACGTCGTGATGCCCTGCTGGTCATCCGGTGCAGGATCTAAATCAGTACCTTGCATCGCATTGCCACGCTCCCGAATCGTGTAAATTAAGTCTAAAGCCTCCTGTCCGCGGTTCAGGCCATTTAGCGCCTCGGCTTTCATCAGGAGTACATCTGCGTAGCGGTAAACCATCCAATGTGTATAGGATTCTTCCAGCGACTTGGTCTGCGTCCGGTTTAGGCCATGGTACTTGTAAATCATGTTGGTTGCGGTCGACAATGCACCCCGATCGCCGCGCACGTCGAAGTTCGTCGGATCCGCAGCATCAAATTGAAATAAATCTTCATATACATTCTGTCCAGCTGTATAAAGGGCATTCTGCCGAAACAAAGCATAAAAAGGATTCAGTTGCTGCCGGTCATACTGCAATTCAAAAATGCCTTCGACAGAATTCCCCTGTCCGAACAGCTCGTTCAACCAGGTCGATGGGTCACCTGATACCAATTCAAAGATGCCGGCGTCTATAATTTCGTCACAGGCGTCTGCTGCTTTTCGAAATTCGTCTTGCCAGAGATACGCATCTGCCAGCATGGCGTTTACGGTATAGCGCGTGATTTTACCTTTATCGGCAGCTGTGCTCCCAAATGTTTCACGTACCATCGGCTCGGCACGAACCAAGTCGTCTACTACTGCCTGCAGCACTGCTGCCTGCGGTGATTTCGCGATGGACGCTAAATCCTCGTCTGACGCCGTATACGTTAACTTAATCGGGACATCACCCCAGATACGCGCTAAATTAAGATACATCCAAGCCCGGATTGCCAAGGCCTCGCCTACATAAGCGTCCAGATCCGCTTGTACAAATGTGGGATCAAGATCCTTCACTGCAGGTGCATTCTCAATGACGTTATTGCAGTAGTTAATAATCCGGTAAAACGTTCCCCAATTGCTAAACGAGTTTGTCGGCAGCATATCAGCAAACCGATATTCGATATATGCCTGCGGTGCAAACGTACTGATATCCACCATATCGGTACGGATCTCGCCATGCATAAACAGCTCCTGCGTCAAGGAACTCGTAATTAAAGAGATATACAGTCCATTGACCGCGGCCCGCACCTGTTCTTTCGTCTTCCAATAATCCTCTGCTACTACCCCTTCCTGTGGCTTTAACTCCAACCATTTATTACAGGAACTGAAACTCAGCAAGGCAAATGCTAGAACGGGAATTGATTTTTTGAATATATGTATCATCACTATCTTCTTCTAGGTTAAAAACTTGTCGATAAACCGAATGTAAAGCGCATCGTTGGTGGTGTGCGCGAGTTGTCTCGTGCTACCCCGAAAATGCCGCTCTGCATGTTGACTTCCGGATCCTGCCCCAAATACCGCGTCCAGGTATAGAAATTTTCGCCCGTTACGTACAAGCGCAGATTACTCATGCCTATACGATCAATCAGGCTGCCTCTATTAAAGGTGTAACTGACCGTCGCCGAGCGGAAACGCAGAAATGATGCATCTTGCACATAACGATCGGAGCCCAACCAGTTATACCCCATACCCATCAGTGCCCGTGGCATATCCGTCACGTCACCCTCTTTCCGCCAGCGGCGTAATACAGCGGTAGACTGATTATCATAGTTCGTCATCTTTGTGGTATGCATCAATGCATCGTTAATGGCTTCATACCCTAGACGGAAGTTGAAAAACAGGTTAATCCGCAAACTATTCTTAATCGTAGTCGATGGGCCGAATCCGCCGGTAAACTTCGGATTGGAATTGCCGAGATAAACGATATCCCGCTCATCTATACTGCCGTCGTTGTTGATGTCGGCATATTTTGCATCCCCCGGTTGGAATACGTAATCTGTATATGGGTAATTAAACCGCATATACACGGGTTCGCCGTCCGGACCATAAATAGCCTGTCCGTTGCCATCTTTTGCAATAGTTTCCTCTAATGTGGAATACACCCCTTCGTACCGATAGCCGTAAAAAGAACCAATGGGATTATTAATCCGCAGAAACCGCTTATAATCGCCATTCACCGTTCCTGTTCCAGATTCGTTCACAAAAAACTCCGGCACTTCGCGGACTACATTCAGGTTCCGAGCGATATTGAAAGCAAAATCGACCATTAGGTTTTTCGAACGGTACGGAGTTGCATGGAGATTCAGCTCCCATCCTTGATTGTCCATCACGCCGTAATTCAACCAAATACTTTCAAATCCCGATGTATTAGGTACACCCAAATCATCGAACAGCATATCGGTCGTGCGGTTGCGATAAAACTCCATATCCAAACGGAAACGACGTTTCCACATTTCCAGGTTTAGTCCCACATTGGCTCCCTTCACCCGTTCAAATTTCAGGTTTCTATACGCCATATTCGCCGGGGCCGTCCCTGCCTCGCCTAAATAAGTCTGATCATAGCTGTTAATATTGCTGTAAAAGAGGTAATCGTAACGGGGTGCTTTCCCCGAATGCCCGTAACTTGCACGGAAACTCAACTCATCAATAAAGGGTAAGTTTTCCATAAAGCGTTCACCTGAAACACGCCAGCGTGTAGAAATGGATGGAAAATAGCCGTAACGATAGTTTGCTCCGAATTTAGAGTTCCCGTCCCCCCGTACACCCACATTCACGATATAACGGTCCAAGAACTTATATTGCGTACTAAACACACCGCCAATCGAACGCGATTGTCCTTCTCCTCCCCGCAATGCTAATTCATTATTCTGTGTCCGGCCTGGATTCGATGGATCGGTCAATAAGGTAGAAGCTGTATTCGATATCATCGATTCATAACTCAATCCACGAAAATCGTCTGTCTGCCAAGAAAACAACATCTGCAAATCATGTTTCATTTTATCACCGAGATTGGGTGTATAAATCAGATTTGCTTTCGTTTGCATTCGAAAATCATCGCGATCGGATTCCCCCGCACGGTTCACGACCGTCTCCGTATAGGGTCTACCGGTTGCTAGTTGCGGTAAGAAGTTATTCACCCGCGTGTTATTCATATCGAACATCACGCTCAAATCCGAAAACAGAATACCCTTAATCAACTCATAACGCAAATTAAATGTCGGTGTAATCCGTTCCCCCATGTGCTTGTTGTATGCATATTCAGCCATTGCCGCGGGACTATAAGTGCCGGGATAGACCCCCTGAATATTCCGGTCTGGCGAAAAGTAAACCGGCATGATATTGCCGTAGGGATCGTATTCCCATAAACTCATATTGGGCATCTTGACATACGCCGCTCCACGGATATTATCCTGATTATCTCTGGAATTGACGTAATTCCGATCAGTCACCGTATGGGTATACGCGATGTCTGTACGGAATTTAATCCGCTCCGAAATATCGTAGTCAAGGTTCAGCCTAGCTGCTATCCGGCTCAGACCTGTTCCGACCGTCACGCCGCGCTGTCCCAAGTAACTCACCGAAGAATAATATCTGGCTTTCTCGCCCCCGCCCTGTATCGAAAAGGTATGATCATTGGACAAGCCGGTTTGATTAATTGCGTTTATCCAGTCTGTATTCTGGCTGTAATTATGATAGTAATAAACGTCTCCTGGATCGTACTGAAACTCCTTACTGGCTAATGTGTTTAAAGGAAGCCCTGTACGGTTCATATACATTTCTGGAATCAAGGAAGAATATTGATCGCCACTGAGCAGCGGGATCGCACTTGGCACCGAGGAAAGCGCCCCACGAAACGAGTAGCCCACCCGCGGCTTCGACATAGTACCTCGCTTCGTCGTAATCAACAGCACGCCATTGGAGCCCCTTGCCCCCCACATAGCCGTTGCAGCAGCGTCCTTTAACACCGAGATAGTTTCTATATCCGCTGGAGCAACATTCAATAACTGCGCATACGCATCTTCATCAGCTGCCCCAAAGTTAAAATCCCCAGGAATTTCTGTCTCGTAGGGCATGCCATCGACCACAATCAAGGGTTCCGCGCTACCACTTAAGGAGGAGGTACCCCGTATACGGATCGACATCCCCGAGCCCGGATCGCCGGAATTGGCAGCAATATCGACTCCCGGCAAGCGTCCCTGCAAAGCTTCGTCTATTGAGCTTGATTGCATCTCCTGCAACACACTCGCGTTTATGGTGGCGGTCGCCGTGGTTAAATCCCGGGCGGATATATTTAATAAACCTGTGTTGGGTTGTACTCCTCCAGTCCCCGTTACAACCACCTCTTCAATCTGGCTATCGCTCGTGCTCAACTGCATGTCGATTTGGTTTCTACTATTGATGCGTACCACCTGCGCGTTATAACTGATAAATGAAAAATTCAGGCGATTCAATGCCGTAGTAACCGCTAAGGCGTAATTACCTTCGATATCTGTTGTTGTTGCCGATACGGTACGATTGTCGGCACTCAGCTCAGAAACCGTAACGCCTGCCAAAGGCTGTTTAGATGTTGCATCGACCACTTTTCCACGCACAATATGTTGCGCAAAAGCGGTATGCCCTATGCAGCAGATCCAAAACAACAGAAACGAAGAACGATATATTAATTGTCTCATAATTTGGATTTAATTGTTGTAATTTAGATATCCATTTAATTCATGTAATACGATACGATCGCTCAAGTATAAATCCGGATTGTAAACGCTAGGTATCGTCCTTCCCTTCCGGTCGATAAATCGTAAGTTCCCGACAGCATTCGACACATTGACCGTTTGCGATTCATCGTTTTCGTCTTTCATCAACGTAATAGCGGATAGAATATCTTGGTTACCGTCAGCGGCAACATTGACATTGGTCAGGATATGGTATTTAATAAAGTTCTCTATCTGGAATTTACCGACGATATCGCCCGTTGCTGGATCAGCCGGCAAGACGCCGTCATCTATAGCCTGCTGTACCGCATCGTTATTTGGCATTAATAAGGTATATAAGCTTCCTCCCGCCACCCCGGTAATTACCCGATCGTTTGCTACGTAAAGCGGTGATCTTAAGACATACTCCCAGAACCGGCTAACATTAGGGTTCTCCGTCGCCACACGAGCCATGGCTTCACCCGCTGTTTCATTCGAGAATTCCAACAGATTGTTTACGTAATATACCCGTCCATTATTCCCAAATTTTGCTGTTCCAACGATCTGTACCGGCTCTTGTAAGCGTTCGTTGCCGGCAGCGTAAATATTCCCGTTATTCCATTTAATAAATTCACCTGGCAGTGCCCGATCCCCTGTTTGGATAAAACCTTGTGTATTATTAATATTTGCCAGTTCATCGTTGGGTGTTTCTATAATATGGCTATAGAGCAAGCGCGCTAGACGGGTCTGTGTCTGACCATGTCCCATCGTATTCCCATTACGGTCTATCCATGACCACTCGTTCAAGCGTTCGTTATAGGAATAACCTAATCTATTCAACAGACTGTTGGAAAACAAAAACAGTGTAAACTTCGTTCCTGGATTGATAACAAGCCGTTTGTGTTCGCGCTCCAACAGCATTAACATCAGCGAATATTCGGGATCCAGAATCACATGTCGATATACCGTATTGAACAAATCAGATTCCTGTATCTTACTTGTCCCATAAAAGAACCCATTGCTCGCTATTTGTTTATCGGTAATATCGGCTTTGGTAAAGCGAGCCGGTTCTTCGTGTAGATTGGTTTTTGTTGAGAACTGGCTGGGCCATACAGCACTTTGCCACAGCATGGTGTTGATGAAATCCGCCATAACCCCTTTGGGAACCCGGTTCAGTGTTCTGTAATGTTCTAGAAATACGTTGCGTATCCAAGGCTCTATGACAGCATCGGTGGGAATGAACATACTATAACCATCTTGTTGTCCGTCATTATCCTCCTCCTTAAGAAAGTTCTCATTGTTAGGCGAAAAGGCTAATAGCGGATCATACACTTTGATGTACACCTCTTCTACTTGCCCTGTCCGATATTCGTAAGTTTTACTCGCTGTAGGACTGTATTCGTATGTCACGAAAAACTGGTTTAAAATTGAATCGCGGAAAAAGCTATATTCATCCTTTTCGCGCAGATACTGATCTAAACTTGGACGGGGTAATGTCACGACATCCACTTCATGAATCACCCCATTTTCTGCAATAATATCGGCTTTAGCAACCGAACCGCCCATGAAATGGAAGTTAGAAGCTGGTGTCGATGGGTAAAAGAAATTGTAATCATCAGCCGTGAGGCTATTAAACTGTCTATACTTTTCGTGGAAATAGGTTACATATTTATTGTTATTGTCGCCATCCACATAGTAGGGTGTTCCGAAGTTTACCGTCACATTATTTCGGTTCGACGCCCCAACAACGATTTCTCTTTCCGTTCCATTAATCTTCACTTTTTCTTTCCGGAAACCATCATAATAAGCTGTACGCCTCCGGAACCCCATCCCTTCTTGCCAGCCCAAGTTGGATTGGTAATCAGAAATACGGTTGGTTTGAAAGGCATTATAGACTAAGGCGTATCGGACGATTTGTTCGGCAACGGCATCTGGCACTTCTTCTACTGTCGCATAATTGTGCTCCTGCAAAAAGCGGTTAACGGCATCGTCATTCGGCGCAAAAAGTGTCCAATACCCAGCCTGATTTAGCGTTTGCATATAGCCTGCCTTTTCGATTAATCGACGGAAATGGGAAAATCTTCCCTCTTCCTCGAGTCGGGTATATATCGGCGATTCCAAATCGTCCGGGCGGCTGTAGTAGTCATCGAAAGCTTCTTTCCGACAGCTTAGGCAAAATGCCGTAAACAGCCCCAATAAAAAGATTAATTTGTAAAAACGCATACCATAGTTTTATAGGTTTATCAAAATTTAAGTTCTACTACCGTAGATTAGTTTTCGTGTTTGGCTAACGCCACTCCCGCGTAGGACTGCCCACACTGTCGTTAGCGCAAATGTCTTCCATGTCAGTATGTTTTGTCATCCTGTTTTAGGTCCGTGCCACGGCTCAGTCAAAAAGTTATTAATTACTTGTTCGGTTTTTAGTATAGTTTATCTTATATGCTTTCTTCTTCCTAATTATTGTTTATTGTTAGTGCTTTGGTTTTTAATTGTTTTATATATCAAATATATTACATCGGTTCTGAAGTGGCAACCTGCGGCATCCTGCATACATAAGCGCCCCACAGTGTCAGCGATCCCCTGCAAATAGCTAATCAATAAAAAAGCTGTCCTATCTACTTGTGTAAATAAGGACAGCTCTATGTATAAACAGGTTAAAGACTAGTATCCTGGATTTTGATAAGCTTTTCGAGCAGCTTCGTCCAACGGCATACCATTTTCATCCGTAAGCCGAACCAAGAATGCATCTGGCCACGGTCTAAATGTGTGGTGTTTCTGCATCTGTCCTTTTCCGTTTCCATCCTGACCATTGCCATTCGCAGTATTGCTTGCCACGGGCCATAAGCCCGTACGGTCTGACGCCATTTGGTTGTAATGCACCGTACGCTCATACAGGATACCGGCATTATGCAAATCCTCCCAAGCTAGCCCTTCCGATAAAAATTCCCTTGCTTTTTCGTTATAAATAAAATGAATAAACATATCTGCTTTTGACGTAACAGTCGGCACATAATGTTCCCTTTGGGCTTCCGGCGTACCCGGTGTGAAATGACTCTCCGATACCATGATCTTATCAAATGTAGTGGAAACACTCTGGTACGGTGCCTGCCGCTCGATTTCTGTTAGCTCCTGCGCTTGAGATTCCCACTCAACAAGGGGTTGCGGGCGGGGTTCCCCAGCCTTAAATGCAGCGCGCCTACGTATCACATTGATATCCGCTACTGCCAATCCGTAGTCGCCCTTGCGGCCATAAGCCTCGGCGCGAATTAAAAATGTTTCCGCCAGACGCATTAAAATCGCGTCCCGGGTACCTTGTTCACTATTAAAATTAGATTCATCGGAACTTCCTCCACGCAAAGGATCCACGTGTTTCTTTGAAGAAAGATAAGGAGCCGGTGCTCCCGTTGCGAGTCCCAGATTAGAGCCATCAATAAATAGTCGATAGTAGTATTTTCCTGTCACGGCAGAGCGAACCCATCGAACGATGAACTGATACGGTTGACTATGGACCATGGCCGAGTCGAGTGCGGTTTCTTTTGTATTTTCCACATAAATAATAGCCCGTTGATTTTCCTTAATACGTTTTTCTCCCGCCACGACCGTAGGTGCATCGGCTGGTTTATTGGTATTCCACCAATTGGCCGCAGCACTATTCCAATTATACGAACTACTTGTGGAATTTGGCATATTGCTAATATACTCGTGGCGGAACGTTTTACTGTAACGCGAATCATACATTCTATCTTTAAAGTTGTCATATCCCCAATCGGTAGGCTTAAATGTACCAAATGGTCGACCATATAGCATAGAGCGCTGTACACCGGACTGGTTAGTATAGTTACCGGTATGATAATTCACTGATCTGTTGCCAAAGCGCGTATGAGTAGTAGGATTGACATCGAACTGCGCAGACCACAGAATTTCTGGATGCGGATTCTTCTCTGCTACAGCTGGGTCAAACAACGTCCAATAATCTGGAGCAAGGCCACCCTCTCCTCCGGCTAGGTTAATTACCTCACTGGCAAAATAAATACAGGAATCCAAGTCCGTACTGACGTTGCCCTTATATAGCATATTTAAGGAAGTTTCCGAACTCAATTGAAATCCCGCCGCCTGTGCGCGGTTGAGGTAAACCTTGGCTAAAAAATGTCCCGCCGCCAACTTAGTAATACGGCCCCGATCCGATTGCAATGGCGGGAGTTGCTCATAGGCAAAACGCACATCGGTAATGATCTGCTTATAAATATCCTCTAAGCTTGCTTTTGGATAATGATAAATACCATTGTCTTCTCTTCGTGCACTAAGCAGCAAAGGAACATCCCCTAACTGATTAGAAATCAAATAATAAGCCCATGCACGCAAAAAACGAACTTCTGCTTTTCTGTTGTTTCGGAATGTCTCATCAGAGCCAAATTTGCCCGGAGCGACCTGATCGATCTGCTCAAGTGCCAAGTTACAGTTGTTGATATGCGGATAGGCTCCCATAGCAGCAAAGTTACTATTTACCTCTCCTAGAAAGTTGTTGATATTGCCTGCAATACGGCTGACATCGGTACCGTATTCAGCACTGCTGTACCGGGCGATAGGCGCGGAAGCCGTTTGATACGTATCCGTTTCCGCCTCAATAAGCCTAGCTCCACTGCCATCCCATTCGTGCTTATTTCTCGCATATACGTACAGCCCATTAATGAGAGCCTCCAATCCGCCTTCATCATTATAAAAGTCCTGCGTTAAATTGGAGACCTGCCGCTCATCCAAAAAATCTTTACAGGAAACAAACATGCTGCCTATTAATAATCCGATTATATATTTTTTCATGATTCCTTTCATTTTACATTACGTTATTAAAAGTTAGCCCGTATACTCAATACATAGGATTGCGGTAGGATGGTATTATTGTTGCTTCCACCGAGCGGATTGCCATCACCTGAAGACCTTTCCCAGTTCGTATCATCATCGGGATTATAGCCCATTTTGACAGCGTCTTTCCCGAATATGAACGGATTCAGTACCTGCGCGTTAAGTTGCAAACCTTTGACGAACCTATTTGTCAGCAACACCTTCGGTAGGTCGTAAGTCAAGGAGATATTACGGACGGAGACGAAGGAACCATCGTGAAACTGCATCGCAACCCCTGTATTCTCCCTGTTCGGTAAATTACTCGCTTGTGGCCACCGTCCCCCGGGGTTGTCCCAGGACCAAAGGTCGTTTTCTACCCGCCCATTCGGCCAGATACCGCCATACGAATTCGGATAGCCACCAAAGAAGGTTTGCCCCCATCTCGCATAGATAAATGTACTCAATGTTAAATCTTTATAACGAAACGTGTTGGTGATACCACCAGACCATTTTGGTCGGTTAGTTCCTCTAATCACCATATCGTCTGCCGTTATACGATAGTCACCGTTTTGGTCAACCAAACGTACAGTTCCTGGATAAAAATCATGTCCATTTTCGTTAAATCTCCCCATTTCGGCGATATCTTCCGGTGTCCCCTGCCATATCCCCGCATTGTCTAATTGGTAAAATACTTGGAGCGGCTGGCCAATAAACCAACGTTGTGCCAACATATCCTGTTTACCGTTCTGCAACTCCACGATTTCTTCATGGTTGGTATTCCAATTAATAGACGTGCTCCAAGTAAAATGTTCTTTTTGAATATTGACCGTGTTTAAGGTTATTTCAAAACCTCGGTTCAGGGTTTTTCCTATATTTTCCAATTTTTCTACATATCCCGACACCGGGGGCAGCGAACGCGTGAGAAGCAGATCAGATGTGTTGCCTTGATAAAATTCCAAACTACCGCTTACTCGGTTGTTCAATACATTAAAATCTATACCCACATTGTACTGCGCCGTCTGCTCCCAGCCCAGAAGAGGATTTCGTACCAACTGCGGCAAATAGCCAATTGCGGCATTTTCTCCAAACACGTAAGGATTGCGACTCAATGGCCCTCCCGAAGTATAGGGATTCACCGCCGAATTGCCCGTAACACCATACCCACCGCGCAACTTCAACTCGTTCAGCCAGGAAACGTTCTGCATAAAATTTTCATCCATGACGTTCCATGCCAAAGCAACGGAAGGATAAAAATGCCATTTATGCCCAGGTGCCAATACGGATGCCCCATCATACCGACCTGTCGCCGTGATGAGGTATTTACCTTTGTAACCGTAATTGACACGTCCCATGTAAGACATCAGCGTTCTTTCCGAGAAACCGGTTCCATAACCATTAGGACGACCATTGGAATTGGCAGCCAGATCGTACCAGTAACTGATATCGTATACGGTTCCTATAACATTTGTCGCCGTGCTCTCAAATTGTTCCCGCTGTGCAGACTGCAATAAAGTCACATTCAGTCGATGGTCCTCTCCGAAATTTTGATCAACATAGAGCAAATTTTCAGCTACCCAAGAAAACCGTTGCTCGTTTGTATAGCCGGCGGTGTTAGGTCTGTTGTTCAGGTGATTGGTAGCTCCCGGCCCCGTCCAAGCACCTGCTCGCCAATTTCGGAACTGCGCCCCGAAATTGAACCGATATTTTAGCCAAGGCAAAAACTGCACCTCGGAAAACAAGGTAGGTGAAATCGCATAGGTCTTTCGTTCGTTCTTCACCTGATCAATGTCCATAACTGGATTAAAAAGTTGCAGGTTGCCACCCGGATTAAGGATCCAATTGCCATCAGGGTCTTTTGGAGTGGCATAAGGAAATTGATCCAATGCACGCGAAAGAAGATTCTTCGAACCGGTATTCGAGGTATTCGTCGAGATACCGTAATTCTGCAAGGAAGTTGATGCGAGGATACTTGCACCAAATGTCAGCCAATCGGTTGCTGTTATATCGCCGTTCAAATTGATATTAAAACGCTCATAATCCTGATCTTTTAGTACACCTTGTTGGTCAAAATAATCTATGGAAGCGTATATACGTGATTTTTCCGTGCCCGAAGACAGCGACACCTGGTGATTTTGTGTTACTCCCGGACGTGTCACATCGCCTACCCAATCATAGGTTGGAATATTAGCCGAGTTGTAAACGGGTACTTCTGCCGGCCAGCCCATCGCACGTTCGGCTGCTGTTGTCGGACGCATCTTTACAGTCGTTCCAAACTCCTCCCATTCATAGCCCTTCCATACATTATTTCGTGCATGGATATCCTGTGCCAACCCCATTCTGCTTTCATCTTCAAACGGATCTGGGTAGCCCATTACTACAGGTGAGAAGCCATCTTTAAACTGCACAGTTTCGTATAATCCACCGTTCATCAAGCCTTCCCGCCAGCGATCGATATATTGACCTCCATTCATCCAATCGGTTAAAGATCTATAACGGTCGATCGTCGCGGTACCACGATAAGCAGCCGTCACCTGGCCGGCTTTCCCCCTTTTGGTCGTTACCAAGATCACGCCGTTGGCCGCACGTGATCCATAGATGGCGGTCGCTGATGCATCTTTCAAGACATCCAGCGATTCAATGTCATTTGGACTTATATCACCTAGACTTCCACCCACCAAGGGGATACCGTCAACCACAATTAGCGGGTCATTCTGAGCAGTCAAGGAACGATTCCCCCGAATTCTAATGCTTGGTGTTTCTCCGGGTCGAATATTGCTGGCCACGTTTACACCGGCGGCTTTCCCCTGTAACGCTTCTGATATATTCTGAACCGGTCGTTCCTGCAATTCTTCGCCCGAAACACGGGAAATTGCACCCGTAACGTCTCTTCTCCGTTGCGTACCATAACCGACCACAACGACCTCTTCTAAATCTCGTTCGTCTTGTATTAACGTGATATTGATCTGCGTACCAGTAACGGGTACCTCTTTTGATAGATATCCGATGGTCGTAATAACCAAGGTTTGGCCCTGCGTCGCGTCGATGCGAAAAACACCTTCGACATCTGTACTGGATTGAATGGTACTCCCCTTTACCGACACAGTAGCATTAGGGATCGCTTCGTTGGTTAACTCGTCCGTTACCCTACCGCTAACAGTAGACGTCTGCGCTTGGGCAGACAAAAGAGAAGTGTAAAGAATACTACACGTGATATAGCATACCACAACAAGTATTCGATAAATTAGTTTTTTAGGGATAAAATGTTTCATAAATGATGTTACTACGTGTTTATAATTAGACAATACCAAGCTTATTCTTTACGTGTCACCACAGGCTATCGAAAGGGTGACCTCACGGTAAAAATACTGTTACAAGTCTATTCTCCTACGAAGTTATCTTTTTGTTTCACTGGCAGCAACCTGCGGCATCCTGCTTCAATGCAATAATTCGTTCGCTGTTGCTTAAACGGCATTACTTCGCTATAGATGATCTTGGTCAATTAGTTGCCGTCTGGTTTTATATCACTGTTTCTGACACTCAATGGCCATTCCCAACCTTCGGGCGCATCGGGCTTGGTAGACTTATAGCTCTTAAAATCAATAATATGTTTGTGAATGCCTAATTGATTGTCGATGATACCTTGGAGTACCATTTTTGCGATTTGGTACGCGCCATAGGTATTGAAGTGCGTATTATCTTGCAAAGGCTCGGGTTGCCCTGGAAATGTATTTGCAGCATAGTGAACAAATGCTTGTTTCGAGCCTTCGACGCCTAAAGTTTCGTAAAATGTGCGGGTCATCTTATTCAGATCGATCAGCGGCACCTGTAATTCTTGGGCTACTTTGCGGGCCGCATTGGGATAGTCGGCTAAGGTATATTGTAGCTGTCCGTTAGCATCAAAAGAGCGTCGCGCTGTAGAGGTAACAATAACTGGCGTACCGCCTATTGCACGAAAAGCTTCTACAAAATAGCGCAGTCGTTCGGTATAACCCTTGTAAGCACCCGCTTTCTCATCTTTTTCTTTTTGATCGTTATGACCGAATTCGATAAAAAGGTAGTCGCCGGGTTTGGCGATGGTTAATATTTTATCCAGCCGTTTAGAGCTTAGAAACGAACTCAACGCTAAGCCTGATTCCGCGTGATTGGCAACTGCCATTTGGGCATCGAAAAAACGAGGAATCATCTGACCCCAAGATGCCCAAGGTCCGTGTTCTTGATTAACCACTGTGGAATTACCCGCCAAAAAGATGGTTGGTACTTCCTGGACCTGCTCTACCTGTATGTAGCGTATATTGTTGGTATGTTGAAATTCTAACGTAAGTTTATCGTCCCAGTCCAGCTTTTCTAATTCGCGCGGCTTTTTCAAGCGTACATATTCTCCTTCACGGATACGTGCATCTTTTCGATTCACGATAAAGCTTTTTTGGACCTCTTTATTCCGCGGTACCTTTACTTGTTCCAACTGCAATCGTCTTGATTCGGAACGGACCGTACTCTTGAATACGCTATCGCTCAGCCCCTGATATCCAATGGTTACTTTATAGTTTCCTTCGGGTACGTTGATGGAAAAATAGAAGGGTTTGTCACTAAATAAGATATGGCTACCTTCGCGTATCTCGACATTTTTTTCGGAACCAAGTTCAAAACCATATTGTCCGTTTGCCTCGTACGGTTCAGCGGCGTTTAATATAACAGAGCGATCGCTAAAGGCTTTGCCAAAACTGAACTCGTATTGAAGAATTTGAGCTGAAAGCGTCGATACACAAAACGGCCATACCAAACTTATGACGATGTTGTAAAATTTAATCATTTCGTATGTGCAATGATTTATTATGGCATTGCTATACGCAAGTTATTGTTTTACTCGCTCAGCGGCAACCCGTGGCAACCTGCCTCTACCCTTTTACTCCACCCATTTGACCCACTTGGCTTCATCATTCCATCCAGCTTTCACAATCGTCTCAATAAACTGCATGCCCCGCACGCCGTCATATACATTGGGGAAATCCAACATTTCGGGTGTGGGCTGTTCTTCTGCCTTCTGCGCAGCAACCGTCAGGGCAAAATTACGGTAGATGTTAGCGAAAGCCTCGATAAAGCCTTCGGGGTGTCCTCCCGGTGTTCGTATATTCCATTGGGCACGTTGGCTTAAATAAGGATAGTCTCCGCCTACATAAATAACCTGCTCGGGGTTATGGGGTGTATGGAGGAAAAGTTTATTGGGATCTTCCTGAATCCATTTCAAACCTCCCTTCTCTCCATAGACACGAATATTGATGTTGTTTGCATTACCAATTGCGACCTGACTTGCCGCCAATAGCGCTTTCACTCCATGCTCCATTCTCATCATCGCCGTACCGTCATCATCTATCGGCCGCCCGGGAACGAACGTATTCAGTTCCGCACACATTTCTTCAACCTTCAATCCGGACACATATTCACATAGATGCCAAGCATGTGTGCCGATATCGCCCATACAGCCGGCCTTCCCCGACAGATTCGGGTCGGTACGCCAACCGGCGTTGTTCCCACTTTTGATTTCAATTCGTTCTGCCAGCCAACCTTGAGGATACTCTACATAAATACGGCGTAAGTTACCCAATTCACCCGCTGCGATTCTTGCTTTCATCTCTTTCACAGCCGGATATCCGGCATAAACGTGTGTCAACGCTAGCACCAGTCCTGTTTCTTCGACTTTCTGCTGAAGTGCCTTAGCTTCCTCTAAAGAAAATGTCATCGGCTTGTCCAATACCACATGGATACCTCTCTCCAACGCCATCATAGCTGGTTCGAAATGATGTTTATTGGGGGTAACGATAACGGCGAAGTCCATCCGTTCTTCGTGGGGCAACAACGCCTCTTTTTCAAACATCTCTTGATACGTACTGTATATACGTTCTTCGGGAAGGCAGTAAGCTCTTCCCGACTCCCGAGAGACTTCCGGATTGGAGCTGAAACAACCGCACACCAATTCTATTCTATTTTCCATTAAGGCTGCTCGCAGATGAATGGCTCCAATAAAACCAGTAATGCCCCCTCCGACCATACCCATTTTTAGTTTTCTGCTTTTCATATCCATAGCATGTTCATATTACTCTTTTGCAAAAAAGGCGTCAAATGCATGTTTTGACATTTGAAAATCGATACGTTTGGTAAATTCACAGGACTCGCGCGCGCCATGATCGCGATCCATCGCACTATCTTCCCATTCTATTGAAAGGGGCCCTTGATAGCCGATGGTGTTGAGCGCTCGAATGATATCCTCAAAATTGATTTTGCCACGCCCTACGCTTCTGAAATTCCAATAGCGCCGCGTATCACCAAAAGGCACATGGCCACCAAATACACCAACTTGTTTGGGCGTATCGCTCCAATAAACATCTTTCATGTGGACGTGAAAAATACGATCGGGAAATTGGTAAATAAAGTCTACATAGTCTACCCCCTGATAGCCCAAATGGCTGGGATCGTAATTAAATCCAAAAGCAGGATGATTCCCAACGGCTTCTAGTGCTCTGCGTGCCGAAAATGTGTCGAATGCAATCTCGGTGGGGTGTACCTCCAGCGCAAAACGGACACCCAACTTTTCGAATTCATCGAGAATGGGGATAAAACGGTGAGCAAAGGCTTTGTAGCCATCTTCAATCATGGATTCGGGAACAGGTGGAAACGAATATAGCAAGTGCCATATGGGGCTCCCTGTAAATCCCACGACCGTATTTACGCCTAAAGATTTAGCGGCTTTTGCGGTTAAGATCAATTCGTCCGCAGCACGTTGACGAACACCTTCGGGTTCGCCATCACCCCATATATAAGGCGGTAAAATGCTTTTATGCCTTTCATCAATCCGATCGCACACTGCTTGTCCGATCAAATGCGAAGAAATCGTGCGTAGTTGTAATTCGTACTTTCCCAACAGATTTTTGATGCCCTTATAATATTCGGGGTCTGTTTGTCGTACATCCAGATGATCGGGTAAGCCCAATTCCAGACCTTCGTAGCCAAATTCTTTTGCTTTGGCACATACATCCTCTAATGATAAATCTCCCCATTGAAGAGAGTATAGTGTTACTAATCGAGACATATTGATGTGGTTTTTAGAGTTGCTTCCTTTTTACACTTGCGGCAATTTATAACCATTATGGTACCCCGCTATCAGATAACGATTGGCCTCTTCATCTGTAAATTGTTTATTTTCTTTATTCCAATACAGCTTTTTACCGGTTCGGTAGGCAATATTTCCCATCTGCGAAAAGATAGCAATATGTGCTCCGGCTTCGATAGGGGCGTGCAGTACCGTCGCATCTTTACGCTGTATCGCCTGCACAAAATTCGCCATATGCTCGTCCAAGCCATTGTCTTGACTTTTCTGCAATGAAATCGCTTCCATCCGACCACTTTCCGGAATAACCTCCCAGCCTTTTCGATTCAGTATCAGTGTTCCGTTGTTGCCTATAAAAGCAACCCCATGGTCACGACCGAAAGGTCCCATATCTATCCCTATTGCATGTTCCCATTGTATATTAAAATCATCAAATTCAAACACGGTCGTTAAGGTATCTGGTGTTTCCGCTGCGTCGTCGGGATACGCTAATTTACCCCCTGCAGCCATCACCGATTGCGGATCCGACACATTCATACCCAGTAACGCATAATCCAACATGTGCACACCCCAGTCGGTCATAAGCCCGCCGGCATAGTCCCAAAACCAGCGAAATTCAAAATGGAAACGATTAGGGTTGAACGGTCTTTTCTGCGCAGGACCCAACCATCGATCGTAGTGGACACCTGGCGGTATCGGCGCATCAGGCTTTACGACTATACTTTTCATCCATCCTTGATAGGCCCATGCTTTAACTAATCTAATTTTTCCGAGTTTACCCGAATGCACAAAATCAATCGCGTCTTTAAAGTGCTGTTGACTCCGTTGCCACTGTCCCACCTGCACAATGCTATTATATTTTAAAGCGGCTGCGACCATAATTTGACATTCACCGATGGAGTTACCTATCGGTTTCTCGACATATACATGTTTTCCCGCCTTTACAGCATCCACCATTTGCAGGCAATGCCAGTGATCTGGCGTACCGATGATGACGGTGTCCACCAAATCCCCTGCTAACAGCTCTTTATAATCAATGAAGCGTTTGACTTCGATATTCGTTTTCTTAAGCTCGGCTATACGCTGATCTAAAACGCCTTCGTCTACATCGCATAGCGCGGTACATTGCACATTGGGTTGCTTGAGCAACGCCTGTAGATTTGCCCAGCCCATGCCCTTTACACCAATCAGCCCTACTTTAAGGGTTTCTCGGGGAGCAGAAAAGGCATTTGCTGTCGAAAACATGCCGGCGGCAGCCAACATAGCGGTGCTTTTAATAAACTCTTTTCTTTTCATATGTAGATTTATAGTACCGTGTATTTAATTGTTTAAATTACAGCTAATGAACAACTTTTACAACTTCTATCCATAAAATCATACATCACCGTGCTGTCAAAACCACGGAAGATCACTGTAACACTCGCACGGGAGGGCAGGAACGTTTATAGAAATGTGGTTATCGTGCCGTCATACGTATAGATGCCGTGTTTAGATTCGGTCCTTTTACTTTTAAGTTTATAGTTCCCGATGTCTCGACAGATTGCACCAAGACAACGAGCTTACCATTGAAGGCATTCATTTTGGGCTCATGAAACATTTCTAAGGACGTGGCATCTCCATTACACACTGCTTTAAATATACCTGCACCCTCCACTTCAAAACGCAATGGTAGGTCAGCATGAGGGCAAAGATTACCTTCTTCATCCCGGATCTCAACGGTAACAAAAGCGAGATCATTTCCATCGGCGTCCAGTTCTGTTTTATCGGCTTTAAGGTAGATTGTAGTGGGTTTCGACGCCGTGTGCACTGTCTTACTTTCGGCAACTTCACCCTGTGCGTCATATGCAACGACCTTGATCGTTCCCGGCTGATATACCACGTCATTCCATCGAAGACGGTAACGATCTAGTCTAGACAAAGGGTCTTTTCTTCTCTTGCCTTGACTAACCCCGTTTACAAAAAGTTCAGCTTCGGGATAGCTGCTGTAGCAGTAGACGGGAATAGTATCCCCATCTTTTCCGTCCCAAGTCCAGTGGGGCAGTATATGTAGTGTTGATTCTACCGTGTCCCAACGGCTTTTGTACAGGTAATAGCGGTCTTTGGGCAGACCAGCCAAATCACAAATGCCAAAATAGGAGCTGCGAGAGGGCCAGTATCCATCATATGGTGTAGGTTCTCCTAAATAATCAAAACCTGTCCACACAAATTCTCCAATGACCCACGATTTATCATCTTGTAGTATCCAGTCGTCTTCGGGCAGATTAGACCAGCTGCAAGACTCCAAGTCGTAAGACGAGCTTTGACCATCATCATACTTTACTTCTTTCCCTTCTATAGCTGGAAATTTATAGACGCCTCTAGAACTGACCGTCGAAGCGGTCTCTGAGCCGAGGATAAATCCCTGCGGCAACTTTCCGTAGGCCGTCTCATAAAGATGCGTTCGATAGTTCAGGCCAGGGACATCCAACACTGCCGCAAAACCATTGGCTATAGCATTGTCCACTCGGTCCATACCCACCGTAACCAGACGGGTGGGATCTTCTCGATGACATATGTCCTGGAGCAACTTAACCATCCGACCGCCGTCAGCGCTTCTTTGTTCCGGCACCTCATTTCCAATACTCCACATGACAATTGACGGATGATTCCGATGGCGACGAATCAGATTAACGAGATCTTTCTCGACCCATTCATCATATAGACGATTATAACCGTTTTTAACTTTTGCATATTTCCATTCGTCAAAACTTTCAGCGATAACCATCAATCCGAGCTCGTCACATAAATCCATCTGCCAAGGAGAGGGCATGTTGTGCGCCGTCCTTATCGCATCTGCTCCCATATCTTTCATAATTTGCAGCTGGCGACGTAGCGCTGCTTTGTTCAACGCTGCGCCCAACGGGCCTAAATCGTGGTGAAGACAAACGCCTTTTAGTTTGCGTGATTTGCCATTCAACATAAAGCCACCCTTCGCATTAATCTGTACGTCTCGTATACCAAACCGGGTAGAGTCCATATCTAGCAAACGATCATTCTCATAAATCTCGATCTTAGCACTATATAGGAACGGATCTTCAGGAGACCAGCGTTTAGGTTTAGTGATGTCTATATTGTCTTCCACGATCTCTTGGACATGATCAAAATCCCCCTTGCGTTGTGCGACTATTCTACCAGATTGATCTGTTATTGTTGTAATGATCTTTAGATTCTTATTCCGTACGCCTTCCAATTCTGTACGGATATTGATACGTGCGTAATCCGCATTAGCAATCGGTGTCTTTACAAACATTCCCCACGTCTTTACGCCCGACGGGTTAGAAAGAACTAAGTTAACCGGTCGGTAAATGCCTGCTCCAGGATACCATCGAGAAGACAATCCTTTATTTTCCAACCGAACAGCTAGCAAATTCTGTCCGTGATCGTGCAGGTAAGGCGTGATATCAAAATGAAAACTATTATATCCGTATGCCCAGGAACCGACCTTTTGCCCATTTATGTAGACTTGTGCATCAGACATTGCACCGTCAAAAACAAGCGTTGCTTTTTTATTATTGACATCTACTTCAGGTAAAACCAATCGATACCATCCGACGCCGATATAAGGTAGCGATCCGGTTCTACCCGTTTTTTCTGTCGGAATTTTTTCTCCGTTTTGTTCTATTGCAGTGACTTGCTTATCGATTTCCTTATCAAATGGCCCTTTAATGGCCCAATCGTGAGGCACGACCACTTGTTCCCAATTCGCATCATCTATTGAATTACTTTCAGCTCCTGGTATTTCGCCTTTATGGAATTTCCATCCTTTTTCTAAAGATACGGCACTTCTTACTTGCGCCTGTAATATGGGAGATGATAGCAAAACTGCTAATAACAAAGAAAATATTTTTTCGTAACTCAACATGATCAATTTATTTATTCTCCCAAATAATAAGATGGAACGGGTGCTTGCGGATAACCTTGCGAGCGCTGAAGTACATAACTCCTATAAATAGGATCCTGCATTAAGGTTACTTTACGGTCCTTCGCGGGGATATCAGTATGGTATATCCGAAGTTCACCCGGTAGCGCTGTAACCACTTCTTCACGCCAATCACCAAATAAATCCGCAATCATGATGATATCACCATAAATGCCGCTGGCTATTTTATCACCTTGCCAATAACCGATGGATTGATTTCTTCCACCTGATGTTGATTCGGCACCCCAGCGATTATCATCACCGAAAAATAACTGACGTATATTACCTGCACCCCACCATATCCAGTTTCGACAAGGCGGGACGTCCTCGTTAGCGCCTAATTTTTTTCCCTGTGCACTCAACAGGTATTTATCGGTTGATCCGCCCTTTTTATCTTCTGAGGCAAAACATTCTAATCCCGGACTGTTCGGGTCAATATCCGCGACCATGCCATCACCGACGTGAAAGGTTTTATGGCCTACTCCCCAAATTCGTTCTCCGGTGTTAGCATCCACCGTAGAAACACCGTAGCCGTTATCGACCCACGGTTCAATAGCTAAAAAGACTTCCATTCCTTCTCTTTGTGGATCGATATCGGTCAAGTAAGCCTTATCCGAATGCCCCAAACCGGTCGACCAGCGTAAAGTACCATTGCTGTTTAGCATACAGGACCCTAATAAGATTTCATCCTTTCCGTCTCCATCAACATCGCCAGCGACCATGTTATGTGCGCCCTGGCTTCTAACAACGGGATTCTCTTCGTCACCATCCCATCTCCATAGCTTTTCTAGTTTACCATTATTCAACTGCCATGCGTCAACCACCATCAATCTATAGGTTCCGCGCGCAGCAAGAATACAAGGCGTCTTTCCATCTAAATAAGCCATACCAATTTGATTTCTATTCTGGCGGTTTACGTCACCGTACCGATTATTCCGTTCTGGCCAAGCTACGCGAGCAATCTCTTCGCCTGTCATGCCGTCCAGCACCGATAGGTATTCGCTGCCTTCGTATATCCGTCCGGTTTCATTTTTTTGATAATCATCAGCAGCTGTTTTCAATGCTACCTCCGCCTTTCCGTCTCCGTTAAAATCGTAAACGATAAACGGGGAGTACCATACACCCGGCTCAATTCCCAATCCCAAATCCTTGGTCCATAAATAGGTGCCGTCGTGCAGATAGGCTTCAATTTTATACGTGGTGCCGTCATCGGGCGTAGGTACCCCCGGATCTACGTTACTATTCGGGTGACGAATGATGTAATCGTATTGACCGTCGCCGTTTAGATCCGCGACAGCTACCCGACCGGCGGTCACACTTGGATCTTTCAGCTTGATGCTATGATAATTGGCTTCTCCGCCTATATTTCTTGGAAGAGACTTTTTTTCGCTCAAAGTGCGTCCTTTCCCCTGAATGGCCTCCACCCAATACAGCGCATTTTCAGCTTTGATTTGCGTATCCGCAAAATCCGTTGTCTCTGTTATAGGTTTCTTATTCAGCTTCGTTTCTTTGCCGTTTACAGAACGATATACATTAAACGCAACGTCTTCTTCATCTGTTTTTAACAACCTCCAGCTGATATGGATCGCACCGCCTTCCTGGATACGCGCTAATGTCAATCCACGGTTCAAGCTTTCTTCAACTCTCGTTTGGGCAAAGCCCTTTACTTCCGGCTTTTGAGCATGATTAGGTTTTAAAATCTCGTACATATAGTTACGCTCTCTTGTGTCTTGTGAAAAAGTCAATGTACTCATAGCGAAGAACAGTACGGCACTGCAGAAGATCTTGGTATAACGCATAAGAAAAGGTCTATTTACATCTGATATCTCCTAAGATAATATTTTCATCCAGTTGTAGCAACCTGTACTGTCCTGTTTTGAGAGGACAGAACAGTGTGATAGAGGCAAGGACAGCGCAGGTTGCCCGCAACACCAAAAAAGCATAGTATTGTAACTAATATAGCTTATAACCCTACGATATGAAACAAATCAAAATGACGTTCATTCTATTCGTCCTGCTGCTATCGAGTGCGCAGCTATCCGCACAGAACAGCGAGGTGCTCGAAAAAGACCTCACCGGATACCTCTTTGCCTATTTCGGCAGTGGGCAAAACGGTGAAGCCATCCGGTTTGCCATCAGCCTTGATGGGTACAATTACTATGCCCTCAACGACAACAAACCCGTTTTGGACAGTAAGCAGATCAGCTCTGCCGGAGGACTACGTGATCCACATATTCTCCGCGCTGAGGATGGAAAAACGTTCTATATGGTTGCCACAGACATGATGGCTTCAAAAGGCTGGGATTCCAATCGCGCCATGGTACTGATGAAATCGACCGACCTGGTCAACTGGAGTTCACACGTTATCAATATCCAGCAAAAATATGCCGGGCAGGAAGAACTCAAACGGGTATGGGCACCCCAAACGATATACGAGAAAGAAACAGGTAAATACATCGTTTATTGGTCGATGAAACATGGAGATGGTCCCGACATCATTTATTACGCCTACGCAAACAGTGATTTTACAGACCTGGAGACAGAACCCAAGCAATTGTTTTTCCCGAAAGACGGAAAGCCGTGTATCGATGGCGATATTATTCATTATCAGGATAGTCTCTACTATATGTTTTACAAGACGGAAGGTCATGGTGACGGCGTCAAGCTGGCGGTCAGTCCGTCCCTTACGTCCGGTAAATGGGAAGAAAAAGAAGGGTATAAACAACAGACACGGGAGTCAGTAGAAGGCTCAAGCATCTTTAAGCTGAATAATTCGGACACCTATATTCTAATGTACGACGTTTATCGTAGAAAAGAATTTCATTTCACAAAAAGCGAAGACCTAGAAAACTTTACGCCGATCGACCACGAAATATCGATGAACTTCAAACCGCGTCATGGTTCCGTTGTTTCGGTCACCAATGCGGACTTGCGACGACTTATTCTGAAATGGGGCAAGCCGGAGGGTCTTTCGCAACTGAACTTACTATTTCACCCAAGCTAACGTACATTTGCCAATTCCATAAAAAGCTTTTCCGTTTTCTTTATACATTGCCGTATAAACCACGGTAAAAGTACCATCCTCTTCTTCTACCGCGCCGAGTGGCGTACGTGTAGCATGATCGCCGGGCTCTGCCCACAGATTATTATCGGACTGGATCTTCAACCGTATCTCAGGTTCCCAATGGATTCCATCCTCGGAAAGGCTATACGCAATTTCATGGTCACCCATAGCATCAAAAATTGCTAAATAGCCTCCATTTTTCAGTTCCGTTACTTGTAGGTTTTCGTTAAACTCCGGCGAAATCGGAACCGGATTATGCCCCTCCGGCATTCTTTCCCACGGACCGCTCAATTTTTTAGCTGTTGCCATTCCCACCGGCCAATCGCCAAGGGGGGTGTGCGTGTGGCCGTCATAAAAAGCATACCATAAATCTCCTACTTTATATGGATTGAACGCTGCGATAGCCTGTTCGCCTTCCCACGCCTGTGAATTTTCATCCGGTTGCATGATGATTCCCATTTCTGCATACGGACCGGCAATGCCGTCCTTGCCCGGCACCACAGATTTTGCACGCCAGATCCGACCTGCGTAATCATTTGCTTCAATTTCTCCTTTTTCTTTATCTCCAGCACGATACGCAACATAGAAAATATTCCAAGCGTTTTCCTCCTCATTAAATTCAACACCGGTCACCCAGACCTCTGATTTCGGGTTAAAGGGCGACCGTCCAGGAATACTCTCCACTATAGTTGATCTGCGTTTCCAGTTCACTGCATCCGAACTGGTCCAGTGGGCAATTCGCATATCTCTATGGGGGCGGTCAAACATCTCGTTAATGAACATGTGATACACTCCATCCATCTTAATCATCTGACCGGTTTCAAATCCAGATCGGTTCTTACTCTCTGTTACGTCACGATGAAGATGATCGACAACAGGTCCTTGATGAATTTCCTTGACATATAGTTTACTGGGGGTTTGTGCAAATAGAAAGGGTATTAACATCAAATAAAATGCAACGCTCAGGAAATGCCTTTTAGACATCATTTTGAAAATCTTCATTGTATCTTTGCTTCGTCGTTTTATAAAATCTGTTCCTACCGACAATATACAACCTAAACCGCAATCTTCAAAGTCCGGCGGTCTTGTTTTCATTTGGTTTTATTTTACGGGTTCCCGCGCAGCGACCCGTAAAATTTCATTTCTCGTACCCGGAATCATATGGAGACATAACTTCATTCCTTCTTCTATTTCAAGAGCAGGCACATCCATATAAAAGATGACATTACTCTTCGTATTGATAACAACACCGCTATCCGTCGTAATATAAAAGAAAGGTATTCCCCGTGTTTGAGAACGACGGACATCCAAGACGGTTGTTTCTATAATCTGTTTGTAAGCTTTGCCATATTTAAACAGATTCCTATATTGCGGAAGAATATATTTGCGGGCACCAAGACACCACAATACAAATAATATCGGAACAATATAACTGAACATATCCGAATTGTCTTCCACGAAGCTCATCACAGCAAGATAAAGCATATAACATGAAAAGATGAAAACAGGCAAAAGAGCCCCAAACAAAAGGGCGACCCTGCTGATTAACGCTTTTCGCAATATCCGCTTTTCTTCTTTTGTTAATTCAACTTCGGTCATCTTGCCAACTAAACTTTATAGTTCAAAAATAACAAGAACATGCGTTTGTTCGAATCCCCAAAATCAGGGATTTTTTCTGTTGTACCCACAACGAAACCCTAAAGGTTTTTAACTTGATATCGAAACAAGAAGAGAAATTAGAGAAAAAAGGGCTCCTGCTTCTATATATTTATGTAGGACATTGGTGATAGATTTGTTTTGAATGATATTTCAGTACTATATTTATTATCGGATTTTTAGAATTCAAACTTCCGTGGAAAATAAGACAAGGAAACCATAAAGTATTGTGTTAGGTTATTACGGAGACCTTGCCTAAAAGTAGTGGGACTATTTTCAAAATAAAAGCTTTTATTTTGCTTTAGTAAGTCGAATGCACTGAATTTGATTTCAAAATTGTTCCCCTTTGAAAGACGATAACCAACATTGGCATTCCAGATAAGGACATTATCGTCTCCATACCTTGACTTTATAAATCGATTGGTCGTAGAAGTATTAAAAATTATCTTCGTGTTGATTACAAAACTTAAACTAAGTCCCGAGTTTATAAAAGTAGATTGATAACTGTTTTTAGTTTCCTGCGCCACATTTCTTTTAAAGCGCCTCATATCGTTGATCATCCCGATAACCAATCTATTATCGTAAGAGTAATGCAGGTTTAATGAAAATTGTTGGTCGTTTATCGCGACCCTTTGCATTACATCGTTCAGATATTGTATTCCATCATTCCATACCACATTTCCGTCGAATAATACACCTATGGTTTGCTTCTCTTTGAGTGTAAAAGATTGTTCCACATTTGTATTCAATCTAAATGAATAGAGGTGAGTACTATTTTGTATCAAATATCGACGTTCTTGGTTTTGCTCAAAACGGATACTATCTGCCCAATTGGCGTCATCTAATGTATAGTTTGCACTTATATTCACGGTCAAACCATGTCTTTTTTTTTGGCTGTATTTATGTTGAACGCTTAATCGATGTCGGCCATATTTTTCCAAATCTGATCCACCAAAAAACCGATATGCCGGATTGATATCGTCATAAAAAGGTCTTAGCTGATCTACTGTGGGGTAAATCTCATCATACGTATAAGATAGTGAAGAATTTTGAGTATGATATCCGTTACGATTATACTTATGATCAAATCTAATTTCTGGCAAAAACGTAAAAAAATCCTGTTTGATATTGCGAAAATCTAATGAAGAACGGTTGTATTCACTATACCAACGTGTGCCTGTTTTTAGCGATAGGTTAAGATTTTTTTGATAACGGCCGATGAATTGTTGTTTGATCAAAGCTATAGAATAACCAACAACAGATTCTTGCTTAAGCGATTGATAATTGGACTCATGTGTGAGGGAGGAAACGTTGACAAAATCATTATTGATCTGGTCTCGTACATCATTACTGCTTTTTTGGGCCTGCCGATCAATGAGATAATTGAGCGTAAAATTATCTTTACGGATGGATGTATTGATTTTTACTGTCTTAGCAGACTCCGTGTGGTTATACATACGGGTCGTAGATTTGTTAAGAGCGCTATTTAAATAATTCTCGAAATCACTACTGTTCTTTTTAAAGCCCTTGTCATTGTCTAAATGAACGATTCCTTGAACGGTGAATTCACTCCTATCCAGTAAAGAATGAAGATTCTTTGGCTGAGAATAGTCCATATTTGCCGATGCGTCTACACTTCTGCCAATATTTGCCGAAAAATGAAGGTTTACGTCTCTTTGTTGTACGTCATTTTTTATGTCTGCGATATTTAACGTAAGGTATTTCGTTGATGATTAAGAAGTGCGTTTACCGATATAATATTGTTCCTATTGACATCCCCAGTTCTTAAAAAATCATGCTGATACCGAATGCCCCCTACTTGCTGCGTTTGTATCCCGGTGTTTAAAAAATCGGGTGAAAAATTATTTCGAACGCCTACACCCTTAAAGGTCGTATTTTTCAATAATTGATCAATACTGCTAAGCCGTTTATTCGTATTGTTGGTCGATAAGGCGATGGTTCCCTGTCTAGCTTTATCTGCATAATTGATATTGAAGTACCCATCTCTTCGCTGTTCATTGCCCACTCCTGCTGTTACGTTACCGAAATACATTTTCTCCTTTCCTTCCTTTAATACGACATTCATTTCATAATTGGGATCCATTTCATTTTTCCGTTGTATTATCCCATCTCGTGTATCATAAATCTGGAGCTTCTCCACTGCATCTTTGGCGATGTTTTGCAAAGCTATAGCTTTGTCCGTTCCAAAAAACGGCTTTCCATTGACTAGCACACTAGGTATCTCCCTACCGTCGTAGGTGATCTTGCCATCTCCCCATATCATCATACCCGGTAGTTTATGTATTAGATCTTCAATGACCGCATTGGTATCCAATTGAAAAGCATCTGCATAAAACTCAATGGTATCACCGTTCATCCTAACGGGAGGAAACACCGCCACCGTATCAATCAAATTGGAACGTGCACATAAATATATTTGCCCTAAATTGATCTTTTCCGTTTTATTCACCTGTATTTCTTTAACCAGTTTCTGATACAACAAATGACTGAATTCTATCCGCAATGGTACGCCATAAGGTATATCTTGGATCGTAAACTCACCATATTTATCGCTTAGTGTAACTTTCTCCACCAATTTATGATCTTTTTTATAGACGGATATCGTGGTGGCATGTAAAAACTTGTTGTTCACAGAATCCTTTATCACACCCTGGAGCTGATTCTGAGACCAACCCTTTGCCGATAACAACAGGAGAAGAAGATAAAGAAGTCCTAACCGAAACATACAACGTTATTTAAGCTTGAACTTCGCCAAAATAGGGTTTTTCGATTTTGAAAGTAACCTTGCTCTTGCTGTAATAGGTCTGTTTTCTTTTCCACCCCATCTATCAACGAGTTCGTTAGGATATAAGATAGCATACAAATATTCCCCATCAGTCCTCAGAAATTGTTGCCATCCCATAATAGGCATATAATCACTCGAACTGTCAGGCAGAAGACCGCCGATATCCACTATATCCTTTGTCTCAACATTTAACGCAATCCATTGTGCATTACCGTTAAAGTATTTTAGCTGGAGTAAGAGGTAGTCTTTATACCGTATCACGTTGTCAAACCCGTTAACAGCATTTGGGTATTTTGAATCGAATGCTTTTTTCTGTTGCATCCTTTACCGATCTAAATTGTGCGGTATCTGGCGTATAGTCTAAAGGCAAAATGAGTTTATATACCTGACTTATGTTTTTATCGGACAATTCGAAGATTTCTGTTGAAAAAGAGAATGTGCAATAGGCAATATTTGCTTGTTTAAAATAAGGAGAAAGGGGCGTGTTCAACTCCCCTGTTAACGCGGGTTTGGTCTGTGCGCTATATCGGATGTGGGGTATGGCATCCAGATACAGTCCGATTTTAGGTAATCCAGAATCTCTTTCCCTAAAACTCCGGTAATACCAGGTCGAGTTGTCCATACATAGAGAATCCCCCATATCGTTTATGGGATTTGGAGTTTTATTCCACTGACCTGAAGTGTCCAGCTCAATGGCATCATGTACGCTACGTGCAAGAAATCCTAGTCGCCAGGGCTTGATTTCGTTTAACGACGATGACTGAAAATCGTCCTTTGTAGATAACCGATGCTTTAAATTTCCCTGTGTATCGTATATAAATACAGAACTATTCACTGCATTTTTAGCAAAGACATTAGAATGGAGAATAATTCTATCCGAATTGATAGCGATATCAGAAACCCGATCTATAATATCGGCTTTTTCTTTAATTTCTAAAGAAAAATATTGAATGTCTGTGATGTAGTCCTGTACTGTTCCACTTTTCAGATAAGGTAAGGGGAGTCGAATAGTTTGGACCGGAACAGAATCCGGATATACTAAATATTGTGCAGATGAACAATTGGTTACTGAGACAAAAAATATGAAGGGGAAAAGCCACCGGTTTCCCCAACATTCCCTAATCCACCAGTTCATAGACCTCGGCTCCGGCCAATAATACGCAGCCCAGCCCATAATCTTCAAAATCCGGCATCTTGTCGATCGTTACCGGCTGGCCATCTTTCGGCTCTTTGCCAGTCGACTGTACGTAACCTAAAAAGCCATTAGGTTGGATGGATTCCTTAGAGATAGCTGTCCAACCTCTTTCTACTACTGGTAGGTATGTTGCTTTGTCCAGGATACCATTATTCATGCCCCAAGCCATACCGTATACAAAAATGGCTGTGCCCGTCGTTTCCTTCCCCCCATAATGGTTCGGATCGTGCAAACTGACGTTCCAAAAGCCGTCTTCACGCTGTATTGGCACCAATGCTTCGGCCAATTTCTTAAAATCATCTACGTATTCCGCATAGTGTGGATCAGTCTTCGGCAATTCTTGCAAGACCAGCGCCAATGCCGCTAATACCCAGCCATTGCCACGCGACCAATAGCAATCTTCGCCATTTGGCTCCGTGTACGGCGGAACGAAATCTTTATCGCGCCACCACAGCTGATCTGCCGGATTGTACAATCCGTTCCCTCCTTCTACGTATTTCGTATGATGGTACATTTTGTACATATAGTCGAAATATTTTGGGTCGTTAAGGGTCACGCCCAGTTTCACAAAAATCGGCATGGCCATCTGTATAGCATCAATCCAGGTCCAATCATTGTAGCGACCGCTATTAATCACCGAATCGATATTCTTCTTGATTGCTTCGATCCGGACTGGCTGTGGATCAATACGATAGAGATCAATATACGTCATACCACAGTTCTGGTTGTCGGCGTGACGTGTATACACCTCGCCCCGTACGGGTTTCCAGTCATGTTTCTCTGCCCAGTCGACCGCATAATCGTAATATCTTTTGTCGGGATCAATTTTATAGAAGGCCATTAATCCCTCATAATAAACGCCTCGTGTCCAGATATTTCCGCGGCGTTCCTTATTCGTAATAATCGTCTTTCCCGGATCAGGCCATTTTTCCATGAAATAATCGTTCGCCAAGCGTAACTGCTTCACGACATTTTCCTTTGTTGTAAAGTCTTGCGCCACGGAAGCGATGCTTCCACAGCCTATTAAAATAAATAAAAACAATTTTTTCATATCGCTAGGGCATTTTTTTAAATCCTTCTTTTTTAATTTTCCATGATCCGTCTTTTGGGAAACCGGGGAAGTCGCCCTCTGAAGCGTCCCATCCTTCCAACATCATCGCCACGGCCGTCAGCGTCCCTCCGTTGCCCGGAAGATAAATACGTAAGCGCCCATCTTGATAGTTGTGGCCATTCTTAAGGTAAGTATTGGTCTGGATATCCATAAACAAAGCATCCAATGCCTTTTCGGGCAAATTCAGCCTAGCTGCGTTCATTGCCGTCATAGGGAAATCCCAACCCCAGGTTTTCTCCCAGAACCATTTGGTCCATACGGTATCCAACGTGTTTTTCATGATGGTTTTATCCAACTTCGGCGATTCAGGAACCATGCCCAGCGCACCGAGTACTGCCGGATGGTCTGTCATCCATTTAGGAAATGTATAAGAGTCGGTGGCCGATTCGGTGGCCAAATAAACATCGTCCTGAACAGGCAATGCTGCTAACTTATTGATTACTTCATCCCATGCTTCGACGCGCGGCTCACCCAGCCGTTCTTTCCATTCCTGCGCGATGCGTAATGCCCAATCCCAATAGGCGACTTCGTAGGTTGGGTTAATCGTTTTGGCGGCCGGAAAAACTTCTTGTGCCGGAATCACACCTAGACCCAGGTTATAACGATCTTTCTCTTCGTCGTAATGCGCATAATCCACCATAAATTCGGCTGTCGCAAACACCAGATCCTTGTATTTTTCCAACAGCTTTTTGTCTTCTTTATCGCGATAGGCCAGTTCGGTCATATAGATAATATGCGGTTGCTGCCAAATGAGGAATGCTGCCACCGAAGAAGGGCTCTCATTCCCATCGTTGTCTGACATCTTGATCCAGCGCACACCTTTATATCCCTGACGTTCCGCCAGCGCCTTTGCTTTTTCAAAGGTATGGAAGTAATAATTCAGTGTTTTCTCCATAATTTCGGGACGTCCCCAGAGCGCGAAATGGACACCGTGCCACCAATGCATCTCGGTATGCGGTTTGCCGTACCAGCTATTAAAGGTCAAACCGGTTTCTTGAGGTGGGTAATCACCACCGCACTGCACTTTCGTTAAGTATTGAGATAGCACCAAACGACGCTCCAGCTCATTTGCCCTCGGATCCGTACTTCCTTCAAAGTCCACGGCGGCGCCACTTTCCCAGAAGGCACGCCAATTATCCTCGCTTTCGTCTGCGATCTTTTCATAATCCGGCCCGCTACCTTCAAAACTGTTTTCTTCTGCAAAAGTACAGGAGAACTCCAGTATTTCCAGATCCGCGGCCGGTTGATACACGAAATAATGTTTACCTGCTTCCGAAATCGTCCCATTGGAATAGTTCAGCCCCGTAAAATAATTTGTTCCCGAAAGTATATGTTCTAAAACGGCGGCATGCTCTCCTTCTGAAACGATACGGCTTTGGTGCTTGTCTTCTTCACCGTAATAAGCCGCTTCATCTAGGAATTGTCCTGAAGGATATGGATAACGTATAAATATTTGGAGGCGTTCGGCAGCAATCAGTGGCGAAGAAACCTTAACTGCAATTCTATCGGTCGACTGTGCCGAGGCGGTCCAAACTTCTACTGGCGCATCTTCTACCGTAAACTTACTGTGGATAAGCCCACTCCATAGATCGAGCGTCTGTTCCGCATTATGAATGTCGTCCACCGTGGCTTGCTCACCGTTTTTCAAGGTGAACGCTAGTCCGACGTTACCCAATTGCAAACGATGCGGATTTACGCGGTAATATTCCGTGGCTTCGGTGTTCCGGCCGCCTTCTTTATGCTGGATACTGTATTTCGCATCTCGTCCTTCGCTATTAAAGTCATATGACTTCAACGTTTCCTCAAACGCATAATCTCCATCATTAGGAAAGCTATTCCATCCCCACTCCGACTGTGTCCCAAGCGAGACGCCTTTTTTATAATATTCCGGGAAGGATTGCATTCCGGTAACATCGACTGTGTAAGCAAATACACCATTTCCTACTGTCAACGAAGCTAACGTATCGGCCGAATGGTTAACAATATTATGGCGTTGTACAACAGCCTTTCGATCAATTTTCCCACTTTCGGGTGATTGGCAAGAAGCGAGGAGCATAAATGCCGCGCCCATCGTTTTAAATATTTTATTCATTAGCATATTTTTTTATCGCATGAGTGATTTTATTTTGTTAACAAGGTCGCTGCTATAAGACCGACCACCACATCGTTGGTTTCCACGATGAGCTTTAGTGATTTCAGCGTTTTCGACCCGTCCAGTGGCACATCTAAAAGTGTGGCGGCACCTCCATCTACCGCTCTGTTTGTAAACCCTTTAATTTCCGTATACCGATCCAGTTCTCCTCCCTTGTACAGTGCGCCTGTCTTCAACTGGACGCGATATGGAACCTCTTGATCAGGGATTTCGAAAGCATAGTTATCATCGAGATAATCCTGCTCAATCGGCCACCAGTTAGTTGGATTCTTTAGATCCAACACGTCTTCTTCGCCATCCATATAGGTCACTTTGACGCGGGCATTTACCATTTGAGATTGCATCGGGTTGGTCGACCCGGCCATTAACAAATACGCTTTTTCGGCTTTTCCTGCTAAGGGTATATCCATGGTTGTCGGATAGTTGTCCCACTGGCTCGTGAAAAGCACATTTTTTTCTTCTCCATGAATCCGGAACGGAATGTTCAGGTAGGTGACGACCTGATCTTTTCGTGCAGCCATCAGGCCACGATCGTCGATATCCGCTGCTATTAACGGATAGCACCAATTCCCGATTCCTTGCCATGGCAATTGCAATGTCGGCACAGCTGGCCGAGGAGACAAATATTGCTGTTGGAAGATATCGTTCAGCCGCGCGTTGTAATAAGAGGACAGGTCTTGCGTTTGGTAACCTGCCTGGTTATCGATATGCCAAGAGATGTAATCCACGTCCCATCGTGTTTTTCCCACGAGCAGAGAGAAGCGGTTTGTTCCCATCGTTAAGGCGTTTGATGGAATTTCTATCTCATGTTTCTTATTGGGCGAAAGTTCCATTTCTTGGTTAAAATTTGCCCCCTGTATGCGCGTCTTGATCTTTTCGTTAGTACGATTCTGCAGCGTCAGATAATGTCGTTTATCCCGTTCTATAAAACGATGCGATACGGGTTCGATCAACGCTACATTTATCGGGTGCCACCAGGACATTTCTTCCTGTTGAAGTTTCACGAAGAACGTCCCTTTATGTCGTTTCTGTACAAAGGAAAAACGCCCGTTTTCTCCTCCGATGAGGAGGTTCTGTGGGTCATACACCTCCATTACGCGGACATCCGCCGCAAGTGGAAGTACGAGTTCTGCCGTATAGGCATGTTCAGTAGATGCGAGCGATGGCAAGCTTAACTGTTCTTCTCCCACAATATCGATCGAAAAATGTGTCGCCGCCGGAGCTTCCAGTAGTAGAAATGGCTTGTCGATAGACGACGACTTGATGGTCCATTCGACCGATTTTCCATTCACAATAACCGATTTGATACGCTGATAGGTTACGGGGACCTCCATCTTTAATCTTACTGGGTCTTCGTATTGCGTCTGAATGGTAAAATGCATTCGGTCGCTTTCCCGTTTAAAGTGATAACTCCATAGAGGCAATTCAATTTCCGCGAAATCCCATTTCTCGGGGAATCCCGGCTTTATGAAAATTTGTCCCTCTAATAGCTGAGGATAAAATCCAAAAAGCCCTTCTGTTAATGTACGGGAAGCAACACCTATTGGATCTGCAAAATCGCGATAGAGTTCGCCTCTAAAGGCATCATAATGGGACAACTGCTGAAAATTACCCGGGCTGATCCCATGGTACATGCTTTCGATAACATTACTTTTCCACAGTCGGAAAGCCGCTTCACTGCGTCCCGATTGCCAATAAGCTAGGGATCCCTGGAAGTTTTCGGCTAGCGCAACATTGTTAACGGACCAAGTATAGGGCTGCCAAGTTGTTGTCGCAAGCGTATACAGTCCTTCATGTTCCTGTCCATCAACCTGGATAGGGATGTGCGGCAAATGATGATCGATATAGCGGGAGTTCTGATAACTATCAAAATCGTCAAGCATATACGCGTCCGCTACATGATATATTGTCCATAAACCCGGTTTGTCGTGAACCAATTTGTTTCCTAAGACATCTTGGTATTCCGCAAAATACCCTTTATCTGTAAGCCATAGGCGTTGTCTCATGGCTTCCTCTATGGAATCGGCCTCCTTTTCATACAAGGAAGCATCTTCTCCGATGAGCTTTGCGAGTTTTGCGGCAGCCCGGTTTGCTCTGTAATTATAGGCCGTGGTATGTGCCACTCCTCCGCCCGTATATTGCAATCCGTCGCTTGCCCATATCGCACAATAAGCATCATACAAGCCGTCTCTTTTGAAATTTCTCCTTTCCCAAGCCAGGTGGCGCTCGATCGTCGGCCACATCTTTCGCAAGTAGGTGAGGTCGCCGGTATAGTCGAAATGGGTAAACAACTGATCGAAGAACACCAAGTTCATATCGTAGTGATGAGCGACGGTATTATTGTTGGGGTGACGAGAAATATAACCACTTGAGAACATGGCCGTCCCCATTTCTTCGATGTGGCGCGCCAGATGCAAAGCCGTATCCATGACCACCTTTGCATTTTCCGGCTCCAATACCTGCGAGTTCGCATAGCTGGAAAAATGTTCTTTCGCACGGTCGTGCCAACCCAAGGCATCAGCAGCATAAGCACCTCTCCATGCATTCAGACGCATACGCCAAGCAACAGCCCCGTGCAGGAAGGTCGGACTTTCCCACACACCGTCCGCAGCTACAGCCAAAGCGGCACCAAAGGTATTGATAAAGCGGTCGGGCGTCTTTAGCTTAACACGCTCTGCCAATTCCAACCGTGCTTGCTCCGCGCGGTTATATCGTTCCTGAAGAACATTATCGCTATACACGTCCTTTTCTAATGGCCCTTTCGCTACCTGAATATATATTGGCGTTTTTTGTAACGTATAAGTCGTAAACACAATCGGACTCTGCAAGGCTCCTTTTTGGTCGAGCTGTGCTAGATCATCCAATACCGTGGCATCGGAAAGCCGAAGTTGAGCTGCATTTGAAAAAGTACCGTAAACAAATTCTTCGTTCTTTTTTCCATCCAGATAAGTCAGTTCAAAACTATTCTGCCTTAGTCTATAACGGTTGTCCTTCGCATATTCGGGCAATAGGTAAAATCCTGACTCAGGGTCGGCACCAATATCTCCCCCCCTACTGAATTTACGCCCGCTTGCCCCACCGTATAAAGCATGTAACTTTGCTTCATCCGGTATACCATGGGCTTCGAGCTTAACGATAAGTCCTTCTTCATCCGCTTGCGCCAACACCACGATATCCAGATGTCCGCTTCCGATCAATGGGTCTTTTACCCGATAGACCATCGATCCCGGCCGATATCGGGTTTCGATATGCTCAGCGTCAATCAATTTTTTATAAATGTCTCCTTTTTCCAAAACAAACTGCAGGTTGCCCGCCATGCCTGGCATATACAGCGCAAATTCGGGTAAATCGCCAGCTTCTACGCGCGAAGGTTTATGATTTCCGTATAACGCGCGATTAAAACGGTACTTCCCGTTGACAAGCAGAAAATCACCCTGGTCTTCGGTATAATGCAGACTACGCGGATTTTTTTGCCAATGTTTGGACTGCGCTAGGCCATTTAACCCTGTACACCATACTAAGATTAAGGCAAGACACAAGTTTCCCACTAGTTTCTTCCTGGTTGTTGGGCCAAAAGACGATTTATATCTTCTCATTCGCTTCATACTAATTGACGGCATGTAATTTCAGCATATCTGCCGGCGCATCCTTTCTAATCTTGATTTGTTCTTCGCGATAATTACCATGGATGGCAATATCGGATGAACGACGGCCAGACACATCAAATATAGCTGTTGTAGCGTTTGTCTGTAACCCTTCGATACGGACATTTCGTACATTGCGCAACGTCAGCACCGGTCCTTCTTCCGGATAAATCGCTACATTTTTCAAGTTGATTTTTTCTGATTCTAGGAGCTCACCGCCCACTTTGGAATGGACTACAAAGTTCTCTACGTTGATATTTTCGATCATATGCTCAGGTAGTCCGTAAAAATACATTGCCCTTCGTGCCCTAGCGCAGACCACATCATTAATATAGATATTTTTAAATGTCGGCGTAGTTTCGTCTACTGGCGGAATTTCCTCGACTATCGCGGCTTCATCTCCGTCTTCTAACGTCTCTACTACTGACTTTCCACCATAGTATAGGTTGAAATGAAGCGGCTCGGTAGCGATGTCAAACATATTAATATGACGGATGAAAATATTCTCGACCACGCCACCCCGTCCTCTACGGCTTTTGAACCGCAGCCCCACGTCTGTGCCCAAAAACTGACAATTGGATACCAAGATATTTTTAACCCCTCCGGACATTTCACTGCCGACGACGAAGCCACCGTGGCCTTTAAATACGGTACAATTGTCGATAATGACATTTTCTGTAGCACGGTTGCGCTTCCGGCCATCCTCGTCCTTACCGGATTTAATACATATCCCATCGTCGCCCACATCAAATGTGCTATTGACAATAATCGCATTTTTACAAGACTCGAGATCCAATCCGTCACCGTTCTGTGCATACGAAGGGTTTCGCACCTGCACACCGTCCAAAATCACATTTTCGCACATCAGCGGATGAATATTCCAGGCCGGTGAATTTTGAAAAATCACGCCTTGCAAAAAGACGTTTCTACATTCAATAAGACTAACCATCACCGGACGCAGGAAATCGCGTACTGACATCCATTCCTCTTCTGTTTTTAGGTGACGCGGCACATTCATATCACTGGTGGTGTCACCATGCAGGTACTGTGCGGAAGGCATCCAGTAGGTGTCCCGTTTGAAAACTCCTCCTGCTGATGTAGCCCGTTTCCAAAAGCTTTCCGAAACTTTCTCTTTCTTCAGCGGACGCCAATAATGTCCGTTGCCGTCTATAGCTCCGCTGCCAGTAATCGCCACATTTTCCAGATTCCTTCCCGAAATGGGAGACTGGCACCTACGCGTATCCAATCCTTCAAAAGAAGTTTCTACAATGGGATAAAGATCTTTGTCTGGCGAAAATAAAATAATCGCCCGATCTTCCAGATGCAGATTGATGTTACTTTTAAGGACGATCGGCCCGGTGAACCACACGCCTGCGGGCACGCGTAACCGCCCGCCGCCTTTTTCCGAAAGCGTCTCCATGGCGTTGGCAAATGCCTCCGTATTCAACGTTGTGCCGTCGCCAACTCCTCCAAAATCGGTGATCAACACTTCGTTGTTCGGAAATGTCGGTGGTGAAAGGACAGGCATATCGAATGGCAAATTTTCATATAAATAGCCATAATCGGACGGGGTGCGATCAGCTTGGCATGACAGACAATACAAACCCACCGAAAGCAGTAAACATTTTTTTAACAAGTATATTATTCTTTTCATCATAGTCGTATTATTCATCCGCAACAAAACAAGAGCAACACCTAACAGAGCAATAGGTTCCCTTCAAAACTAATTTAAGCGTCTTGTCTTTAGTTCCAAAAATTGATGCAAATCGTTCAAAAACTGACAAAACATAGGTATACAGCATCTTTTGAGCAACTTGTTACAGGTTATAAGATTTTATATCGAATACGAAGGTTGTGGAAGTATCGGACGGGCCTCCTTGGGTTGCACCAAATAAATAACGCGGAGTGCCTTTATCTTTATCAAGCAAAAACATAGGGCGTTCCAAGCGACCAAATCGCTTGAGATGAGCCGGAGGCGTGTCCTCCCGGACATAACTGGGCATGTCGAGATAAGCAATCTTGGGCTCGGACCAATGGAGACCGTCTACAGAGGATAACAGCAGACCATATTCGTGATTATAAAATCCCATATCTCTCGCTATCATGTAATGTGTACCGTCTTCTTTCCATACGAAAGCATCTTCTAATTGTGCATTGTTAGGTCGTCCGGAGAAATCAATAATGGGCTCATCGGAAACCTTGTTATATGGACCAAGCGGATGGTCAGCTTTCGCTAGACCATATTTACGATTTCCGCGTACGCTTCCCGAGGCCTCTTGATATTCCTTTGTATTCCAAGATTTATAAAACAGCCAGTATTTCCCGTCATCACCCGCTACAAAAGCCGGATTTGTCGTACAGTGGTCGTCCCAAGCGCCTTCCGCTCCAGGCGTTAAGACCGGGCTTTCGGAGCGTTCCCAAGGACCGTTTAAGCTTTTTGCAGTGGCAATACCAATACGTTTGGTGTTGGTTTTTCCGTTCGAGTTGCCCATATAAAAGAGATAATAGGTATCGCCTACTTTCTGAATCAGCGGATTATGACAGGTTGTACTATCCCAATGTCCTTCCCTAGGATGAAGTACAACGCCGTGATCCACAAAGGTCGCATTGGGACCGTCCGCCACGGCATGTGCAATTTCAGAACCTCGAATCCAACCACTCATCCCTTTTTCTTTCTTCCAACGGGAATAGAAAAGATGTACTTTCCCATCGTCCCCCCAAATTGGGGAAGAACACCAAATATAATAATCTTCTAAGGAGAGTGATCTACCTATCGGTTTTAGGGTAAAAGCCGGTGTATCGCCTGCTGGGCTAAATGCCAAAAGAGATGGCACAACCATCGCGCCTGACAATAAAAAAAAACCCGATTTCACAAAATCCCTCCTAGAGTATATGCCTACTTTTTTTGCCATGGTTTATTTTTTAGTTACAATCACTATCAAGGTTTATTTGTCTAATATATTAAAAAACAAGACCATACGTATCCTGCTCCGTCCTGCGCGACTGCGTATCATCTATTTAGTTCTAATAGTCCCATGATGAACGGTCCTGTAGCTTTGACGTCGTTTTCGCGGATACGCTCATTGACGTAGTAATCATAACTACCGTCCCGATAGGGGTGCCCACCCAGACCCGCAACGGCGTTGCACTGAATAAGGGTAAGCGTCCCGTCTGCCTCGGTCTTCAACAGTTTCTTTTGAATTCCTCGTAGCGCCTTCTCGGCTACCGCTTTATAGGAGCCGGGGATATATCCCTTATTAACCGCCTTAGCAAGGCTATACATGAACATGGCGTTTACAGAAGCCTCCTGATAGTTTTTTTCGTCGCCGATCCTGTCCAATACCTGCCACCATAAGCCGTCTTCATCTTGGTATTTAGGCAATGTTTCGGTCAATCCATTGATGAGTACTAGGATCTCACCACGCTGCGGATAGTCTTCTGGAATAAAATCGAGAACATCGACCAAAGCCATAAACCACCAACCGATACTACGCCCCCAAAAGTTCGGCGATTGCCCAGTCACTTCATTGGCCCAACGTTGCTTTTTGCTTTCATCCCAAGCGTGGTAGTACAGTCCGGTTGCTTCGTCGCGCGTGTGCTTCGCCGTCACGAGAATGTGATTGATCACATCGTCGTAGTGCGCACTATCGTTTGTGAATTGACCATATTGAGCGATAAAAGGATCTGCCATATACACGCCATCCAACCAGATTTGATGGGGATAGATCAATTTGTGCCAATATGCACCTTCTAACGTACGCGGATGTACCTGCAACTGTCCCATCAAACGCTCGATGGCTAACTTATATTTCTCTTTTCCCGTTTTCTCGTAAAGTGTAAACAGAATCTTGCCAGGATTAATGTAATCAATGTTGTAGGTTTCCTTTTTGTAGAGATGGATGTTACCTTCTTCGTTAATGATCGTATCCGCCCACGCCTCGACGTAGTCAAAATATTGCTGATCACCCGTTCTCTCCCACACCTTCAGCATGGCTAGACAACCTAGTCCCTGGCCATAGCCGAAATACAGTCGTTTGCCGTGGTCGATCTGCCATGCTTCAGGGAAACGCTTCATTTCGGATTCGGCAAACTGTAGGTACAGCTTCTGCTCCTGCCCCTTAATGGGAACACTCAAAAAGCATAGCAGCAAAATAAAAATAGTATTTGTTATTCTTTTATTTAACATATGAACTAGTATAAGGGATGTTGTTGTCCACGAAGCCCGGGGTTATTGTCAATAGTCGTTGTGTTCAACGGGAAAAGCTCAACTTTATTCTTTTCCAGTCCGCGGTATATATTTCGAACCCAAACGGCGTCGGCAGAAAATGCATTGGCAAAAAAGACAGCAGACGCTCCATACATATCCAGAATCGTATATCCCTGATTTTCTAATGCTGTCCTTTCTTCTTGGCTTGGCTCATTTTCCAAAGCGATAAAGTCTAACGCGACGGTCGGATCGTTAAAGGTTTTTGCGTCTGTTCGTTTGTATGCCCTATACCGAGCTGTCCCTTCATAGTTGCCTGTGTGATTAGCGAGATCGAGAATTTCTTGCTTGGTCTCCGTCAACTTTTCGTATAGTATACCCCAACGGATTAGGTCGGTTCTGCGCCAGCCCTCAAAACCGAGTTCGAGTTTGCGCTCCTGAATGATTGCGTCTCTGAAATCGGCATACGTCCCCGGCGTTTCGCCAATTTTTGACCGATCGTTTTGGAATGCTCGTAACCGTACCTTTTCATACATCTCTTTCGCTACAGCAGTGGGTCCATTATTCAACTCATTTTCTGCTTCAGCGTACATTAACAAAATATCCGCGTACCGCAGGTGTATCCAGTTGATATCCCGCTGGGCTGCCGAAACACCGCCATCTCCTTTCCAATTCACGCGAAACTTACCAACCATATGGTTAGCATAGGTATTCATCTGATGGGTACTATCTGCAGCTAGCGCGTAGTTAGCGATGGTCACATCACGGCGTACATCCCCGTCTTCAAATTCAAAATAATAAGTTGGAAGGGCCGCCATAGCTGGTTGTGATTTATTATAAAACGATCGCTCGTGCGCAAAGATGCCGTTGGTATACCCGTTTCTCACCTCGTTCCGATCCGCTCCCTTCTGTCCGTATTCAAACATAGATTCTTGATTATATCTGCCATTGACCAAATCTCGAAAAATCGTCTCATAATCTATAAGTTCATTCTCTCCTCTGTCCACAACCGCCTTGCAAGCATCACGTGCAATCTCATATAGTTCGTGAATGCGTTGCGTGTCTGAACGCTGCGCCAAGTGAACACTACCGGGCGCATAACTATCTAAATCCCATCGTAATGAATATCCCGCTGCATACAGCGCTATACGAGCCAGCAATCCATAAGCGGCATTTTTAGATATTCGCTCCACAGGCATCCCTGATTCGCCTTTCCAAGGTAACAGCGCAATGGCCTCCTGCAAATCCTGTATACAACCATCTAATATCGTATCTCGACTCACGCGAGAAGTAGAGAAATCCGGCATTTCCACTACGGGGATGGTAGGATAAGGCACATCACCAAAGTAGCGAACCACATGCAGCATGTTAGCTGCTCGGATTGCATAAGCTTCCCCTAATAGCATATTCAGTTTCGTTATTTCTGATTCGCTAACTTGATTCATCAGTGGGATATTCCTGATTAAGACATTCGCTTGCTCGACACCGGCATACATTGCGGCATAGGTAGACGTCGGACTTATCGCAGGATTGTATACATAATTAGAGACCTGGTTTTTCGAGTTGGTTTCTCCCTCTGTGGAGAAGCACTCATCTGTTCCCATACCGAATTGGTAAAAGAGCTCAGCGTTAAAGGTACTGGTGTAGGCGCCCAGTACGGCCATCTCCACTTTTCCGACATCTTCGAATATGGTGGAACTATCGAAATCCTTTTCCGAAGGCAGCTCCAGAAAATCTTTACACGATGTTGTACCCAGTAGAACGCCTGCTATAATGATATATATATTGAATTTCATAATACTATTCTTTAAAACGTTAAATTAATTCCCGTTACAAAACTTTTAATGCGTGGATAAGCCGAGTTGTCTACCCCTCGCGTTAAAATGGCGTCTGTAGCCGAAACCTCGGGATCATATCCCGAATAATTCGTAAATGTGTGCACATTGTTTAACGTAACATAGAACCTCATTCGTTGAATAAATGCTTTTTTAGAAACTCGGCCGGGTAACGTATAGCCTAGCGTGATATTGTTGATCCGCAAGAACGATCCGTCCTCCAGATAGTAATCCAATGGATCAGAAATCGCAATATTATTACCGGAATTCAAGCTCCATATCTGGCGCGCGTCATGTTGATCTGGATTCAATTCGGCTAACCGGTTTAAATCACTTGTTTCCAGCCCGGTATTGGGGTCAATTAGGGTAAAGCGATTCGCCATGTCGCCCAGCGAGTTCTGATTGGGTAAATACGGCCCCATAAACCGTTGGCTATTCATATTGAAAACTTTGTTACCATAAACAAAGTTCAAGAAAACACTCAGGTCGAAACCCTTATAGATAAATTCATTGTTGAAGCCCCCAAAAAATTTAGGTTCAGGGTTACCCAGGTCCGTACGGTCTTCCGGTGACCAGACCGGGTTGCCGTTTGCGTCGGTCTCGCCCATTATTGGCAGATACTTCACGTCACCCGGTTTCACGGAAGAACGATCTTTCCCTTTTAAAGAAGCTACACCATCTTTTAGTGTATAACCGCCCTCACCGTTTTGTGTAAAATCGTCGGTCGTATACACGCCGTCGTATTTGTATCCATAAAAAGTACTAATCGGCCCACCAACCTGTGTATAGAAGTTAATCCTTGATTCATAACTCGTAATCATATAATCATTGCCGGCACTACCAAAAAGACGCCCCACTTTCGACCGGTTGAAGGTTATATTGAAAGCAGACTTCCACTGAAAGTTGTCATTACGTACGTTTAACGTGTTCAAGGAAAGTTCTACCCCACGGTTCCGTAGCGTGGCAACATTCTGAAATTGTGTTCTATACCCAGTAGAAGTTGGTATATTTGCCTTTAACAAGAGATTTTTTGATTCATTATTGTAAAAGTCGGCGGTCAAGTTTACACGGTTATTCAGCAGTGCTAAGTCCAGGGCAATATTAGTGGTTTGCGTCTTCTCCCAGACCAAATCTGGATTTCCCAACGTTTCGCTCGGTCTGACACCAATAACTGTACTGTTGTCCACGGCCACAACGGTTGAGCCATACAATGTAGCATACCGTGTACTTTCAATCCTATCGTTGCCCGTTGTTCCGTAGCCTACACGCAACTTCAGCTGATCGAAAATACCATTGTCTTCCATAAAGCTTTCATTGTGTATATTCCATGCCGCGGACGCCGATGGAAATGCACCCCATTTATTACCTTCCCGAAAGGTGGACACGCCATCAGCACGAATGGTAGCGGTTACCAAATAGCGATCATCGTAGTTGTAAATTCCGCGGAAAAAGCCTGAAACTAAGCCGTATCGACGAGCTTCAGATTCGCCACGTTCCGTCCTTCCGGCCAAGCTGACATCCTTCAATCCAAAATTACTTCCCGGAAATTCAAAGTATTCGTGCTCTACACCATGACTTTCTTCGTATCGTACTTCATGTCCTGCCATTAAATTGATGTGATGCTTATCTAGATCTTTCATCCACGACAAGGTATTCGTCCATTGCCATTCATAATTCTCCGCATTTTTCATAGAACCGTACGGCCCTCTGTTGTTCCTGGCGTCTCTGGTTCTTCCGTCATCCCAAAAGTCATTACGTGTCTGTCCCCACTGATAGGAACCTTGTGTCCGGAAGGTAAAGTCATTCAAAAACTTGGCTGTCAACCCCACGTTAACGTTGGCTAAACGAGAAGCCCTTTCTCTGCTTCGCGCATCGTTCATAATAATGGGGTTTGCAATATCATATTGTGAATCGATGAGCTGGAGGTCCTCACTGATATCGTTATTCAGCAATTCTTGGTCGCTATAGCGAACTCCACCTGTAGCTGGTTGCAGCGCCGACATTTTGAGCATCCCTCCTAAGGAGCCTCCGCCCTGCCTATTGGCATCTTGGAACAACGAATTAAAATCGACGTTCACACCTTTAAACAATTGGTGATCCACCTTGGCACGCACACTGTTTCGCCGAAAGCCCGACTTCGCCAATATGCCATCTTGATTCGTATTGTTATACGATAACATCAACCTCGTCTTCTCATTACCTCCCGAAATATTGACATTGTGATTTTGCAGCAAGGCGTTTCCACCGAACACTTCCTCTTGCCAATCAATACCGGTACGCGATCCATAATCGTTATGAATGCGGGCATAAGCTCCAGAAGCAAAATCAGGCGCGGAAACATCACCTCCAAACATAGCTGCAAAATTGTGTTCTCTACCAGCTAGTGTCTGGAATTCATATTGGTATTTCACATAATCTTCTACGCCCAGGAGGTCAAGCTTTCTGCTCAATTGCTCAAAACTCAGGTAAGCATTGTAATCAACAGCGGTCCGCCCAGATTTTGCCGATTTTGTGGTAATTAATACAACTCCGTTCGCTCCCCGGGCGCCATATATAGCCGTCGCGGATGCATCTTTCAAGATATCGATACCTTCGATATCGTTAATATCAATTTTCATCAGTGCATCGTCCATTACAAACCCATCCACAACATACAAAGGTGTTGTTGATCCAGTAATAGATGTTCCCCCACGCACCATGATATTAACATCCGCCCCGGGAGCTCCACTTTGCGTTACGACATTTACACCCGCAACTTTACCGGTGAGCGCTTGCGCCGCCGTCGTGACAGGGACCTGACGAATGTCTTCTCCTTTAACTGAACCGACAGCACCAGTTAAATCTCTTTTTCGGGCTGTCCCGTACCCAATTACGACCACTTCATCCAAATCATTGTTAGCAGCCATCAATAGGATAGTCACTGGATTCTGGTTAGTTACGGTCACGTCTTCTGGCGTATATCCTACATAGGTAATCTCTAAGACATCGCCTACCTCAGCAGCAAGCGAAAAAGTTCCATTTTCTTCCGTCAGTGTGCTCGCTGTCTTACCTTTGACTTGCACACTGGCGCCACTTATAGCTTCGTTATTTGCGTCAGTCACTCTCCCCGACAAGGAAAAATCTTGAGCCTGTAACATGAGTATCCCCATCAAAAAAAGCAGTAGAGTCAACAACCCGCTGTGGTTAATTTTTCGCATTACGCTGCGTTTCATCTTCATTGTTGCCATATAATTAGAATTAGCATATCGTTTATCACTCTTGGTTTAGTTTATCTTATAATTTCCTTTCATCTTCTACCAAGCTATTGATATAAACTTCGATGTTTAAGTACCCCCGCTTTTTCTTACTTTTCGCTAGGGCGTCGGCGGCATCGTGCTTATTAAGGCCATGAGCATCTTCCCATGCATCTGGAATTCCGTCTCCATCACTGTCCGCCGGCGCTTCTCCTCCCTGGACCTCGCCCACACCGCCATTGGCTAAGGGAACGTCCGCCTCCGTATACACATACACCGCCTCGGTCCCCAATGAACTCACCTCCCCAACGAGCAATTCGTCCAATTCGTCACGCTTCGGATAATTTGCGCCTACGTGCTGGACGACCCAATCAAAGGCTTTTCTTGTGCCCATTGCGGAAGGTGTATAAGGATAATCGTAAGGTCGGGATTGAAAATTTGTCATTTCCACGCCGGGATAACCAGTTAGATTTGGTGGAACCGCACTTCCGTTGAGTACACCGTCTTTATCGTCGTCCCAAAAATTGCCTGACGCATATAGACTAAAAGTAGGTGTACCTCTGGAAAAAGGCGTGTTTTTCGCCGGCGTGTGTGGTCCGGCAATAAAGTAGTTATTAACGATGTTTACCTCAGAGATGCCCGCAGATCCCCCCATGATATATCCATCTCCAGAAACCGTGTGACCATACGTATTACCTTCGTTTCCGAAATTGTACACGACATTATTCACGAATTCATTGATTCCTTTTACTTTAGGATTACGCGTTTTATTGCTAACATACAAATTCCGGATGATACTGAGTGGGCCGCCAGGCTCCATAAGGCCCCCTGCAGAATGGTTATGACGATGAACACCTTGGGCAATGATGCTATTTTGTATTGTAATATTGTTAATTTCGCTACCATTTATAGAAAATACTTCATCGATACCCCAAGCCACAGACAGATGATCAAAAATCATCGAATCGCCGTGCGCTATGGTCACCGCATCTTCATTCCGTCCTGCTCCTGCGTTCACGCCACATCGAATACGCATGTAACGAGCGATGGTATTATTTGAATCACTGAATGAAAAGCCCCGTCCATAAAACACGACACCATCTCCAGGCGCCGTCTGACCGGCGATCGTCGTGTTAGCCGGCACCGCTATACGCGATTGCAGGTTGATGATCCCACCGACAGCAAACACGACAAAACGGCCCGGACGGCTCACGGCGTCGCGAAAAGATCCTGGCCCACTGTCGTTCAAATTGGTAACTACATATATCTCTGGAGATTCATGCCCCCGTGCACCCACAGCATAACGTCCAAAACCTTCCGCTCCGGGGAACGCTAAGATTGGACCATCTTCGACCGGGTTTAAATGTTCGCGTATTTTTTCGCAGGATGATCCGAGTATTGCCAATCCTAATAGCATCATACCGGTTAATTTGTTGAATACCGTCTTTTTCATATTGATTTAAATTAGTTAACTTTTTATAGTCGACGCTATAAGTAACGACACCCCTTAAGATTCAATGTTTATAGTTTATACTTGGTGTGTCATCGTCCCATAGTTGCCTTGTATCGACATATATGTTACTTCTCATCATCAAATGTAGGGCAAGTCCCTCTTTTTCATTTTTAAAAATTGACAAAATTCATCTAATAATTGACATACCCACGTAACGGACGTTTTAGGCGGGTTACGGGGCAAGACAAGACGATATTGTACGACAAATGTCTTGTATCATAAAATAAGGAATGCTATTTTGTTATGGTTTGTTGCTTTTTTTTAAGTAATCCGATGGAGAGATTTCATACATTTCCTTAAAACACGTACTGAAATATCCGGAACTGTTGAATCCCACTTTGTAAGCTACTTCTGTTATGGTAAGTTCGCCCGTATCCAACAGCTGCTTTGCTCGTTTCAATCTAATATCTCTAATGAATTCAACCGGAGACATATTCGTTAAACTTTTTAACTTTTTGTAGAATGTAGTTCTTCCCATTGCCATCGCGTTCACCGCTGTGTCAATATTGAAGGATGTGTCTGACATCCCGTTCTCGATAATTTGGATAACTTCTATTAGGAATGCCTCGTCTTTGGAAGTAATAACCACTTCACTAGGTTCTAGTTTCAATACAGTTGGTTTCGCTAGCATATCGGCAACTATCTTCTGTCGACTCTTCATAAGGTTACGCAACAAATACCTAACGTAATCGATATGGAACGGCTTGGTTATATAAAAATCAGCCCCGTACGAGAGCCCTTTGATCTGATCTTCTATAGTTGACTTAGCCGTCAATAAAATAATAGGGATATGGCTCGTAGACGCGTCGCTCTTTAGCTTTTCCAGCATTTCGATGCCACTGACCTCTGGCATCATAACGTCGGAAATAACTACGTCTGGCATCACGTCGACAGCCATCTTATATCCTTCCTTACCATTGCTCGCCTCATATATATGATATACAGTTCGAAATTCGTTGGCAATAAAGCGCCGTAATTCCGGATTGTCTTCTACCAAAAGTAATTTTGGCAGGTCTTTGTCTGTAAACATAGTAGTATCCAAGCTTTCCGATGCACTGTTCGGATATACCTCGTCTTCGCAAAGTGCTACAGGTTCCTTTTTCAAATCGGCAGGATCAAAATGAGCCTTGCCATCCGGTAGCGCAATCGTAAAAGTCATACCGATCTGTCGATTTTTTTCCGCACGCAACGTTCCTTTATGCAGCTCTACGATATCTTTTGACAGGGCGAGACCAATTCCAGTCCCCTTAAACGCTTTATGCTGCCGATCGCCTCCTTCGTAATACAGCTCGAAAATGGCATCAAGCTGATCCTCCGCAACCCCTTCACCCTCGTCCACAACTTGTATATAGAGGTATCCTCTGTTTTTTTCAATACGAATAGTAATATCGCTATCCTTCGGCGAAAACTTGACAGCATTAGAGATAATATTGAAAAACACGATATCCATCTTATCTTTATCACACCAAGCGTATACTTCCGGCGCTGAGGGGATCACCTTTATGTTCACATTTTTATCCTCCACAAGATCCTCAAAGTTGTCTAGTAATTGACAAATGAAAGCCACAAGCTCTACTTTTTCTATATGGAGCTCGGCTTTTCGGGCTTGTATTTTACGAAAGTCCAGTAACTGGTTGACGAACCTGACCATTCGATTCGTATTCTTATTGGCTACATCCAAATATTTAGCGCCCTTTTCTGATAATGTTTCGGTTTGTTTTAACTTGAGCAGCGGATTAACGAGAAGCGTTAACGGTGTTCGCAGTTCGTGGGAAATGTTCGTAAAGAACTGCATTTTCAGTTCCGTCATTTTCTTCTCAACGGTTATCTTGTGCTTCAACTTGATCATGGTGAAAACAATCCTTCGGGCTATCTCCAATGCACAGATAGCCAAAATAATATAACAAAGAATTGCCCAATTGCTTAGCCACCACGGTTTTTTCACGATGATACTTATACTTTTCTCTGGCACATTCTCGAAATGCCCACTATTTACCGTTTTGACCCGAAACGTGTAACGCCCAGGAGGTATTTTGGTATAAGTTGCTTGCTTTTGGTTCTTTACATTATGCCATTCTTTGTCATACCCTTCCAATATATAGGCATAAGAAATATCGTCAGGGAACCTGTAGTCTAACACCGTGTACGCTATAGTGATGACATCCTCATCATGACTCAATACAATTTCATCCGCGTAGTTTACGGATGTCTTAAGCGGCGATTTCGGGTCCGTAATATCAATATCTTTATTATAGATTTGCATCTCCGTGAAGACCATGTTTCCAGGAAACTTTTCATTCACAATCTTGTCTGGATAAAAAGAAATATAGCCATCCATACATCCGAAAAAAATCTCGCCATTTGGCAATTGAAGACAGGCTGCCTCGGAGAAATCAGTTCTTGGCAAACCGTTGTATGTACTATAATTCCTAAATTCCTGTGTTTTCACATCCAACATAGCAATACCGTTCTCCGTGGTCATCCAGAGATTACCGTTACTTTCCTCCGTGATGCTCAATATGATATCATTGGGTAGACCTTGCTCCTTGGTAAACGCCATAAATTTAAGATTTGTATCAAACTGGCCAGCCTTATTCATCACTTTATTCAGCCCTCCGCCAAACGTACCAATCCATACTTCCTGGCTTTTCGATCGAAAAAGGTACATAATATCATTATTTCCGAGACTATGTTTATCACCGGCGACTTTTACAGTGGGGATAAATTTCATATTATCGGGACTTTCATCAGGATCAAAACGAAGAAGTCCATCAGTCGTTCCTAGCCATATTCGGTTATCCGGCCCTTGGATACTGTGCCGTATGACATTAAATGTCCGCTTTGGATAGTTTTTAAAAGAATTATACACGTTTTTAAACCGGACTTCTCCGCTTTCCTCAACGAGCAGGTTCAATCCTTTCTGGAACGTGCCGATCCACAATCGGCCCTTATGATCCTCCGTAATACTATAAATTTGATTACTGCTCAAGCTTGCGATATCGTTTGGATCGTTCTCATACCGTGTTGCGTGATACTTTGTTCGCTGTTCGTTTTCAGGCATCAGTTTTACCAACCCATAGCCTTTCGTTCCAATCCAAATATTCTTGTTCCGATCTTCCGTTATGCAGTAAATACTTCCCGGAATTTGGTCGTTTTCCAGCCGCTTTAGATTGCCGTTCTTATGGAAATAAATGTCCCCATGTTTATTGGTTAACCAGACCTTTCCATCAGAATCTCGAAGCAAAGCTCTGATTTCATTGTCAAATCGCCCCGGGGCGGTATCGACGAGCCGTCCGTGTTTAAAATTATCAGAAAAAAAAGTGGCTTTATGTACACCACCGTTTCTTGTACAAAACCACAAAACACCTTTTTTATCAGAGTACGCAGCAACAAGATTATTGGAAAATAAACGATTCTTATCTTCCGGATTGTTATAGAAATAAGACAAGTCGTTTTTGCCCTTGTCGTAATAGCCAAATCCGCCCCACTTCATACAAACCCACACGACGTTGTTAACGTCCTCAAAAACCTTAAAACTGCCGTCGTTTTCGAAAGTCCCTCTGGGCATAAAGGGTAAATTATGATCTTTTTTATGTACAAAAGGGCGAAATATATTGCTTGTGGGTTCATATAAAACTACACCGTCCCTTTCAGGTTCTAACCATATGTTTCCGCTTCGATCTTCATACATTGACAAATAGGTTGCATGACCGTTCGTATATTGCTGATAGCTTGCATTCCGATAATCGTAAATGGTTAATCCTTGATTCTCCGCAGTTAAATAAAGTTTACCTGTTTTGGAAATCAGCATATCTAAGATTCGACCTTTCAGTATGCTCTTTTGCGAAAAGGCTTTGGTTGCAGGCTCGTATTGCAAAACTATACCCTCTGAGGTTGCAAAAAACACGCTACCCTCTTTATCAGCCGTCGCTTTGGTGAAGTTCAGCATGGCTCCATAGGATGGAATGGCAGAAGTCAAATGAGGAACGTAGGTATTGTTTTCTTTGATCAAACATCGTAAGCCGCCTGTTGTGCCGAACCAAATCCGATGCCCGTTGTCTTCAAAAATGAAATTGACATTATCTTCCAAATAAGGGCTTTCTGTTCCGTAGTTTACAACATGAGGGGCTCCGTTGTCCGATTCTGAAACGCATATGACGCCATTTTCCTCCGTGGTTAGCCAAACATCTCCATTGGCCGTAGGAATGATTTTCGCGACGAACAGATGTTCCAGACTTTCTCCTTTATCCGTTGTAATTATCGGCAAGAATTCTTCTTTTCGTTTGTCAAATCGATAAACTTTCTTGTCGAAAGTCCTGATCCATAGATACTCCCTTTTACCTTCAACGATATCTCTTATTTTATTGTTTTTCAATGTTGAACGATCCCCTGGCTGCGATTTATAAACAACAAAATCATTCCCATCATACCTGTTCAGTCCATCCCAGGTGCCAAACCATATAAAACCTTCGGCATCTTCAATGATACACGCGACACCATTGTGAGATAAGCCGCTTTCTGTGGAATACGTCTTGAATCTGGGTTCCCGTGGTTGTGTCAATCCATGAAACACGTTGATTAATAAAATCAACATCATCACGCCTATAACTTTATTGTTTTTTTTACTCATTTATATTGGTCTATGGCGTCACAAACGCTTTCTCTCATATAATCACATTTGGTTTACGACTTTTAAATATAAACCATTCCCCGAAGGGATGCATCATGGAGTGTCCTGTTCTGCGTCATAAAAAAACGGGCTGTTCTCTAGAGAACAGCCCGTTAAACGTAAAACAACGTAAACTTTTTAATACGTTTGTCCGTCTACCCCAAAAATCGCCGCATCCGTTTTGGGGTCTATCTTGTAGTATTGAATAGCACTGTCGTTCATTTTCGGATAGGATTTTTTAATCAAGGTAATCATTTCTGCTCCCGCTAACAATGCTGGCCCATATCCGTGTGCTGCATAGGCATTTACCGGACGATGGTAATAATATGCTGGATCGAAAGCCATACCTGTGCCTACACAAGTGCCTTCGACCTGTCCTTTTTCATTGATTTGCGTGGACACAGCACTCCATCCTAATTGCGCTACCGGTCCGTAGGATATGACATCCAACCAACCTTTGTTAATTCCCCGCGCGATACAATAGACATAGATCGCCGTAGCCGAAGTCTCTAGGTATGAATCATTTTTATCCAATAACTGATGCCAGAAGCCGGTACCTGATTGATAAGGAACAATACCTTTGACATGCTTTTTATAAATTTCGAGTATATCCGTTCTCTCCGGATGATCCAGCGGCAAAACATCAAGCACTTCGGTTAGCGTAAGCAACGCCCATCCGTTGGCACGTGCCCAGTGAAAAGCGGGGTGGCTATCTGCACTTTCGATCCAGCCATGCATATACAATCCTTTTTCCGGCACGAACATACGTTGTGTAAATTGCTTTATCTGGCGTACAGCTTCATCGAAATACCGTTGCTCACCGGTGTAGCTCCCCATTTGCGCAAGTGCAGGTATACCCATGTACATATCATCCAGCCATAGACTATTCGCCTGCGGACGCATGCGGGCGAAGGTACCGTCGGCCAGACGGTGTTCCTTATTTTCAATAAAGTCCATGTAATTGTTGATCAGTTCTTTGTAATCTATACCGGATGCTGTATGGCTAAATTTCACCATCGCGGCGCACATTGCGCCGGCGTCATCCAACGAACCAGGCAATATTACCTGTCGAATTTGTCTATCCATCACGTTATGTTCTTCGTGCAGACGTCGAAAATGTGGGGCCACTTCCGACAGAAAATCAAAGCGTTTCGCTACGTACTCCCGATATTTCGGATCCGCCGTTGCTTCCGCTGCTTCCAGCATAGCGGAGTACGTCACGCCCCATTCATAGCTCGCCAGACGAAAATCACCTTTTTCCAATTGGGCATGTTCATTTAGCTGTGCGTAGTCTGAAATTTCCTTACCCGTTATGGTGTCTAGCACACGAGTAGGCGTCTCTTCATCCAGATAAACAAATATCCGATCGATGTTTTGTTTAATTTCCTCAGCGGTCCATTCTTTATAGGGTGTGGTATATTCCGGTGCCAACAGATGCAGCGGGGTATTCGAATCGTTGATCTTCGTCTCCTGTGTGGTCGTCTCTTGACATGACATCATTCCCAATATGGAAATGATTCCTATTGATAAATACGCGGTTCTCATATTTTTTATACATATTCGTTTATAATGAGTTGTCGCTTGCAAGGTACCGAATGCTTTGTATAAAGCTATCATGCCGTATCCTGTGGCAGAAGTACACAACGCAAAAGAGCTGCTTAATCTGGTTAAGCAGCTCTCAAAACAACACCATCAATAAATCAATAACCCGGGTTCTGGTCGTATAATCCCGGAGCTGTATTCATTTCTGATTGCGGAACAGGATATAACACATACTCCATCTGGAAGTCCCGCATCTGCCCTCCTGTATCCTCCGTTTCAATCCATGCCTGCATAGTCGTTTCGACGGTTCCCGAACGGATAAGATCAAACCAACGGGTCCCCTCTCCAATAAATTCGCGACGACGCTCCTCCAACAGTTGTGCTTTCGTGACACCTGTTAACGTCGTGGTCAGCCCGGCACGTTCCCGCACCGCATTGACAACTGCATCTACGTCCGTATCAGTCGAACCCGGCGCACCATTAAGCACGCATTCCGCTTTTAACATCAATAGGTCTGTATAACGGTATACGATATAGTTAATCGGCCAGTCAAACCTACTTGTTGTTGGCACTTTCGCAATATCCACAAATTTCTTAACAAAGGAACGGGTTTCCACCACATTGCCATAGCTATAGCCCTCCTGAATGCTGAAGGATCTACGGACGTCTTCGGTTTCATAGGCTCTCAGCAAGTCCGCTGCTACCGGCCGTATGGTTAACCCTCCCTGTGTCGGAAGACCTAAAACCTCAACAAACCAAATATCAGGAACGAGCACCCAAGGGAACGTCGAGCCTACAATGGGGTTCGCTCCGCTAGCGTATTCAATATTGAAGATAACCTCTTCGTTACGTTCATTATCGTAGTCAAATATTGCACTATATGATGGTAATAGCGCGAACTCATTACTGGTTATGATATCGTTAAATTGCTCAACTGCTTTGTCCCATTCGTTCGTGTTTAACCCTGCGCCTCCAATTCCCAAATCTGGCCCAGAGCGTGTCATATAAACTAATCCGAGCAGCATTTTTGCACTATACTTATTTGCTCTGCCTTTATCTTCTAAAGTATAGTCACTGGGTGCGGGCAGATAACTTATAGCCGTATTTACATCTTCCATGATCAAGTTATATACTTCACTGACCGGGCTACGGGGAATAGCTTTCGCTTCAGTTGCATCGACCACTCTATCTATCAGTGGTACGCTTCCGAAATAGCGAATCAGATCAAAGTAATAAAATGCACGTAAAAATCGTGCCTGTCCTTCCATGCGCCGACGTATTTCCTCATCTAGGATAATGGATTCTCCTTTTTCTGCTAATTGTTCCAGATAATTATTCGCTCTAAAAATACCGTTGAAATTTGTCTCCCAAGCTTCTTCCACGTAGGGGTTGCTCGCAATAGTTCGATGAAAACTATTAATGCCTTCCCAATCACGTACCCCTCCGTCAGAAATTGCATGCAAGTTATCGGACCGGGTCTCTGACAAGTTCATCAATCGGTCTGGATAGCCTCTCAACGAACTATAGACAGCATTTAACCCTTGATTAAAATCATCTACTGTCTGAAAATAGGTGTCAGAAGACGCTTGGGAGATAGGTTGCTGATCCAAATCCATGTCACAGGCCGATAATAGGTTTAAACTTAATGCTAAATATAATATCTTCTTCATCGTTTTAAAAAGTCAAGTTAATACCAAATGTAATTGTTTTTGGTAGCGCCAATCCACCATAATCGCCAGCTTCGAGATAGTCATCGTCGCCACTCAGGTTCGTGTTCGCCGATTCGGGATTCAACCCACCGTCATATTTATCACGTCCCCAGAAGTTCTCCAACGTCAAATACACCCGTCCAGAGTTCAGCCACGATTGTCCTGCAAGCCGTAAATCGCGGAAGTTATATCCGAAAGTGACGTTCCGTAAGCGCCAGTAATCGGAAGAATACAACCAATCGGTATTTTTAATGCGGCCAAAGGTAGAATAGGCTTTTCCGACCCGACCCTCGCCCGGATCTTCTGCTGAACGCCATCTATCCCGGTAAAAACCTAATGCGTTATCACTAGCACCTTGTCCTGTGCGTCCCAATGCCCGCCCTAAAAGCGAATATAGATGTCCGCCACTTTGCCCTTGAAACATAAAGCTTAAGTCGAAGTTCTTGTATTTGAAATCGTTCGTAATCCCCCAGACATAATTAGGATTGGGATGCCCAACAATGACACGATCCTCCGCATCTATCACGCCGTCTCCGTTAGCGTCTACGTAACGGGGATCGCCCGCTACCTGCGTCCCATATAAGGCGGCTCCGTTATCGATATCTTGCTGCGTAAGGATACCATCTTGCTGGACGACGTAAATACTATACATCGGTTGTCCGACACGCAAAATACTGTGCTCGATATCAAAAGAAGACGGAATCAGGATTTCCTGCTGGTCACCGATTAGCTGCGTTACTTTATTCGTATTATGACTGAGGTTGAAAGAGGACGACCAGGAAAAATTATCTCGTTGTATGTTGCGGGACGTAATTTCCAAGTCCCATCCGCGACTTTGTACTGTACCAGCATTATCCAATAAAGACCCGAAACCGGTAGACCACATGGTCGGCACATTCAACAAGAGGTTACTGCTTGTTCTCTGGTACCAATCAAATGATCCTGATAAACGCGAGCGAAGTAACGCAAAATCCAATCCCACATCAAAGGTTCTGGATTTTCCCAAGTAAGATCGGGATTGATAATATTACCGGGAGCCCAGCCAGGCGCGGTATTTCCACCCCAGGCATAATTAGCGTCACCTAAGATAGCTATACTGCTGTAATCCCCGATATTATTGTTTCCGGACTCTCCATAACTGGCTCTCACCTTTAAATCTTGTATAAAGTCTGCTGTCTGCATAAAATTTTCGTCTGACAGCCGCCAGCCAGCCGATACCGATGGAAACCAGCCCCATTTCGTGTTCATACCGAAACGGGAGGACCCGTCCCTACGCATACTTGCCGAAAACAAATACTTTCCATCAAAAGCATACTGTATACGCCCGAAATAGGATAGCATCAAGTTTTTGGTAGCGTTGGTAGAGGCGATAGTACCAACGGCAGCATTCAACGTTTTTATATTACTATTTCTATATCCTCCTTGTGAGGTAATAGATGACGCATCAAATCGATCGTAGTTGTATGCATGCCCTAACAGAGCCGTGAGGTTATGCCTGTCTAATTCCAAATTATACGTTAATGTATTCTCGTTGACGAAAGTCTGCTTCCGATATTTGTTACTAGCCCCGTACGTAGATTGATTCGGGTTGTCCACGCGTTGTTGCAATGTCCCCCCTACTGTATACGGCCTAAAACTAAAAGAGGTCCGATCCGTATGATCCAGATTCACTGTGGTTTTGAAAACCAAATTGTCAAAAATATTGTATTGTCCGTATAATGTCGCCAAAACACGTGCTGTTTTGTTCTCTCCGATATAGTTTTCCAGCTTAGCTATTGGGTCATTGGTCGATGTGCTCCACGGATAATGGGCATTTTCAAATACATTGACGGTCCCAGCAGGGTTATTTTGCACGGGTGTCATCGAATATATCTGGTGTATGATGTTGTCCTTTCCTTCTATCCCCGGATCATTGGCTTCAGAATACGTAGGAGCCAGATTCATCCCAAATGTCAGTTTTTTTGTCGGCTTCACATCGACATTCGCACGTAGTGCATAATTTTTATAATCCAGTCCCCGAATTATTCCTTTTTGATCCATGTAATTTCCCGAGACATAATAATTCACGTACTCGGTACCCCCCGAAGCACCTAATTGATAATTTTGTACCATACCTGTGCGATACGCCTCATCCTGCCAGTCAATTAGATACATACCCGGTCGACCATCCTGCAACCAACGTTCGTCAAACATAAATGACGTGTTGTACCCACCCGAACCTAGGCCTAAAATGGCGCGACGTTCTTCTATCGTTTGATTTGCTGAGCGTCCAGCACCCGAGGCCACCCACTGCCCGTTGATCATTTCCACTGCACGTTCGATCCATTCTTCACCATTTAGCATATCCAATTTTCGATAGGGCGAAGATGCACCTAAGTAGGTATTGAATGTCATCTGGGGCTTGCCAGTCTTTCCGCGTTTTGTCGTGATAAGCACAACACCATTGGCTGCGCGGGAACCATAAATTGCGGCTGCCGAAGCATCTTTCAATACTTCAATCGACTCAATATCATTGGGGTTAATATTGTCCAGAGGGTTGCCCTGTGCATAATTCCCAGATCCGTTTGGCGCTGCAGTCGCCAAAGGGAATCCATCGATCACATACAACGGCTCACTTCCTGCCGTAATAGAACCCGAACCACGTACCTGTACGCTAAGCCCCTTCCCCGGTACGCCTGTTGTCTGTTTCACCCGGACGCCGGACATCTGTCCCACTAATGCTTGATCGACACGCACAAGGGGACGTTCTTCCAGTCCGTCGGCATTAAATTTAGAAACAGGTGCGATAACATCCGAACGACGCTGTGTACCGTAACCAATGACAACTACTTCGTCCAGCATTTCGTCTTTCGCCCGCAAGGTCACGACAAGCGGTTGCAAACTTTTCACCAGCATTTGCTGACTTTCATATTCAACCGAAGAAAATTGCAATGTTTCACCGGGCTTAACCTGAACACTAAACTCTCCTCCAGCTCCAGACGATGCAGACCGGTTATCATCTCCCAAAACCCGCACCGATACCCCCACTAAAGGTCGCTGCGACGCATCAACCACTTTACCTTGCAGCATGTCCTGTGCAGCAGCCGAATAACCAGCCCCCAGAAAAAGGGCAAGTAAACAATAAAAAAAGATCTGTTCTCTCATAGATTTATCAACTCGTTATACCATAGATTTATAGTAGCTCAAAAGCAAGGTAAAAAGTTTGTGTAACAAAACTGTTATGTACTTTCATGGTCGTCTCAAAAAAAGGCCATTTCCTTATCGAAAATGGCCTCTCCCTTAAAACGAATAAACTACTGTATTTCAATAGCTAAATAAACGTACCGGTCCTTTTAGACCGCTATCCATCAGCTTCCAGCTACTTGCATCAAAATCTTTATAATCAATATTTACAAAGTTAATCTCGTGATAATTGCGCCAAGACACGTTTCGTTTGTCCAAATCTCGAATGCGATTAGCCATCAAGTTAGCAACCTCTATCCGTATATCATTTTTTCCTTCTTGTAAAAAATCACCAATTTCAACCGTAAACGGATGTGCCCATACCACGCCGGCATCCTTGCCGTTGATCCATACGCGAGCACTTTCGCTGACTGCCCCCAGCTGCAGCTGGTAAGCTTTATCAGATTTTTTTGAGATGGTGAAAGAGCTCTCATACGCTGCCTCACCGGCAAACTTATTAGCTGCCTCATCTCCCCAGTCCGTCCAATAACTCAGGTTGTTCAATTCCCGGCCTTTGGGCAATTGAGGACCACCTTTCAAGAAACTTACTTTCCACGGATTCACGAATACTTTTTCTTCCTGTAGCTCGTCGACATAGTGATAAGGTAGATCCGCTTTGTCTGTATCGGATACGTATACGACCCATGCATAACCGGCTGGGATCTGCACACGAACGTTACCTTTCTCTGCGGGAAGCTTAAACGTCGCTCCCGTCTGGGGATCCAGCAAGGTATAGTTTTCCCCAACACTATTTAGATGAACACGCTGATCGATCATTCTATCCGTATGGTTGACCATATAGTAATACGTTCCTTTTTCAGTCACTCTTCTATTAAATTTCAGTCCCGTACGTGCTAATCGCTCTGCATACAGTTGCTCGGTTTCCAACGCTGAGTACACATCATTTGTGAGGTATATTTTACCGTTGCCGTACGCCGTATACTGGTTTTCCTCGTCCAGTTCAAATCGGAGCGTCGCCAACAGGTCTTTCATCTTTTTGCGACGCTCTTCCAGATTCGCTAAGCCGCCAACATCTTTCGGTAAAGTTTCAAAAATGAGTGTCGCTCCATTCCTCGCTAATTTCAATAGATTGTCGAGCGTTTCCTCCGAAAAATAATGTGTCGAAGGAATATAGATAACCTTATAAGGTCGTGCTTTTTCTGCCGTTAACACGAGGTTGTCCTTTACCTTTGATTCAGCGAGGATGGCATCGGTTACAAAATCAAAACTATACCCCAAGCGCTGGAGATACATGCTTTGTTTGTAGAACTCGGTCGGGTGTAACCAATCATCAACATGATGTACGCTTAATGTTTTAAATGGCGCTTTGGTATCATGCCAAACATCATATATCGACCAATACACCAATAATTCGTTATCTGCCTGTGTCGTCTGTAAAATAGATTGTACACGCGTAATATAACTATTCAATCCGGGGAGGTGAGACCAAAACGAATTGTTAGTCGTAAAATTGACAGATGCATAAAACAACCAGCCCGGATACGGCACATCTTCCGGAGAATAGGTCGTGCCGTGGTAAAAAACGTGGTTTACCCCCGCCAAAAACAACTGTTCTACTTCTGGTTTTGCCTGTGCGAGCGACGTCTTGAAGTGCTCCGTGAGCCATGTAAACGTTTCGGACGACGTATATTTTTTACCTGTCGTATGGGTTGCCGACGACGCGAACTTAAACATCATCGGATCAGGATCGACATTACGAACATCAGCACTGTCCCGTCTCAAATCCGGAATAGCAAAAAAACTGGAGCCAAAAGTCTCACATTCAGCAATATCCGTACTGGCATATAGATCTATTAAGTTTCCCGGCGATCCATGTGCTTGGTTTTTCGATAGCGCCCCCTGTTGATTGGAGAACGAGGTAAAAGGAACCAAGAAGTTATCCCGAAGAATAGCATTCACCACTTCCCGGTAATCCGACTTCACACGCTTTTCCTTTTCTTTGTCGTTACTCTTTCCAGCAAAGTCCAGTAAGTATCCCTGTAATTTATATCCCTTCCTTTTTTCAAATTCTCCTAAAAAATGATCAGTCCAGTTGGCACCATATACTTCATAGCTGTCGTTAAAAAAAGCACGAACCTGTAGATCCTTTCCTTGAAATGCTTCCTGAAAATGACTAAAGTAGCGTTGCACGGGTTCTTTACCCAGATGATCAAGCGTAAATCCTTCGCCTCCCGGCGCCGCACGTTTGACTTTTTGACGCGTTCTTCCCGAGAAAAGGACGATTACCCGGACGTCTTCGGGTGCTGTCCAGCTTCCCGACTGGTTATGCATCTGACTATCCAGATTGATCTCCTGTCCATCGGATTTATATGCACGAAGCGCCTGCAATTTGCTAAAACGCTGTTTGGTATCGCTTACACCTAGCGGAAACGATATTGCCTGTCCTTGCTTTAGATCGATCTCATCTAAAAACAATTTGGTAGCCGCATGTTGCTCATCGATTTGCGGTCCACCAAATGGCCAGCCCGTTCCTAGGTTAATATCCACGCCCATGTGATGGGCGTTTGCTTGATCCACGGTAAATGCCAGCATATCCATCCACTTGTTCGAAAGAAAAGGGATATACCGATCTTCATACCCTTTGGCACCGTATATAGGGGTCACTTCCACGCCGCCGAAACCTGCCTCATCCAGTAGTTTTATCTCTCTGGAAAGGTTGGGTTTATCCACAGCGGAGCCTAGCCACCACCAACGTGTCCAAGGTTTCATTTCCTTTGTTACGCTGGGCCACAGGTCTTGTGCCCATCCAGCGGAAGTAGCCATACCATAACATATCAATATCGTTAAAAATCTCTTCTTCATCGTTGTTAATCTAAATGGAAAACTTTCGTTAAAGGTCTAGAAATGGGCGAAAAGTCGGCGTTCGTTTCCATGATATCTGCCATATACTTCCACCAACGTTGCACGACAGCTGTCTTTCCTAATTCCTGGGATGATTTACCTGTCAAATACTGGACCGCAAACAGTGTATTGGTATCCTCATCCAAAAAAATAGTATAGTCTGTTATGCCACTTTCTTTCAATAGCTCCACCAGCTCCGGCCAAATAGCAGCATGTCTCCTCTCATATTCTTCCTTCATACCCGGTTTCAATCGCATTTTGAACGCCACTTTCATCTGTTTATTTTTTTGTGAATATCTATTTCAATAATACTCAATCGGCCGTTGGCGCCGATATCATCTCTCGCCACACCGTCATCCAATTTCTTGCCACCTATTTCAGCATGTTGATTCTCCGCTGCGACAACAGAACTACCCTTCAGCTGGATTTTTACGCGGCGTCCTTGGGTACGTGGGATTTCCAGTGTATAGTAACCCAACGTCGTTTTCGTCTTCCCATCAAACACCAGCTTGTCGTCGACAAAAACCTGTAGCGGGTAACTCCGTGACCTAAAATTATTCAATTTTACATCAATTTCATCAATATCCGATTTTTTGTCCAGCGTGTATTCTATCCACGCGCTTTGCAATGTTCCATCATTCACCCAGTCTGTCAACTCATTGTCGTCATAGGAGGCCATAGCCATCTCTTGATTAGCACCAGCTCTTACTTTCTGTATAGGCAATGTTATCCGCCGTTGCTTTAAAGGTTCACCATGCAAACCATTTCCCCGGTCCATATTGACCGGTAAGCCCATTCCCGCACGTTTTACAAAAAGACCACTTTTCTCAACGACAGGAGAAACTTCCCACGAGAGACTATCCGGCAAAAGACCGTTGACCTGTGCTTTTATGTTCATTTCGCCTGACTTTCCGTATCTGGTGCGTAGCAATACGCTATTTATACCGCCTTCAACAGGGAGCGATTCCGAAAGGACATAGTTGTTGGGGCCTTGTGCAATACCTCCCCGCCATTCCATCGGACCGTCCCAACTGAAATCAATCATATGGGTCGCCGTCGGGCAACGTCTACCTTCTTTGTCCAACACTTCCACATCGACTAAAACCATATCGTTACCATCGGCATATAAGCCATTATTCCCATGCTGGTAGTTGAGCTTTACCCGATACGGCTCGCCGGCTGTTTGTATTACTTTTTCATTCAACACCTCCCCGTTTTCATTATATGAACGCGCTTTTAATTCCCCTGCCACAAAAGCTATCTGTGGAAAAGTGAATAAGAACTGATAAGAACGGGCACCAAAACCTTGACTCTGACCGTTGACAAACAGTTCCACCTGCTCGCCTGCGCTGACTACATGGATATCTTTTTTTGTATGTGGCGCATAATTCCAATGGCCGATGATGTGCAGCCCCTTAGGATCTGGATCGATCCATCCATCCCACATGACCTGATGGGCGTAATAGGCATCTTTAGGAATGCGCATGGCATCTACTTCTCCACTTCGACGATAGTTCTCTTTCCCCCTATAATGCGTATTAGAGTCGGAGAAGATAATATTCACACCGCCCGAGCTTACTCGCTTTCCAGTTCCCGGACGTACTTTCCAGTATTCCCACCAACGGCGAACCGTCTCCATGGCGTGCTGATCCTGGTTCCTATTGTAAGCACCGGCATCGTTACCCTTATACAGCGGCCCTTCTCCCTCTTTGTGGAAAGGATAAGTATGTTCATCCCAATACTTACGCAGGCCTTCATCGCGCATGTATTCGGTGGCAATCATCGGGTGTCTACCGCTCTTATTAATGTAGAGCATTTCACCGCCGTATTCCGCCAGTTTACTATCCAACATTTCACGAGATCCGACGGCACGGCCTCCATGGGGATCATATTGGTCACGAATGGCAATCATTTCAGCCATGTGTTCTTCGGAGATTGATTCATTTCCACTTTCCCAAAAAATAACACTCGGGTTGTTCCGGTAGTAAATGATCGCATCGCGCATCAGTTCGGTCCGCTGCTCCCAGCGGCGACCATCTACGTCCCTTTCCGCGTCTCCCGCGGGCAGCATTTGCATCAGTCCGACACGGTCGCAAGATTCCACATCCTGACGCCAAGGCGCAACATGCATCCAACGAACCAGATTCGCATTACTTTCCACCATCAACTTGTTGCTGTAGTCACTCAGCCACGGCGCCACAGAAAGTCCTACTGCCGGCCACTCATTGCTCGTCCGTTGGGCATACCCTTTCATCATCAACACTTGATCGTTTATAAAAACCATACCGTCCCGAAAAGCTGTTTTACGGAATCCTGTACGCGTATCCACCACATCAATCGTCTCGCCATCAACGACTAACTTCGTCGTTACTGTATATAGATAACCGTATCCCCAATTCCAAAAATTGACATCGTCCAATTTAGATTCCGCCCGAATCGTCCCCGTCGCTCCTGCCGCTAACGAAAAAGGACTTTCAAATGTATGTACAAGCCTACCTTCAAGATCCCGTACTTCCACTAAAAACTGTCCTTTAGACGTCGCAGATGTTTCATTTTTCACTTCGGATTCTACGTGGAGATCCAGCCGTTTTTTTGAAATATCGATGTTCTGTGCATAAACATAGACGCCCGTTGTTCCTAAGTTGGAATATAAAGGCAAGGTCTGGTACGTTCCTCCAGTAAAATGAATCCAAACATTTTTGGGGATACCGCCATAATTTGCGTTGAAATTTTTATCGTTCCATTGGAAAATACTATTGGTCGCTTTTTCCCTATATCGCCAGTCGTTATCGGTTCGAATAGCGATTACATTTTCGCCTTTTCTTAGCACGCTTTGCGAGATATCTAAGCCCGCTGCCATAACGCCATTCTCATGACGGCCAATCCACGTGCCGTTCAGATAAAATTCCGCGCCGAAACGCACACCTTCAAATTCCAAAAATACCTTTTCTTGCGGCACATCATCCGGTAGTATGAACGTCTTGCGATACCAGACCACTCCAGTACTGTGTTCGTGTATTGGCTTTGCAAAAGCCTCATCTTCGTTCCAGGCGTAGGGCAACGTAACAGCCCTCCATTCCGTATCGTCAAATGTGGGCTGCTGGGCTTCTTCTAAATCGCCCTTGTGAATCTTCCATCCAGCGTTGAAACTATATGTCTGCCTGGGTTGTGCCCATGTTGCTAAACCATAGAACAAGACACATATCGTTATACACAGTTTTGTCATATCATTAGGGCTTTTATCTCTGGTTTTATAGTCTATGTTATTTGCTTGTTTCCATCAATCGATACACTTCCGTACCCGCCAACAAGAAACATCCGAGCCCATAATCTTCAAAATCAGGTACACTTGCATAACTCACGGGTTGTCCATCCTTGGGTTCTTTTCCAGTTCCCTGAAGATAGCCTAAGAAACCAGATGGGTGTACGGCTTCGCTCACCATCCCGTTCCAAGCCTTCTCCAAAGCTGGCTGGTACGTAGCCTTATCCAAGATACCTTCATTTATTCCCCAAGCCATACCGTACACAAAAAGAGCGGTTCCGCTGGTCTCACGACCGCCAAAATTCGTGGGATCGTGCATACTGACATTCCAGAAGCCATCTTCCCGTTGTGTAGCCAGAACACCTTCCATCAGATCCTTGAAATCTTGTAGATATTCCGCACGATGCCGTTGGTTTTCCGGAAGAAGATCCAGCACACGTACCAACGCGGCTACCACCCACCCGTTTCCACGCGACCAATAACAATCTTCCCCATTGGGTTCTTTATAAGGCGGAACGAAATCTTTATCGCGCCACCATAATTTATCTTCCCTGTTATATAAACCGCCCCCTTCAATATCTCTTGAATGCACATACATCTTATACATGTAGTCAAAGTATTGCTCGTCATCGTACATAACTCCCAATTTCGTATAGATAGGCATTGCCATCTGAATAGCGTCTATCCAAGTCCAGTCGTCCACTTTTCCCGATGCGATGATGAAATCGATATTCTCTTTAATATCTGCTATGCGCTCCGGTTGCGGGTCTATTTCGTAAAGGTCGAGATAGGTCTGACCACAATTTTGATCGTCGGCGTTACGCGTTTCCGTACCATTACGCAGCCCCCATGCATGATTATTGCCCCAGTCTACGGCATAATCATAATATCGTTTATCCGGATCGATTTTATACAACGCCATTAAGCCCTCATAGTACACACCCCTCGTCCAGATATTACTCGGACGCCAACGAGTCGTATAGATAGGTTCCTTCGTATCCGGCCATTTATCCATAAAATAGTTATTGGTTCGTCGCAAGATTTCCAATACTTCGTGTTTTTCTTCCTTTTTTGATACCAATTGCTTTTTGGGAGCACAAGCACTCAGGATAACCATCATCAACAGCAGCAGGCTATACGTTGTTCTTCTTTTACTACTCATCGTATTATTGAAATAGATTATTTGATTTATATTGTTGCAACGATAATACTGCATAATTTCTTACCGGGCAACCTGCTGTATCCTGAGAAAGGATGAAATTTACTCATACCGTACATTTTTTCGCTTCTTGTCCAGTTCTTGATAAGGTATGACGCCAACACGTTTAGACCAAGCATCATAGATATCGGACAGCTCTTTCACCACTCGAGGATATTTGGCTTTAACATCGGTATTTTCTGCCCGATCGTTCTCCACATCGTAGAGATACCATATATCTTCCGGGTATTCCGCGACCAGCTTCCATTTTCCTTTCCGAACGGCTTTATTCCCCTCGTGTTCAAAACAAATCGCTCGATCTTCCGCTACTGCGCCATTCCATATCGTCTGCAACGCCTTTCCCTCCATGGGCTGGATGGCGTGTTCGGCAAATTCCTGCGGATAAGCTACATTCGCCCATTCCACGAAAGCGGGCATAATGTCAATAAGATGGGCTGGACGATCAATCTGCAAACCGCTAGGAATATATTTTGGGCCATAGGCAACAAAAGCAGTGGCATTTCCTCCTTCAAATTCCCAATGTTTAAACTTGCGAAAAGGCGTGTTACTGACTACAGCACCTTCCTTGCCGTAAGCCGTAAACGATTTGGGGTGACTCGCCGGAAAGAAATTGGCAGCCCGGATTTCTTCCGTGAACCCTTGATTGGTTATCGTTTCGTTGCTAGCGCCGTTATCAGATAGAAACAGAAAAATAGTGTTCTCCAACTGGCCGCTACGACGTAGATGTTCCACGAGTTTGCCGACATTTTGATCAATGGCATCTACCATGGCCGCATAAACAGCCATACGTTCATCCCATTGTACTTTTTCTGCCCATGAAAGCGATTCCCAATCGCGCATAGTCGTGTCTAAAGGCGACAACGTAGTCGAGGGCGGAAACAAGCCCATTGCCTGCTGCTTCTCAAATCTTCGTTGACGGACAGTCTCCCACCCATCCATATATTTACCCTGGTAGCGTGCGATATCTTCCGGCTTCGCATGTAAAGGCCAATGTGGTGCTTGATAGGCGATATAAAGAAAGAAAGGATCTGACGCTTTCTCCTGTACGTGCTGATCGACAAAGGAGATGGCGTAATCGGTGTAGGCATCGGTACTATAATAGTTTTGCGGAGTTGCTATTTCCTCGTTGTCCAAGGCAATGGTTAATTTTTGATTGGGACGATAGGGCCTGTTTTCAAAATAACTGTTCGCACCATCAATAAGTCCATAAAATCGATCAAAACCACGCTGCAAAGGCCAATGTTCCTGTGCCTGACCAACATGCCACTTCCCCGTCATATACGTACCATATCCCGCACTTCCCAATACTTCGGCAAGGGTGACCGTTTCACGGTTCAGGTATCCCTGATAGGCGGGGTAAGGCCGGGTATTCATCATGTCTCCGATTCCCGCTTGGTGCGGATATACACCCGTAAGCAACGAAGCTCTAGACGGGCAACAGCGCGAAGCGTTATAAAAATTGGTCATTTTAACGCCGCCTTGTGCCATACTATCTAGATAGGGCGTCTGTATTTCCGATCCAAAACAACCTAAATCCGAATAACCCATATCGTCTGCTAAAATTAAGACAATATTGGGGCGATCTGCGGTCTGTGCAAAAGCAACCTGTAGAAATGCCAAAAAACAAAGAAAATGGATACGTAGAGCTTTCATCATTGGTGTTATATCAAGTTATTTTCTTAAATATCTTTTCAACCCTAATTCGGGATTTTCCAAAAGATAATCTACAATTAACGACGCATTTACCTCTGCTCCAGCTTGCAGGGTATGGGTATGATCCTTGGGGCCAAAGAATAATCGTCCGACCTCTTCCTTTCCTCTCTTTTCATATTCGGCCACAATCAAATCTTCCAACGGGATGAAAAAAGCAGCTGCCTGTTCTGCCGCTTCCTTTGCCCAAATAGCATAATCGGATCGTACGACGCCTGCGCCGTCCCAGCGATTACGCGGGATTGGCGAACAAATAATGGCAGTAGCCCCCTTGTCATGGATATTCTTTACAAATAAACGTAAGTAGTATCCATAACTATAAACCATCTCGTTTTGCTTTAACAGAGGATTTTTCACCTCTTGATACGCATCGCCGTTCCCTTTAATGGTACCTCTTGCTCGCAGGGTATCCACGATTGGGCTGGCATCGTTGTGACCAAATTGCATGATAACGTAATCACCCGGCTGTATACTATCTAACACTTGTTGCCATAGTTTCGGGTTGTTATAAAATGTCCGAGTGCTCGTGCCGCCCAATGCCTTATTCCGTACATCAATTCGTTGCGGGTTAAAATAGTCAGCGATAAAACTACCCCATCCCCATTGTCCATTACTCCCCCCATCTCCCCGTCCGGTTTTGACGGTAGAATCTCCAATGAGAAAAAGTGTAGGTTTGTCTTCCTTTTCGATAAAAGAACATAAAACCAACATGACAAAGACGGACAATACTACATTAACTCTACTGATATTCATTATTTTATATATTTCGATAATGGATGTTGTATGTTTTTCAAATCTTATAATCGCTAATTGCTTTACCATTTGCCTATAGCACTTATTTCTTTGTCTTTAAATCCCTTCCAGGGTTTACAACACGTATGTCCGGCGCTTTAACCGGAAGGACCATCCCTGTGCCGAGGTAAAAACCAGTATGGGGTGGTTGATTATAGGCGACGTTTTGCCAAGCAATACTCAAACGGTATACGGGATCGTGCATCAAGGTATACAGTCGATGTTCTGTCGGAATAGTCGTTGTGTATATCCGCAGGGATTGATTATCCTCGGATCTGAGGATAAGTTCTTCCCGCCAGTCCCCTAATATGTCAGCGCTCAAATTTGGTGTACTTTTTGATCCATTGATTGACAAAGCCCCTTCTGCTCTAAAAATTATCCCTTCTTGATATTTTTCGATATAGTTACTGTTTAATAGCTCCCGGCTTAAGTCACCATCCCACCAAATCAAGAAATTGGTCGAACGGGGCGGAGGTCCCACTGGATTTCCTTTCATATCATACATCACCTTTGAACCTAACCACCACATATAGGCTCCTCGATGGTTGGGGTCGATATTGGCTGCTACTCCCCTGCCCACATCCTGATCAATGCCGCCTTTAAAAAGTATTTCACCCGTTTTCGCATCGCGAAGCGCGGCGCCTATCTTTCTACGTTCATGTATACCAAATGCTTCTAAACCCGGACGGTCCGGATCTAAATCGGTTACGTGTAAAGCATCGCCATGTCCCAGCCCTGTTGTATACAGTCCGGTACCGTCGTCATCAATACACATCGCACCAAATATGATTTCGTCTTTTCCATCTTGGTCTACATCGGCCACTGCAAGACTATGATAACCCTGGCCCGCATAGGGATGTTTACCGGTCTCGGTATCGAATACCCAACGGCTCACTAGTTTGCCGTCTTTAAAATCCCAGGCCACTAATGCCGTCCGTGCGTAGTAACCTCGTGTCATGACAATGCTAGGGTTTTCGCCATCCAGATAAGCAACAGCCGCCAGATAACGCTCCGACCGATTCGCGCGGGTGTCACCCCAAGAGCGCAGGTCACCTCGTTCCGGCAAGTAATCCACGGTGCTGACCGCCTCTCCGGTGCGTCCATCAAAAACTGTAAGGTATTCGGGACCCGTCAAAATACGGCCGTAGGTTGAAGAATTGCTGTCGGTATCCCGCCAGTCCGCATCGGGGTCACCTATAATCTTTCCAGATCCGTCTTTTGTACCATCTGCTGTTTTGCATACAAACTCCGCGCGACCATCGCCATCTAAATCATACACCATAAACTGGGTGTAATGTGCCCCTTCCCGAATGTTTTTGCCTAAGTTAATTTCCCATAAAAAGGTACCATCCAATTTATACGCCTGAAAAATCGGATCAGTAGTGATCCCATTGTGTGCATTGTCGTGTCCCTTTCCAATTTGGTGTACAATAATCTCATACGAACCATCGCCGTCTAAATCCGCCACAGAGGCGTCCCCGGGTGTGTAATCTTCAGGGGTACGTAACGGAATTTCTAGATATTGTCTTACGGGCGTATTCTTTTCCAGTTTTAGCGTGGCCTCCAGATTTTCTTGTTGGTTTTCCACGCTAACCAATGTGTAGGTCACATCCTGCGCTAGATCGACCCTTTTGTCTTCAAAGTTTGTTCCTTTCAGCAAAGGCTTATCGGTAAGCCGTACTTTCTTTCCCTCTCCATATTGTCGGTATAGATGAAAAGGCAGATTATATTCATCTGTCGCCAGCAAACGCCAGCTAAGGAACGTGGTATGATCAGACGTTTTGACCGCTACGAACCCTCGATCCAAGTATTCCATCTGACGCTGTGCCGAAAGCGGGATAGCTACAAGCAGGAAAACTGCTGTCAATAAGGTGTTCTTCAGGTTTTTCATAATGGGTTATTTTAGCGTTATTTCTGAGCAACTTCTTTGCCGTTTACAACCACGTTTTTCAAAATAAAGTTTTCAATATAATCCTGATTGATATGCGGTCTTTTCGCTTTGATATTCATATTTTCAAACGTGAAGTTGGATAATTGATACTGATTAGAGTTACTCACGTCGAATAATACGTCACACGCGAGCTCGATATTACGTAGGACGATATTCCGCGCATAGGAAAGCTTAATACCCTCTTCCCCTTTCAGGTCAAAAAACTGGGTCCAGGGACGGATAAACAGCATGATGTCTGCTGTCCCTTTGACATTCTCGATCAGGATATGTTCGTATTCTTGTGGCGTGTCTGGGCGCATTTTTAGCTGTAACATGCGTTTCGCACCATCAAGTGTATTGTTCCGGTAGATCACATTGTAACTGTGTATAGACTCACTGCCGCAGGTTAATGTGCTATGACAAAAGCCAAACGTACAATCTTCAATAATAATATTATAATTCGGCCCATTGTTCGGGTCTTTGTCTGCCGTTGGTCCCTTGCCACCTTTTAAAGCAATAGCATCATCGTTCACAGACATGTAACAGTTTTTTATCAGCACGTTATGGCAGTCGTCTAAATCAATCGCATCCGAACTCGGTGCCTTAACAGGCTCTTTTGGAGCCGTAATATGCAAATCAATCAACTTCACATTTTCACAACGATAATAATGCGAAGTCCAAAAGGGAGAGTTTTTCATATGTATGCCAGACACCTGTACATCTTTGCTGTTGGATACATAGAGAATACGTGGCCGCATTTCATCTTTATTCGTACAATTTGGATTGAATTTGCGACGAAGCCAAAAAGCTTTCCAATAGCGGAGTCCATTTCCGTCTAATGTACCTTTTCCGGACACGGTAAAACCATCCACTTTGTCCGCGTTAACCAAAGCCGCAAAATACTTGACCGTTTCACCTTCTATACGCGTCGTCAATAGCTCAAAATGACTGATATCATCGCTTCCTTTCAACACGGCTCCCTCCTCCAGATACAAATGGGTCTTCGGTTTGAAAAACAGAGAACCACTTAGAAATATGCCTTTAGGTATGACCACTACCCCTCCGCCAGCTTCGTGCGCTTTGTCTATCACGGCTTGGATTTTTTCTGTTTGAAGTAGGGTGCTGTCTGGCATAACACCAAAATCAGTAATGCGGTATGATGTTCCTAATGTCTCTATACGTGTGGGCTCCACCTTCTTGAACCAGTCAGATACGGGTGTTCCGTCCGGAAAACGGTCCTGCCCTTTGACCAGATGCAATGAAGTAAGCGCTATAAATAATACGGCAACTATGAAGATTCTGTTGTTCATCTGTTTATTTTTTGTTTATGATTATAAAGTTGAAACGTAGGTTCTCTACCTTTCGGTCAGCTTGCGAGCTCTATTATTGTTTAACTTTTTATTTATCATCCCTAAACTATTAACAAATAGCAGCACAGGCAACCTGTAGTGTCCTGTTTGAACTGCATAAAACGGTTGATAATGTGACATTTTGGTAGAGAAAGCTTATATATCGCTTTTATAACCCTATGTAAAAACTTTGTTATGGCATTTAATAGCAGGATCCGTATCAAAGCCTACCCTCGCCCTAATCGGTCAATATGTTCTCTTTAGGCATCACAAATTGCGTATTTTCTTTTTCTCCTCGCGGTGTACCGAAATAGAAATAGAGTGTACGGGATATCGGCCCATCCAACACGGTCATTTCGCCTGCCGGACCATTAACCTCCGGTCTATTGTTAATCCCCATCGCCAATTTGGTACCGATGGCAGGGATAGCATCTAAAAAAGAGATATCACCGGCTGGAAGCTCCGGGTAGTGCTTCGGTCCGGAAATACCATAAAAATCGAATAAACGCAGATACATATCGTCCTGTTCGGTAGCCACAAGGAACTTGCCTTGTGTCGTGTTAAAATGCACCCAGCTTACGTCGGAAAAATATCCCTTGAACTCCGGAAATTCCCAAGGCCCAATACCCGCTCTGGAATCGTTGTACATATTTTCCCACGTGTTTAAGGTCACGCCCTGCAATCGGTTTTTCCAAACCCGATACGGCCCGTTACCCAACCATTTCGCCGTAATGATATAATTCTCCGGGAAATCAAAACTCACTCCCGCGTACGGTCGTTTTCCGTTCATCTGGTAACTATAATCCAATTTTAGCCATCCATCGGGCCGCATGGTCCAGCGGATGTAGTCCAGCTGACCGTCAAAAGCAAATTCCACGGTCTTATTATCACCTACCGAAGTCGTTCTAACCTCTTTCAACGTATATTCTCCATCAATCAATAGCGGACCGTTCTGAAAAGCGAGCTTCATACTATAGTCGTTTGCTAGATCTGCTAGCAAACCGTTTTCCTTTGCAATAAATGCTGTAATGCCATTTGCTTTCAACACATAATATGCGCTGTCTTCTGTCAGTTCGACCGGGGTCGCCGTTTTTACGGGTAAGATCTCTTCAGTTATCGACGCATTACTCCGAACGCGCCAAGACCAGGTATATATCTCTTCGCCATGCGCATCCGTAGCCGTTAGCAACAACGCGTCGTAAGCTTTCCAGCCTTCCGGCAAGTTCAACTTCAAGGTGCCTTTTTCGGTGGGCTTTATGGTTGGTGCCTTTAGAGCCTGTATCTTTTCATCAGCTATCCCTATCGCATCAGCATATGGTTGTTGGTATTTAACCAATCGATACTGAAACGTACATGCAGAGAGGTCGGTATGATGATAGCGGTTTTCTACTTCGATGTCGCCACCAAAATCTGCCGGCAAGTTCTTCATTTTGATATGAACAGGAGAAAAAATCTCTTTGATGGCAAAGAAACTAGCCTCTTTTTGTCGGTAAGGCCCTAAAATACCATCTGGGGCATTTACCCGGTTCACATCAATAGTACCATTAAAATCGGTACGCACAATACCTTCGTCCGCAAAGTTCCAGATAAAACCACCCGCTCCAAGCTTCGCTTCCCAGTGCAGATCCCAGATATCAGCTAATCCGGCAGCAGCGCCACCATCATCCTGTGCATGCAGAAACTCGGTCGTCATAAAAATATTCGGTCCTTCCAGTATTTTCTTTGTCGAGTAAAAGTCTTCATAGTGATTACAATCTATTCCATTGAGTTCATTTCCCGGTCGATGGTGCGCATGGATCACCGTGCGTGCAGATAAATCATACTTCGCGTATTCATCGATCAGTTCCTTATTATGTCCACCTTCGTTACCATTGCTCCACAGTATAATAGATGGATGGTTCACGTCCCTTATAACCAACTCTTTTACCAGTTTCTTTCCTACGGATGTTCCATAGGCCTGTTGCCATCCCGCAAGCTCATCCAAGACATATAAACCTAAAGAGTCACAATATTCGAGAAACGCTTTGTCGGGTGGATAGTGCGAACAGCGTACGGCATTCATGTTCATCTCCTTAATAAGTTTCACATCGTTCAAATCCAATGTTCGGTTGACAGACCGACCTGTTTCTGGCCACCAGACATGGCGATTTACCCCCTTCATTTTCACCTTCACACCATTCACGTATATTCCATCGCCTTGACGGACCTCGACCGTGCGAAACCCAAAACGTTCCGTTGTTTGGTAGCTGTCTCCACGGCTATTCGTTAATGTAAATACGGCGTGGTATAGGTGAGGTGTTTCTGCGGTCCATAAATTGGGTTGGTCTACATTCAGCGTCACCGATCTCACCGAATCAGAAGATGCGAGCCTTATACTTTTTGTTCCGATTACATGTCCTTCTTTATCCTTTAAGTCTACCCGTAAAGTGGAATTTTCCTGAATATGCTCGACATAAACATTGCTCCTGAACGAACCATCTGCTTTCGCATCTATGGCCGCCCACGTAATATGCGCTTTGGGTGTGGCTTCCAAATAGACCGGTCTATATATGCCGCCCAAAATCCAATAGTCGGCCAGACGTTCTGCATTATTTACAGAATTATCTGCCGACATCTTGGATACAATTACCTCTAATGCATTCTCCTTGTCGAAATGGACCTTGTCTGTAATATCATATTTAAACCTGTAGAAAGAACCCTGATGGATGTCACCAGCCGATTTTCCGTTAATCTCCACCTCCGTATCGGTCATTGATCCTTCGAAAACAATGGAGATCTTTCTGTCTTTCCAGTGTGCGGGCACTTCAAACGCATGACGATAAATTCCTTTTTCGTCATGAAAACGAAAATTCTTACCATAAGTAACGTAGTCTCGGCCATAATTATAGTTTCCGAACCCTTGTTGCTCCCAATGACTAGGCACCGCTATTTTCGACCACTTCCCTGCTTTTCTTCCCCCAGTTACCCAAAAATCCCATTCTACGGTATGTTCATTATCCTTACCGGATAGGTACCGAATTTCTTTTACATGCTGCGCATGGCCTGACAAGGTGGTACATAATAGTAAAAAGGCGATATATGTTTTTATTTTCAGTGAAAACATAGGTTTAATCATCATTGTTAAAAGCAGAGGCAAACTACCAAATAAATTAAATTATCGCATCCTGCGGCATCCTGTCGCAGGGGCGATTACACGTTATTTTTTTATACGGAAGCACGTAGTACGGTATAAAATGGTACCTCTAAGCGGCTAGTCAAACCATCTAAAATGCTGGTAGCCGCATATTCCCCCATTAGACGAAAATCCGTCGAAATCGTAGTGATACCATTTAGTATAAATTTTTTTAGCGGAGTCTCATTATAGGAGATAATCCCGATATCTTGGCCTATTTCCAGCCCCTTCACACTCACCTTATCCAATAAATGAAATAAGTCATCTTCGGCCAAGTTGATATAGCATGTTCCTTTTTTTATTTGTTCTTCTTGCAGATCGCCGACCAAAAGATGATCAAATGCATATTCCTGGCAAAACTTATAAAAGCCCTTAATAATTGCTTTTGGATAATCGCTATGATCAGGGAAGACCAATTTGAGCATGTTGTATTTAGCAAGTCGTTGTCGAATGGATTCCAATGCCTCATATATATCTTTTTCGTGATGCTCACAAACAATCGGAAAGTCTCCGCTTACGCCTTCGACATCTCGCCCCAATAACAAAAGCTTATCTGTTGGAATGGCAGACAATACCTCTGCTGCTTTTTCTCTTCCTTCCTTAAAATAGGGAAACACCACATAATAATCATACGGCTGAGATAGGTTTTGCAACAGTGTACGCAGATGCGTAATATCGCTATTGTAAACAAAGAGATCTATAGCGGCCTCACTACCCAACTTACTGGCCAATGCGTCGTAAACAATTTTCTTGTGCGAACTCAACTTATTTAAGAATACCGCTATACGCAAGCGGAAAGTTTGCTCTTTGGCAACAAAATATCCCTTGCCGGGAGAGGACTTTATAATCTCTTCCATACGTAATTTCCGATATCCCTTTTCAACGGTGTCCCGTGCAATTTGCAATTGATAACTTAAATCATTAATGGACGGAAGCGCATCTCCGATTTCGACGACTTTATGCTTGATCGCCTCCACAATAGCATCGGCTACTTGTACATATTTAGGGGTTGCCGAAAAATCATTGATTTTTATCATCTTAATTAACTCCGCATTTATAGTGTCGCGTGCACGTGACGAAATATACAAGGTTTCCATGTTACTATAATTTAAGGTTGGTTAACAAATCTTATACTTTTTATCTACATGATGTTAAGCTTGTTGTTTATACATTGGACCATTTTATACCGATACATTTACGCCTGTATAGTTGCTGTTAGCTAAAAGCAACGCAGTATGGTGGTCAGCGTTTTACAAAGCTATCGCAGTCTAGGAACCTAAGGCAGTAAAAATTGCTCAAATTCCCTGTAAAAATGTCTCAAACCACCAAAATTTAATGGCTTTTTGAAATGGAAGGTTTTCTTTCGTCTTTTGTGCCACTCGAGCCGCGGCGGGGCTCTTCCTTTTTTTTCCGCAAAAAAAGGAAGCAAAAAAACTCCCCACTTTAAAATTTTGAATAATAGGATAATGCAATCACCATATTTCTACATATTCCAAAATTTTATATGTGGGATTTGTAGCTTAATAAGGGGACAATACAATTGCATGAACCCTCCTTAACCTTCAAGGTCGCATCCAAATATTTGAGGTCTGTAGAAACTCATCCTTAGTACTACCCCTATCCTCAAATATTTGAAGCGACGATTTTTATGAACTAGTGTTTATTTTGGTGTTCATGAACTCACTCCGTTCGGTTTGTGCAACTTTTTTTAAAAAAAGTTGATTAAAGAAAACCTTCGTTAAAATTTCAACAAAACATTTATCTGCGTCAGCACAAAGACAGGACAGGATGGAGTTATTAAGCTTTTTTTGTACATTAGACCTTATGTTAAGGGCGATGCTAACCGGAAAGCTAACAATTTTCACAACAACTGTCCTTGTGCTCTTGATCGGTATAAGGCTGGTTAGTCATGCGCAATTTCTACAGTTGAAATTTGACCACATTACCTCCGAAGACGGGTTACCGCAGAGTACCATACATGGTATTGCAAAAGATAAACATGGCTTTATGTGGTTCGGCACCTGGTCAGGACTTTGCCGATATGATGGCTATAATATACGTGTATATCGATATGATGCGCATAACGCTAGAAGCTTAATCAATAACCGCGTCCACAATATTTTAGCCGACAACCACGGCGATTTATGGATCTCTACGTTCGACGAGCAGTACCTCTGTCGTTACCGTTATGAAACAGACGACTTTGAGCGTCTCCCCGTAACAGATTGCCCGCCGGAACTACAAGATAAAATAAACCGACGTAACCATCGTCTTCAAGTTAGCTTCAGCTACCAACAAACACGGTGGCATTTAGATAACCTTTCTACGACATTGGTGGAAACACATCTTCCGTCAGGAAAGCAGAAAATGTACACGGTTGACGCGGGGAATCCCTGGTCTATAAATGATGCTTATGTCAGCGATATTTTTTTAGATAACCAACAGGTTATCTGGTTAGGGACCTATAGCAACGGAATTAATCGCAGCTATCTTGATGCCAGCCCTTTTCATTACCTTTATCATGATCCGGATCGTCCCAATTCCCTTGTCGAAAACATTGTGCGATCTATATGTGAAGATCGGCAGGGAAACCTCTGGGTAGGGACTCGCAGTAAAGGTGTGACGCTGATTAGGAAAGACGGGCAATACCAACATTTTCAACATGATCCAGCGTCGTCACACTCCATTCAAAATAATTATATTAAGAAAGTATTTTGTGACTCGGACGGCTACATCTGGGTAGGAAGCCAAAGTGGGCTAGATCGTTACGATCCTCATGAGGGGATCATCGAGCGAATCGGAGCTTCAGCCGCATTAAATGCAGGTGTGTATGGCATGGCGGAAGATGCGGATGGAGATATATGGTTAGCAACCTGGAATGGCATTTCCAAATTCGATCGCGGCAATCAGAAAATAGAAACGTTCGATCTTGGCAACGTTCTTACACAGCAACACGTATGGACTATCTTTATTGATAGTAAAGGGCAAATTTGGGCCGGAACAGAAGGAGCAGGCATATTCATTTTTCAGGAAACAACCGACGGAAAGCTGAAGCTTCTCCGTGTGCTACATCATGGAAACCCGACGTCCACTGCATTGAGCGATAACCGTATATACAGTATATTTGAGGATTATGAAAATCGCATATGGATTGGAACAGGCAATGGGCTAGATTGCTATGAACCTCAATCTGGACATGTGAAACAGCTTTCTCAGCTTGGAGATCTTTGGCCGAAAGGGACCATAGCTGGCGTTACCGAGGACAATAACGGCTTTATTTGGGCTAGCCACAAGCAAGGCATATCACGAATAAATAAAAAGACGCTCGATATTCGTACATTCTCAAAGCAAGACGGCCTACAAAGTAACGAGTTTGCGGACGGTGCGGTATACAGAAGCCTTCAAGAAAATAGACTCTATTTTGGAGGCAACAAGGGAATAAATCATTTCTGTCCGGATAGTATACGCACCAATACAACGGCTCCCAAAGTTGTCTTAACCGAACTTCGTATTCTCAACCAACCTGTGGAGGTTAACCAACAAATCAATGGCCGAGTGGTGCTACAGCAGCCCCTTTACTTGAGTCCGTCCATCGCACTTACCTATGAAGATAAAAGTGTCAGTATTGAATTTGCAGCTTTACATTTTGTCAATCCCGCTGGTAATCAATATGCCTATATGTTGGAGGGTTTTGATCAGGATTGGATATATGGCGATGCCAGTAAAAGAGTGGCCAGCTATTCTAACCTCGCTCCCGGGAATTATACTTTCAAGGTCAAAGCGTCTAACAGCGATGGTGTATGGTCGACTGTTCCAACTGAACTATCTATTTCTGTGGCTCCCGCTTTCTGGGCCAGCACAGAAGCTTACGTCGTTTATACCTTCATATTCCTACTATTGCTGTACACGTTTTATTATTACATTACCCGATATGCGAAACTAAAATCGAAACTCAATTACGAAGCAATTCTCCACGAAAAAGAACGTGAGCTCCACGAAAGCAAGGTGCAATTTTTTACGAATATCTCCCATGAGATCAAAACTCCGCTTACCTTAATACTTTCCCCGATACAGCAATTAAAAACCTGGGCAGATCAAGATTTTAAGATACAAGAGCAGCTCCAGACGATGGAAACGAATGGTCAACACCTTTTAAAAACGGTAAATCAATTATTAGACATACGTCGTTTTGAAACAGGAAACGAAGAGCTCCACGTTGAACAAACGGAGCTTCTCTCACTTATACAAAAAGTGGTTGATTCTTTTTCGCAACAAGCCCGTCAAAAGAAGGTTCGGTTGAAGGTGGCGTCATCAAAACCCGAAACCTACGCGATACTAGACCCCGATAAAATCGAAAAAGTACTATACAACCTGTTCTCAAACGCCCTTAAATTTACCGACAGTGGTGGTATGATCAAAGTGCGTGTCCAGCAAGATGTCGAACATTTACGCATAGACGTTATAGACAACGGGAAAGGTATTTCTCCGGAGGATCTCGATCGTATTTTTAAACCTTTCCTTCAGGGCCGATCTACCGTTCCGGGGGGTACGGGACTCGGACTGAGCTACAGTAAAACGCTGGTAGAAATGCATGGGGGAAAACTGACTGTCATCAGCCGTGCCCATACAAAACGGAATAAGTTGACTATATTTCGTATTTTATTACCTGTCGCGCAAGATGATAGCGCGACAGAGATATCGAAAGGGACGGATAGTTCGCTCGATGCTGTGTCTACAGCACCGCTGGGCGCATCAAACGAATTCAGCGAACAGCTTCCGTTGGTATCGCAAAAATGCACCCTTCTTCTCGTGGAAGATAATGACCAAATGCGGGGTTATTTAGCAAAATTCTTTCGTAGTGATTACGATATTTTGGAGGCTCCAAACGGTGAGCAGGGACTGAAGCTTGCCAAAAGACACGTGCCTGACTTGATCATCAGCGATGTCATGATGCCCAAAATAGATGGTATATCCTTTACACGCCAAGTAAAATCCGATATCTTGCTACGGCATATTCCGGTTATTCTCCTCACCGCCCGGACTTGGGTCGAATATGAAGTAGAGGGGTTGGAAACTGGAGCAGACGATTACATGGTCAAGCCTTTTCATTTGCCCATCCTCGCGCTTAAAGTACGAAACCAACTCTTAACACGTTTTCATATACAAGAAAAGTTCAAACAACAAGTCTCCATTGAACCAACAAAAATAAATCCCCAATCGCCTGATGAAGTATTGCTTCAAAAGGTGTTGCTCTATATAGAAGCACATGTACAGGACTCCGATTTAAAAATTGAAGATGTTTGTCAAGCAATCGGGCTGAGTAGGGCACAGCTTTACCGTAAAATGAAAGCGTTGACAGGTTATAGCATGAACGACCTAATTAAAGAGATCCGATTGAAACGTGCACAACAGCTGCTGCAAGATCAGAAATTTCAGATCAATGAAATCGCTTACATGGTCGGGTTTAATGACCCCGAGTATTTTAGGAAAAGCTTCAAAGCAAAACACGGATGCTCTCCGACTGCGTATGCCAAACAATTTTGTACAATTTCAAGCGATTTCCCGCAGGACAGCACATAACGCGTTTACGCAAATAATCTTATAAATTGCGTATTGAACTCGTTATATATCAGCCATGGTGAAACCAGCATATATTTTTCTTCTGCCATTTTTTATTACGGTGCTTGGCTATTCAACGGTTGTTGGCCAAAAACGTGCAACACCTCCAGATTGGCATACTAAGGTGGGGGCGCAATCGAAACCGTCAAAAACAAAGGAGTTCTTTGTTAACGATTACGGGGGACAACACGATGGCATTACGCTAAACACGGAAGCCATTCAAGCGGCCATCGACGACTGTGCGAAAGACGGAGGGGGTATCGTGCGCTTTCAACCGGGTTCCTATCTTACCGGATCCATATTTGTAAAGCGTAATGTTCATCTGCGTATAGACAGTAATGTTACCCTTTTAGGAAGTCAAGATATCCACGATTATAAGGTCATAGATACACGTGTAGCCGGCATTGAGATGCAATGGCCGGCAGCGTTAATCAATGTGTTGAATCAGGAAAATGCTGCCATCAGTGGAACAGGCCTTATCCATGCACAGGGAAAACCATTTTGGGAACAATATTGGCGCATGCGAACCGAGGAATATGAACCAAAAGGCTTACGTTGGATTGTCGATTACGACGCGCGCCGGCCGCGCACTATTCTCGTATCCAACGCAAAAAATGTAACATTAGAAGACCTAGAGATACAACAAGCAGGCTTTTGGACGGTCCAGATTTTATATTCCACTTACGTTACTATCGATGGCCTAATCATTAACAATAACGTGGACGGTCATGGGCCAAGTACCGATGGTATTGATATAGATTCATCTTCCTGGATCCTGGTACAGAATACAGATATTGATTGCAACGACGACAATTTTTGTATCAAAGCTGGTCGCGATGCAGACGGTTTAAGGGTTAACAGACCCGCAGAATACATCATCATCCGAGATTGCTTTGCTCGTCGGGGGGCAGGCCTGCTTACGTTAGGGAGTGAGACCTCCGGCGGTATACGTCATGTTTACGCTACCAATATTCAAGGCTCCGGCACGAAAAACTGTCTAAATATCAAATCCGCAACAACGCGCGGCGGTACCGTGGAGGATATTCTATTGGAAAATGTGAAAATGGATAGTGTCGGAGTAGTGTTGCAAATAAACATGAACTGGAATCCGAGCTATAGCTACTCCAAATTACCCGAAGGTTATAATTACAATGAAATACCCGAGCATTGGAAAACACTATTACAACCTGTTGAGCCTGCCGAGCGGGGTATTCCGACTTTTCGGAACATCACCATGCGCAACGTACAGATCAAGGGTGCCAACAGAGCAATCAATGTCGAGGGGCTTCCCTCTTCGTGGGTGGAACAGATCACATTGCAAAATGTGTCTATCGAAGCAAAAGAAGCAGGAAAAATTCGTTATAGTAAAAATTGGAATGTGCAAGATTTTAAACTCGAAATTAAAGATGGTTCAGTTGTTGCAAAACAACATACAGCAAATATATCATTATAAAAAAGCGCATAGACCTTACATCTATACGCTCTCCTAAACACTGTATGAATATTAGATTTTATTAAGCGCGATAATAGCGTAATTCGATAATATCACTTGGCACAGGCTGCGTATTCCATTGGTCGTGAATCACCAATGCAGCACCGATTGCCGTAGCCTGCGCCATGGAAGCTGCGTATAGCTCGATATTACCAAACGTCCTAGCAAGCAAATTCATAAAAATACTGTTTTTACTGAATCCGCCGTCCACAAAAATGCGCTTGATTCTCTTTTCGGCCAAAATAAGACGGGTAGACGCTGCTTGCGCTGCAACAAGGTATAACATAAAAGCATGATAAGCCTCTACGTAATCAGCAAAGCTGTCCAGAGCTACCTGCCCGAAAGCTTCTAGATCAGCGGGAATCCGCTTATCTGCACTCAGTTTATCAATAAGCTTCCAGTCAATCTCTATATGTTTAAAGCGGCCCGTCGTTACCTGAAAATGTTCTGCAATCCGCTTTGTCTGGACCTCATGCTCGTAGCCGGCAAACAAGCGAGATGCTTTAACCGGTGTGCCGGCGTACGTCATATAAAACAGGCAGTCTTCTTCTAATTGCTCTTTTGTCAAACCCTCTTCATTGAACGGATTCAACGAAATGCACCAAGTACCCGTAGAAATCAAAATAAAGGGTTCATGGAAATTCAATAAATACGGAATCAGCGCCGAAGAACTATCGTGCAAACCCACACCCACTTTGTAAGTGCTTCCCGGGAATGCTGCTGAAAACACCTCGTCTCCTTTTACAATGGGTGCCAGCTTGTTTTCTATACCCGTTTCCTGTACCCACTGGTGGTATCCATTCTTTGAAAAATCCCAAAGTGCAGTATGGCAACCTATACTCGTCATATCCGAATATACCTGCCCTGAAACCAAAAAGCTGAGATATTGCGGAAGATGTATGGCGCATTTCAGCTTTTCGTATACTTCCGGTTTCTCCTGTTGCAAACGAAAGAGCTGCAGTCCTGAGTTCAAACTTCCCAATGCAGGAGAGGCTGTAGCAAGAGAAAATGCCTCTACCCCGCCATATGCGCTATGCAAGCGCTCTTCTAGTGTTTTGGGGTAGGCTTTGAGGTAATTGTATAAAGGCGTTAATGGTCGCCCGCTTTCATCTAGATATACGAAACTGGCGCCGTAGGAAGTGAAGTTGATCGCTTTGATATCAAACTCACCCAAACGAAAAACTTCATGAAGGGAATCGAATACAGAAAGTCGGAGACTCTCCAAGTTTTCACACGGATCCCCGTCTTCGTCCACTGTTTCTAGAAATCTGGCGGAACGCTCAAAAACAATGTCGTAATGTTCATCAAACAAAAACAATTTCTTATTTGTCTTCCCTACATCGAAAATAGCGACAACTGGCGTACGCATTCTAAAAATTTAAATTAGCTAAAGATGATCCGCCGACTGGGCGGATCAGTTGAAAAAAATTGTGATTTATTGTTCGTGATTAAACTATAATCCCGTCGCTACAGTATTGCTACCGCGTTCTTCGATCAGCTTATTCCGAATATCCAATTCATGGAATAACGCAACCGGATTTATGGCTGCCCCCTGACGTAAACGTGCTTCAGCCACCAATGGACGTACATCGGTACGGAAGGCGTCTTGCAGAATTTCCTGCGCACGTACGATGTTGTTTTGTTGTTGGGCCTCTTTCAACGCTTTACGATCTACCAACAACGCTTGTGCGTACGCGATTTTAATGGCTTCTACAGACTGCAGCAAGTCAACCAATGGATCTTTTAAGTTGTGTGAGGCATCTATCATCCAACCCAAACCGGTAGCGTGATCGATTCCACGAGCATCCATTCCCTCCACTAGTTCGCTGAAAATCAAGAACAATTGGTAAGGTTTGATGCTACCCGCAGTCAAGTCATCATCGGCATATTTACTGTCATTAAAATGGAATCCACCCAGCTTGCCCTCCATCAACAACAAGGAAACAATTTGTTCAATGTTCGCATTGGGTAAGTGGTGTCCTAGATCCACAAGCGTATAAGCCTTGTTACCCAATTTATTAGCTAACAATAGTGATTGTCCCCAGTCTGCGATAGTCGTTGAATAAAAATGCGGTTCGAAAGCTTTGTATTCAACAAACATCTTCCAATCGTCCGGCAGGTGCTTATAAATCTCTTTTAAACTTTCCAATGTGTTTTGGAAAGCTTCCCGAAAATTAAGCTGTCCTGGGAATGACGAACCGTCTGCTAACCAGACGGTCAATGCTTTCGACCCTAAAGCTATACCATGTTTAATGACCTCGATATTGTGGTCGACAGCTTGCTTACGCACCTTCGGATCCACGTGGTGCAGGGAACCAAATTTATAGCTATATGCTTGCTCCGGCTGGTCTTGAAACGTATTGGAATTGACTGCATCAAAACCTAAGCCATAAGAGGCAGCAAGTGTCTTAATCTGTTCTGCATCCTGGGGGATATCCCAAGGAATATGAAGGGAAATAGCGCCGCTGGAACGGTTCAATGCGTGCAACAAACCAACGTCCTCGATCTTTTGCTCTAACGTACCCGGTTCGCCTTTGCCCGAAAAACGACCAAAGCGCGTCCCCCCTGTCCCTAATGCCCAACTTGGGATAGCAATCTGGAACTGTTGTAGTTTATCCATTAGCTCTTCGACATTCGCTATGTTTTCTGCGGTATAGGAGAAAGCACGTTGGTGCTTCTCCACGAGTTGCCGATTATGTTGTTCTATCGTCTGATTATCTAGTTTCATCGCTGTCTATAAAGTTAATCAAAAATTTACCGTACAAATGCCATTGCAACACCGCCATCGACGTTGAGCACATTACCTGTCGATTTGTTCAGGTTACCACCAACAAAAGCGAAGCAAGCGTTGGCAATGTCATCTGGCAAAATAATTTCGTTTAGTAAGGTACGTTTTGCGTAATAAGCTGGTAACTCCTCGACGGTAACACCGTATGCTTTGGCACGGCCTTCTGCCCATCCGCCTGCCCAAATGTTGCTATCAGAGATAACCGCGTCTGGATTCACTACATTCACGCGAATCTTCTCCGCTCCTAATTCAGCTGCATTCAATCGGCTAAGATGAAGCTGAGCAGCTTTCGCGCTACCGTAACCGGCGTTATTCGGCCCACTTACCAGCGCATTCTTACTTACAATATTGATAATATCGCCACCGATACTTTGTGCTTTTAAAACCTTAGTAGTCCCTTGCGTTACTAAGAACTGGCCTTTTACCAATACGTCGTACAGTAGGTCCCAGTCTTTTTGTGTATGGTCTTCGATCGATTTAGAAATAGACAAGCCTGCATTATTCACGACAATGTCCACGCCACCGAAAGCTAACGCAGCTTCTTTTAATGCTTCCTCTATTTGCTCCTGATTGGTAACATCTAGTACTGCTGTCGCCACTGCATCTTTCCCAAATAAATCGATGAACTCTTGCTTCGCCCCTTCGAGACGTTCCGCGTTCAAATCGTTCAATAATACGACAGCGCCTTCATTTGCGAATCTCTTAGCAATCGCTTTACCGATTCCACCTGCGCTTCCCGTAACCAACGCGATCTTGCCAGATAGCGCCTTCGGTTTGGGCATACGTTGTAATTTAGCCTCCTCTAATAACCAGTATTCAATATTGAAAGCTTCTTGACGAGGCAAAGAAGTGTACTCACTGGCAGCCTCTGATCCCTTCATCACATTGATCGCGTTGATGTAAAATTCCGCCGCTACCCGTGCGGTTTGCTTGTCTTTCGCAAAGGCAAACATCCCCACGCCAGGGTACAGGATGATTACTGGATTTCTATCGCGAATAGCCGGGCTATTATCGTGTTTACAGGTCTCATAGTATTCGGTATACATAGCTCTGTAGTCTTCAAACAACGGCTCTAGTTGTGCTTTTACAGCTTCTACGTCACTCAAATCAGCTTCCTTATCCAAGTTTAGGATAAGCGGTTGAATCTTGGTCCGTAAGAAGTGGTCTGGACAACTCGTGCCCAGCGGAGCCAAACGCTCCAAATCGTTGGAATTAATATATTCCAACACTTTATCATCATCGGTAAAATGGCCGATCATATGGCGTTCGCTGGAGCAGAATCCCCTTAACACAGGCGCTAGCTGCGCTGCTTTTTCCCTACGCGCGTCTGCTGATAAGCTCTCTATCTTTTGTCCGCCAAATACGGGTCTATTTTTACCATAGTTCTGCGCTAAGTATTCCGCACAGGTTTCGATAACATCCAATGAATTGACATAACTCTCATAAGCCGTATCACCCCAGGTAAACAGTCCATGCGAACCTAACATGATGCCTCGAATACCTGGATTTTCGTCCAGACAAGCTCGCAATTGCAACCCTAGGTCAAAACCAGGTTTCTGCCACTCTACCCAGCCAATTGTGCCGTTGAAAAGTTCCTGTGTAATTTGTTTACCATCTTTTGCCGCGGCAATAGCAATGGCAGCATCAGGATGCAAATGGTCGATATGTTTAAATGGAAGAAAACCATGCAATGGCGTATCAATAGATGGCGCTTTAGAACTTAGGTCAAAGATACAATGGTTAAACAATTCCACCATCTCGTCCTCGTGTTCAATACCACGGTAAACATTTTCCAAGTTACGCAAGCGCTCCACATACAGCGCTGCCAATCCGGATTTCTTTAGTGTGCCAATATCTCCACCCGAGCCTTTGATCCACATCACTTCCACCTCTTCTCCGGTCAGTGGGTCCTTATCAATTGTTTTACACGATGTATTACCACCGCCATAATTTGTAATTCGCAAATCTGACCCCAGTAAATTGGAGCGATATAACAACAAAGCAACTTCATCACCTTCTAGCGATTTTGCTTTTTGTTCATCCCATAGATAGTTTACATGTTTGTATTCTTTCACGGCTGTATAAGTTTTGATGTTATTTTATTATTCTAATGTTTTTGCTAATCCGACAATACAAATGGACAAAATAATCGTCGCAATACCCGCTATGATAGAGGTATAGGTGGATTTATTCACGCCTTTCCATTCTTTTAAGATAACTCCCCAAGCATTGGCAATCAAGATGATAAAGGCCATATGGAGAATCCATGAGCTCGCTCCATTTCCGAGACGGCTTTCGCCCATCCCGTAGAAGAAAAATTGCAAATACCAAGTTGTTCCGGCTAAAGCACATAGCAAAAGGTTCTTGCGCAGTGGAGCGGTTTTCTTCGTATAATCTGAAAACGTTTTGTTCTTGGTCAATAAGTAGAGACACCAGATGACGTTGGTCGTGAAACCTCCCCACAGAATGACGACATAGCTCACGTTATTTTGGTACAGAAATTCTCCCTGATTCGGGTTCGCGGCCTTCCAAATCTGATTCGCTACATCCGCCATCGGTTTCCCGGCTTCGATACCAAAGTTAAAACAGGCACTTAATACACCCGAAACGATGGCCACAACAATACCTATCCCAAAATTATAACCTGATTTTGCTTCAGCAGAGAGGGTGGCTAAACTTCTTTCCTTTAGAAAACCTGCTCTGCCGCAGAGATATATCCCAACAATACAGACTGCAAGGCCGACCATTACGCAAATCCCTGCATTTGTTGTAAAGAAATAATCAATACCGTGTTTGCCGGGTGATTGATTAAAAAAATAATAAATAGCAGGCATTAACGAACCGAATACCATACTCAAGCCCAACATGACGCTGCTTCCTAATGAAACGCCGAGATAGCGAACACCGAGTCCATAGGTCAAACCGCCAATTCCCCAAAGCAAACCAAATAAATAGGTGTAACTAAGCGTCGAAGTTCCGGCCTCGCGGATAATATCACCAAAATTAGGAATGGTGAGCCAAGCTGCTATCGGCGGCACGATAATCCAGGAAAAGAGTCCTCCTAAGATCCACATCGACTCCCATGACCAATCTTTTACTTTTTTATAGGGAACATAGAAACTTCCCGATGCAAAACCACCGATAAAGTGAAACAAAACCCCTGCTAATGCATTCATAAATTATGTGTTATAATAATATAGATCTTTCCTAACAACGCCCTAAGGTAAAGGGAATATAATAGAAAACTGTTATGTCCTGTCATGTCCCGCTATCCAACACATTAACGACATCTGCGGTCCGTTCTTTCGGAAACACCTGTAAATCGACCAACTTTCCGTTTCGCAATTTACCTTCTATCGTTGTTTGCTGAGGGGCGTGGAGTTTGAAATCGACGTCCCATTCACTCGGCCACGCAGGAAAAAGATAAAGTTTGTCGTCAACGACTTGCAACAGCATTTCTTGCAGACCGATCATACCCGAGCCTCCCCAATTGTGGTCTGGAACCCAGTCGAAACCTGGGCCCCAAAAAGTGGGAAAACGTCGGTCAGCATTTCTTAATTTAAGTGTTGTATATTTTTTAGCTTCTTCGGTTAAACCTAGACGCGCAGCGAAGATATTATCTTGCTTCCAGCCAACATGGCTTCTGAACTTTAAAACATCGGGATCATGATGAAACGTATTTAACGCCAAGTCTATATCAGGTCTGCCCACGCCATAAATTCCCCATGGATATACGCCATACAGTTGCGGCGCTTCGGTATTGTTGATCCGAGACCATATTTCTGCCGGGGCTAGCATCCTTTTTCCATTCAGCTCCCGCGTGGGCAGCGGTGGGATTTTTTCTTGAAATTCTTCTAGATAGGTCCGTAAGGAGTCATTCACTTCGGCAGAAGAAAGTGCCAACATACGGCGCGTGACTTCTTGCAGCGCAGCCACCGTAGTGGAGGCGTTATATGCCATTTTATAGGTTTCCGCAGAAGATCCGGGATAAAAAATCAAATGTCCGTTCTGATCCAATATTTTACTTCCAAGTTGCTTTGCGCGGTATTGATAATGTTCGTCAAAGAAACGCAGGCAGCTCTCTATAAAGGGAATATAGGGTCGAATATCGGCATCACTATAATTTGCTGTTTCCAGCATCATCATACAAAACTCCAATACCGTATCCCATTGGTGTTCCAGCCAAGCGTTGTACTGTAATCCTTTGTCGTGGCTTTCCGGTCGTTTCCAATTATATTCTGCTGGATTAGGCAACCCGAAATTTTCGATCTGTTCGGTGAAACTTGCTCCTGCGTGCCCCCAGTATACTTTAGAGCGCCATTCCGCATTGCCTTGTATCCGTTGGTAAAACTTAAATTGGGCGGGTAGCATATCGAAATCGCCACTTTTTAACATCGGCCAATATACCAAACGTTGGTTCTGTGCTGTGTGTGTTCCTCCGCCCCAATTGCGAAAGTCGGGCGTGAAATTCATGGTGCTGTCAATGGACGATGGATCGTATGTGAACAATCCGCCGTTAAACTTCGTCGGATATTCACCATAAGCGTTCGCCGCCAGCATAAAACGGAACAGCTGATAATTACGTCCCACCTGCCAGCTTTCATCGCGTTCATTAGGGTTAGCCGGCTGTACGCGAATGTAGCTTCTTTCCCAAAAAGCACGCCACCAATCCAGATTTCGCTTTTTGATACGTGCTTTGGATTCGCTAGTTTTAGACAAGGTCTCCACCTGTTGATGCCATTCGCCTAACGAAACCGGTCCAGCCACATGCAGGGATATTTGTAAAGCATGTCTGGCAGCAGATTTATCGCTTTTCAATACCCAAGCTTTGTGATCGGTATCCATATAGGTACCCGAACGCTGCTCGAGAAAACGAAAACCGTTACCTTGCATCACCCCACCAGATATCAGACCCAAGAGTGGGTTGTAAAGGGAGTCTTTGACGCCTTCCATACCCTGCTGTCCCACGACGATATCAAACACCGTTTTACCGGTATTTTGGTGAAAAAAGAAAATTTGTTGACCCACCCCCCGAACACTATCAGGCTTTGTCACAACTTCATGCGGTGGCGCCCATTTCCAGGAGTTGGCGTTATTTTCCCGCTTCTTAGGATAACGCTCTTTATATCGCCAATTTTCGTACGACGCTTCGACTTCAATTTTTTTATTTGCTTGGACGTCCACATATATATTCGGACGCTCTACATCTACCCACAAGGATACGTCCGCCCTTACGCCATTGTTTTCTCCCGAAATAACCACCTGTCCCTTGTCAACCTGCAGTTGCTGCTGGAACACGGTACCTTCAAACGGGTTAGGATAAAGTTTCAGTCGTACCCGACCGAGCTTCAATAATGTGTTGTTTTCATCAAAAGCCCCCGATTTGCCTAAATAAAAAAGAATATCACCCTTTTCTACCCATACATTCAGACCGATATCCCCTCCACCTAATGGCATGGACTCGCCCGAATGGTTACTCTGTTTATCCCAGGTGATATAATAATCTTTCCAATCAAACTGCTGTGCATGGAGCTTATTGCCAAGCTGCACATAGCCGATCAATAATACGATAGCAGTATAGGTTAATCTATTCATCCTTATTTCATTTTTCGTGTCTGTTCACGCTATTTGCCAAACATTACGAATTGTACTTCCCCTAATTAACACCTCATGTCGCCTTGGGAACTTTGCAACTACACAAATTTGCCTTCGCAAGAACCCATGATGCAAAGATTCCCTAACGACGAGCTTTTTCTCCCTTTTTTGCGGAAAAAAAGGGAAAAGAAAACCGTATTACCAATCATCCGTCCGGAATGAGCTTACCGGAAGTCCATTGACACCAAACAAATCTCCCTTCACAAAATCCTTAAAGGCGTAACGCACAGCAACAGGTTTGGAAACATGCGGCGAGGAAACAACGACGGTCTTACCTTTCACGATTGCATTTGCAGGACGGAAGACTTTGTCTTCTCCGGCAATCTCAAAGGTGTGTATTTCTTTCCCGAATGAGGTCAGCCCCAGAGGCACATCGTTAAATTCTACCACGACGTTACTACCCTGTACCTCCATACGTTCATAGACCGGGCTTTTATGATTCAATCCTTTTATACCATAGGTATCGCCTAAAGCTAATAAAGCCAACCGGTCGGCTCCCTCTCTTTTTCTCGCCGGATGTATACAATCGACCTCTCCCAAATCCATTGTTACCGCCATGCCCGAATACGGTATTTTAGCTAGGGATTTCCGCTGGGCATCCCTTATAAAAGCAGAATTGTACTTTCCACCGACATAGTATGGCGGTAGGGAAGCATAGTTAAAGGGTGCGATTTGTGTATAATAAAAAGACAACGTATCATTTTGCCACAACTCTCGGTACTTCGCTACCATAAGGGGGAATAAAGTTTCATACTGATCAGGCCTTTCGTAGTTTGATTCGCCCTGATACCAGATGATCCCCTTTATACCATAACCAACTATGGGGTTGATCATACCATTGTACAACATTGTCGGTTGTCTATTTTTATCTTTAAGGCCCTCCTCTTGCTGCGGAATCTTAACATCCTTCATATCTTCCAGCCATACCGCATCCATCCAAGCCTCTATATTGGAACCTCCATAACTGCTATGGATAAGCCCGACGGGCACCTTTAATATTTTCCGTAGTCGTCGCCCAAAGAAATATGCTGTTGCACTGAAATTAGCAACATTTTCTGGACTGGCCTCCTTCCATGCCGAAGGTTTACTATCCTCCGCTGGCTGAAGCAAAGGATTCCGCGGCACCGTGTATAAGCGCAGCTGTTCATCCTGTGATTCGAGAATAGCAGCTGTACTACCCATAATCGGCTGCGACGGATAACCTTTCATTGGCATCTCCATATTGGATTGCCCTGAACACAACCAGACCTCGCCAATCAATACGTTGTTTAGCACTACCGTATTCTCTTCAGAAATTGTAATATTATAGGGACCACCCGCTGCGGGTGTTTGGATAAACAAACGCCAAGCCCCTTTTGCATTAGCCTTTACCTCATATTCCTTCTTATCCCAAGAAGTTTCTACCCGTACAGCGGCGCCATTTCTAGCCCAGCCCCAAATCGGTACGCTCTTTTGCTGCTGCAGTACCATTCCATCGGTAAAAATAGCGGAAAGGCGAATCTCTGCTCGCAAGCTAAGTGAGGTGGATAATAGTAAAAAGACAATTAAATACTTCATTATTCTTTCCAATATTAATTTTTACGCGGTAGCCAAACGGCCATATCACCGAACGTCCGATTTCCCCACGCGAAGTAGGGAACAAGACGAATAGCCACCTCCTTTTGATCCTCGGCAGTTACCTTTCGATACAAGGAGTTCCATTGCTCCGTGTTATCGGTATATGCGTTTCCTTTAAGGAAAACAATAGATTGTCCTAATACCGATTCTTGTACAGGTTCAAAGTTGTCAGAGGCTTTTACTTTCAAATCAAATAGATCAAGATCTGCTGGGATATCTTCTTTTTCCAGACAGTACACAACTGGACCACGCATTACAGCGATCTCGTTACGTGCTTCCTCGACTAAGGGATTTGCCTCCATAAATGTCACTTCCATGGGTAAACGCAACGTGATGCGGTCTCCTTTTTTAAATGATCCCGCTAATTTAGCATATCCTTTTTCTAGCTGAAAGTTTACCTTTTTATTGTTTCGTATGATTTCTGCGCCTTCGGCCCAGCCGGGTATACGCAACTTCAATGCATAGTTTGCGGGCAACTCCTCAATAACAAATGAAGCATCTCCGTCCCACGGGTAATTGGACTCTTGCGTCACTTTAATTTTTTTTCCTTTATATTCCGTATCCAAGACATTTCCCCCAAATAGGTTTACCCACACAGCGTCGTCCGACACACTATAGGCATAACTGTTAACCTCCGCAATGGTACGTACCACATTCGGCGGGCAGCAATTGGACAAGGAGATATACGGTACACGCTTTTTTGACCAACGTTGTTGAAAAGGCAAATTCGATGAATAACTTAATGGATTGGTATACAAAAATTTGTCACCATCTAAACTAATTCCCGACAGTACGCTATTATAAAGCGCCAATTCAAGTATGTCTATATATTTCGCATCGCCTGTGAAGGTTGCCATACGCCAGTTCCATAGCATATTACCAATATTTGCACAAGTTTCGTTATGTGCCGTTAAGTTGGGTAGTTGATAGTCTCTTCCAAATGCCTGGTGTATCTTTTGCACATCAGCAGGATCATAGGATGTCCCGTCTGGTGACGTACCGTCATACAAGGAACCTAGCCCACCAGTAATATACATTTTGTGTTTTACGACATCATCCCAGATAGCAAAAAGCCGGTTGCTTAAGGTCGTGTCTTGTATTTCGGTAACCAAGTCCGTAACGCCGGCGTAAAGGTAACTCGCTCTTACTGCATGCCCGATTGCCTTATTCTGTTCGCGAAACGGAACGCGATCCTGGTTATCATCTGTACCGTCCTCAATTTCTCCTTTAATATCGATCAAGTGTTGTGCTAACTCCAAGTACTTAGGGTTCTTTGTGGTCCGATATAATTCTATCGTACCCATGTAGTGGGATGGACAAATAGCGTTTCTGGCGAGGGTCGGATTCGATTTTTTATAGAAACCGTACAAATAGTCTGCGGCTTTGACCGCTATATCTAATAGATTTTTGCTTCCTGTTACCCGGTTATGAATGCATGCGGCAGTCATTAAATGGCCGATATTATATGCTTCAAAACTTAAGCGGTCCTGAAACTCAATGTTCTCACCCGAATTGCGCTGATCGATTGTCGCCTTTGTATAGATATAACCATCTGCACGTTGGGATTTTGCAATCACAGGGGTTACCTCGTCGATCATCTGGAGGAGTCGTTCGTCTTTTGTTTGCGCATACAAGGCACATACCGCTTCTAGCGTCTTATAAAAATCGCCATCGTGAAAAGAAGGCCCCTTATGCTCCCCTTCCTCTAATCCCGCGGCAATTTCGAAATTTCGGTATGCATGACTGATATCTGCACTCGTATAGACGTCCCACAAATGGGGTACCATACGCTCATAACAAACCGTTGTTCGTTCTGCCCAGAACCCTTTCGTCCAGGAGACATCGCCCATATCCACCGCCTTTTGCACGGCAAAAGGACTCTCACCCGTATTCGTAATCGCTTTTTCCTGTGCTTCTATCTGTCCAACAAAAAGCGCAGACACCGCCAATAGCAATATGTTATTTTTTGTCTTCATCGTACTTCATTTTTTGGTACCATATCAATTTGACATCACCTTGTAATCCCGATTCCTGCGGATCTTTCAAGAATTTCGGCGTTGCCGTGGTTTTGATTATTTTCTCGTTCGGTTCTTTATGTGTCTCATACCAGAAACGATTGCCCCAAGTGTTGTATACCTTTATTTCCAGCTGGTTTTCTCCTGACTTTAAATAGTCAGTCACGTCAATCGCTAACGGATATGTCCATATCACACCAACTTCTTTTCCATTTAATACAACTTCGGCAAGGCTCTCTACTTTGTCAAGTTTCAACTTAACGCGCTGCCCATTTACCTGTTGAGGTTGGTTGAAAGTGAGCGAATAGGTCCCTACTCCGGAATGATAACGCACCTCATCTACTTCCGAAATTGTCCAAAAATCAGGCTTTTGCTGTACGACCGGTTCATGCTCTACATCGGTCAGTTGCAGATTCCAATTACCCTTTAACGTCTCTGTTTTTATCATCTCCCAATGAGGGATATCGATCTTATTTTCGCTAAAAAGCACGAAGAACGACTGAAAAGGCTCGAACGATATCGTCAATTCGGTACGATTATTTCTCTCCGCCGAAGAAATGGGCAATAATCTGTCCTGCAGTACATCGTACAGATAGGTATACGGTGCCGTCGTTCGGAAGGAGAAATGTGCATCCTGCTGTATACTGTCTTGATTGGCCACGAAATAACTGTCTCCCCCGTCAAAATTTCGGTGATTCCAGGAAATGGCAGCATTGCTCTTGTTGTTTACGATCACGTCTTCTTCAATTCCCAATGCAGCGAAGCTCTCCGCATGATAAGTTCCTAAATATACCCTACCGTTTCCAAACGATTTATGCTGTAAACCATCGGCCGTTTGCATATTGCCAAAAAGGTCATTAACCAGTGCTTGAAAAGCCAGTGAGTCCTGCCTCGTGCCGATACCATGTAAATCTGTAGGTTTATCATTGAACAAAACAGTTGCTCCCTGCTCCACCAAATCAGCAAACTTCTTCAATGTTGCCAATGAAAAATGAGTGGGCGTCGGATTCATAAGGTGCTGCCCTGGCACAACCAACAAGCGGTATGCAATATGATCGGCGAATATAACAGCTCCGTTTTCCACTTTCGCTTGATGGAGCAAAACATCGGGATTAAAGGAGTCATACGCGTATCCCCGCAACGGGTCAACCCACTCAGCAGGATTATACATATTCGCGCTCGTTGTCACACTAGCGACTTTCTGTCGCGGCCAGCCTTCATTACGCATCAACGAATCTGTCCGTTCGACACGGGCCTGTCCGATAATACCCGGCAGTGTTTTTGTCAAACGGTCGGGCAATATAGACCGCCTCGGCATTTCCTCGCCGATAAATACAGCTATATCACGCACCGGTTTTCCGTTTTGCAACAGCTGTTGTGCGCGTATAGCATAATCAACCCAAGATTTTCCAGGTTTCCACCAGGTTTGATCACGTTGAAAATAAAGCCCAATTCCATCTAGGGTCATGCCCGGTTTACGATCCATCCAAGGATTATGCACGTAAACATGATATACCAAGCTATTGATGCCTAAAGCAAAATTCCTGTCTTGAAGAGACTTCAACAAGCGTGGATGTTCGTCCCACTCCATGCGGATCTGTGTGAAAGCTTCCGCCATGATATTGTTCTTTCCGTAGATATGTCCGCCCGAAATAGCATCTAGAATATCGTTGGGCTTATCGTGCGACGGACTTCTAAACCAAAATTCCCCCATCGGCCGATGGGTAAAACCGAAGTGTGCAAAGCCATCGCTCATCATCACCGGCGCCGTCATTTCAGCGGTGAACTCCACACCGTATTCGTCTGATTTTTTGCGGAGTGTTTGAAAACCTTTTTCTTGCAATAGTTCCGCGATCGTTTCTCGGAAATCATGCAGAAAAGCTTCTGATTCTTCTACACTGTTGACGATATAACCTGCCAAAACCGGTAGATAGGGTAATATTTCATATCCTCTGCGTGCTTTGAATTCTACTGGCATTTGTTTAGTCCAATTTTGGCTGCCCGATTCCCAAGAATCAATATGATAAACGGTCAGCACATCCTTTGCTAATTCTGGACTCACCATTTCATAAGCTTTTCCAAACCATTGCTCGAACTGGAAAGCAACCGTTTCGGCATTCAGTTTATCACACTCCAACCCCTTTCCTGCACCTGCCGTCTCATTTTTATGTCCTGTGGTCGTATGTCCAATCCGCAGGATTTTCCAGTTGCCTTTCGGCAATTCTGTCGCAAGCTCCTCTCCATGGATAGACGTTGGATTCAATGCAATCGCTCGCTTGCTGTCTATAACATACGCAGAATTAACGTCTTCTTCGTCGGTAGGCAGTGAAACCCGCCAAATTTCCCCTGTCTTACCCTCATATTGATGTACACGCGGTTCTTCAAATAAAGTAATCCCCAAAAGATTAATCGAAGGTTTCCATTTCGCCGCGTCCAGGTCTTCGGCTCCCGGTTCAAAATTGGCCGGGTCGAACACAAACCGAAAATATTTTGCTTCGGTATACGGAATGGTATGTGTGACGCCGTTGTCCCAATCTAACCAACCTGTCCGCGGAGAATTTAGCTGCGTCAATTCGTCGAAGTTGACGCCGTCGTTACTTACCAATATCTTCAATCTATTCGCTCCATAATTATTCGCTCGACGCTCCACTTTCAACGCATTACAAGGGAAAGGTTGCTCAAACGCATATTGGATCCATCCGGGTTGGGATGTTGCAAAACGTTTATCATTACCCTTTTGTGCCAAATGCTGTAAATCTTCTTCATAGCTACTGGTAACCTTAGGGGATTCTTCATCACTACGTTTATGTTTTTTCGCTACCGGGATAGCAAAAAGCTGGATATCTTCATAATAATTGTATAGTTTTTCAGGTTGCGGCAACCGAATACTGACTTTACCTCGACGATTGACGGTTATTGTCGTATCGGCATAAACCACTTTTTGCATCGATTTTTCCGGTGTAATCCACGGCCCACCAGCGGTAGCGAATCCATCGTTGGGGAACATAGCGATCTGTATACCATATTTCTTAGCCTCCGCTACCAAGTGTCGGAACATCTCCCACCATTCCGGTGTTAATGTTTCTGCTGCTGGCTCAAACAAGGGCGGATCTGTCTTCGCTTTGATAGGTGTAAAATAGGCTCCGGCGATATTATTTTCCGCCATCGCTTTTAAGTCGGCCGTAATCCCCTCTTTTGAATAACTGGCATGCATAAAATACCATACAACCCATGGTTTCGCTTTTTCATAAGAATCTGCTGCAAACGGAACAATGTTGGACGGGATGCCTTTTATTTGGGCATGCCCTGCAAGCCAGCTACATAATATACCTATACTAATATAAAACCTTAATTTCATGTTTTCTTTTTAAATCTCCCGTCTCTATTGTATATATTGCTTTACGTCTGCTTTTGCGTCCATGGGTATCAGATGAAACGAATAACTATAGTTGTCCGCAGGAATTTGATATTTTTCCAACGGCGCAGAGACATCCGTCCAACTGTCGTTTCCGCCCACACCCATTTGTTTCAAATCAACGTTCAATGTAATTTTACTTTCCTTTTCGAGTTTGAACCAATGCTTACCATCCTCAATGGCTTTTTGTGAGAAAGGCCAGGCACTCATATGCAAAGGTTGATCTCCTATTACCAAAAGACCTGTCTTTTTCTTGTTTTGCAGGTGGAACCAGCGCACGTCCATACGATTACCGTTTTCCTGAGGAACCAAATATGGCTCCATAAATTCATCAATATCCAGGGTGTATACGCCTAGGTCAAATCCATAAGCCCTGTCGAGATAATTTTCCATAAAACCTAGGCCATAATACTGAATCTGTTCGAAGGTAGGGTTGATACCCATCTGCAAGCCTACTTTAGGAATATTTGGCAAACCGTCTTTTATCTCCAACTGGTAACTGACAGACACGACGCCGTGCAGCTTGACAGCATAATTGACTGTCACGTTGGCCGAATCACCAGGCAACATATAACGAGACTGTATATGTACTGCATCTGCCTCTTCTCGCATGTTCATGTTGACTAATTTTGCTTCGTTATACCAATATTTCAATTTTCTATCCGGTTTCCAGCCTCTGCGGTCGTTCTCCGTTGCCGGACGCACGAAATTCGGCAATAACGCCCCGTTAATAATTTCCTGACCTTTGTAAATCAATTGGTGTAATCCACCTGAAGATTTGACGAAAACGGCTTCAAATGTTGTCCCCGTAATGCGGTACCCCATATCATCCTCCGCTACGTCCAAGGGTTTTCCCACAGATTTCAAGGGTTTCATCACGTTACCCAAGTCCCGCCATCGCACCTGCGATGAGGAGATTACAAAGCCTTTAGGCGCCCAGAGCTCGTCATCCTTTAAACGGAACTGCAGATCCAATTGATATTCCTTTTCTGCCTTCGTTTTCACAGGAATATAGGAAAGCAAGTCCATTTCTGTGGAGTCGCCTGCAGCCAGATCGATATAAGGTAGTTCGACTTCGCGCACCACTTCCCCATTTTCTCTAATCAACATGACAGGTTGATAGTGATTGAGATTACGTTCCACCGCTCGATTCTTTATCCTAACCCGTGCCGTTTTTCTTTCCAACAAGGTAATCTCTGCCGCCTGATAAATCCGCTTATTGTCATACATCGCGGCCTTTGGACGGTTCCATGGATCCACAATGCCATTTAAGTTAAAGGCTCCGTTATGAATCTTTTCTCCAAAATCCCCGCCATAGGCCAAGACTTTACCGTACACGGAGTCTTGGCGTATCAGTCCCTGATCTTTATAATCCCAAATAAAACCGCCAATTAGGCGCGGATGCGTCCGGAAGACATCCCAGAAATCTTTCATGTTTCCGGTTGAATTTCCCATAGAATGAGAATATTCTACAAATAGAATTGGGCGGTTATCTCCGTTATCCTGTTTCAACAATAACTCTGGCGTAAAAATGCCCGGATAAAACCTTGACACCATATCGACGTAATACTGGTCCCGCACGTTCTGCAACCGATAAGCATGTGCATTCGATTTGGGATAACGTGGGTCGGAAGGGTCTATATAGCCCGGCAGTTGGTGACTCCCCATCGCCGGCTCATAATGCAGTGGTCGTGTGATATCGAAATCATGTACCCACGCCGCCATCGCTGCTGTCGTTGGCCCTCTACCCGATTCATTTCCTAATGACCAGATGACGACTGACGGATGATTTTTATCACGCTCGACCATTCGGGTAATACGTTCCATATGCGCCGCTAACCAAGCTGGATCGTTCATCAGCTTTCCACCTAAGCCATGCGATTCCATGTTTGCCTCATCCATAACCATGATGCCATATCGATCGCACAGCTCATAAATGTAGGGGTCGTTTGGATAGTGCGACGTGCGTATCGCATTAAAGTTAAACTGTTTAATCTGCCGAATATCGGCCTCCATATCCGCCCGTGTCAATGCTTTTCCGCGTTCGGGATGGTGATCATGCCGGTTAACGCCATAGAGCTTCGTCAATTTGCCGTTGACTAAAAAGGCACCCGTTTCCCTGGAAATTTCGATACTTCGAAAGCCTACGTTACAGCTCTTCGCTTCCAACAATTGACCTTGTTTATCATATAAAGTAATAACTAATCGATATAAGTTGGGATCTTCTGCCGACCATTTTTTTGGATTGGGGATATGAGTCTCTAACAGTCCGAATTTTACATTGTCCAATCGAGGGTAAATCTCATCAAAGATCTCTCCTGCATCTCGTTGCATCTCTTTCGACAGGATGGGATTATTACGCTCGTCATATAATTGTGCCTTTACAATGAACCCGTTGATGCTATCTCCTGAAAAGTTGTCGATCTTTGGTCTCAACGAGAACTTAGCATCTTGATAAGCGGAGTCAAGCGTGGCTTGCCAATGGAAATCTGCAAGACGTACCGTTGGTTCGGCCATTAAGAACACATCGCGATGTATGCCACTCAGTCGCCAGTGATCCTGATCCTCTAGGTAGGATGCATCGCTCCAACGAATGACCTGTACCGAAATACGGTTCTTGCCAGGCTGTAAATAAGGTGTTGCGTTAAACTCTGAGGGTAAATGAGAATCTTCCGCATATCCCACGTATTGGTCATTTATCCAGAGGTGATAAGCTGACGAAACTGCACCAAAATGCAAAGTGACATTCATACCGTCCCAATCGGCTGGCAAGTCGAATGTTCGCTGATAAGAACCGACGGCATTATAGTCCTTCGGGATACGTGGCGGGTCAATCGGTAGAAACGGATATACAGCGGAACGATAAATGGGGATATCATATCCCTTCATCTCCCAGTTAGACGGTACTTCTATCTTGTCCCAGCCTGTTACTTCCTTTAAATGAAAATCCTTAGGCGCATCAGCCGGCTTTATAGCAAACTTAAAATTCCACTCACCATTTAGGAATAAAAGGCGGTCATTTGTCTCGCGATCGTTTTTAAGCGCTTCTTCTACGGATGAATAGGAATAAGCCGTGGCTCTGGCAGGTTCTCGATTGATCGATGTTATGGCTGGATCTTCCCATGCGGAGGCGATCTTACCATCCGGGATCGGCGGAATGACGGCAGGCTTCCCATCTACTGTCTGCCCCTGTACCGACAAAGAAGACAGCAATAACAACACACCAAAAACAGACCTGCATTTTTTCACCATCATATTTTCCTTACCCTGCATATTCCACTTCATAGTCGATTCCCTTTTCCAATTCCAGTGTGTAGGTATCTTCAGACACCTTCTTTACTTTACCATGGTTTGTACGCGGCAAAGATTTACTGGTTATCGTTAACGTTCCTTTTCCGATCGGAGACTTTACGTTAATTCTATTTTTAGACACGAAAAGTTCAATTTCTCCTCCTGGCGTCGGAACTTTCCCTTCCATCCACTTTTGTGACGCCAAATAAGGCTCGATAGTGTATGTTTCATATCCCGCAGACGTCGGTTCTACACCTAAATAATATTTACCTAACAAATAGATCGGACTAGCGCCCCAAGAGTGACAAAGGCTCTTACCAAATTCTCGCCCATACATGGTGTAGTGCTCTGCACCTTCTTTTTCCGGATTATATTCTTCCCAGAATGTTGTTGCTCCTAGGTCGAGCATCCCACCCCAATAGCTTTTTATCTCGTCCATCACATAATCTTTCTCCCCTAATGCACAAAGCGCTTCCAATTCGTAATAACGCATGTAGGGCGTCACGATCTTTTTAATATTATCGTTCAACAAAACGTTCTTTTTGACTCCATGTTGTTGCTCGGCTGATAAGTAGTCGAAAAAGATCGCAAACATATTCGTGTAGCGCGTTACCTCTTCCGTCTGTTTTCCGTCCACACGGCTATGGACAAATGCGGTTTTCTGGTCATTCCAATAATAGTCGAAAAATTTACCCTTGAGTGCAGCGGCTTCTTTTGCATAGAAATTTTTATCTTCTTCTATTTGTAGCAAATCCGCGCACAACGCCATCGTTTCCAAACTACGGCACAACAACAACTGCTCAAAACTAACTTCTCCTTTTTTGCTCAAGCCTTCCGCCCAATCGATAAATACCCAATCCCCAGACAAACCCTCCATCAAACCATCTTGATTCCTTCTACTTAGACAAAACTCCAGCAGGGTTTGCATTCTCGGATATACAGATTCAATAAATTCTTTGTCACCGGTATAATGGTAGTAATCGTAGATACTCAGAAACCAGTAGAACGTGTAGTCCATAATGGTATTTATATGCGTGATGGTGGGCTCTTTACCACGCAACGCCAAGATGGTGCGCTTTACCGTTTCGGAGTCAAAACCGAGATAATAATTCATCGCGTATGACTGATAAGCGTCACCGCTCCATATCCAACGGTCGCGCTTGATACCATCAATATAAAACTCTCGGGATGTCAATTCCATTGTATATTTCGCGACTTCCCATATTTTATTCAATTCTTCGTCAGAGCTCCGGAATGTACCTCTGTCTTCCACAGGCAAGTACTCGTACTGCATAGAAACCTGATCAAACTGTACATTTCCTTGCGGTTCGATATAGACGTACCGGAATGCTTTAGAAAGATCTAATGTGCTATCTTGGGCCGTCGACAGTGCTACGTCTAATATATCAAGCGTTTCGCAGGTCGTTGTCGCCAAGGCTTCCTCTTTCGATTCACCATAATAAATGACTACATTTCCTTCTCCCTGGAGCTTGTGCAGCGTTAGGAAACCAAACGTATTTTTGCCGAAATCTATCAAGAAACCGTTATCATGGGCAGTTTTACTCACCGCTTGCTCGGGTCGCGTAGGCAGTTTAAATTGAGATGGCTTTTCCGCGGGATCGTCCATATTCCAATAGCCTGCTTTGACATAAGTTGTCCCGGATTGGTCAGATGCCTTTCCTGTTTCATCAATCCACTCCTTGTCTTCAAATGTCACCAGCCATTCTTTGTCCGTACGGACATGCTTACCAGCAACATACAGTGCAGGTACATGGGCCTGATTGTATACTTTGATATTAATCTGTTGCTTTCCTTTTTCCAACTTTACTTTGGAAGGCATTCCGGGCAACATCTTGCCGTTCACTTTTACATTGTATTTTCCTTCTGTATAAATCGATATCTCATCTGCCTCCGGCAAATCAAACTCTTTATTAAACTCAACCAATACATAATGACTGTCCATCTTCCAAAAGGGTGGAAAGAACGTACCCCGCTCTGTTCGGCGGTTTTGCATATCATTACTGAGCCAAACCTCAAAATCTCCTGGGTACCAAATCCAGGTACTTGCATGTTGCGCAAACGATGCGGTTGCGAACGCTAAGCACCCCAGGAATAAAATAATTTTTTTCATCCGTACATAATTATAGTTGCCTGCATATCGCAGGCAGACACTCCATTAAACTTAAAAGGGTTCGAGTTAAAAAACACCAATTACAAACATACTTTAAAAGTAAGTGGCGACTTTATGATATTTTCTCCAGCTATTATATTATGTTGCCCACCCCGCTATAGACGCACAGGTTTATATCCTTTTTGTGCAAACCATAGAATAATGAGGTAGCAGACGAAAGGTACAACATACCCAAATTGCGTATTGTCACCAGCGATATCAATAATGCCTCCTGTAATGTAAGGAAAGATCGCTCCTCCGACAATCGCCATTATCAACCAAGAGGAAGCCTGCTTGGTATCTTTACCTAATCCTACAATTCCTAGCGAAAAAATAGTAGGAAACATGATAGACATAAAGAATCCTAAGCCTCCCAGTGCATATAGCACAACCATACCAGAGCCCAAAACCGCGACCCCAGCCAATACGGCACATACGAAGGCGTACAATGCTAACAAGCGATTCGCCGTCGTATAACGCAGCAGGAATGTCCCTACGAATCTTCCCGCCATAAAGAGCAATCCGTATACACCTAGATAATAGCCTGCAGTTTTCTCATCGACGCCTGCGCCTTGTTGCGCCATACGAATAAAAAAACTGGTCACACAAACTTGCGCACCAACATAAAAAAATTGCGCGATGACCGCAAAAGCCAAATGTTTATGCCTCAATACAGAGAAAAGACCGATTTTAGTTACTTCTTCGGAATTTGTTTCTTCCTCCTTAATCTCCGGCAGTTTCACAAAAATAAACACCACCGCTACAAGTAACAGAATCAGTCCTAATACCAGATAAGGTGCTTTCACGGTGGATGCCTCCTCCATAAGATATGCCGTCCGCTCCACCTCAGCCATGGCGTTCAGTTCTGACTCGGAAAAGCTTTTGCCGGACAGAATAAATGTCGTTCCAAGGATCGGAGCAACCATTGCCGCCAGTCCATTAAATGACGCTGCAAGGTTAAGCCGATGTGTCGCCGCTTCCGGTTTCCCCAAGATGGCGGCATAAGGATTAGCCGCAGTCTCCAGCACCGCCAGACCACATCCGATGATAAACAGTGCCAACAGAAATAGCTCGTACATGCGGTGGTCTGCTGCAGGTATAAATAAGAATGCTCCTATAGAAAAAGCAATCAACCCTAAGATGATAGACAATTTATATCCCCACCGTCGAAGCAGATACCCAGCTGGCAATGCCATGATAAAATAGGCTAGAAAAATAGAAGTATCTACTAATGCAGATTGACTATTGTCCAACTGACAGGCTTTTTTCAAATGCGGGATCAACACGCCATTTAAATTATGCGCCATCCCCCATAAAAAAAACAAACTGACAATCAGAATAAAAGGGAACAGATAGCCTTTAGATCCGTTGGCTAACGTTATATTTTTTTTTGTACCGAGTTCCATGAAGTGAATAAGTTAGGTAGTGGTTTCTTTACGTTTAGCAAGTAAAATATGGTCTGCTACCAAAACCACTTCACCGTGTTGGTTGATGATCTCTACATGCTCTACGACCGTTCCAAATTCCGGCTTTTTGGCATCGGATTTTTCGGAAATCGTTACTTCTGCATGTATTGTATCGCCAATAAAGACAGGTTTCACAAAACGTAGGCGGTCGTACCCCTTGGAAAACGCCTCCGGGTTAATAACGGAAGCCGTAAGACCGATTCCGATAGCGAAAATCATGGTGCCATGAGCAATGCGCTGGCCGAACGGCTGTGTCTTGCACCACTCGGCATCCATATGGTGCGGAAAGAAATCTCCGGTGTGTCCGGCATGTACGACAAAATCCGTTTCTGTGATCGTACGACCCAATGTCGTTCGTTTATCTTCTAATGTATAATCTTCGAAAAAAATAGATTCAAAATGCATATCTTAAGAAATGAGTGATGAGTTATGAGTTATTTATCCTTGTTTCCTGTAATCGATGGGTTGTCCTCCGGCTTCGCTACTCTGATAAGCTGCTTCAACCACGCCCATGGTGTCGATAACATCCTCCACAGCGGCAGGCAAAATATCTATCTCGCCCAGCTTATACCGCATGAGGCTGCCCATACTGCCGATGAACGCATCGGGGAACCAGGTGCCTTCAATTGGGTATTTAACCCACTCTGGCGTGCGGCCATCTTCCGGTTTAATACAGTATTCAAATACATCGGGCACGCCATGTGGGTAATCCTGTAACAATCCCATGGTCGCCTTTATTGCGCCTTTGGTTCCTTCCCATTTAATATAGCTTTCCTGATGCCTCGGGCCAAAATCGTGGTCATGATTCGTGTTCACAACCGCATGTAACGTATCGCCATAATCAAATAAGAGTGTCGTCCTACTCGATGACAAGTCCTTCGTCGGATGTTTCAATGTTTTGGCATATACTGATTGTGGGTTTCCCAAAAACGAGCGGATCAAATCAATATAATGTACACTATGATAAAGGATCTCCAAGCGAGGATGTACCATCACATGGGGAAACAGCTGCCAAGGCGTATGCACGTTCACACGCACTTCCATATCATAAAGCTCACCCATATGCCCCTGTTCGATTAGCCAACGCGCTGCGTTCACAAAAGGTGCCTGCCTAAGCTGGCAATTGATCGCTGCGACTAAACCCTTACGTTGGCAAACTTCCAAAATGGCTTTACTTTCGGGATAATAATCCCCCATGGGCTTCTGAATCAATACCGCAGCGCCATCAGGCAACGCTTCCAATGTTTCGATGAACTTATTGGGCATAATGGTGATATCGTATATCGTTTCTGCAGGCGCGTTCAACACCGCATCCTCAACCGTATCGTACACATGAGGGATATCAAACTCCTGAGCCAGCATTTCTGCTTTGGACTTCGTACGGTTCACAATGCCATGTACGTTAAAGCCCGCCTTGCGGTATGCCGGCAGGTGTGCATCTTTCACAATGCCCCCCGCGCCAATGATAACGATGGGCAAAGAGGTTTTGGGCAATATGGTTTTATATTGAATGTCTATCATATCCATGCATTTATTTTTTGTTGCGCCTTTGCAAGCAGCGATAAACTATCTTCTTCCGTTTTAATCGCTGTCGAGACCGCTTCATCTATAATATGGGCAATTTGCGTCCAATTAGCTAACCTGGGGAGTGTACGAGCTGTTTCATGCAGTTCGCCAAGCTTACTATAAAATGGTATAGAGGCATTAATGTCTGCGTCGTGCCAAGTCGAATACCGACACCCTACCCCGCCTTCTAATGTCAGCCTTTTATCGTTTATCTTGTTCACGGCGAAACGGATAAAATCGTAAGCCAATGCTTTATGGCGGCTACCTTCCGGGATAGCGTATAACCAGTACACGTTCAGTGAGGGAGAGAACTCCTCCTTGGATGACGGGATTGCCGCAATATCCACTTTTCCCTGTACAGCAGAAGCATCGTCGATTTGTGCCCAAGAGGCGAATCCAAACCAATTGACCATCATCGCCACCTCGCCACGGGCAAACGCCGCACCGGCCTGAACGGACTCATAGGCGGTCGATTTTGGATGTAAGCCCGTAGGCTCTTGAAACAAACGCCGATAAAAATCCAAGGCCTCTACAGCAAGTGGCTGATCGAGCTGGACTGGACACCCATCTTGGGATAGGTCCCCTCCCCGGGACCAAAGCTGAATGCAGAAATCAAACACGGCGTTGTGTCCATCGGGGTAGCCGGCAAACACCGTGCCGTACAAATTATCATCCGGTCGGGTAAAAAATGCAGCAATGTCCAAAAAGTCGTCCCAAGTTTTCGGTGGTGCCAGGACCTTACCATAACGCTCTCTAAAGCGCGTCTGCTCGTCTTTATCTTCGAACAAATCTTTCCGCACCACCAAACATTCTGGCCCGTCGTGAAAAGGGAGTCCATAGGTACGTCCATCAAAAAGTTGCAAATTTCTCAAGCTGTCCGGCCAAGCGTCTACAGCATTTTCAGGTGGATTTCGGGCGAGCAAATCATCCAGCGCAAACAAGCCCTTCGTTTCATAAGCGCGTGTCATCCAATCAGTATTAATATGCACAATATCCCAATCACCGTTATAAAGCCCTTTATTGTCAAAAAAAGCCTCCGTCAACTCTTCCAAATCCAGCGGCACAAATTCTATCGCCATCTCCGAAGGATACTGAGTTTGATAGGCTGTCCAACATTGTTCCATCGCCCGCTCAAAAGGGTCAAATTTTCGAACGGCAAAACGTAACTTAGCCATATAACTCCTCCAATATTTTTTTCGTATGCTCTCCTAATTTCGGTGAGCCTTTTGTAGATGTTAATAATTCCCCGTCTATGCGGATAGGACAGCGTGTAGTTTCGTAGCGGAAGTCATCTCCCATGGACACTTCCTGCATCATATTTAATACCTTAAAACCATCGTGCTCCGTGAGGCGACGCCAGTCTAACACATCAGCGCACCATATATCGGCTGCTTCGAGAATCGCCAACCAGTGCGCCGTTGACCTAGCGGCCAGGTGTTTCGCTAAAATGGCTTTAATGGTATCTCGCTCTAGGAACGCCTGTTCGCCATCCGTAAAAAATTCCAGTTCGGCACAATCCAACAACTTCCCCAAGAAGGGGATCGACCCCATTGCCAAAGCCAAAAAGCCATCGTCTGTACGATACACACCGTAGGGTGCCGCCAAATAAGCATGCGCGTTGTTCACTGCACTCCGCTGCGGCAATAACTTTCCGTCTCTAAAATAGGTGGTTACTGTTTCGAACTGTATATCTACAGCCGAATCAAGCATGCTTACGTGTACGTGCGCGCCAATCTCTTGTACAGCACGACGGTATAAACAAGCTAGTATTCCACTACAAAGATTTGATCCAGCAAACATGTCTACAATAGAAAGTCCCATCGGGACCGGTCCATTCTGGGCATTCCCATTAAGCCATGTCATCCCCGTAAGGGATTGTAACAGCAAATCCTGTCCCGGTTTCGTCACCCAAGGCCCTGTTTTTCCGTAACCTGAAATCTCACCGTAAATAACCGTCGGATTGATTTCACGAACTGCTGCATAATCGAAGCCTAGACGCTCCATTACCCCCGGACGAAAATTATGCATTACCACGTCTGCTCTGCTCAACAAGTCCCATATCACCTGTCTATCAGCATCCTTTTTGATATCCAACACCACACTTTCCTTATTTCGGTTGATCGCATGAAAGACGGTGGACGTACCATTTAAAACGGTATCCGAAGTATACAACTGTCGGCAGATATCGCCCGTCTCGGGCTTTTCTATTTTGATTACCCGCGCCCCAAGATCGGCTAAGCGAAGACTGGCTAACGGTCCTGAAAGAAATTGGCTAAAATCTATAACGGTATAACCTGCTAATGGTAACATATTTAATCTACTAAGTAATCGTTCACAATTTTTTCATTATCCTGCCCTACTTTGGGTGCCGGTCTATCGGCATATAACGGCGCTCCATCGATATAATAAACGCTACGAGTAGTTTTTAACTTCGTTCCATCTTGCAAAGCAACCTCCTGCGTCATACCTGCGCGCAGAAAACCCTCTTCTTGAAAAAAGCGGTGATAATCGTTTACTGGTCCGCACCAGATCCCGGCTGCTTCCAGAATTCCCGTCCATTCGTTGGTTGTTTTCTGAAGCAAGGCGTCGTTAAATTCCTGTAGTATTTGATCACGCTTTGAAAACCAAGCGGATGCATCGCGATATCGTTCGCTTGGTAACCCTACAATCTCTGCTATTTTTTGGACGTTCCCCATGGCCAACGCCAAATAGCCGTCTGAGGTTTTATATACGCCATAAGGGGCACTTAAATAGGCATGTGCACCACCACGAACGGCGGATCGTTTCGGTAATTTTCGACCATCATTGAAATGCGTGGTCAGCACTTCGAATTGCATATCCAGTACCGACTCCAAAAGACTTACTTCCACCAATACACTTTGCTTCGTACGCGAACGCTTCAACAAGGCGGCTAAGATGCCTTGTGTCAGATGCGTTGCGCAATACATATCTACAACAGCCAAACCAAACGGTACCGGTCCGTCTTGATCGCTTCCCGAAAGCCAGGCAAGGCCGGATAAAGACTGTACTAACAAGTCTTGCCCAGGCTTTTTGGCCCAAGGTCCTTCGTTTCCGTAGCCGGTTACCGTCGCATAGATAATCTTTGAATTAAGCGATTTTACACTTTCGTAATCCAATCCGATTTTTTCCATCACGCCGGGACGGAAATTATGCGTAATGACATCGGCCTGCTTTATCAACCGCTTGATAGCGGCCAAATCGCTATCATCCTTTAGGTTAGCAGCATACGACTCCTTATTCCGGTTAATCGTATGGAAGACCAGACTACTATCGTCAACAAAAATATTTTTAATAGCGATCTGGCGTCCTCCCTCGCCCATGCCAGGGCGCTCAATTTTCACGACACGCGCGCCCAAATCCGCTAAACGCAAACCAGCTGTGGGGCCTGCCATAAACTGGGAAAACTCCAGTACCAACAATCCCTCTAACGGTTTCTTATCCATGTGTCCTTTCCTCTACTAATGATTCTCGATACATGCGATTTAATTCATCCAAAACGATCTTTTCACTGCCTCCATGCTTTAAATAATTCACCACGACATCGCCTGCATGATCTTGAAAATGCAGGTGTCCGTCATAACGGGGACGCAGGTAAGCGCGCTGCAGTGTAGGCAACGTATTGGTGAAGTAATCAGCCGTGGCCGCATTTACCCGTTCACTTTCCCAAGCACGCAAGTGACCAGGTTGTCCACCGTTTTCTACGTAAACTGTCTCCTGTATCTCTGGCGACGCGACGAACTGCGCGTACGCCATCGCTACGTCTATGTGCTTTCCTTGCGAAGACACGGCTAACCCGGCTCCGCCCAACGTGCTGACCATTGGTCCATCCTGTTCATTTAACGAAACTAAATCGTGAAAATGCAAAAGCTTCCGGGCATATCCTTGCCTGGAATAATTGGAGTACCCGTAAGCAAAAGGGCAATAAGCGATCTCGTCCTGCTGCGTCATATCTTCAAACACCTTGAATGGGTTCTTTGTATAAAAACGGGTATCAAGATGGTCGGATAGGGATTTGAAAAGTTTCAAAACCATGCTGCCCGTTTCTTCGCTGACGACCCGCTCGTCGTATTGGCAAGGAGCTTCTCCCATAGAACAACAGAAGCCATAGAAACTCATTAATACATCAATCGGTAATAATGAAAATCCAACACGGCCCTTTTTCGCAAGCGCGAGAAGGTCGTCAAAGGTACGCGGAAGTGCTAGGCCCATCTGTTGTAAAAGGTCAGGGCGACTTGCCGCCACCGGCGTTGCCGCATCTGTGGGAAGCGCCCATTGTTTTCCCTCAAAATTATAGCTGGCATACGATTGCCCTACACTATTATCTCGCTGGTCTGCCAAGAAATCCGCTGGCAAAAAATCATCAAAAGCCGCGAGCATACCTTTTGCGGCAGCATGTCCGGTCCATGGATGGTCAATGACCATCAGGTCGTATTCCTTCGCTAAATCCGTAACCGACTTATCCGCAAACTCTTGTAATGTACGCTTCTTCCAAACGATTTCGACTTCTGGGTGTAACTCTTCAAAACGTTGCGCAGTAGCAACCATCGGCACAAATCCTCTCGTATGCCCCCATGTAATCCCTTTCAGTTGGATTTTCTCTTTCATCATGTATTAAAATTATTGTTTTTTTCTCGTATTACAACGGGATACTATCTGTATCCCTCATTTTGCTCTAGTTGTGGATTATTATCCAATTCTGTAATGCTGAACGGCAATCGATAATTGTGTTCTTTAAACACGTACGACACACCAGACGGATTTTTCAATGTTGGCAACAACATATGTGCTATTTTCCAACGCTTTAAATCGTTATATCGGTGTCCCTCCAACGCAAATTCTATGCGTCGTTCATGTCGGATATAATCGCGTAACTTATCTTTCGAATTATATTTTGCTCTATCCACCTCAGGCAGGTCTACGCCGCTTCGCCCCCGAACTCGATTAAGTTGGTTATACACCGCATCCAAAGGTCCGTCCAGCTCATTAACAGCCTCAGCATACATCAATATAATATCGGCATAACGAAGATGGATATAGTCTTGATCTGACTGACGGGCCGTCTCGTTTACGAACGGTAAACGACGCAAATCTACCCATTTTTTTGTATGAAATCCGGTATACGTATTGTAAATCTCACCGGTTTCCCCAGTAACCGGGTTTACCCACTCATCACCCGGTAACTTGACAGTAGCATAAAGTCGCGGATCTCTATTTCGGTAGGGGTTTTCGGCATCATAATATGCAGATTCCTCGGGGAGCTTACCGTCTTTCATTTCATATGCGTCAACTAAGTTCTTGTAGGGTTGCATCAGCGCAAACCAACCCAGTTCGATATCCAATCCACCTGCCCCCGGACGGAGGCGGTGTACACTATTCGGTGCCAAGTATTGTGTAGCAAACATAATCTCCCGGCTTACGGAAGCTTTCGCCTGGCCATCTGTCGTGAACAGATCTTCATAGCTGTCCGCCAATGAAAATGTATTATCAGCAATAATTTCTTCCAGTAGGGTACGCGCCGCTTGCCAATTTTGTTGTGTCATATACACCCGTGCTTTGATGCCTTGCGCACTCGCTTTAACTGCATGTCCTTTATAAAGCCCTGTTGGTAAATGTGCTATCGCAAAATCCAAATCTTCATGAATAAATGCATAGACTTCTTCCTCTGTAGATTTTTGAATGCGTATGTCCTCCAACTTCGTTAGAAAATTACGGTACACGACTACACCACCAAAAGACTGTACCAAATCAAAATATGCTAACGCACGTAAAAACCGCGCCTCCGCTTTATACACATTGACAATCTGTTCTGAGAGCAGTGCTCTATCCACATTATCGAGGAAATAATTGGCACTAGAGATTAATTTGTAAGGCGTGCTATATATATTAGGCAACGCACCACCCAGTCCCGGTGAAATACCACCGGTAGTCATGACATTTAGATTCGACTGTGTGTTGTTGCCAGGATCTGCGAAAGCGTTGTCCGTGAGGGCATCAAGATACACTCGCTCATAGCCCAGAAAATTTTCCTGCAAACGATAATACACTCCCGCCAATGCCGTTTCTACATCTTTTTGGCTCGTCCAAAAAACCTCATTTGAGACACTATTTTTAGGATTCTTATCCAAAAAATCCTTATTACAGCTTCCTCCGAACATCATAATGGAAGCGACCATTGCTAATATTAATATTTTAAAACCTTTCATGGTTAAATTCATTTGAGTAAGTACTTTTTTACTAAAACCTGATGTTAGCCCCGATATTAAAAATCCGAGCCTGTGGATATTGGGCAAAATTACCTGAAGTAGAGGAACGTTCGGGATCCGCACCCTTATAGTCGGTGATGGTAAAGACATTATCTGCCGAAACATAAATCTGTGCACCTTTCAATTTTGCAGATTCCAGCCAGTTCGATGGTACGTCATAAGACAGCATCAGATTTTTTAACCGCAGATAAGAGGCATCGCGTAAATAATAGGTAGAACCCTTATAAGCTGCCACACCATTATATCCAGCTACATAAACCGCGGGTAATTCGTTGCTTCTATTCTCAGGCGTCCACGCATTCCGCCATTCGGTCGTCGGCGATGTTCCTTGCATAAACGGATCAATACCCCAATTCTCTACTCTATTTTTTAACCCATCAACACCCTGAAAAAATGCGCTCAGGTTAAAGCTTTTATAACCTACATTTAGCCCAAATGAATACATGTAGTTCGGATAAGCGCCACCTACCACGACACGATCATTGGCATCGACTACCCCATCACCGTTAATATCTTTCATCTTCAGATCCCCCGCTTGCGGATTAGGGTTTAGCTCGTGTGCTGGAACGTTGGCGCCGGGCAAAACATCTTCTTCTTGAAAGATACCATCCCATACATACAGGTAATGTGCATCATACGCGTGACCAACCTCACGAATACGGGTTCCATAATTGGGCACACGAATATGCAACAATTCATTACGTGCCGTCGAGATCATACCGTTCACACTATAGGATACGTCTCCGATACGATTATGATGCGCTAACGCAAGTTCGACGCCTCTGTTTCGCATTTTTCCGTCATTGGTTACGGGGCTCTCTAACCCAAGACTTGCTGGTACTGGTTGTCGAGCCAAAATATCATAAGCAGTTTTGTTAAACCAATCAAAGTTTATCTCCAATAAGCGGTTTTTTGTTGCAAAATCAAACCCGACGTTAAATACATTTGTCGATTCCCACTTTAGGCTTTCGTCATTAAATACGTTAACTACAGCACCAGAACTTAGTTGTTCATTATCGAACGAATAATAAATATCCCTTAGCGTGAGGTTATTGTGATAAGCGTAAGCTCCGATATCTTGATTCCCAAGAATTCCATACGAAGCCCGCAGTTTCAACTGTGACACCCACGGCAAAGCTTCTTGGACAAAGTCTTCGCGAGAAGCCATCCATGCACCCGAGAAAGACGGAAAAACACCCCAGCGATATCCAGGTGACACTTTGGAAGTCCCATCATAGCGTAAATTAGATTCGAAAAAATACTTTTCATTGTAATTGTAACCTACGCGTCCAAAAACAGACTGCAGGGCCCACTCGGATGGTGTAATCACGCCCGGCAAGCGCGGGTGGTTAAAGTATAAGGTCTCACCAGACGGCAGATAGCCTGTCAAATCATCTAAGTCAGGATAAACGCCCGAAGTCCTCCGTCCCCTCAAGCTCTGCGTTCGATACGAAATCTGCTCATAGCCCGCTAAGGCTGAAAAATTGTGGTCACTCCCAAATGTCGTATTGTAATTTAAAACCGAATAAATGGTGGGAGTCAATGTTTTTGTATATTGATCGGTCACGCCTAATATATCGGGACCAAAAGTTGACCGTCTGTAGTCTCCTGTCTGCGGGTCGCGTTCCTGCAGCAGGAACGCATCATAGGGAACTTGGTGCATCTTGTAAAACTGGTCTTCATAATTTAGCGCAAATTTTGTTGTCCATACCAAGTCTTTAAAAGGTGTTACATCGATAAAGGCTTGAGCATTCACGTTATAATCTCTTGTAAGCTGATTGCCCATCGCGTAATATTCTTGTGGGTTACGGTTTCTACCTTCACGTTCATATGCTCTGGAAACTACCCGACCACTGCCGTCTGGTAAAAAAGGGCCGTATAGGGGTCCTGAAGCATAAATAGCCAGTGCCATATTTTCTCCCGTGAATGGAGGCTCCCGTCTGTCACGATACGTGGCGTTTACGATGGTTCCAACTTTAACGTAGTCCGAAAGTTCATTCGTATAATTCAACAGGGCATTGTAGCGTTTAAAGTCATACCCTTTAATCATCGCTTTCTGGTCAAGATAGCCCAAAGAAAGATTAAACGAATTCTTTTCGCCCCCGCCATTTATGGATAAATTATGATTATGTGTTGTGGACGGATTAATATAATGATCTACGGCGTCAAAGTTTGGATATTGCCCCCTATCTGTCGCATTTCGGTATGCATCTATCTGTACTGGATCAAACTTGAACTCTATGCCCGAACGTGCGGCAGCTGCATTATACATTTCCATGTATTCCGCCGAATTGGTAATAAAGTCTGGCAATGCCGTGGGGGTATGTCGTGCTACATTCACGCGATAACTCACCGAAGTCGCTCCTTTTTTTCCGGTTTTGGTGGTGACCAGGATGACACCATTTGCGGCTCTCGATCCATAGATCGCTGCTGACGATGCATCTTTTAGTACCGTAATATTTTCAATATCGTCGGGCGATAGCGTATTTAGGGATCCAGCGACACCATCGATTAAAACCAACGGGGCTGTACTTCCCCCAAACGATCCCCGTCCGCGTATCAATAAATTGGGATTATCCCGACCTGGTTCCCCTGAAGGCTGGGTTACCTGTAAACCTGGGATCCTACCCTGTAGCATATTGGCAGCATTAGGTACAGGCCGCTCTGTAAGCGTTTTTCCGTCGACGGTCGCAAGCGCACCAGAGACGTGGGATCGGCGTTGCACACCATAGCCGACGACGACGACTTCATCTAACGTCGCTCCATCCTCCTCTAGCACCACCGTCAATTCCGTATCTGCCGTTACGGACACCGTCTTGGGCGTGTGTCCAATAGCCGAAAACACAACATTCCCTGGCGCCGTCAAACGAACGTTGAATCGTCCGTCCTGACCAGCCGATGTTTCTGCACCTCCATACTGAACGGTTGCTCCCGCGATCGCGCCCCCCGAGGAAGACAGTACCTGCCCCCTGACATTAATAAAATCTTGTGTTTGCTCTATGACTCCGTTAGCCATACTGAGTACAGGGATAGCAACGCTCCATGCCATAGCGCATGTCGCATACAAAAGCCATCTTTTTGTTGATGTTACCATAATTAAACGTGTTTATAATTTTACTCCCCTTGTTTTCGAAATGTGAAACACACCGGAAAACATTGATTTATAATATTCAAATATAAATATAACATTTGAATATGAAAATAATCTACCTTTTCTTTCTAATAAGAAATCACTTCTTCGGTCTCTCCTCTTTTGACGTCGATGACAAGTTCATTGATAAATCAGTTTTCCCATTTTTATATTTAGGATATCATAGGGGTTTTGTTCGGACTTTGTTCGGACTTTGTTCGGACCTCGTTCGGATAAAAACGACTAAAGTGCATATTAATTACGAAGTACATTTGTTTAAAACACATTTGATTAGTAAGTTTGATAAAACTGTTGTCATTTGATAGAAGAAGCTTACCACACTTTTTTTATCTTTAGCGTCATTAGTGGTTAATTAATATCTCATGTCGTCAAACAGTTCCGATAAATACAAAGCACCGGCACTCGAAAAGGGTCTGGCCATCATCGAATACCTCGCGTTACAACCATCGGCTCAATCGCAGTCAGAGATTGCTACCGGGTTGCAAAGAAGCCCAAATGAGATCTATCGTATGCTCGCGTCTTTAGAAGCACGGGGATATATACATCGTGACGCCATTTCGTCTAAATATTCCCTGACACTCAAACTTTACTATCTATCCCATCGCCATTCCTTCGTAGAAAAATTGCGTTCGGCAGCATTGCAACCGATGAGACAGGCCTCGGCTACTATACAGCAGCCTGGCCATCTTTCAATATTGTTCAATGACAAAGTACTAGTAGTAGCCTACAGCAAAAGTCCACGGCCAATAGCCGTGATGATTGAGGAAGGGAATTTATACAACATGTTGACCACAGCTTCGGGCAAGACTTTACTTAGCTTTTTGGATGATAATAATAGAGAACAGATATTGCATCAAAATTCGAGTTATCAAAAACTATCCAAAACTCAAAAAAGAGATTTCCAAAAAGAACTCATACACATCAAGAAACAGGGCTACACCGAAATGCCCAGTTCATATGCGCAAGGAATCGTTGATTTTTCTGTACCTATCGGTCACGCACCGTCCGGCATTACCGCTTGCCTTACTGTTTCGAAGCTGCTCACGCTAGCGGATGAAAATGAACCTTCGCACGATGACATTATTCAAGCATTACGCACCTGTAAAAAAGAAATTGAAAGCAATCTGGGGCTGGTGTCCCTGCCTTAACGATCGCTATCATGCAACCGTTCATGTTCAAGAGAAGCCAAGATAAATGTTCCTATCGCCTTTCCCTCATTTTCCACAATAGTGACATCCTTGCCGACTAGGTAATAGTTAATCGTCCCTGTTCGGGATGGATCTTTGGCAGGACCTAATCCGGCAGAAGCACAACTCTGTATAATATCAATTTTTGAACTACGCTGCTCTTCTCTTATAAATGCTTTCAGTATGCCTTGATAGGCTTTCTCGGCGACAGGAAGATACGTTGCTCTGTCCAGTATTCCCAGTCGAATACCTTTGAGATAGGCATAAGTAAAAATACTGGAGGCGGATGATTCGAGATAATTCGCCGCATGCCCTATATTATAAACTTCTCCAGCAATAGTATCCCCTTTACCATCTGCAGTCATACTGGCGTCGTATTGTAGCAACTGATACCAAAGCCCAGACTCGTCGTCCTGCCAACGATTTAGTCCGGCAGCTACCTGATTAGCTATATCTACAATTTCTGAATAGGAGGCATGACTTTTCGGCATAAATTCGAGCACATCGATCAGCGCAGCAAAGTACCAGCCCATACCGCGCGCCCAAAATTCCTGGCTACAACCGAAGAAAGGATCTTGTTGATTCGCCCAGAAAGAATTCGAGTCTGCAGGGGTAGCTGACCATGCATGGTAATTCAGTTGCTTATCTGCATTATACGTTTTCTGATGAATGGTTTTAAATTGCAGAGCAATATCATCCCAGCTTGCATTGTATTCTACAGAATCGGCTATTCCAAACGTACTTTCCCACTGCGCATATATCGGCGAGCCCATATACAGTCCGTCAAGCCACATCTGATTGGGATAAATAGCCTTATGGAAGAAACCTCCTGCGCCCGGTAGTCCGTCTGCAATCCGCGAATGGTCGTATTTTAATGTGTTTCGAATCAGATCCACAGCGTTACGATATCGATTGGCATCCTTCGTATTGCCTTTTCGCAATTCTTCTTCGTACAAGGTAAAGTAGATGCGGCCCGCCGGAAGATCATCAATATTACTGGGACGAAGTGCTGATCCACCTTTGCTATTGATGATCATGGTACCGTCTTCATTTAGATTCAAATCAGCAAAAGCCTTTACAGATTGGTAATACTCCTTTTTCTCGGGATACTGCTTCCACGTTTCCAGCACAGCGCCAGCCACTAGCCCCGATACATAATCCCACCCTGTCGAATCCAATTTGGACTGATAATGCCTATTGCAGTAAAAATCACCCAAGCCATGTGAATCGACCATTTTATGCGACCACAACGCGGCTTTACTATCCTGATGTTGACGACAAGCAGTGAAAAGCAAAGGTAGTAAAGCAAATATTATATATTTTTTCATCATCTATTTTCCAAGCAAGCTACTACAATACATTAACTAAAAACCAAATATAACAATACCATCACCGCAAACAATATACCCCACGCCCATTTTACTTTAGCGGTTGGCTTTTCCATCTGAAAGCGGAAAGCCATTTCATTTTCTTTTTCATACACCGATTTTGGAACCACCAAGGATAGGATGATACCCAGTATCAGTAAAGCTAAGAATAGATAAAAAGAAAGCATAAGGTAGTGCGGCCAAAAGGTATATACATCTTTAGGAAAAATCCAGAGATAGGCAACACCCGTTCCTAGGCTTAACACAGCGCCAAAAGTCAGAAGGGTGTTTACGGCCATCTTATTCGTTCTCTTCCAGAGAACGGCCATCAAAAAAATGACGGCAAGCGGCGGAGCGATAAATCCTAAGATAGACTGGAACACATCAAAGAGATTCAAACCCTTTATCTGGTCAATAGCCACTGCAACTAAAACAGAAATAAAGCAGCCTACAATAATCGTATAACGACCGACTTGTGTTACCCGGCGGCTATCTGCATCAGGATTGATGTGTTTCAAATAGATATCCATCGTATAAACAGTACTCAGGGAATTGAGGGAGGAACCAATCGTACCAACTAACACAGCTATTAGCACCACAATCACTAATCCGTTCAGACCTGTCGGAAAAAGATTCGTTACCATCGTCATATAAGCGAGCGACGGATCATCCAATCCGGGAAAAAGGATATAACAAATAATACCAGTCAGAATGAAGAGTGGTAAAGACAGAATTTTCAACCAAGCTATAAAATTCACCCCGAGCTGCCCTTGCTCCAAGTTTTTAGCGCCTAAAACGGATTGTACCATGGCTTGATCTGTACAAAAAAACGCAATGGCAGCGACAGGATATCCCAGTGCAATAGCATACCAGGGGTAATCTGGATCGTTTGCAGGCTTAATCAGCGACCAATAGCCATCCGGCGTCCTATCCGCCAATGCTTGTAGCCCGCCTATCTCCGATAGCCCCAAGAACGTCAGTAAAGCAGAGACGGCTATTAACAATATCATCTGAAAAATATTGATCTTCGCTACCGTGCGTAATCCTCCCGTATAGGCAAACACACCGGCCAAAGCGACTAATACAATGACGGATTGCCACATGGGGATTCCCAATATCTGTCGAACGAGAAAACCGCCCGCAAATAAGCTTAGCGACAGCCACGATATCATCATTTTGACCAAAGAATACCATGCCAAAATAGTTTGCGTCCCCGACCCGTATCGTTTTCCCATAAATTCCGGAAGCGTGCGCACGCCTGATGCCAGATACCGTGGAGCAAAGACTACGGCTAACAGAAAGAGGTACACAAAGGCATACCAATCGAAATTAACGGCAACAATCCCTGTGGTATAACCAACCGTGGCAAACGCCAACAGCATCGACGGACCGACATTTGTAGCCCACATATTGAAACCTATGCTGTACCAACTTAACGATTTCCCCGCTAAAAAATGTGCAGCCCCCTGTTCTTTTGTACGAGATGAAAGCAGACCGATAACAATTAAAGCAACGAGGTATACGACTACGATTGCATAATCGTATATCGTCAATTTGTCCATGAGGTTGTTCATGTGGCTATTACAAGTTTACGCTATAGGTTGTTAATAAATCGTTTGGACGAATCGGTTTGCCTGTGGTTAGTGACTCATCCATGGCCTGCAATAGCGCAATCGTACCAATTCCTTCTTTCATATCCGGATATGCCGGCGTATCCTCGCGAATCGCTTTGGCAAAATGCTCCAGATAGTTTTGATACTCGCCAGCATGATGGCTCTTGCCTTCGAAACGAAAATAATGCTTCAGTTTATGCTCCCAAGTTAACATTCTTTCCTCCCCGGTACGATCAGTAATAGCATACCGCAAATCCATATAATCTGCCTGACTACATCCTTCGGTACCCCGAAGGATGCAACTCATCTCGCTATCCCGGGTAACCGGCTGAACAGGCCCGGTATAGGCGCCACTTACACGCGCTACCCTACCGTCAGTAGCTTTGAATATAAAGTGCATCGTATCGGCATTTTGCAAACCGCCCTTTCGGCCGTTAGCGCTCAACATGCCGTACCCCATCACCTCCTCTATATTAGGAAGATACCAACGTATAAAATCCACCGGATGACTCAACCCACCGTACAGCCATTTAAATGATGACTGCAATGACCACGGTTTTTCTAAAAACCAACGATGGTCGGCATGATAATAGCCTTCGATGGTAATTAGATCCCCAATCAGGCCTGCCTCGAAATCTGCGCGCTGCTTTTTCATCGGTTCGAAAAAGCGGGAACTCTGACCAACGAAAACCCGTTTTCCGGTCTGTGAAGCTAAAGCCAGCAGTTCGTTCGCGTCCGCTAGGTTGTCAATAAAGGGTTTTGTGCAGATGACATGTTTACCATGCTCCAACGCCTGTTTGATGTGTGTAGCATGCAGATGATCTGGCGTATAGATAGCGACGGCCTCTAGCTCAGGGTTTTCTAATAAATCTTCATAACGTTTAGTATACGCATGGAAATCGAACTCCTTCATGCGCTTGCGTCCGAGTTCTTCATTCAAATCGCAAACTTGCATCAATTCTATATGTTCACTTTGTAAAGCCGCAGACATGGTGCTTCTTCCTTCACCAAGGCCTAGAATACCTAATCTTAATTTCTCCATTTTTGTATCTTATCTCTTATAAAAAATCCACGTTTCGTTTGCGGCTGTGCCCGGAACACCTTCCTGATAAGTACTCATCAGTTGGTTCCACTTCGCTACTCTAGGATTATCTTTGGTCGTTAGTGTATCAATCTCGGCAAAGTCTTTTCCTTTGGGAAAAGAAATATACAGTAACAGTTGCCTGCCGCTTCGGTATAACAATACCTCCTGAAAGTCTGCCTGGCAAAAACCCGCTGCTACTTCCGGCCATTCTTCGAACTGTTTTTCGTGATATCGGAAGTATTCCTTTTGTTTGCTTTCATCCGCCACCAATTGCGCTGTCAAAAGTACAAAATCCACCTCATCCGCCCCCGCCCCTTCTTGATTTTCACAATGCTGCCGGTCAAATGTATAGAATACATCGTTGAACATGTTAACCGTTAGTTGGGGATAATTCGCCAACATGGCACTTGTCAGCTTTTTTGCGTGTTCGTCGTCGGTCTTTAACAGCATATAATCGCCCCAAGAATAGATTTGTGGATGTGCTATCCCCTGTGTCTTAGCAAACGATGCTAATCCATCTTTTGATAGTGACCGCTGGGTATCCCGTACTTGTACGAAAACAGGTTTTGTAAACGGTATATATTGATTAAATGTATAGCCATCTTTGACCGGCTCTTTATGTTTAAGCAGGTCGCGGAATGGTTCTTCCAAACCTGTATTAAATGCTGTTCTATCGGCTTCAGGGCCGTTATTTTCCCAAATGACACCGGGTCCATTTGCATTTTTTAGAATCTTATTTTCAGGGAACCAATTGTTGGAGACATCCATGTAAGCAGACCCTTCGTCGGTATATAAATAAAACCAATGGTCTGGGATATGCGCGTAGGGTGATACATATATACTATCTATTTCGTTCTCCCTTATTTTGGTGCCTGGCTGTGCTGAAAGTGTATAGATTCCTGCCACATCATACATAAATTTGCCATAGCGTGTTATCTTATTCCGCTCGACAGTATTGTTCTTCATCACATTTACGGTTGGCGTCCATCCCCAACCCAAACTGATTCCCGAATAAGCGATATCGCTGATATCATTATGAGAAATGTCCACGCCCTGCACAAATCCCGCTCCTATGCCCACGGCACCCCAGTCTTCATTTGCCGTGTTATGGATAAGGTTATTGCGAACAACAACTTCTCGTGTCAGCTCTCGTTCATCTTGCGGATCATAGGGTAGATGCGCTTCGAATTGATCGTCCGAAAATTTCCCGATAAGTATTGCATTCCCGCCAACGTCATAAAAAACATTTCCCTCCAATCGATCTCGAAAATTACCTGCATAAAAATCGAATCCCGTGGATGCCAAATAACTAAATGTACAGTGTTGAAACTGGACATGACTCGTGTTTTTAAGTACGACGGCACTTGCAGGCCGTCCCACCCATGCCTGATTTTCAAGTCCCGCTTTATCGGGTGTGCCGGGTTTATCTAATTTGTACGCTTCATGAAAATACATCCCAGCTTGCAACGCGACATGACCATGTGTATTGGGTCGGAACCATGCGGCATGGGCAAAAGACACACCCTCAACCTGTATATGAGAAACCGGATCCTCTAATGTACCCTCTAATTGCACGATAGTCTCTAGATAGGGGAAGATCACCCGTGCCTGTTCCATATCCTCGCCATCGCGCTTGTAATAATATACTTTCCCTTCGTCTTCATCCAAAAACCACTCTCCTGGTTTGTCCAAAAATTGTAGTGCATTGACCAATCGAAAGGCTGAGTTTCCTGATTCTTTCGATAGCCATGGTTTAGGCCAAGGATGTTCACTTTGGATTTTGCTCTCCGGTTGGTGAAAATACACTTCAATACTATCCTTATGCACTACAGCATTTTTTATGCGAAGCTGCGCAATAGCCCACCACTGATGAATAAAGAATTCCATTCCTTCAGCAAAAGCGAACTTGCTAAACACGTTCGGAATAATGGCAGTTTGTTTATCAAAGTTCCAATTCAAAATACGAGGGAGCTCCAAATCACCGTGACTTTCTGCACGAACAGCTTTTTTGTCGTTCACCCATAACTGACGGAAGCTTACGCGCTTCCCCCCGACTTTAGGTGCGTCTGCTACATAAATATGCCGGGCAACTGCTAATGGGATGTCTCGGTGCTTACCCAGCTTCGTCCAACCCAATATTTGCCTTCCGCCAGAGAACACCACCTTGTCCCCTGTTATTGAGCGTATCCGTGTAGGACTTTCCGGTGTGCCACTGTCTTCGGGACGAAGTCGAATTGTTTGTTCAGGAAAATAAACTCCTTTGTTAATCCAGATATTGATTCCCTCGGAGATGCTAGGGTCATTCAATCGGCGAAGCTCCCTAGCGTGGCGTATAGCATCTTCCAATGCGTTATAAGGACGCGCCATAGAGCCGTCGCCAGCAATATTTTCGCCACTTTGCGCCACGTATATATCTGCAGCATGCAAGGAAACAGCAACACAGAGCATACATATTAACCAAATGATCTTCTTGCTTATATTCATATTTTCAATATCCTGTATTTTGATTAAATCACGTAGAATAGCGATAAAGACCGCTTGAAAACCTACTTAATCACTATTTCTTTTTTGATTGTATTGGCTTTTACGATTATTTTTGCTCCCTTTTCCATGCTATTTTTTTGAATCATTGCTACGGCAAAACCTTTATACGTGTTCCGTTTAGGGCTAGCTAGCGAATTCAAGTCAGCTTGATAACCATTGTCAGTACCTCTGATTGTTAGATTTTCTTGAGGCAAAAAAGACACCTCCACATCATTATCCGGAACAATAGTACCATTTTTGTCTACTAAGGACACCGTCAGAAAATATAAATCTGTCAATCCATCTACCGCATAACGATCATGCTCCACGTCAACGACGATATCGACAGGTTTACCTGCTGTTTTTTTCACGGTCTCCTGCACTACTGTTCCATCTTTGATTTTCACCACTTTCAATTCACCTGCTTCATATGGTACTTTCCAGCTGGCATGTAGCCGTTCATCGGTTTTTGACCGACGCCCAAGACTTTGTCCGTTCAAAAATAACTCGACCTCGTCGGCATTATTATAGTAACACCATACATCGACTTGTTCACCCTCTTTCCAGTTCCAGTGCGGCAAAAGATGCAGCACTTCCGTATCTGTCCACTCCGATTGGTACATATAATACACGTCCTTCGGCAGTCCGGCTAAATCGACGATTCCGTAATAAGAGCTACGCGCAGGATACGGATAAGGCACCGGTTCGCCAAGATAGTCAAAACCCGTCCATACGAAAATACCACCTAAGAAATCGCGTTTCTTCACCTCCAGCCAAGCACGCTCATGGCTCGTTCCCCAATATGCGGCCACGTTATCATAGGCAGAAACGGTAAAATCAGGATTGCCGTTCGTCACGAACTTATCCGCGGACGAAGCCGGCCATAACTGGATGGTATCGTGTAAGGCATCATACACCCCTCTAGTTTGCAGGGCAGAAGTTGTTTCGGAAGCAATCAACGGAACTCCTTTAAATTCCGTCGGCAATTTATCATAATCGAAATATTTATAATTAAATCCTAGCACATCCAATACTCCTGCTTGCGCGATAAAATTCTTTTCGTAATTAGTCTCGGTTAATGCAGCAGTTACCGGACGCGTCGGGTCCAGTTTCTTCACCACTTCCGTCATTCCTTTTGTGAGTGCAACCCCTGTATCGTCAAATTGTTCGCGGATCTCGTTCCCGATACTCCACATAAAAACAGAAGGATGATTACGGTCACGCTTCACCAAAGTGATGAGGTCAACTATATGATGTTCCTTAAAATCGATGTGATAATCAAATTTGTTCTTACGTTTTGCCCACATATCGTAAGCTTCATTTTGCACTAAAAATCCCAATTCGTCACACAGGTCCAAAAATTCTTCCGCAAATGGATTATGGGCGGTTCGGATAGCGTTTACGCCCATATCTTTCATGATCAACAACTGTCTTTTAGCCGCAGATTTGTTGAATGCCGCGCCCAACGCACCTAAGTCGTGGTGAAGACACACGCCTAACAACTTAAATGGCTCGCCGTTCAAAGCAAATCCATTTTCGTCAAACTGAAAATACCGGAACCCCACTTTATACCTTAACTCATCCAATATCTTATTTGTATTATCCAGCACAGTAATGTCCAGATCGTATAAGGTCGGGCTATCTGGAGACCACAACGAAACCCCATCTACTTGCAATTCACCTTCAATTTGGCTACTGGAAAACAACACTGTCTTTTCGGCGATAGTCTTCTTGTTTTTATCCCGCAATTTCAGCACTACCCGTCCTGCTTTTCCAGACCCGGCCTGGCTGAGTACCGACTGCACACGTACTGAGCTTTTCTCAGTTGATACCTTAGGCGTTGTTATGAAAGTTTCTGCGGGCAGCAAATGAACTGGGGCGCGTTTCTCCAGCCGAACGTCTCGATATATACCCGAGCCAGTATACCAGCGGGAATTGGGCTGGAGGCTATTATCTACACGAACAGCGATGACATTTTGCTCATTTCCATACCGTAAATAGGGTGTCAAATCGCGTTCAAACGAAAGGTACCCATTGATATTTTTCCCTAGATACTGATCATTCAACCAAACTTCTGCATACCGATACACACCACCAAAATATAAGGTATAATGGCTGCCCTTGTCATTTTCTGATAACTGAAAGGCTTTTCGATACCAGCCGATACCCCCGGGAAGAGCACCACCCGCGTTGCCAGCCGGATATTCTTCGCCAAAGTCGAAACCTATACTCCAATCATGTGGCAATGAAACCTTTTTCCAATTTACAGGAGAAAAACTGGCTCGTCTGAACTGTAAATCATCTTCTAATGTAAAAGACCAACCTCCATTAAAATCAATTGTTTCCCGCGGCTGTGCCATGCTGGGCAGGACCGTAACAAACAAAACTAGAAAACACACGAACTTACTAAACATGGGTATTATGATAAGATGTTATTTATTTCTATTCAAACGTCACTTTACTTTTTCCTTTATCACGAGACGTTGCCAACGCAATGCCTCGATTTCCGTCTTTATCAACTGCACAATAATAGTGATAAACAACCCCTTTATGCTTAATGACAAAGGATTTATGGGCATATTGACTGTCGAAATCTTCGGAAGATTCAATGAGGTTATCACCCTGCCAATCGGTCCAGTGAATCAGGTCTTTAGAGGCGGCAAACCGATTGAATGCGCCTTTCCGATCTTTCCAAAAAGCTCCAAAATAAAACATTACCCAGGTGTTATTGATCCGCTGAATCATGGGGTCGCCGGTTATTCCCATGGGATGATGTACAACAGGTTCTTCTAGATAGCGTTTCCAATTTTTCATATCATCAGAGACGGCCATACCGATACGTTCATACCAACGTGTCGGTTTATTGTTCTCCAAAGAGTCGCCCACGGCATTATAATACATGATAAAACGGTGTCCCGTATTTCTTTTCTTATCCTCCATCACGTAGCTTTTAAAAAGCTTGTGCCGGTTCTCCCACCAACGCACATCCTCATCCTCACTAGTTAATACAGGTTTATCCAATCGCAACCATTCCGTAGGCTTCGTCGGTTTCGCTGTGGTATAGGCCATTCCAATCGCCAGCGGCTCCGGCTCATACCCTACAGAAGATCCTCCGAAATAGGACATCCAGTACTTACCGTCGTACTTGTGAAGCTTGTAACCCCCTCCCCATTTGGTGTCAATCAGCGCATTATATCCCGCCCGTTGCTTGCTATCCCATTTGTCTCCTGGTTCTTTTGACATTTGCTTCCCGAGAGGCGTCCACACTAGTAAATCCGAACTTTCTGCCAACCAGGTTTCATATCCTTCTCCATCAAAGACAAGATACGTCATATACCATTTTTTTCCTATGCGGTATACGCTTGGACAATCCATCAAGTCCCCTTTTTGGTTAGGCGTCAAGACCAAGCCATATTTGTAAGGCGTCTTCACTTCCTGATAAATCTTTTCCATTTCCGTTTCGGAAATTGTTCCGGGCTGTGCCGCCCCCATCTTTGCGACCCATACTAGACACAGCAATAGCCATATTCTTCTCATTACCGTATTATTTTATATTATATTGTCCTGAACCCAACTGAATTTCAAGCCCAGCATCTGTCAACCTGTATTCATAGGCGTCTAATTTTTCTCCATTGATGCGATAGTCGGCAGATTCCGGGAGCACCAAAGTACATCTACTGTTTGCCGGGATGTCAACATGAAAACGTTCCCCATCATGCTCAAACATCACCGGTCCGTATGGACTTTCGTATGTTACTGTCCGCTGTTTAACAACGTCGAGCATTTTAGGCGCTATACGTATATGTTTATAAGCAATGGATCCCTCCTCCTGTCCGAGGCCTCCTAGGCGGGTATGGAACCATTCCATCAGATGTCCGAGCATAAAATGATTATTCGATACCGTTGGCAAAGCTGCCCAGGATTCCGTCAACGCCGTCGCACCCTTACGTATCTGGTAGCCGTACCCTGGACGGGTATCATCCTTATGCATCGCGTAGATCAGATCGTCTCGTCCCGCTTGCTGCAAAGCCTGCAACAGGTATCGGTGACCAATATCCCCAGCTGTGAAGCTTGTATCCCTATCTGCAATATCTTTTATGAGATTCGCCAACACCTTATCCTCATTTGCCTCATCTACTAATCCCACGTACAAAGGCATAGCTAACGCCGTCTGGCTTCCGGAGCCATACACCGCATCGCGCTCGTCATAAAACTTTTCATTAAACGCCTGATAAACTTTATTCTGCAGCGAATCAGCATAGCTTTTATATTCATTGTCCTCCAGCAACGCAGCAATTTGACTCAAAATCTTCAAATTATAATAGTAGATAGCGGTTGCGGTAATACCCGGAGTGGTTAGCTGAGAAAAACCGGGGCGCTCAGGTCCGAGATCGTACCAATCGCCTAAACCATGATAAAGGACATTATCTTTCGCTTTTCCCTTGAGATAATGCATATACTTTTTCATCATATCATAGTTATCCGTCAGGAAGGCTTTATTTCCGTACCATTTATATGCATACCATGCCAATATAATCGAACTCGACCCCCACTCTGGCGAATCGCGGAACACATCGCCGCCCCAATCGAAATGAACATACTCCGGTGCCGTCTCGGGTACCAGCCCTTCTTCCGTCTGCGACTGTCGCATATCGCTCAATGATTTAGCAAATAAACGCTCGACGTCAAAATTGTATTGTACAGAAGGTCCCATGAGGTGCAATTGTTCCAGCCAACCTAGTTTTTCACGATGTGGGCAATCCGTAAAGACACTGACCATATTGCTTTTGATACCCCAATTAATCAAAGTGTGTATTTGGTTAAACAGGGTATCAGACGACTGAAAGCTGCCGACCTGTTGTGCCCCGTTCCGAATATGTTCAGCGGTGATCTTCTGTATTTCTATTTCTTCGTTTCCAGCAGGCAGCAACCTAACCTCGGCATATCGGAACCCGTAATAGGTGAAACGGGGACGCCAACTGATTTCACCGTCTTGCGCAAATATATATTGGTAGTAATAAGGGCTTCCGGAATGTTTTTGATTTGCACGTCCTTCGTCATTCAGGAGCTCTGCGGGATAGATCCGTACGGTATCTCCCTGATGACCTTTCATTTCCACATGTACGATACCTGATGCGTTCTGTCCAAAATCATATACCCGTGTGCGTTCGTCGATACGGTTTACAGCTTGCGATCCAAATCGCTCCATAATACGAACTGGTTCCGTCTCCTGCGCACGCAGGGGTGGACCATCCACCAACAACACGTTATCCCAAGCTGTATCATCATATTCTGGCTTACTCCATGATGTTGACAAAACACGCTCATCATAGTCTTCGCCACCATACATACTCGAAAATGTTATTGGCGATTGATGTACTTTCCAGGTACTGTCACTATCGATTGTTTCTTTACTGCCATCGTCGTAGGTATTGACGACTTTCATTTTTAACTTCGGTAGCCCAAAGGCCACCTTGTGTTTTTGGTAACGTCCCTTAATGGGGGGGATATAATAGAACCCGTTTCCGAGTAATACACCGATCGTGTTCTTTCCTTGCTGCCAGCGGTCTGCCAGATCGTAGACAACATAGTAAGCCTCTTTATCATACTTTGTCCAGCCCGCCTGCAGTACTGCGCTATCTACTGGTTGACCATTGATGAGCAGCTCGTAATGCCCCAACCCCGAAATATAGGCTATAGACGAGGTCACTTTTTTATCGACGTTTACATTCTTCCGAAATACAGGTAACTCGTAACTTTTATCGATGCGTAATTTGCTCGAGCTTAACGGCAAAGGGTTTACCAAAGAATCTGGCAATTTCTCATTGGTTATCCATTGTGCCTCGCCCCAATCCGCTTCCGAGAGTAGTCCGGTATGAAAACTTTGTACGGCGCTCTCCGCAACGTTTCCGTGGTTATCTTTTACCGCTACGCGAGCGTAATAGGTCGTCCCTCCGTCGAGATCTTGTCCATTATAAATATTATATAAGGATTGGTCTGTCGTCACCCAGTCCGAATCCCACACGATCGCTTCCTGTGTTAAGAAATCCCCATCTGTACTGACCAGGATTCTATAATCGGTCTGCATTACGTTATGCCCGTCGCTCCGGAGCTGCCAACTAAATGACGGTGTCAGTGTATTAATGCCCAATGGGTTCGCCCGTCCTTCTATTAACACGTTTTCAACGTGTAATTTCTTTGACGCAGAACAGCCTGACAGCCCCGTCAAAATAAAGGTGACAAATATGTAAAAAAATACGCTTCGATAATTTTTAAGCCCCTTCATTCTATATAAAATTTTCATTTATCTATATCATCTTATCACGCTTTCCAGAGTCTAGGAAAATAAACGTCAGATTCCGGTGAAAGTATCAAAAGGCATGTATATCGCCATCCTGTAGCGTCCTGTTTGTTACAAACGAGGCGTTCAGTCTATTTTACGATCTTATAGATCAAAATGCAGGGTTTTGTTTCAGATTGTCGTTTGCTAACACATCCGCAGGCGGAATAGGATATAGCAAATACTGCAAAGCGCTTTTTGGTTTTAGATGCCATTCTTCCAAGAATTTTCCAAACCGAATTAAGTCTTGTCGTCGATGTCCCTCCCAGAACAGCTCTCTTCCTCTTTCCTCCAAAAGATTGGTCAAATTTAATGAATTTAACGTGGACGCCTGACGATTTTCCCGGATATCGTTGACAATTTCCAGTGCTTCCGCTTCTCGCCCCAATCTTAATAATGCTTCTGCTTTCATCAATAACACATCGGCATACCTTATCAGCACCACATCATTGTCGGCATTGGCATTCATATTCCCATAATCGGGAATGTATTTCACCGGGCGGTAACCATCAAAGGAGCCCGCACCTACTAAAGTAGGCACTTCTTTCCTAAAGATAACACCATTTAAAGGTTCTCCGTTAGGTCCATATTGCTGGCCGATCAAAAAACCAGCGTTATATCTTCTGGACACCAGAAGCGGGTGTTCATAATATCGTCTGATATCGTCCTCCTCAAATAAATCGTATAAATCTCCGGTGGCTGCAAATCCATTCCATCCTCCACCGGTTGGCAAGTTCATTTCTATCGGGAAAATAGCGTGTAACCATACCCATAAAGAATGTGAACGAACCCCTCCCCGACCTTCGATCGTAAAAAGAAGCTCGGAGGATATTTCATTGTTGTTTGGCGTGAAGTTATCCCAATAAAAATCGAGTTCCTTTCCTGAAATCTCCTCACTGTATTCAATAACTTTTTCCAGATCCGCGGTGACAAACTGAGGATTTTTTCGGTCAGCATAAACGCCCCGGTTCAGGTAGAGCCGGGCCAGAAAGCCGCGTGCGCCATTTTTCGACGCGCGATATGCCGGATTATCGTCTGGCAGGTCCTGCAATGCAGCTTCGACTTCCTGGATAATGAAATCAACAGCGTCCTTTCCTACGAATACCATAGGCGGTTCCAACAAATTGTCGCCTGGATTGCGAAACGGCACTTGATTGTATAAATCCAAAATCGTAAACATAAAATAGGCTCTTAGGAATCTAGCCTCGGCAGCGATATGTGCTGGTGGATTAAATCCCAAGACATTCGTCGAATTGAAAACACCACGATTCAATGTTCTCCACACCGATTGGATATAGTTATTTTCGGGGACCCACCGGTGCGCATGAAGCTGTCGGTATAGCCCCCCGTTGTCCCATCCCGAAGGCCGAGAAGGAACAATAGCTCCGTCCGCACTCACTTCCTGAAGCAACCATACACTCCCTTCGTGTTGCAAAAACACATTGTCGAAATCACGGTAGGCGCGCTCCAACAACGTCGAAACGTCCGTATTCTCATCTAAGAATTCTTGTGCCTGCTCTTTCGTCAGATCTGATTTAAGGTCTTCATGGAGATCGGTACAAGACACCCCAAGTACTCCCATAGCAAGCAGATTGATAATATATTTGATTTTCATCTGTATAAATTTATGCGGTTAGAAAGATGCCGTTAACCCGAGCATAAATGTTCTCGAGGTAGGATAAGGTATGTACTCTATACCTAAAGACGGTACGCCATTCACACCTTTGTTCGTATTCACTTCTGGATCGAAACCACTATAATCAGTAATGACAAACAAGTTTTGGCCGGTAAGGGATAACCTGACATTATTGACCCAGTCTCTGTAGGACCCCAGGTTATACGATAAGGACATATTTTGGAGACGGAGGTAATTGCCATTTTCCAAAAAACGAGTAGACATGACGTTACCATTCGCGACACTTTCCTTCCCCTGTCCTATTTCTGGCGAAGTATTTCGCCCCAACCCAAGGTTAGCCGCCGTGATAACGGCATTGGCGGTGTTGTTGTATAGCTGGTGACCGAATACGCCATTCAAGCTTGCCGAAAGTGAGAATTTCTTATAATCTAGAGACGTAGAAAGCCCCATCAAGAAATTCGGGTTGGGATCACCTACGACTTCGGAAGTTTCACTATGGCGAGACAGTCCATTTTCGTCGAGTCCCTCAAATCGAGGCATATAAAAAACAAATAGTGGTTGGTTATTGAGCAGCTGCTGCGAATAATTACCAGGTAATCCACTACCATGGATCTGTCCGGTTAAAATGGGGGCACCAGAATAACCGCTGAAGCGGTTTTGTAATATCGTAGCATTGGCCCCGATATCCCATACCACATTTTCATTTCGAATGGCCGTATAATTTAACGTGAGCTCTGCGCCATTGTTTCGTATGGTTGCTGGTAAATTCGTCCAGAATTGTGCGGCAGGAGCTGGTTGTAATGCAGGGAGCTGGAACAATAGATCATGGGTACGCTTATCGAAATATTCTATAGAACCATTTAGACGGCTTTCAAATAAAGCGAAATCAAGCCCGATATTGTAGGTTTCCGTAGTTTCCCATCTCAAATCGGGGTTTGCAACATTGTTTAAAGAGATTTGTTGTAACCCGAAGGAGTAGCGTTCCTGCGAAGCTCCCGCCGGAAATTCTTGGTTTCCCGTGCGACCCCAGCCTAAACGGAGTTTCAAGTGATTTAGTCCCCTGACTTCGTTAAATAGTGATTCTTCCGACAGGACCCATGCCGCTGCCAACGAAGGAAAATAGCCATACTTGTTATTTGCACCGAACTTGGTGGAACCATCAGCGCGCATGGTCGCTGTTAGGAGGTATTTATCGGAAAAGGCCATATTTAAACGTCCGAAATACGATTGCAACTGGTTGGTCGGGTCTTTGAAGGAACTAACTCTGATATTGTCACGAGAAGGGTTTTGGAGAATATCAGATCCTTTGATTTCAAAGGATGAGAATCCCGTCGCCTCAATATTGGTATACCGATTTTTATAATCTTGGAATTCATAACCAACCAACGCATTCAGTCGCACACCATTAAATTCTTTTTCGTAATTCAACGTATGTGTTAGGGTCCGGCTGTCGAGCTGACTATTACTGACGACGGTCTGCCCGAGATCTGTCACCAGGTTTAAAAATAAGTCGCCAGAAATATCAACAGCGCGATCACCTTTGGCATGATTGATACCTAAGCCGAATTTATAGTTTAAACCATCCATAATACGGAATGTGACGCCCATGCTCCCCAGGATATTGGTTATGTTTGCCCTGTCACTGTAATAGTTAATTAACGCTAAGGGATTAGTCGGCAAACCGGGTACGTTTTTGTATTGCCGCTGTACATAGTTACCCTCCGCATCTTGTAACGGGACGGTCGGGTTCCACTCCAGCGCGTTACTCACCAAGCTACCATAAACGTTCGAGGTCTCTGCAATAGGAGCGCCCGATTCGGCTGTATTGGAAGCCATTAAATTAACATCTAATGTGAGTCGATCCTCTGGCAAAAACTTATAACTAGACGTATAATTGCCTGTATACTTACGTAACCCAGAGTTCTGGATAATTCCGTCCTGATCGTGATAACCAGCGGATAAGCGATAATTCCCCTTATCATTCCCACCTCCTACGGACATATTGACGATATTGGTTTTGGCTACACGCGTTACCGCTTTCAACGCGTCCACATTTGCCCCTCCGTCGTATTCCGAAAGCTGCCGATTTGCTAGCGCACTCCTGAAGGTAGCGGCATCCATCATCTCTGGAACACGAAATAGGCTGCTGATACCGGTTTGTGCATCCACTGTCAGGCTTGGTGCGCCCGATTTTCCTTTTTTCGTGGTAATAATCACCACGCCGTTAGCTCCCCGAGAGCCATAGATGGCCGTGGCAGAAGCATCTTTCAAGACATCGATACTGGCGATATCATTCGGATTAATAAAATTTAAAGGGTTAGATGTCTCTGCATCCCCTAAGCTCTCTGTAAACGCACCTGGTTTGGTCGATCGACCATCAATAGGCACACCGTCGACAACAAAAAGTGGCTGGTTTCCAGAACGAACGGAAGAGCTCCCTCGAATTCGGAATGTTACACCCCCGCCCGGCGAACCGCTATTGTTTACGATATCGACACCCGCCGCCTTTCCTTGAATCAGCTGGTCTGGGGATGTCATCACGCCACGGTTGAAATCATCCTCTCCAACGCGGGTAACAGACCCTGTTAAATCGCGCACACGACTTGTACCATAACCGACCACGACGACGGCATCCAACTGCCCTACGTCTTTAACCAAGGCGATGTCTATTTGCGATCGCTGCTGCACGTCTACATCAAAAGCCTGGTAACCCACATAGCTGAACCGAAGTGCCTGTCCACTTTCTTCAAGCTTCACGGTAAATTGTCCGTTCCCATCGGTATAGGTTTGGTGATCGCTGCCAATTACGGAAACGCTCACGCCGACAAGCGACGTCCCCGTTTCCGAATCCGTTACCTTCCCCGTCACCGTTCCACTTTGCGCATGCGAGGGCGTGCAAAAAAATGCCAAAAACACCAATGGCATAAAAAAACGAATAATATGCATAATTAAGATCTATATATGTTTATAACTATCTTGGTTATTCTCGTTAGGATGTTCCCCGTTCTAACTGAAGAAAATAATCCAGATTCCCAACTTGTCCACCTTTAAAATTAATGGTGATACCCTTTATGTATTCTTTTTTAGCGTGTATACGGCAAAGTGGGGCGCCAGGTACAATTGGTGACACCATTTCTACAGCATCGATACCCAGATGACGGGCAAATAAGCTGGATGTATCGCCTCCTGCAACGACCAGTCGTTCGAGTGTAAAAGATTGCGCTATATGATCGGCAACCTGCGCCAGTGCTTTACCATATAAGGCGGCAGTATAACTGTTAATCTGCTGCGCGCTAAACCCCCGTTGCACAAGGATATCACGTGTCCGTGCTATCCGAGGGTCGTCCGGCCCGATACTGGTATGCACTACCACACTTCTCCCCTGTTTCATTTCGTGCAACACTTGTTTGATTATGGTCTCCATATGTATACTAGCGGCTTCCGACAAGAGCTGCTCGCCGTCTACGGCGACATCCGCAAAACCGTGTTCCAGCGCATGGGTAATCTGCCTACCGGATACTAGCGCGCCACTTCCAGAAAGGACCAATAAAGGCTTTGCTTGTTTAATTGCCGGCCAGTCCGCGCGTGGTGTGAGCACACCATTTTTCCTCCACTCGGCACACAGCGCCTTGGACACCGCCGAAGAGCCAACGGAAAACAAGGGCTGCTGATTTCTGGATAAGCCCTCCAAGACGGCACCTATCTTTTCCAAATGCCGCTCCGTCATCACGTCAAATAGCACGACCGCTTTAGCGTTATCTCGGTTTTCTTCAATCCAATCGACTATATCGTCTACCGATTGTTCCAGCTGTGTTACATCGACGAGTATACTCTTTTGGTCTGTCTGCCGCGCCAAATGTAGGCGTAGATCACTTTCTTCCGCAGGCGTAACCGGATGCTTAGACATACTAGGGTGTCTGTCTAGGCGGAAGACCTCACCCGTTTTACCCGTCCCCATACGCGCAAACAAATTGCCAAAAACACAGAACCTTCCCAGATAGGGCGCGCCCACGACCAACGGAACCACCTCGCTGGAAAATGCTGCTGCCCCAAGATCGATGGCCTTACCGATACTTCCTACTTCTGGGGATGAGTCGAACGTGGAACATACTTTATAGTGGAAATGCCGTACATCCATTTCCGAAAATCGGGCAAACACCTGTTGGAGTTGCGTTTCTACTTCTGCCGTCGCCATAGTCCTGGTCATTCCGGCGACGCCGATGGCTTGCTTGTCGCCAAACATCGCCAGTTGCTCAGGAGTCGGCACTTCGGTAAACAGCACCGTCCGAAGCCCCATTTCTTCGAGTGTTTCCAAGGCATCGGTCGATCCGGTAAAATCATCTCCATAAAAAGCTATTTTATACGCCATATGCTTATTATTACTTGGATTTATCTTCGATGAGCTCACTTCGCTCGGTTTCCAAATTTCTCCACTGCCTGTTGCACGGCCGGATATTTCTGGGCTGCTTCTTCTAACGTCAACCCTGTTATCGCGGCTTCCCAAGCCTGTTTAATAGCCGTCACACCGCCGCTAATACCTCCGGGGTGTGCCATAATCCCCCCTCCGGCCAAGTAGAGATAATCCGTAGCTTGGGTAAACTTGTAAGTATCTATCGCTTGGCCTCCCCATTGCCCCGAAGAAAGAACGGGCAAAGCCGGCAATATGCCTTTCATAGGTTTCAAACATGCTTTTATGGAGTTTATGACCGATTCATCGGATTCCCAGAATTTATTGCGGATGCCATTAACGTGCAATTGGTCCACGCCCGCCAGTCGCCATAGCTTCTGATACGCCGAAAACGTCACCCCTAACAACGGATGCCGATTCAACATTCCCCATCCATTGCGATGTCCATGGATAGTCAGTTGTCCAATATCCGCAACACGTTTTACGGCGGTTAATCCGACACTATACAAACTGACCATTGCACAACTCCCGCCTGCATTGACTATCGTGTCATAGTTTCGGAGCATATTATCCATTTCATCGCTGATGTTGAATGCGTACATCACTTTTTTTCCGGTTTTGTCCTGATGCTTATTCAGCACATCCATAACAGCCTGAACCCGGTCCTTAAACGGCGAATTGGCTGCAGAGCCCATGAGCTCGTCATCCTTAATGAAATCAATGCCCGCTTCGGCAAGTTTCCTGACAATCTCCGCTGTATCGGCAATTGATAAACCCACACTCGGTTTAATAATCGTACCTATCAACGGGGGTTTAGCTTCCGGCGAGATTAGAGCAGCCGTTCCGCTGATACCAAACTTAGGTCCGCGGAACTGCTGTGTATAAGTATCCGGCAATTGAATATCGACCAGCTTAATACCCGTAAACTGACGTAGCTCGTATAAATTGCCCATGAGCGTCGAGCACAACACTGGTAGATTGGTCCCAAAATTGGAAAACGACCAGGAAAGCGTAATCTTCCCTCGGTAATACTTTTCAAAAGGTAACTGCTCGGCGTATAACGATGGTACTGTCACGGTATCTAATTCCTCAACATGCTCCACTCGCGCCGCATATCGCAATTTTAATTCTTCGGTTTCGCCCGGTATAGCCACAAATGTACCCGACGATTGTTCGCCCGCCATCACCGCGGCGGCATCCGCCAGCGGGTAGGGAGTTTCTACGTAATAAGTTGCTTCAATCCTATCCATTATCTTCTTTTAATTCTATTCGTTTATAGTCGCTTTTTATTTCTTTATCTGATTGCTCCGTTTGCATAGCTATCCGCTCCTGCTTTTTTCTCCAATAATTAGCCAATATGGACCCCGAGATGTTCATCCAAGGACTAAATACAGCAGCAGCTAAGCCAAGTGTTCCTAACTTGCCCATACTCCCTGCTAATCCGCTGGCCATGCCACCATTTTGCAAACCGACCTCCAGCGCCATAGCACGCGCCGAATAGGCATTCAACCCAAATAGCCTACTGAACCAATATCCAAAGAAGTAGCCTGCAGCATTATGGACAACGGCAGCCAAAAACAATAAAAAACCTATTTGCATCAAATATTGCTGCCCGGCAGCGGTCGTCACCGCTGTAAAATAAACAATCCCAAACATAGAAAAATAAGGCATTTTCTTGTCCATAGAAGGCCATTTGCGAGCAAGCACGTGATATCCAAAACCGACTGGTATGGCGCCCAATAAAAAGTGCAGCCCCTCTATAATGGCTACACCGGTAGACGTAAAGCCGTTGATAAAAAATGGCCAAAGGTAACCGATGTTAACGAACAGCAGCAACACGATAAATACAGACGTGATCCCTATAGCACGATACCTAGACCGAGGTGCTGTTTTCAGGTAATCGTGTAATAATCCCGCCCCAATGGGCACGATCATAATCTTTATAATTTCCATTGCCATACTCAAGACGCTGACTTCTACCATCGTCCCAGCGTAAACCTTCATCATCAGCGGCGTCATCAGTGGTGCGGCCAGTGTTGTCAAGGCCGTTACGGTCACCGACAACACCAGATTGGCTTTCGCAATGTAAACCATTACGTTCGACGCTAGCCCACTAGAACAGCAACCTATCAGGATAACCCCCGCGGCAATTTCAGGTTCAAAGCCAAACCCTCTTGTCAAGAGAAATCCGATCAGGGGCATGATCGTAAATTGCGTAACCAAACCGATAGCAACCCCCTTTCCAGACGCTCCAATGCGTGTAAAATCACGTAATCTCATCTGTATCCCCATGCCAAACATCACGAGCTGGACGACCACGAGAATCATCCACTTGTTGCGCATATCAAATTCACCCACATGCAGTATACGATCAGGGAAAGTCATGCCCGCTACGACAGCAACCACGATCCACATCGTGTATTGGTAGCCTTTGGTCGCGCTAAACGCGCCCATTCCAATGGCACCCAACATGGCAGCCAAGAGCAGTGCATGGCGGAAGTAGGAAAAACCCGCTACAAAGAAACCAATAGCGGCAACCATCAACATAACGCCCGACGCCACCAAGCCCCATAACCTCACTTTATATATCATATGACGATTAGGATTGATCGCATAAACCCGCTAAGTGATCTACCGCGATACCCGGACTACTGAAGATGGGCACCTTCCGTTCATGTGCTGGCATTTGATCCACGACGCGCGCCATGGAAGCCTGTGCCAATAGAATCACATCAACCTGATCGGATAGTTCGCGAAGCGCTTGCATTACCATTCGGTCATGTTTGGGAGCGTCTCCACTCATCAGAGCCTCAAAAGCACCTTCACATAATCTACTCACAAGCTCCACATCTTTCCCCGCTTTTTCCGCCCTGCGCAGCACCAAATCGCTTGTAGGTTCTAAGGTGGTGGGCAATGTTGCCACGACACCTATCCGCTTCCCTTCAGCAACGGCACGGTCCGCCATCGGCTGATCCACACGGATAACGGGCACACCAGCCTTCAATGCTGCTTGCTCTACTGCTCTGCCTATAGAAGAGCAAGTCACCATAATCAGCTCGGCTCCCGCATCTTCGGCTGATGCCACGTAATTCATGACGCGCTCCGCGGTCTTGTCTTCCAACCGTCCTTTAGCAATAACGTCCTTGATCAAACTGTCATCGACAATGTTAAAAATCTCTGCGTGAACTGCTTTTTCATCAAACAACTGTTGAAATACCGGCACTAGTGTTGCCGACGTATGAACTAATCCTATCTTCTTCATATCTATTTATTATTTTATTGTGTGTTTCTGGACGCTATGTCAGGTTAACGAAATGATTGACATGGTCCAGCCAGTTCTTATAATTTTTCTCTACAGTCTCCCTCGAAGAGCTAGGGTAGTACACGTTTGTGTTGGCATCATCCTGTGGCAAAATGGCGTTTACCTGCTTATCCCATACACTTATAGCAGCTAAGCGTGCACATCCTAACGCCGAAGCATCTGGCATAGTGCTGCACAGCACAGGTTTGTCCAGCACGTCCGCTAAAAACTGTACTACGAAAGCGTTCTCCGACATCCCACCATTGACCACTAACTGGGATAAGCTGAGTTGGTGTTCGCTCTCCGTTGCCGTAATGACATCCTTTATTTGGAAGCACACCGATTCCAAGGCGGCACGTATCAGATGAGACCGATTGCTAGCAAATGTCAAGCCTAGAATGGCGGCCTTTGCGTCTTTTTTCCAATAAGGCGTCCCCATACCGCTAAAGGCAGGTATCACGGTGACCCCGTGGTCCGCTGGCACCTCCCGTGCGATCTGCTCCAATTCGCGCTCATCTGCAAATAACCCCAACTGTTCTTTCATCCAAGTTATCGTTGCCCCGCAGGAAACGATAATGCCCTCCGCGGCATACACCACGCCCTTTTCCGTACTGTAATAGATGGCATCAACGGTGTTTTCGCCCTTATACCTCAACTCTTCCCCCACAGCCATCATGATGGAGCTCCCCGTACCTAATGTTGCTTTTGCTTCTCCTCTTTGAAAGCATCCTGCCCCCAATGCGGCCGCCTGCGAATCACCGACGACAGCAGAAATGGATAATGGCTCGGAAAACAATCCTTCAAAGCTAGACCTCGCGTATTCATAGGCCGAAGGATGTACCTCTGGAAGCTTTAACCCCCGCAGTCCGAATTGTTCCAATAGTACATCATCCCATGCCAATTCATAAATATTGAACAACATGGTTCGGGAGGCATTGGTATGATCGGTCCTATAGCATTTGCCACCGGTCAATCGGTATAATATCCAGGTATCTATGGTTCCGAAAAAGACATTTCCCTGCGCTAATTCAGCTGCAATGGCCGGCACATTTTCAACTAGCCACATCAGCTTGGTTGCCGAAAAATAGGGATCAATAAGCAGTCCGGTTTTCGCCTTTACCAAGGCTTCTTTCCCTTCTTCTTTTAAGCGATCGCAAATAGCTGATGAACGCTTACATTGCCAGGAAACCGCGTCGTACAATACTTTTCCCTCACTATCCCAGAGCACAAATGTTTCTCGTTGATTAGTTAAGCCAACCGCCACAACCTGGCTCGGCGATATGCCTAGTTGTTGCAAATCATCGCGACAGGCCGCGACGGATTGCAACACGCTGCGGTAGAGCTCCTCCGGGCATTGTTCTACAAAGTTATCTTTATAATGGATATCAAGCTTAGCGCTACCCCGGGCAACCACACGCCCACCTTCATCAAATGCCAGCGTCTTAGTACTACTCGTGCCTTGATCGATCGCCAGTATATATTGTTTGCCGTCCATCTTATTTCTTGTCTTTATGTTGTGAACGGTCAATAATGACCGCAACCAAAATTACCGTCCCTTTCACCACTTGCTGCCAAAAAGGCGAAACCCCGAGTAGCACCAAACCGTTATTCAGTACACCAATGATAACGGCCCCCAAAACAGTCCCCATAATGAGCCCGCGTCCACCCGATAAAGATGTTCCGCCGATCACTACTGCTGCGATCGCATCTAATTCATATCCTTCGCCAGCATTAGGTTGTGCCGAATCTAAACGGGAGGTAACCAATATACCACCGACTGCAGCCAACATGCCCGATAACACATACACAAGGGTCTTTACCCGATTGACTTTTATACCCGACAGGCGTGCTGCGCGCTCGTTTCCGCCAATAGCGTAGATATATCGACCAAACCGTGTCTTCTTCATGACAAAGACCGCTAAAGCGGTCACGGCCGCGGCGATCCAAACGGGGATAGGGACTCCTAGAAACCATCCGGTACCCAGGCCCGCGAAATCGTCGCCCAGCGAGCTAATAGGATAACCCTGTGTCCATAGCATTGTCAGGCCGCGCGCAATAGTAAGCATAGCCAATGTCGCGACAAAAGGCTGTACCCTAAAATAGGTGATTACCCATCCATTAATCCAACCTAAGGCACCTCCCATCAGTATTCCCATCAATATCGCACCCACAGGTGTAACACTTAGATACACTCCGAAAACGGGAATCTCAGCCCCCATACTCAAAAACGAAGCTGTGACTGCGCCTGCAAAAGCCAAAATAGAACCTACGGAAAGATCTATGCCTGCGGAGATGATAACTAAAGTCATCCCGACGGAAATACAGATATTGACTGATATCTGGCGCATGACATTCCAAAGGTTAGTCATAGACAGAAAGCGATCGGAAAAAATAGCGATGACCAAGCACAATAAAAATAATGCGATCAAGGGTTGCAGCTGCTGTAAACGCTTCTTATATGCTGATACGGTGATGTTCATCTAATTATCTTTTTTTATTTTATGATTTATATCTCGGTTTCATATGTAAATGATCTATTTTCATACACAATATTATTTATCGGGCAATGCCGCTTGTAGTATAGCTTCTTCTGTAGCTTCCTCTGTTTTAAATCCTTGGGTGATACGACCGTCACACATGACAAGAAGACGATCTGCAATGGCAAATAACTCGGGTAGTTCGGACGACACCACAATGACGCCCAATCCCGCCGTGGCCTGCTCCCGGATTAAATCATAGATTTCGCCTTTGGCATACACGTCGATTCCGCGAGTTGGCTCATCCAACATCAGCACTTTCGGATGCGTCGCCAGATATTTGGCCAATACGACCTTTTGTTGGTTTCCACCGCTCAAACTACCGACCTGCTGTTGGTCATTTGCAGCCTTGATACGCAGCCTATCCACATATTGTTGGCAGAGCTCCTTCTCCTGTACGTCCGCCAACACACCCAATGTTTCCAAACTCGACAGTACCGACAGGCTTAGGTTCGAGCGTACATCCATACCCAACACCAAACCGTCCGACTTCCTATCTTCTGGCACGAGCGCTAAACCATACCGGAGTGCTTCGTTAGGTGAACTGAAAAACGGGGCGTCTTCCCCATCGAACGTAAAATCGCCCGAAGCCGGTTTACCGCGCAAGCCAAACAAGGTTTCCAACAATTCCGTTCTACCCGCTCCCATAAGTCCGAAGATGCCCAATATCTCACCTTTGCAGAGTTCGAACGACACCTGATCGAGCAACATGGCGTCTTTTCCAGGATGTATCAGCGATAGGTTATGCACTTGCAGCACTTTCTCTTCTGTCGTGCGGCATGGAGATTTCGTCCGTTCGCCCAGGGCTCTTCCCACCATCATGTTTACGAGTTGCTGTTCATCAACTTCTGCTATTTGCCCTTGCCGAACCAGCTGGCCGTCTCGCAACACCACATATTCATCCGCCAGCGTAAAAATTTCCTTCATTTTATGCGAAATGTAGATAACCGTGGTACCTGACGCTTTTAGGTCGCGTATGATATCGTACAGAGCGTAGACCTCGGACTCGCTAATAGCCGAAGTGGGTTCATCCATGATCACCACATCACTTTCCACCAGTAACGCCTTCGCAATCTCGATCAGCTGACATTCGCCAACTTTCAGTTGCGAAACAGGCATGTCTAGATTCAACGTTAACTTCAAGCGGGCGAGTAACCTTTTAGCTATGGCTTTCATCTCCGTCCTGTCCAACGCCCCCCAAGTCGTAACCAACTCTCTTCCTAAGAAAATATTCTCCACTACACTGAGGTGCGGGATAAGATTTAACTCCTGATGGATAATAGCGATACCTTGATCCTGCGCGTCGCGTGGTCTTTGAAAACGAACCGAATCGCCTCTATATAGGAGTTGTCCCTCATAGTCAGGATAGACGCCGCTTAATATATTCATCAGCGTGGACTTCCCCGCACCGTTTTCCCCAATCAAAGCAATCACTTTCCCTGCTGGAAAATCGATACTAACGTCGCGGAGGGCGTATACACCATTAAACGTTTTTGATATATTTTTTAATGAGACCACCATATTAATCTTTAAACTGTAATTGTATAGGTTTAATTTCCACATCGGGATCCCACCCTAATCGTCTATTCAGCGCAAAAGCGCCTTGCACCTGTATAGTCTTACCCTCTTTTACGCTCTTCAAGAAAGGTGCCACCACTTGCTTGCGCACACGTTCGTTGATCGACTCCGATAGGCTATTAAACGTAGGTAAGCTACCAACCTCCTTGAGTTGTAATTTTCCGGACGCATCCCGGATTTCATTACCGAAGATATAAACCGTCGAAATACGGAATGTACATTGCGCTTCTCCCGTTCCGAATGTCACGGTGATAAAGTCGTCTTCTACCGTATTTACCTGACCCTGACCGCTGATCAGAAAATAGTATCTGTTCCCGATTGCGGTCTGCTGCCCATATTTCTCCCAGCCGTTGCTATCCTCTGTTTCCAGCGTCTTCAGCAAGCCGCAGGGCTGAGGTGCATCCAACATAACCGCCGGCAGGGTTTCTTCAAAGTAGACCGCTACCATTTCGGCGACATCCTCGCCCGCTGTCGTTTCTGCTCGTTCGTCCAACGGCACGATATCGAAAGACAAATACAATAACACCAAGCCAATCAATGCGGATATCCCGTACACGAGTGACCTTCTTTTCTGAGGCGACCTATATGTTTCATTCTTTACCATAGCTCGTATATCTATCTACGTTGGTGGGTGTCACGAGTTCAACATCGACCAATGTTTTTTGTTGAAACTCGGTCTTTCCCTTAAAATATTCGTCCGAAAATGCGACCGCGGTCTCGGCAATCTTCTGTGGAAACTGCATGACCGTCGCATCCAACCCGCCGGCCTGCACCGAACGTACCGCATCTTCCGACCCATCGAAGCCGTAAACACGGATCGCTTTGTCTTTTCCGGCAGCGACCAATGCTTGCTGAGCTCCCATAGCCATCGCATCGTTTCCGCAGAACACGGCGTCGACATCGGGATGTGCCTGCAAGATCGATTCCAATACTTCCATCGCTTTGTTCCGATCAAAGTCCGCACTTTGCTGCGCCACCATCTCCATCTCGGGAAACTGATCAACAACGGCATGGAAGCCTTTCGATCGGTTCCAGGTATTATTATCACCCACCAATCCAAGCAATTCGACATACTTTCCCTTTCGCTTCAGGGAACGAACGAATAAACCGCCCAGTTCGACACAGCCAGAATAACTATCCGAAACAATCTGCGAAGTCGCAGCATCGGGATTATTCAGTTCCCTATCCATGCAAAATACAGGAATACCGGCTTCCATCGCTTTTTTTGCATTAGCCACTGATCCATCGGAATCTGTGGCATTCAGTAGTATAGCATCGTATCCTAGCGCCACGGCATTTTCAAAGTGATTCGACTCCAATGAAGTATTGTTTTGTGAATCGAAAATACGAGCAACATACCCTCGGTTTGCTGCCTCTTCTTTAGCCGTTTCGGCCAGAAATACAAACCAGGGATTATTGAGGGTAGACACAATAATCGCAATCTGCTTGGCATTATCCTTCTCCGACTCGTTGGAGCCGCAGGAAAAGCATAGCAACAGGGCCAAGCATACGCATAAACATCTGCCAATGATATACATCATCTATTTGGTTTATTTTTTGTTTATAATGGCGCACTAAAGCGCGCGTATTTTACGCTTTTTCGGCGGTATGCAAGAGCTCCAAGGCTGCTGTCGCGATTCCCGCGCCGTTGATACCGTAGTGATCGAAGATATACTGCTGCGAACCGGTGACGGTATATTCATCCGGAATCCCCATGATATGGAAGGCATTGTGATGGCGTCCCTGTAGTAAGAACGCCGCACAGGCTTCGCCCAAACCACCGTTCACACTATGCTCTTCTACGGTAAGGATAGGCATGCCTTTTTCTCGCAGCTCAGTGAGCAATGTCGTATCCAGCGGCTTCACCGTGTGCATACTGACAACCATGGCTTCCAAGCCCTCCGACGCCTGGAGCATTGCTGCAGCATCCATCGCCGGGTGAACTGTTTCACCGGTAGCCAAAATAACCATATCCTTGCCTTCGCGCAGTACGCGACCTTTACCAAACGTAAACGGCACATCCTCTCGAAGTATGGGCATCGGTCGCTTGCCAAAACGTATATACACCGGGTGGTCGGACACTGCGGCTTGTTGCACCGCTTCTCGGGTCTCAAAATTATCCGCAGGCGCGCAAACCACTATATTGTGAATTGCTCGCAGTGCAGCATAATCGTGTAGACTATGATGTGTCGATCCTAATGCGCCGTAGCTGACCCCCGCGCTGATGCCCACCAACGTAACCGGATTGTCCGAATACGCTACATCGTTCTTGATCTGTTCCAACGATCTTGCTGTCAGAAAACACGCTGGCGACACGGCAAAAACCTGTTTTCCTGTAGATGCCAGCCCGGCGGATATTCCCACCAGATTCTGCTCTGCAATGCCCACCTCGACCAGCTGGCGTGGAAAGCGTTGCGCAAAGGGCACCAGTTTTCCCGATCCTCTGGAGTCGCTTGTAACCACCAACAGCCCCTTATTTGTTTCTGCAATCTGTTGCAACGTCTCCGAAAACACCTCCAGATTCGCTTTTCCCATTTTAATTTCCTTGTTCATATCCAAGCCCGTTTTTAATTAAAGCGCCAAAAGAGCGTCATCCAATTCCTTTTGTGCCTGTTCATACTCCTGTTCACTTGGCACACCGTGGTGCCATTTCAGTACATTTTCCATGTAACTGATACCTTTACCTTTGATCGTATGCGCGATGACCAAGCTAGGTTTCTCCGTAGTTAGCGGGAGTGAGCGAAACGTTTCCTCCAATTCATCAACATCATGTCCATCCACTTCGATCACCTCCCAGCCGAAACTTTTAAACTTATCAGCTACTGGATCTGTATTACACACCTCTCGAGTAGGGGCCGAAATCTGCAACTGATTATAATCGATGATCGCACAAAGGTTATCCAATTTATAATGCGCAGCGGTCAGCGCGGCCTCCCAGTTCGATCCTTCTGCCAATTCGCCATCACCCATCAGGGTAAATACTTTGTAATCTTTCGCGTCGAGCTTTCCGGCAATTGCCATGCCGACACTCAAGGAAAGACCATGCCCTAGGGCTCCTGTATTCTGCTCTACACCCGGCACCTTTCGGGTGGGATGCCCGATGAAATGCGAACCTCCTTGGCAAAGATTTTCCAGTTCGACTTCGGGGAAAAAACCCTGATCGGCCAATACAACAAAGAGCGCCTCCACACAATGCCCTTTACTCTGGATGTAACGGTCCCGATCGGGACTATCAAAGTTTGAAGGTCCTACGTGCATAACCCTATTATAGAGCACATTCAATATGTCTACGCAGGATAGACTACCTCCAGTATGCCCCGCTTTTGCTTTATAGATATATTTTAGAATACGCTTTCGGTATTCAATTGATTTTTTTGCTAACGATTCCATTCCCTTATCCTTTATCATGGTTGTAGACTTCCCAATCGAAGTAATTCCCTAGTGCTTCTTCCAATATCTTCGCTGTTCGAGAGGCATTCATGACGACATGATGTTCGAAGCCATTACGGCATACGTACTGCATCAGCCCCTGCAAATCCGGGATGCGTGCCACTGCACGGTTACCGAACGTATTTAATTCATCGTCCGTAAGCTCTCCTTCACCTATATACACTTTGATCTTGCCTTGCATATCATCCGTACTGATCCGTCCATACGTCAATGGCGATGCCGGCGTCCGTCCGTCCAACGCCCCCCAAGTATTTTCTACACCCAGAGACGATCCTAAGATGGGTGCGTTGCTGATTTCTATATCCGGTAAGAATGCCTTTGCCCAATTCCCACAGTGAAACAACACGGTTTTATTCGGGTCGTCGGCATAGTTATTATTCCAATCCACCAACGCACTTGGCGAACCGGAGGCCAATTGCATAGCGTACATGGTCAAGGTGCCCGTAACATCCACTTCACAGGCGCTTGGGAGCATATTTTCACTCATCATGCTCATGGAAGTACACACGTTACAACCAAAATTCTGTTGCAACGAGGTCCAACATTGCAATGCCGTGGCATCCAAGGCATGTTCTTCGACAAACTCCTGCAACACAAAATCCAGCTTGGCCATCTGCACCAACGATTCATCCGGCGTCAGTCCGCGTTTAGCATAATTGGTTATAGCTTCTATCCGTTGCTTCACAATCGTATCATCATCTTTGATTCGGTTTGCACGCCCCAATATCTCGGAGAGATCGGCCGTTACAACGGTGATACCGTTGCGCTGCAATATCTTTTCGCTGTAGCGTACAGTGTTGAAGCCCCCTGGCCGAGCGCCGATCGCTCCAATCCGCATGCCTTTTATTCCGCTAACGACACGGCATACAGCGGCGAAATCACCTATTTCCTGTTTGAAATCTGCATTATCCGGACGGATGACATGTTGCTCCGTTAAACTATATTTTATGCCGTATTGGTATAGGTTATTGCAAACGGAAATCTTTCCACACCATGCGTCGCGCCGACGGGCAACATCCAGTTTGTCAAGGTCGTCCGGATATGCTTGCACGAGCACGGGCACATCTAAGCCCGACAGCCGAATGGTTTCGGCCATTCCGCGTTCGTCGCCAAAATTGGGCAATATCACTAATATCCCCATAATCTCCTCACGATGGGCTTTAAAAAGGTTAGCACATTTCTGGGCGTCAGCAAAGGTTTCCACGCCGCCTAATTTCGTATCAGACTCCGCTAACATAACATAGTCCAAACCCAGCTCATCCAACACCGCTTTCACCTCTTTTCGCGCAGTTCCCACCAAGTGATCCGGAAAAAAATCACGATTTCCAAAAATGACACCAAAAACTCCTGTATTCATTTGCTCTCTCTATTTGAATTTACAATGTATAGCCAGCTACACCTAACCGCCGGCAATAATAATATCAATCTCGTGGTCCCGAAACATATTTTTATGTATCTCATCAATTTCGGAATCCGTTACCAAAAAATTAACAAGGGACATCGCGCCTAAACTGGCAAACGATGTCTTGCCGATTTTAGTTGAATCCGCAACCAAGTAGGTGGTTTGCGCTGCGTCTACCATCGCCTTTTTTACAATGATATCACTGATACTCGGGTAGGTGAGGCCGGCTTTCAGCGATACACCTGCCGTAGCTAAAAAAAGCTTCTGCACATTAATTCCCTTAAAAAAATCGGAGGCCTTCTGGCCAGTTAGCGACAAGGTAGGAGGTTTGAACTCTCCCCCCGTCATGATGACTTCAATACCCGGCTCGGCACCAAGCATCAGGGCAATGTTAAGGGCATTGGTAATGACGGTCAGATTTTTTACTCCCTTGATCTTGCGGGCAATCTCTGTGGTAGTAGAACCGGAATCCAAAATAATCGTATCCCCATCTTCGATAAGTTCTACGCATTTTAATGCAATCTGTTCTTTTTTAGCGATGTTTTCGTATTGATTGGCAAGCGAAAAATTTCGTACCTGATCTTCGATATTGCGTAAATAAGCCCCACCATGATCCCGGGATATGAGTCCTTCTTTCTCCAGCTTCTCTAAATCTTGGCGGATGGTTGCTTCGGTCACCTTAAAAAGTGCTGCTAAATCGATTACTTTAGCTGCCCCATCCTCTTTTAGCAAAGCCAATATTTTTTCTCGTCGTTGTATTGGAAGCATAATAACTTAGTATTATAACATTTTAGCTTCGTTAAATATCGAAAATAAAACGCAATAAACAAAGAAAAAAGAAAATAAATGAAAATCGACTGCTGTTAGAAACCACGCATTGCCACCCAACATGAACATGTTGGGTGTGTATCAAAGACAGATGTATTATGTTAACGGGATGATATTACCGTTGTATTACCCGCACTCGCTCCGTTTTAAAGCCCGAGACATGAACGCTATCGACAGCACATTCTTCGCAATATACTTCACTATCTTTTAGCACGAAATTATCGACGTCATTTAACGTGAGGTAATTTTTGCCAGTTGCGTGGAGATTGGTTATTTCCACATTCTTTAACGTTGATTCGGGGATGCCCTCCACGTTGATGCAGTTTTCCGATGATTCGATTAAGACATCGTTGATCTTAACGTTGGAAAATTCCGGCGTCAGGTCATTGATAGCAACCTCAAAATCCCGACTTGCTTGGGCTCCAACATGCGTGGCGCTTCCCAGCATATCCCAGCGCAAGGCCGAATGGACAACGTGCATGCGGATATTCTCAAAAGTAATATCGTGTCCACCGCCTCCACGCGGGCGACGTGTCTTAAAGCGGATGCCTACGTCTGTGCCGTCGAAAGCACAGTCGTGCACATATAAGTTCTTGATCATGCCCGCCGTTTCACTGCCTAGGGTAATGCCTCCATGCCCTGTTCCTGCCAAACAATACCGTACCACGATATTTTCGGACGGCTTGTTTACCCGCAGTCCGTCGTGTCCCCGGCCGGCCTTAATAGCGATACAATCGTCACCAGTATAGAGGCTACAGTATTCCACCAGTACATTTTTAGACGATTCGATGTCAATTCCGTCACCCCGCTGTATGCCTTCTGAATACACTTTAATTCCGCGAATGACGACATCTTCGCAATAAGTCGGCACCACATTCCAAAAGGCCGAACGCTCCAGCGTAACGCCCTCTATATACACTTTTTTACAGTTGATCGGTGCAATCAAGGCCGGTGGAAATATAAAAGATGCGGTTTCCCCGTCGTAGATACGCTCGTTGACCGGAAGGTCTAAGTTGACCACCTTTTCGATGACCTCATGTGTCATGGTCCGTTCGCGCACCGACCCTTCACCGGGGCCTACTAATTTTCCTTTTCCCGTCACTGCGATATTTTCGGCATCACGCGCATAGATACAGGCGCCCAGAGAATAAAGCTCAATTCCTTCGTTTCGCGTAAACACTACCGGCAGGAAATCCGATATTTCGCTTTTAAACGTAAGTACCGCGCCTTCTTCCAGATGCAGGTTGATATTCGATCGGAGTTCAATTCTTGCAGAAGTATACTCGCCCGCTGTTAACAACACGGTGCCACCTCCCACCGCAGCAAGCAGATCAATACGTTTCTGGATATCCGACGCGCCAGGGAGCAGCGAATCGACTCGTTCGGGAAAAACAGGACGCTTAAAATCGTAGTCAAAATAAGGTGATTGAATGGGCGCAATCGTATCAGGCATCACATCTGCTCCTACCTCGTCATATTGCGGTAATGCCGCGTCTAATCGTTCTTGTAGCGAGGTCGACGCGCACGCGCAGCATAAAAGCCCAACCAAGCTGATCCATATTGTTTTCATCAAATTATTATCTTTTAAACGACAGTGAAGCCATTATCCTTGAAAAATAGATTTCACATATCTGGTATTAGCACCGAAGTTTTCTTTCACCATGCGTGGCGACAAGTTTGCATCTCTGGAACGTTCAATAACTAACCAACCCCTCCAGCCCATTTTATCTAATGCTTCTTTTACTTTCGGCATGTCTAGACGCGTGTTGTTTTCTAACCAGACACCGTCTTCGTCCGTACAATGAATTTGGCAAATCCGCTTTTTGCCTAAGACTTTCAATTCTTCTATCAAATCCCGGCCTTCCTTCAAAGGATTAGAAAAGTTGAAATAAATCTGAATATTTTTAGAACCGATGTCTCTTAATAGTTCTACTTCTCCTCGGGCATCCAATGCCGTTTCTATTCCCACGATAACACCGGCTTTTTTCGCCATCTTACCGACTTCCCGCAGGCGTTCCACAATCGCAGGGCGCAACTCGGGGTTCTTCACCAAATCTCCTTGCACGCCTAACGGCAGAAAGGCAATCTTAGCACCCAATAGATTACAGGTCTTTAAACAGTCATCGACCATTTGCTTATACGTTGGCCGCGTTGCGAACGACTGTGCATAGAAGCCGGTCATCGCCACTGAAGCCACCTCGATTCGGTGTTCCCTCAAAGCGTTAATATAATTTGTCCGGAATTCCTCGTCGAAAAACTTATTATCGAATGTATCCCGGTTACCTAGTCCCCCCATATCGATTTCCAGGCCGTCGGCACCGATTTCACTGGTCAATTTAACTGCACTTAGCTTCTGTCTTTTCAAGATCATCAAATCAATGACCGCCACTTTATAGCGCTGATCTTTCCCTGCGCGTGCCCAAGTTGATTCCGGCAACATCAAGCTCGTTGCGCCAAGTACAGCTGTCGTGATAAATGCTCTTCTGTCTATTACCTTCATGCTATTCGTCTTTAAATAATAGTTTTTCTAAATTTTCATAACCGTGTATCGCGTTAGATGGCAAATTTTCCCCATTCGCCCCAAAAGCGTATAACGCGTTTTCTTCTTCTATGATACAGTCTGACTCGTCATAATCACCGGCTGCATTTTTAACCCGCTGCGTATTCAGACCAAAATGCTTGCTGATAAAATCGTAAACAGGTTTACGTTTGGAATAACCGAAATCATGGCCATCCTCGGGGAGATGTACATTTTCCACCAATTCGGTTTCTCCGTAATAGCCATATATTTTTTGGAGATAAGGGAAATCATGTTGGCGCATGTGTGCTGTCCAATCTTTGCCGTCCGAGATTACTAACTGTGGTCTGGGCGCCGCCATAGCCGCCAATTCAACATTATTTGTTCCACCGGCACTCGCATGTATAGGCATCCCACTCTCGCAAGGGCATCCCCCATAGAAATAGGAAGACAACGAAACGACCGGAACGCTCAACGTAATACGGTCATCCAGCGCGGTCATCAGTACCGTCTGACTGCCACCCCCAGAACCTCCGCAGATACCCACGCGTGTCGTATCGATCTGACTATCTTGTAACATCCAATCTAGTATACGTATAGCTCCCAATGTTTGAACGGTCAACGACAAGCTCTTGCGGTGGTCGCTATACTGAAATTGTAGGCCGGACTCTCCCCAGCCAAAAAGATCGTAACTCACGGCAACCGCACCCATTTGTGCGGTCATCGCGCAGCGAATCTGCGCGTCCTTCCGGAAACGATGACCAGCCCAATGTCCATCTGGACTCAACATCAGCGGCACCTTACCTTTTGATTTCAAAGGTCTATATATCGAACCGTTAACATATAAGCCGGGCATGATCTCCAAAGCAAAATTTTCCACGGTATAGTTCTTAAACTTCCGTTTTTTTGTAACCAAGGGTACTGACTGCGGTCGTGGAGGCAAAGGCGACAGCTTCAAGGCTTTGTACAAATCCGGCCGAATCTGTTGTTTCCGTTGTTCCCAGCTGTCCCTATCCTGATACCGCGAGGCCAATTGATCGAGATAATCCCATCCGTCCTGCGGCTCCCATCGGTAATATTCATATTCTTTTAGCTTATATTTACCTTTCCCTTCTTTATTCGCCTTTAGATCCAACGGAGCTAATAAATTTCGAAGGGTCTCATCCACATCTGCACGGAAACGCCACGCGGCGTAATTCAACGATTTGCCCGCTACGAGCTTTTGATCATACTTGATATCGATATTGTATCGCTCTTCCACGATATGGATAACATCCTCAAGCGGCATACGGTATCTATCATCCGAATTTTGTGCCCTACTAAAATGGATAAAACAGCACAAGTATACCAAAGTGGTAATGACGACTTTTCTCATGATTCTATTCCCCTTTCGCGGTCAAGCCGGCGGTTTCTTTTCCATCCCCTATAGTACAGATTAGAATCTAATACAGGTTTTGGAAAAAATAAACTAGCCAAATAGCCGACAACAACAACGACCAAGTGGCTATATACCCCCAGCATCATCTTATGATGCGTAAAATTATATTCACCCAAATCCAACAGAAGAAACGTGTTTCCTCCAAATTCAATCTCGGTGCTGGTTAAAAATGCGTAAGCAGTAAACAGCACACACACCGCAATCGCAATATTTATTCCTTGGCTATTCGCGCGTTCGGTGAAAATACCCAATAAGAAAATACCGACTATACCGCCCGAAAATATCGCGTATAGTGTAAAGATAATACCCAGGATACTTTCGCTCCCTAGTTCCACGTAGATAAAGCCAATAATCATGGAAATGGCTCCCGCAATGGCGACCATCCAACGACTAGCACGGAGATATTCGTTATCCACACGCTCGGGACGCAGTTTTTTGTAATAATCTTCGATGCCTACGGCCGCTAGCGAGTTGAGGTCAGCACTAAGGCTACAAATAGCCGCAGAAATCATCGCCGCCAGGATAAATCCGACCACGCCCACAGGCAATTGTGTCATGATGAAATACGGAAACACGCTATTGGGACCTATATTATCGGGTAATGGTTGTTGCATATAGTACACGAAAAGCGCTGTACCAATAAACATAAAAAGCGACCATACCGGAACCGTTAGTAAAATCCCCATTAACGACGCACGGATCGCCGATTTATCTGAACGTGCGGTTAGATACCGTTGGATGACGGTTTGGTCTGTCCCATACTTTTGGATCGCATAAAACATTCCGTTGATGGCCATCACCACAAAAGTCAACCGCGTAAAATCCAGATCATACGGCCCGAATCCTGTCCTCCCGCTTTCGGAGGCCACCCGCCACACTTCCGGAAAGCCACCATTCACGGAGAAGATAATAACGAGCAAACATAAAATTCCGCTGGCGAAGAGCATGAATCCCTGAAATACATCGAGCCAGATGACCGCCTCAATACCACCAAGCAAGTTCACAATAACAATGATGCTTCCCACCACGAGAATAATCCAATACGTGTTGATGTTCGTCATGCTCGATAGCGCCACCGCGAGAAGATACAGCACTGTTCCCATTCCAGAGAACTGACGCAATACAAACGCAATGGAACTATAATAGCGCGCAAAATTGCCAAAACGCTTCTCAAAATACTCATAGGTACTCAGGCCAATTACCTTTCGGTACAACGGTACAATAAACCATACGGTGCCCATCAGCACAATAGGCACCATCAGCCCTTGAACCAGTAGTATCCAATTATTAGCGTACCCTTCGGCGGGATACCCTAGAAAAGTGACACTACTAATCAGAGTTGCCAACAACGACATACCTATCGCCCAAGACGGCACACGCCCTTTGGCAGAAAAATAGGCTTCAGTAGACTTCTGATTTTTTGCATATCGAAGTCCAAAGTATAAGGTAATCAATAAAACGGCTATAATTATTCCGTAATCAAATATGCTCAACATAAGGTTTATCTATCATTATTCGACATTACATCGATTGGGCTAAAATACCCATAATTCTTCTGTCCACGGATAACTTCCTGGCTTCAATGTTACCGTCAATGCTACTTCGGGCACATGATTCCGAATAACACCCTGCCCATACTCCCATGTGGGCACGAGCGTGTCGATACCAAGCACTTCCAATATTGCCCGAGCTGTTGCACCTCCCTCAATGACCAACTCATGCAGTGTATACTCCTGATAAAGAATAGCGAGCACTTGTGCAATATGCTCCCGGACGATTGCTGCATCGCAACGCACCGTGGGAGCAACGGCTAGTATCACTTTGCCATATTTATCCATCTTGCGACAAATAGTTTTTGCCACTTCTTCTTCTTCACCAATATCCGCCCAATATACCACTTTATTGGTATTAACCGTCGCAATACGTTCGATACTGCTTTCATGACGGGACCCACACACATATAATACAGGCGTTTGAGGCAGGGGATCCAAATTATTCGATACCGGACGCTGCTCTGTCTGCTGACGAAGCAAAGCATCAAAAAACGCAGCACCTCCCGCGCAGATCCCAAAAGATATTCCTACAGAAGCCCAACTATCCAAGCCTGCTTCGTCTTTGACTGCGGCAACGGTGTATGGCGGCTTTACTGTCGATAATGTTTTTACATCGTCCGTCAGATGCCAAGATTTGGCACCAAGGGTCTCCAATATACGACTTTTTGTTACCGGGAACTCGGGATCCTGCGCGAAGTCGGTTTCCGCAATAGGCTTGCCACTAACCCAATACACGCCATCTTTAATGACACGCCCCAATGCCGGATTAACGGGACAAAAGACTACATTATCCTTTTGGAAAAAAGTCCGATAGAAGGATATCTCTTCTTTGATATGCCCACGGAGTGCTGAATCAAACTTGAGGTATATCCAGTCCCATTTGAGGCCTTTGTCCAGCAAAAATGTCGTTTGCAGGTGAAGAAGCACTTCATCCGCTTTTAGCGACCGTGTATTTGTATTCAGAATCCGAACATCTTTACTTATTGGCGATGCTAATGTATGCACGATCTCTACCGATAATCCGTGACGCAAGACCATCCCGCCTATTTCGGCAGCACCAGTCAAATCATCCGCAATTACCAATATCGCCATCAGATTTTATTTATTTAAAGCCAATTGTACAGCCGATTCAATGGCCAACACCATAGCATCGGGACTAGCCACGCCTTTGCCCGCAATTTCAAAAGCTGTTCCGTGATCTACGGAGGTTCGAATAATGGGCAGCCCCATCGTAATGTTCACGCCTTTCACACTATCCATTTGTTTCTTCTCCGCATTCCATTTAAAACCGGTGAGCTTAAATGGAATATGTCCCTGATCGTGATACATCGCGACAATACCGCCATAGTAACCCGTAGCTGCTTTCGAAAAAAGCGTATCCGCAGGTACAGGCCCTTCTACGTCATATCCCCTTTTACGTGCTTCTTCTACCGCCGGCACAATTTCCTCATCGTCTTCCGTACCGAATAGCCCTGAATCTCCAGCGTGTGGATTAAGCCCAGCTATACCGATTTTAAGGTTGGTTTCTCCCAGACTAGCTAGCCCTTGATGCAGTAATTCCGTGACCTCCACGATACGGTCTTTTTTCACCAAATCACAAGCTTCGCGCAATGGTACATGGGTGGACACGTGAATAACTTTCATGTTTTCCTCCACGAGAAGCATGGCATATTTCTTTGTCTGGGTGTAATGTGCATAGATCTCTGTATGACCTGCAAAATGGTGGCCTGCTTCGTTTACAGATTTCTTATTGATCGGCCCGGTTACAGTGGCATCTATTTCTCTTTTCAGCGCTAGATCGATCACCTTTGTAACCGCTTCAAACGAAGCATTTCCCGCTTCCGCCGATATCTCTCCAAACGTGATTTTAGCTAAATCCGTGTTCTTCAAGTCCAATACATCAGCCTCTCCCGAAACAAATTGAGCTTTCGAAACCTCATCGATGGCGTGAACGTTGATAGGTAGCTGCAGTTGCGATATGATTTGTTGAAAAACAGCCGCATCGCCAACTAAAATAGGTCTGCAAATATCCTGCACACGTGTATCCAACAATGCTTTTAATGCGATTTCGGGACCAATGCTCGCCGGATCCCCCATCGTGATCCCAATAATTGGCTTATACATGACTTATTAAATTCAGTTTAATGTTATCTTTTGTTATCAAAGCTTGAAAAGCTTCCACAATATGCGTTTCTTCCTGTTCGCTCAAGGTGTATAAAGGGGGCATCATAAACGATTCACATAGGCCCAATTGTTTCATTAGCACCTTAAGTGCCCACAACGATTCCCCTAAAGACTTATTTGACTGATATAATGCACCTAGATCATCCGATTGCTTTTGTAAAGCGTAAGCACTTTCCAAATCACCTTGTTCCGCTGCGCGGCACATATCTCGGTATATCGCGGGAGCAAAATTCGCCGAACTGGGCACGACGCCATCACTACCGTTAATTAGGGAATGTGCAGAGGCTCCCGCCCAGCCCATATAGTGTTTGAAATCCGTCCGATCGCGCCATAAATCCAAGGATTGGTCTATTCGTTCCATATTACGCTCTGAATCTTTCACCGCAACAATTTTCGGATGATGGCTCAGCCGTTCTAACAGATTCAGCGGAATAGACATGTGTGTCGTCGCAGGAATATTATAGGCGATCAGGTTAGGTTCAATAGCCTCTGCTAAGTCTAAGTAATATTTCTCTATCTGTACATCCGACAACTTATAATAGGTTGGCAATGTAGCCGCTACTTCGGATACCCCTAATTCGAACGCCAGATTCGCAAAAGAAATAGAGTCTTCGAGAATATTAGATGAAATACCCACATATAGTTTTTCCCCTTCGGGTCTATTAACAACAGCTGATCTTAAATATTCTTCTTTAAAAGTATTAGACAACGATGCTGATTCGCCAGTAGTCCCTAAGATAAAAGGCGTGGCTCCATTAGCATACAAATAGGAAAATATACGGGATACCGCATCTTCATCTAAACTTAAATCTTGTTTCAACGGTGCAACCACCGGAACAATCGTTTCTTTTCTTGTTTTTATTTCTTTCATTTTTAGTAGGCAGCATTAAATATTGATACGGCATCTTGCAATGTAATCTCTCTAGGGTTGTTGACTAACAACCTCGTAATCTTCATGGCGTCCTCCGCCATCTTCGGAATAGCCTCTTTCGGTATTTCTACATCGCGCAGTCGAGCAGGGATACCGCAAGCATTGATTAATGTCCTGACTCGTTCGATGCCCGCACGAGCTGTTTCTTCGTCGGTAGCTAAACGGCTGCATCCTAAAGCAACCGCCACTTCAGCGTATTTTTTGGGTGATGCCACGTAATTATATTCCATAATATAAGGCAGTAAAAGTGCGTTGGAAAGACCATGGGCCAAATGAAACATACTGCCCAACGGATAAGACAACGCATGAACTGCTGCCGTATTCACTGGGCCTAAACAGAAGCCACCCAGCATACTTCCCATCGCAACATGATATCTCGCTTCTTCGTTCTTTCCGTTATGAACAGCTTCTTTTAGGTTCTCTGCTATCAAGCGCATGCCCTCATAAGCGTACATATCGACAAAAGGTTGGGAAAACTTATTGGTATAGGCTTCCAAGCAATGCGTCAGGGCATCCAAACCCGTCGCTGCGGTAATAGCTGGCGGCACACCAATCGTAAGCAATGGATCTACATATACCTTATCCGGAACCAGATAAGGACTGATGATTCCTTTTTTCTGATTTTCGTCATCCACCAGAATCGCATTCGGGGAAACCTCGCTTCCCGTTCCAGCGGTAGTCGGCACACAGATAAGACCTTTATTCCGGCCTTTTAATAGACCGTTTCCGACGATCTCTTCCAACGATTGCGCGTTCTCCAGTTGTGCAGCGACTAATTTCGCTACGTCTAATACACTTCCACCACCGATACCGATAACCGCATCCGCCGCCACAGTTGAAAGTTGCTGCAATACCATTTTTACATCTGAAAAGGTAGGTTCTTGCTCGATACTGGTATCCGTCGACACATCGATCTTATTCCGCTCCAATATTGCTACAAAATCAGCTAGCTGTCCTAAAAGTGGCTTAATTGTCATGATAATGACGGCTTTATACCCCTGCTTCACCACATCTTCGGCTAGCTGCTTCAGCACTCCATTTCCAAAAACCAAGCTCCCCGGAAAGCTAACCCTTGTTATCCGATCTATTGACATATTATTTCGACATCTAATTATTCTTCTTCTGCTTTATAAGTTTCTAGCTTTGGCAATGTATAACCCTTCACTTCGGGCCAAGCACCGTCCTTTATCGCTCTTTTCTTTAATTTTTTAGGGTTGACGACCACATGTTTCATTTTTTGTCTCCTCCAAGTATAAGCGAAATGCAATAGACCATCACTTGTTTGTATAACCGCCGGGTAAGAGTACTGACTGATCGGTGAATCTTCTAAGATCAATACCGCGTCCCATTTCTTACCATCTTTCGATATGGAAACATTTAACGGGGTCCGTGGCCCTTTCGGATTTTCTGGTGGAGGTAATACGTGGTTATAAACCAGTACATGCGTTCCGTTTTCCATCGTGACAGCATCCGTGCCCGAGTTATTATTAGGCAAACTTGTTTTGCGCAATGGCGTCCAAGTTTCACCATAGTCATCCGACCATGATTCCACCAGCGCCCAATTACGGCTTCTTGCCAAAATCTGTAGTTTGCCGTTTCCGTGATCTAAAACACTGGGCTGAATCGCCTGGAGGCTATCTTCTCCCGTTGCGATCGGTCCGACCTTGCGCCAAGTCTTCCCGAAATCGGGTGTAATTTCAAAATGAATATTCCAGCCATCCCCTTCTGTACTGCTTGGACAAATCAAGTTGCCATTGCTCAGCAAGACAGGCTTGTTCTTAATGGGGCCAAGAAATCCTTCCGGTAATTTTTCCGCATCCGACCATGTTTTCCCACCATCAGTTGAGCGTTTCAACAGGCCCCACCATTCGGATGGTTTAGGCCCTACTTTATAAAACAACAGTAAGTCGCCATTGGGAATCTGATACAGTACCGGGTTCCAGGTGGGCAAGCGGCTTCCGTCTTTCTGCACACCATCAGCAACAGATTGCGGTCCTGTCCACTGCCCATTTTCATACCGGCAGATATAAATTTCTACGTCGGGATTGCGTTCCCTCGTTCCGCCAAAAAGGGCGTACACCAAGTTGCCTGCCGTCGTTTCCACGATACTCGCCGAATGACAAGAAGGAAAACTGGCTTTATCATAGATAAACTCATTGGTGACAATACCTTTTTGCCACTTGTGGAGTGCATTTTGCTGTGCCTGCGTTCCAACGAGGAACAAAAAACTAATAATAACGGATAAACCTATTTTATTTTTCATTTGATTTTCTTGCTTTTTCGGCTTTAGCCTTATTCACGTAATCTTTATATAACTGTCTCCAACTTCTGCCGTTGGCGTTCAAATACTGCTCTGATTTGGTTTTATAAATCTCGAAAATGGCAGAGATCTGCTTCATGTTTTTGTAGTCGATCGCCATTTCCCTCGCCTCTTCCAAATTAGCTCTGATCACTTTTTCCTCTTCCGCGGTCAAATCGGGCACAATGGCTTTATAACCGTTCATGGTAAAATCAACCTTACCAATCGTGTATTTGTCCAATATAAAAGCCACTTGAGCAGTATCTAATTCTTCTCTTAAACCATCCATTAACGTTTTATGAACGATATAAGGCATAGCCGAATCGGCAATAATAGTTCTATCCAGCTCACTTAATTTCTGACCGGTTAAAGGGTTGATTCCGGCTGGAACCGTACTCGCCGGATGACTATTATGCCATTCTTTAACGGCAACCAGATGGTTAAAGATTAACGTCTTTATACGCTCTTCTTTTTCGATGTCGTTAAGTTCAAGCGCGGCACTCCATTCGGCGGCCCGTTTCTGTTCCCCTGTATTATCCTGCGCCTTCAGACTTACCGCTAAAAAGCTCAGAAGAAAAATCACGAATATCTTTTTCATGTGTTTATAATTTAGTTTTGAATTGATAAGTTCCCGACCCGATCGCTATCTTCACCCTATCCGCGTCCGCTGACAGTATTTTGATATCTTTATGCGCACTTAAATTTTTGTTGCCTTCGGTAATTGACGATGTTTCTTTTGCAGGTAAATACACCACGGCTTTTGCATTTTCTGGAATAGCGATCTTCCATTCAAAAGCAGATTTGTGCTTTGTCCAGTTAGACACAATTTCGCCATATAAACTCTCGTACCTAGCGTCCACATGATCCAACCCGGCAATCAGCTCAGGCTTCATCACGATGGTTTGGAACCCATTTTCTTCGGATTTAATCCCAGCCAGATTTTCGTAATACCACACAATCAAATCGCCCAGCATCATGACGTGGTTTTGCGAGTTCATTCTTGGATGGGCCGTATCGCCATTCCACAGTTCCCAAATCGTTGTCGCACCGTGTTCAATCATATAACCCCACGACGGATAGGCAGTATTGGTGGCCAGCTTATACGCCAAATCGGAACGTCCTATATCGGTCAACGTACGCATAATCCATTGTGTTCCCACCACGCCTGTACTCAAGTGTCCATTATTTTCGTTTTCGATAATTGTTACAATCCTATCAGCAAGCTTTTCCTTGTTCCCGTCTTCTACTAAGCCGAAGTACATCGCCAATATATTCTCGGTCAGCGTATTTTTGCCATAATATCCGCCCGGGTGGTAAAACCGCTTATTAAAATCTATCTTCATTTTTTCGGCAGCCTGCTCGAAGGCCACTCGGTCCTGTACGTTTTCGGTATGTTCCGAAAAGCGCGCCATCATATTCAACAAATGATAATAGTATGCTGTTGACAAGAGCGGATTCGGATATTTCTTGTCCGCACTCTTCCCGCGGCCTTCTTCTATGGTTGCCGGCGGCGCGCACCAGTCTCCGTAGCTATCCTTGGTGATGATCCCTTCATCATCCATATAACGCGCCTGCATATACTGCATCCAGCGCTTCATGGCCGGGTAATGATTTTGCAACACGCGTATATCTCCAGTCTGTTGATAAAGCATATCTGCTATAATCAGGTACGTCCCTGGCCAAGTCATATTATCACTATAGTACCGCCAAAAAGCCGGTGCGACATCCGGTATTGCGCCATCCTCCTTTTGAGAGAGCCGAATATCTTCTAACCATTTGAAATAGAAATTCGCATTATCGAACATGAAATTTTCTCCGTAAGCACTGATTGGGCGGTCGCCCAGCCAAGCTTGGCGTTCGTTCCGTTGCGGACAATCTACCGGAATACTTTTATAATTGGAGGCGATTCCCCACCAGGCGTTGGTGTATATCTGATTCAATAATCCATTGGATGAGCTAAACGATCCCACGGTCTCCATTTCATCGTATACCAAACGTCCTACAAAGTTGTCCGTAAGTGCCTCTCCGGGGTACCCCTCTACCTCTACATAACGAAACCCGTGGTAAGTAAAGCGAGGTTCCCATTCTTCTACGCCCTGGCCTTTTAAAACATAGACATCGGTTGCCTTCGCAGCCCTTAGGTTGTCGCGGAACAGCGTACCATCTTCATTTAGTGATTCGGCAAAACGTAAGGTCACTTTCGCTCCGCTTTCACCCTGCACACGCATCTTCACCCATCCCGAAAAGTTCTGTCCATAATCAATAATATACTTGCCATCCCCTTTTGCGATGATAGAGACCGCTTTGAGATCTTGCATCACCTTCATGTTCCGGTTTAGCTGAGCTTCATAGTTCCCTCCGGGCTCTTGCACGTATTCAGCTTTCCTCCATGCGCCGTCATCATAGCCCACCGTTGCCCAACCTCGTAATTCCTTACGTGCGTCATATATCTCCCCATCGTATTCGTTATTGGACAGGATTGGTCCTTCCGTCGTACCTTTCCATGTATCATCGGTGTGTATCGTCTGCTGCGATCCGTCGGTATACGTAATCCGAATCTGCATCTGCATTTTTGGGAAGCCAAAATTTTTCACTTTATACGGCTTTTCCTGTCGTATCGCATAGTAGCGTCCGTTTCCTAATATCACGCCCAACGCGTGTTCCTTGCCGCTAAGTGATTCCGTAACATCGAACACGTTGTATTTGACATTTTTGGTATAATCGGTTAAACCCGGCGCTAGTACCTGATCGCCGATCTTCTTACCATCAATATACAACTCATATAAGCCAAGCCCCATGATGTAGGCTGTTGCCTGCTGCACTTCTTTTGTTAAGGAAATCTCCTTTCTGAAATAGCGTGCACTAAGGTAACCAGCATCTTTGTCGTCACTGTCGAAGTATCCATCAAAGCCGATCCACCGCCGATTCCAATCCTTATAATACAATAGCCCTACCCGCCAAGACGCTGGTGCTGACCAATCGGATTCTCCTTGATTGGTGGAGACTTTTACTTTCCAAAAAACCTCCATATCACTCTTTAAGGCTTTCCCATCATAGAACACGGAAATAGAATTATCGGATATTTGTTTACCTGAATCCCATAAGTCGCCGATATGTTGTGCCAGTTTTTCGGGTGAAGATGCCACCAGAATATGATATGCCGTCTGAACAACATTTCGGCCATCTGCCTGTATTTGCCAACTTAGTCTGGGGTTTGTCTTATCTATACCAATTGGATTAGTCAACAGCTCACACCGCAGTACATCCACACGGGGTTGTGCAAAAGCTGTTAAGCTTAAACACACCCAAACTAGCACCCCTGTTATCTTGCCTATTCCTTTCATCTGCTATTTTTCATTTTTATCTGCCAGACGGAGCCTTTGTTCAATAATGATTTTGATCATATCGGGTTCATCTGTTATTTCTTTACTGCTGGACCGAAAAATCAAAATACAGTACCATATGCAATGCACGAATCGGCTCTTTCTCAAAATCGTAGTACACGTGCTTCATACCCATTGGCCCCGTCGTTTCCGGCTTTTGCGTCTTCGTACCGATTGCGGAGATACCATTCATAAAAGAGATGTCGCCGTTAGGAAAAGTTGGCTCCATATTTTTCCAGTCGGTGTCTTGTTGCTCCCTCGGCGTAAATAACCGTAAGAATACATCTTCTCTATCAGTGAATACCAAAAACGATTGCTCATCCGTAATGAATTTCGTCCAGTACATATTACTGTGGTATCCTTTGAATTCCGGATATTCAAACGGGATCTCGCCAGTCGCCGCGTCATTATAATCTTTCTTCCATACGCCAAACTGATTGCCTTTCATCCGATTTTTCCACACCCGGTAAGGCCCCATGCCCATGTATTCTACCCCTTTCATTTTATCTTCGGGAAACGAGAAATTGACGCCTACGAACTTGGTAAAATATTCTTGTGGAAAGTACTGTACATGCATTTTCACCTGTCCCGATGGATAAATCTCCCACGTCAACGTATTATAACTTTCTTTCTTATCGAACGTAGAGGCAATCACGACTTTACTGTCTTCTTTCTTGACGGTGAAATTTTTGAAATTAGTTACAGCTTCCTGGATTGTAGGTCCGTTGTTAAAAGGAATAATACCTTTGCCATTTCTCACCTCCTCCATCAGCCCACTCTCCTTATTGAATTGAATGGTGATTCCGTTGGCAGAGACGACATAGCTTGCGGCCGTCTCTTCTACATTAACACTTGCTCCTGTTTTCGTTAGGAAATTTTCTGCAACGTCATTCGGACGACTTATCGGGAAACTCCATGAGTAAATTTCCAGACCATTTACATCTTTCGCCGTGATATACAACACGTCATAGTCTTGCCAATCTGCCGGAAAATCTAGTTTTAAAATACCCCGATGATACGGCTCGATATCAGGAGCAGCGATTGTCCCGGTTGCACCTCCCTTGTCTTCCCCATACTGTCCCAGTTTCTTTAACTCGTAACTGAACGAACATTGGTTTGTATTCGTAAAGGCGTATCGGTTTTCGATATTAAATGTACCATCAAAGCCGGCAGTCATTTCCCTCTTTTCGAAGAAAATAGGACTCCAAACTTCTTTAATGGTATAGAAACTCCCCTCTTTTTCATAATAAGGCCCTACGATTCCGTCAGCGCCGTGGTTTCCATCGGTATCGATGATATTATCCTTATCCGTACGCACCAATCCCTGGTCTTGAAAATCCCAAAGGAACCCGCCGGCAGACAGTGGATTTGCCCACATTGCTTTCCAGTAATCTTCGATTCCTGCACCATGACCACCATCCCACATACCGTGTAAAAATTCGGTCGGCATGACAATATTACGACCGTGGTCATAAGTTCCTATACCGTAATTATATTCCCGGTAGTGGGTTGTCTCGAAGCCGCCATATACCGCCCAAGGATAGATCAATGGGCGTTTTTGAATATCGTAAGCAAAAAAGATGCTGTCTAGTTCCGGATTGTGTCCACCTTCATTTCCATTCGCCCAAAAAATAATAGAGGGGTGGTTTTCCGATACCACCATCATCTCTTTGAGGAGTTTCGTGCCAGTTGGTGTGTCGTAATAGCCATGCCATCCACCAAGTTCATTCATTACATACAACCCTAAAGAATCGCATACTTCGAGAAAATGGTTGTCGGGTGGATAATGTGCCATCCGGACGGCATTCATATTCATTTCCTTGATCAACTTCACATCGTGAATACTAATTTCCTTACTCGTTGTTCGACCCGATTCGGGGTGGAAAGAATGACGGTTTACGCCTTTAAATTTAATTTTTACGCCATTGATATACACGCCGTCACGTTCTTTCACTTCGACGGTCCTAAAACCAAATTTCTGTACCTTTTCATGTACCTTCTTTCCTTTTCTCCACAACGAAATATGCGCTTGATACAGGTTAGGAAATTCGGAAGACCATAAATCAGGATCGGAAAACTGACCTTTCAATTCGGTTTTATCCTGTTGAAAACGTGCGGATAGCTTATCGCCATAAGACCGGCCGTTCGAATCGGTTATTTGGATTTGAATTTCGTCTGCATCACCACGTCTTTCTACCACACTACGAAACTGGCCGTCTGCTTTCGCATCAATCGATACACGCTGTATATGACTTTGTGGTAGTGCTTCCAAATACACGGGGCGATAAATACCCCCAAATATCCAATAGTCCGCTTCCCGCTCGGCCGCATTCACCGATTTATTCTCCGAATGCTTCGCTACGGTCACCTCCAACAAATTCTCTCCTTTGTAGTTTAACAGTTTCGAAACGTCGTATTTAAAGACATAAAAAGAGCCTTGATGGATCTCGCCTGCCGACTTTCCGTTTACCTTAACTTCCGCATCAGTCATCACGCCTTCGAAGACTAGGTTCACCACCTGTCCTTTCCATCCTTTGTCTACGGCAAATGTATATTTGTACAGTCCTTTCTCTTTCCCTTTCTTTTCTTCCTTGTCAAACCCATAATTGTATTTGCCGAAACCATGCAATTCCCAATTGGAAGGCACCGGAATTTTCGACCATTTTCCCGCCTTCATTCCATCCGTGACGAAAAAATCCCACAAGACGCCGTCGTCCTTGCCTTTCCCTGATAAGTATTTCACCTGTGTACTTTGCGCATGCGAAAAACACATCCCTACACACCACAAACACAACACCCACACATATCTAAAATCAGTCTTCATATTTCTATTTCGGTTACTCTTTATTTCAATTTTTCTGCTTGGAAAAGCGATATCGCATATGCAGCTTCTCTATCTACCTCGTCAGCATCTTCCACATCAAAGTCCTGATCCGTTGGTGTATCGGCATCCGGATACCGACGCACGTCCCCTGTCCGGAACGATACACGGCTAATTTCACTTACCGGCTGGAAAAATAACCGGGTGCCTTTTTCCGTTCCGTTGATCTTGACTTGATAGGAACGCGTCTGTACATCTACCGTCAACTCCATATGGTAGGTTTTTCCAGCATCATAAGAATGTAAGCCAGACAACCGATAACCGGCCTTGTTTTTAATCTGTCCGTCTGCATCAAACACTATACGGGCCGCTGCTTGTCCTAAATCATTGACAAGCTCGATTTGTAAGCTGCCGTGGTCCGCCTGCTGTGGTGTAACCGTAAAAGCAATTTTTACTTTCTCCGAAGATTCAATTACCCGTTCCGCTTTCGCATAGTCAAACTTATCTTTATCCCGTAACATCAAGGCATTATCTTCTACCTTGACAGATGCCCATAGCGGACTATATATATTCCATTGGTTGAATACCTCGGTCGCATTTTTTGAGAAGTCGTCATGTACTTTATCCTCGACGACTGCCGTAATCGGTACGGGTACTTTCGACACCCACATATCTTCTTTGTTTATGCTGTACGTCACCCACATATTACCATCTGGCGGCAAGCCGTTCCCCTCCTGTATCCCTCTCGGGTATTGTGGCCCATACGACTTATAGTTCCCGCCGTAACGCATGGTGGTGATTTCACCGTTGATCAATAGCAAATCGGTATACGTTAAGCCGTCGTTGCTTGTAGATACCGCTAAAGGCCAACGAAACTCCGACGGGTTGTAAACGGTGGCAAAGCGATTGTCGGATGTCCGTTGGCCCCATATTTTAGCGTTACTGTTTACAAAACCTGGTGCACGCAAAGGATCGTACGCCCAACTTTTGCCTTTATCTTTGCTTACCGATGTCAGCGCATGCTTCCACATACCCACCACATCGCCGTTATCCAATGTATAATAAGCAAACGCCTTTAGCGGACGATTGTAAGGAATCAAAGGGTCGTCACGATCGGCTTCTTCTACCCACTGTTGCATTTGCAAGGGTTGCTCCATTAGCTCCTTGCATGCTTGCACAAATGCCTTGTCTTTACTCTTTGTATACAGCGGGTATATCGCTAACTTTTGGTCAAATGAAGAATTAAAACGAATAAAATAAATAGGTCCGAAAGAACCGTCTTTCTTAATTTCCCGGACGACACGTCCTACGCCATATCCGTCGTTAGGGCTGTCTTTTGCATCGAGTGCTACCCCGTAATACCCGATAGTTAACAGTTTACCATTTTTAGCCGTGTAAAACCCCATACGCTGGTGCATAATCGCGTATAAATCTTTACCAGCTTTGTCGGTTCTACCGGGCTTACTAAAACCTTCCGGCACCGGATAAGGAGGGAAAAGCTCGATAGGATCCGACCAGTTATAGCCATCCTTGGAGGTCTGGAGTACGGATTTACCTTTGCCGATATGCTCCCCCACAGGATTACCTAAAAACTGTAAATAATAAGTTTCGTTCCAGTACGCTAAAAACGGCTGATGATTATAGGTGAAATCGTGTCCGCCTGCTCGTTCTGGATACGCTCTGCTTGCCCGGAAGGTTTGTATATTGTGCGTCCCCACCGCGGGTTTCAGCTGCCCATGGTGATAGTCTACGTTAGACAGGGTCTTTCCTACGTATTTCATCGTATCTTGTGCCGAAGCACCATACGCCGCACATAACAAGGTAATTCCTAATATCGTTGATCTCATCTTTTTATCACTCATAACTTGTAACTCATCACTTATCCAACAACCTATTCAAATCCTTTTTGGAAGCTTTGAAGATCGTTCCGTGTTTATGTCCTTCTGGGACGCTAATCTTATCGTTAACTTTTTTGAACGTTTTAAAATCTGTGGTTGACACCGCTTCATAGCTTTTGCTACCATAGGAGTCAAAATAGATCAACCACTCACCCCCCAATTTGATCACACTAGGCCCTTCTGTTTTAAAATCAGAATACGGCTCCGACACATTTTCGTAAGGCCCTAACGGATTGTCCGCAAAAGCGACTTTCAAATTACGATTCGGACGTGTGTTGTCTTTTAATACCAATACATAATCGTCTTTATCTTTCTTTACAATCACCGCATCGATGATGCTGAAACCGGGATCCGCAAATAGTTTGGTTTCTGTAAACGTTTCGAAATCCTTGGTCGTCGTGTAGTACATTCGATGGTTGTTTCTTTCTTCCTCTTCCCCTTTCGGAAAACGTTCTGGAATAGTTGACGCCCAGATAATAATAAACCGGTCTTCATCTTCATCGTAGAACAGTTCTGGCGCCCAGATATTCACGGTGCTAGTTTCATGTTCCATAACGGGCACGATCTTTTTGTTTTCCCAATGGATAAGATCTTTAGACGAAGCATACCCGATACCTTCATTTCCTTGCCAGCCGATTGTCCAGACCAAATGATAAATTCCTTTATCATCACGCACCATGGACGGGTCACGCATAATCTTCTGTTCGCCTAATTCGGGTTTCAGAAAGATACCATCAATTGCTGTCCAGGAATAGCCATCTTCACTGTAGAGATAGCGTAGCCCTTCATCGGCGGGTTCACGAAAAGAAGTAAACATATAAACATCCCTCTGGCACGAAGCCAAAAGGGATGCCGCTAACACAACAACTAAAAGATTTAATTTTGTTCTCATTATAAACTATCTAAAATCAGCACCCAATCAGTCCCATCTTTTGCTTCTCCCGCTGGTTTGAATGTTTGTACACCTGTATTTTCTACCTCACCAATAACGGTCTCTTCGCCATTTCGCGGATTGAACCAAGAGGCTTTCACTTTGTCTCCTTTAATTTTACCCATATTGATTTTCATTTCTCTACCGTTGTAATTGTAGATAAATGCATAGTTATCCGTACGGGTTGCTAGTAAACGGTTATACTTTTCACCATTTTCAGCAATCAGCGTCTGGTCCGGAACGCGCTCAAAATAGGCATCTCTGGACAACATTAAATCTTTTAAATACTGCATTTGCGATGCTCCCGGTGCATTTAGCCCTTCGGTCCAGAGCTCCGACGAGCCATAGGCTGTCGTCGAATCGGTTGCCGAGTGCATTTGCATAACCGAATTCTGTCCATAGGTATATCCAAACGCTCCTGCAAATACAGACCAATATCCATAGCGACGCACATCGTGGTCTTTCCAACGTGGTTCTTTAATATCATGTAGACCTTGTGGAATTCCCTCATACGACGGTTCGCCATCAATGGTTGGCTTTACAGGACTTAATGCCCAGTCGACCTCCATAAATTTCCAGTTGTCCTCGCCATAGTGTTTATTTTCATTGCGGGAGGTATCTTGATCGTAACGTCTGTGACCAGATTGCACCATATTAAAATCCAACCACGATTCGTTGTGAAACCAATCCGAAGAAGCAGTTCTGCCCCGCGGATGAAAAGTCATTAGGTGATTTTGATCGATCGCCTTAATGGTTTTTCCCAATTCCAACCAAGCGGCAGTAGAATCCGAACCGTGGATATCGCCTCCGTTCAACCAAATGATATTCGATTTATCTTTCCAGCGTTCGGCTAGAAACGTGCCGTATTCAGTAGCCTGTTTTACCGACATCATTCCAGCTTTCACGGGCGATCCCCATACCGGTACTACAGCCATGTAAATACCTTTTTCTGCTGCTTTATCAATAATATAATCGACGTGATCCCAATAGTCATATTCTTCGTCCACGTCCGGGTTGTTGCCCTCTGTCACGAGTGGGCGGGCAATATCCTTATTCACAACCGAGGAATCGCCATAGACATTTACTGACGGAACTGTATGCAACACCATCGCTTGCACCACATTGAACCCTTTTTGTTTTCTATCGTCCAAATACTGTTCCGCCTCATCCCTGTTCAGTTTGTTAAACAACAGCCAGCCTGTATCGCCAAGCCAAAAGAAAGGTTTGCCATCGTCAGTGGTCAGATACCTTCCGTTTTCCGACACCTTCAACGCAGGCATTCCGGTGGACGATGTGTTTTGATCAGAAGGAGATGTACAGGATGATAAAAGTGCTCCTGCGCATACAAATGGTAATAATTTTTTACGAATAGACATCATATTACTGCTTAGTTATCCAGATAATTTCTGGGCTATTTTTAAACGTTTTTAAGGCGACGCGTGTTCCCGTTTTTACACGTTCCGATCCCAAAATTGCGCCGGTTTTTGGATGGATATGGTATGCTTTATAATTTCCTTTCCATGCTGGCAAGTCCACTTCGAGGGATCCTTTACCGGCATTGTAAAAAATGGCAGCGTCTGCTCCTTGTAAGCACCACACACTGTCTTGTATCTTAGTTTCCATACCGGAAGCTTCTTTATAAAAATCCGCGTGTGCCACTCGCGGCACGTTCGCCATCGATCCGCCGGCCATAAATACCGCCCAGGCCTGTTCCGGATAACTGCTACTATGATAAACTACAGCTTTATCGGGAAATTTGGCACGGTATTCAGAAACCGCGCGGTACACCTGTTCGGGCGACGTTCCGCTAGATTTCATCTTGCGTGCATGTTGACGTGGCGCAAGATTCTTTCCACCTTCCGGCGCATAAGGATCTCCATTCTTTTGGTAATACCAATACCGGATATCGATTACCTGAATCTCGCTGGCACGCTCCGCATCCGCTAAGATAGCATCCTGCACATCTTTGGTAGCGCTGAGTCCGATCATGGGATTATAACCCGTCTCGGCCTTCCATTCCTTGATAACATCTATCCAAAACTGAACGAAATGTAATGGGCCGGTATATTCCGCACTGATCAATTGAATGACACCTGTGTTGTCTTTGAAGTTTTCTAAACATTGGCGGATATACGCCCTGTGCAATTCGCGACGCGCAGGATGGGTAACATCATAAAATTGTTCCGCCATAAAAATCCGCTTATCGCCTGCATACGGTACAGGTTCTGGGAAACCTACGTCGTTGATGTTATTTGCCGTTCGCCACGGGGAATCCGTGTAATGTGCACCTGCTTCCAAAATATTGTGCTGAAAATAATTCTGATGCAACAACACCAGTCCTTTTTGGTCTGCTAGATCTGCAAACTGTTTAAGGCGGTCCCAATAGAAGGGGTTATATTTTGTCAAATCATATTTCGATAAACCATCATACGCCAGCCCTTGCCCACTTCTGGCAAAAGGCAATTCATAGAACGGAGGCCATACTTCGCCATCCATCCGGCGTATCCGCTCGTGGTCGTCCCGACGGCGATCATACCATAAACCATAGTTATGATCTATACTCAAGATATGATTTGCCAACATACTATCCACCACTTCGTGCAGATCATCCGTCAGACCAGTTCCAGTCTCTCCAGGAACATAGCGGGTAATATGCGGCTTGGCGTCTTTCAGTCCACGCGGACGGATATTACCGTTCCACCATTGAATATCGTGTTTACGCCCTACGATCACCTCATCATCACGCACCAACCAACCATTCTTGATGGTCATATCGGCTGCTTTCACTACGCCCTTCTTCTGCGGAACATCTTTCGCTGTCAGTGCCCTTGTGTTTTCAACGTCTATGTCCAGCGGCTGGCGTTCCGATACGCTGGTTATCAAATCTTTCAGTTGCAAAGCGGGTTCCTTTGCCATTTCAGTCAACTCCTGGGCTTCGGCTATCGTCGGGCTCGTGGATGCTTCAGTCGTCATCGGCAACAGCACCGTCCTTTCTTTAGCGGACTGTCCTATGCGCTCTTGCAGTTGCGCATAATACAAGCTCCGCGGGTTAATATGGCTATTCGATTCCGCCCAATAGGCATCTCCCTGGAATTGCGCCCAGAGACCGAACCCCCAGTTCTGTGCAGTTGGCGGTTGTACATTTTCTATCAGTGCTGCCGTAGATTGCCACAAAACGCTATTTGCAGCGGTCCAGCCAGCACCTTTTCCATCCTGTCCTCGGTTGCCATAACGCAGCGCTTGTGCATCGATATCGACAATATCAAATAATACCCCAGAAGCCCAGCTATCTATCGTACCACTAAAACTGTACGGCTCTACGGCCTGACATTGTACAAAAGCATTCGGACCGGCAGCTACAAAACCTACTGCGAAATCATGATAGCCTTTTTCCGAATACAGTCGCTGGAACAACGTCTGTTGGCCTCGGGTATAAAAGGTATATCTTCGCTGTCCTCCGATTTCAGAAACGGGATCTCTCGAGATACAATCTTCAACGGTCAACTTACTGGAAGTTTCTTTTGCATACACCGCTGATCCCGCAAAGTGGCGGAACTGCATGCGCCGAACCCATACATTCGCTGCATTTTCAACTGTAATAGCCATCCATCGATGGTCTTCATCTTTTGGATTCGACGCGTTATAAGTTGATTCCAGTAGTATATTTTCAATACCGACCTGCGTAATCCGGCCGTTCCACGTATATTTCTCCACCTTAGCACCACCATAACGTTGGTCTAAAGCTATCGTGAGGGGAACATCTACCTCAACTAAGTCTCCTTCGATACGAACGACTGTCCGATCCCAAGTTGTATTCCAGTACCCTGGCTTCCAACCCAAGAACGACATCCCGCCTCCAAACTCTTCCGCTTTCAGCGTCTTAATCCATTCGTCTGTTGACGGACGGGTAATCATGATGCGGTCGCCCGTGCGCAGATCGCCTGCATTATCCACATGAAACGTCCGCGCATTTACAGGAACATAAGCGTCCCGAACCTCTCGTTTTTCTTCACGAACGATATCAGGCTGTCCTGCTATACGGATTAACGTTTCTCTGGTTGTGCCTTCACCTATCAACGAGGTACCGTTTTCTGTAAAACCGGAACCTCTCAGTACTACACCGGAAGTATGCAGCTTCAAAGAAGCCGATAGGTAGTATTTTCCCGGTTGCAACAGCACCGCTCCACGTAAGCCTTGCTCATCCACAGGCAACTGTGACACATAATCAATCGCCGCTTGGATACGTGCCGTAGCGTCGCCATCTTGTATCGGCACAACCATTTTCACTGGCGCGTCGGGAATAGCTTTGTTACCGCCCTCATAGCCTGCATGCGAAAAATCAGGAATGCGGTTGCCCAGTGAATCCTGTTGGTAGACTAACTTTCCTTCCTTCCAAATTAAGGGTTTAGCGGCATCTTGCGTATATCCTACAAAACAGCTGACGAAAAACAACGCAAACCCCAGCAATATTCTACTCGGAAACCATGGACAAAATATATGTTTATTATTCAACTTCAATACCGTTTTAAAAAGATCTACAACGCTTTAAATAAATCAGTTAGATATCTCGACCATAACTTGAAATTTTTGTATCTAAGCTTACTTATCGTTTACACAAACATAGCCAAAAGGCCAAAACCATGTTTATAGTATTTTCTCCAGCTATTGTACCATTTTGCCGGTCAATGCCAGAACCGTGAACCCCGATAAGTAGCAAATAAACACAATACTTACGACTATCCGGGTATAAAAAACGCTCGTCTATTTCCGGTAGACGAGCGCTTCGTTGGGATAATTGTGTACTAACTTATCGTGTCAACATTATTACCAAGATTCCGGTAATCAATCTTTTCTTTCGGATTTGTTCCGTTCAAGTATTCTTCCACATTGGTATAACCATCGCCGTCGGCGTCCTTAGCACCATCCGTAGCGTCGTTTGGATCTAAGCCATATTTTATTTCCCATTCATCCGGCATGCCATCGCCATCGGTATCAACAAGCACTTCCGCAGGGTCGTAAGTTAACTCCGGGTAACCACCCACTTCATCCACAGTCTTGATAATGCCGGTTTTGGTTGTTGGCTTTCCCGTACGCACCGTTTCCACCACGCGAGCATCAACCACATCTCTTTTCGGCAAGGTGGCTCCTGCTTTCGCCAATACGGCTTCGAAAGCATCTTCTGCCGTTTGGTGTGGGGCTACCGGCCACCCCTCAAATGGCGTGTACACACGTGCATATTTTTCCGCTTCATTTTCGTTCGGAATGATCGATCCTTTCGTTTCTTTTACACGCATACCCGCCCAGTTATTTTGGGTAACTTCCTCGTTGTCGTGCATGACATTGCCGGCCACGTACCATTTTCCTGGACGATTTACCTCTTTCGGATACCAATCACCCGCTGCCCATGCATTGCCTGGTGAGTACATACTACGTTGTTCGATACGCGCTATGACGCCACGCATATTGTCATTCGTCGCCGGTCCTGGCCTGAAATAGTTATTAATGATATTAATTAACGAAGTCTCATCGCCACCATCTATCGTCCGATGACGCCAGTTGAAAAGCACATTATATCGAAAATCAAACGCGCCCGACATACCAATAGACGGGTTTCGTGCCGTGTTGCTCGCAAAGAGATTATGATGGAATGTAGACGGTGTGCCGCCCCAAGTGGCACCGAAAGCATGACCTTTAGCATCCAAGGCTTCACTTGAAATCGTCCATTGAATCGTGATGTTTTTTGCAGGATCTTTAATTTGCGTGCTTCCGTCTAACGATGGTCTCATGTGCCGGTAAAGGGAAATATTCTCGTCCATACCCCAGCTTGTGGAACAGTGGTCAATGATTATGTGATGATGCGGATTTCCGCCAATGTTGTCATCCCCTTGTCCACCGACGGGCACACCACGGCGCACCCGGAGGTGTCTAACAATAACGTTGTGTGTGTTGATATTAAGCGTACCAGCGATACAGATACCGTCACCGGGTGCAGATTGGCCTGCAATGGTAATATCGGGATGATTGATATTTAGGTCTCCATTCACTTTTATCGTGCCCGCGACGCGAAATACGACGATACGCGGTCCTTTTGCTTCTAGAGCGGCACGTAAGCTACCCTCACCGTTATCATTGAGATTCGTCACTGCGATTACTTTTCCTCCGCGGCCACCTGTCGTAAACATCCCCCCGCCCCAAGCTCCGGGAAATGCTGGAATAACCTCTTCGGGCAATCTTGGAGGATGTGGAGGGATTTGTCCGCGTTCGGGTTGCCCCGCTTGTTGCGCCTGCACACCGGCTCCAGCAGATAACAGCGTCATCAAAAGCAAGCCCTTTATTGTTCTGTGTGAAAATGTCTTCATGTTCAAAGTTTATTTAGTTATTCATTTACTCTAAACAAACGTAATAAAAAGAGCCGGACCATGCTTATAACATATTTTCCGGCTCTTGTAGTATGTTAGCGCTTGATCGCCGGGATTACCTTCGGTGACCTCCCGTTGATCGGTTTTGCTTCTAACGATATCGTACCTTTCAGTTTGACCCTTTGGTACCTGTCGCAACTCGAACGCTGGCTCTACTCACGTCCCTAGGTTGCTCAAGCGTACCCAAAGGGATTTCGATTGATCCAGTGTTCCATACGTTTCTTACCTCGATCAATAATTCGGATTTTGTCCGAACTCCTGCGGATTCGCTATAGCATCCATAAAGGATTGCGGGACTGGGCGTACTGTGTGTTTATTAGCATCGAAAAATCGAATATCCGGATTCGTAGCCTGCAAATAATCGGTGGTCAGTTTTCCCATCCGTTTTAGATCATACCAACGTATTTGTTCTCCTGCCAATTCGCGACCTCTTTCAGCTAATATAAAATCCAGTGTCACCTCTCCAGCACCTACCTCCATTTCACTTTGTCTTGACGTAACGGCCGCTCTCTTACGGACCTGGTTAACATACTGCTGAGCCTTGTTTACGTCGTTGTTATATAGCAACGCTGCTTCAGCTGCAATTAAATATACCTCTCCCAAACGGATAATTGGGATATCGCCTAACCAATACTGACGGTCCATTACATATTCCCAGCTTGAAAATTTCTTCAAAGAAGGATACACCTCGCGGGTATACGTAGCCATACTATTACTTTCTGGCTGCACCCATCTCCCATCAGCCTGATACCAGTCGGAGGGATCGACGATCCAGAACGGAAGATCTCTTTTCTCGGCGGCCGACATCACCCAATTCGGTGTAAATACGGACAAACCGTCCAGCCAGCCATCATCGTTGTCATCTACCATATTCTCAACCCCCATGCGCCAGGTCGAGGTATTGCCTTGCACCAACGTCACATCACCTGCAGCTGTATTCTTAATCACATGACCGACCAGATCCGGATTCTTACCATATTGGTTCACCATTGACTGGCTAATCGTTACATCCTCCCACTTAGCGTTGTAGTACTCATAGAAAAATGTTTCTTTAAACCGGGTATCTGCCGGATCAGAAACCGGTTCAAATAGCTCCGTCAACAAATATTTTGTCGGCTTAAAGTTCCGGCTGTTAGACCGTCCCGTCCACGTCTCATTTTCCTGTGTCCCCCAAGGGGCTCCGGTGGTACGTGTATCGGCTAGATAATATTGGCGTGTCCTTCCCCTGTTCCATCCCTCAGGATTCCTTCCTTCGGTATGATCCACTGCTTCGATGAATAAAAATTCGGTATTATTTTTGTTGTTGGCGCCACTCCAAAGCTTGCCGAAACCAGATTGCTCGTCGTCGCTCTGGTACAAAGAAACGCCATAGGCACTACCATTGGTTATCAATTCTTCAGCTGCTTCCAAGGCCAAGCGGGCATTTTCCTGTACATCGCCTAAACGAGTACGCTGCAGATAGGCTTTCGCCAACATCGCGTAAGCTGCCTTTTTGGTCACGCGCCCTCTTTCCCCCTCTGATCGATTCGGCAAGTGTTCGGTTGCAAATATCAAGTCCGAAATAATCAGATCGTAGAACGCTTGCTCACTTGATCTGACCGGGCTATTGACCGGGCCGGTTTCCGTGGAAGGAACAGTTGTCAGTGATACGCCGCCGAATTGCTCTACCAGATGCCAATTTGCCCAACCCCGGAGAAAATATGCTTCCGCTACTTTTGCATTTCGTTCTTCTTCTGATCCAAAGCCCTCCACCTGGTCAGCATAATAGATCGCGGTATTACAGTAATTTACTGTCGCATACATGCCGTTCCATATCGTCGCTAGTGTTCCTAACTGCGCGTTCATATTACTGTTGTACAGTGTAAAACCTGTCTCAGCATTAGCCACATTCGCCCAAAGGTCGGTTCCCATTTCCATGGCGCCGATACCATCTATCTTCCCATAAAAGTAGTACAGACCATCGTAGCAGTAATTGACCAAACTCTCGTACCCGTCTCTATATTTATAGCCCGTTTCTACGTCCACGGTAGAAGGATTCCATTCATCCAGTGTGCAGGAACTAATTCCTACCGCCATCAACAGCCCGAAAGAAATTTTATATCCTAATCTTTTCATTGTCGTATTTTTCATCTAATTAACTTTTTTGTTGATTATCCCCATGTTGTTCTCCTTTTAGAAAGACATGTTCACACCGAAAACCATTTGTCTATACAACGGAAAAGAGTCTGACGCTCCTGTTTCGGGATCCATGCCATTCAGCAGATGGCTCCGGGTAAAGATAATCGGATTATGCATCGTCGCATATACGCGGAATCTGGACAGCTTGATATTGTTGCTTACATTTTCGGGCAAGGTATAACCTAGCGTAATATTCTTGATTTTAATGAAGGAAGCATCGACCACATTCATACCTAGCAATGGGTTACTGTGGTTTGCCGACGTCCTGTTTATATAGGGTCTTGGATAATCATTTGTCGGATTGTCTGGCGTCCAGTAATCGTATACAGCCGGAATATTTCTCGCGCCATAACTATTCATGTAACCCAGCAGTTCTGCATCAATATGATGTCCCCAGCGAGCAATTGCGAAAACATTTAGGTCAAACCCTTTGTACTGAAACGTGTTCTGCCAGCCCGCTGTCCACTTCGGCGTTCCCTGTCCGAGGATGACGCGATCGTCGGGCGAAATTGCATATGGATTCTCCGCCGAGTACTCCACGCCTTCTTCGTCCACCCAAACGCCATCGCTCACCTTGATGAGGTTGGATTGCGTTTTCACATCTCCCGGCAATAGACCGAAGGCCGCAGCATCCGCCATTTCTTCGGTTTGCCAGATACCCAATTTTTTATACCCAAACAAGGTATTGCTTGGTCTCCCCATGAATAGTCCCAATGAAATCAGATCATCTACGCTCGTACCGCTGCCTAGGTCAATGGAGCGCACCTGCTCATTGTTATGTGCAAAGGTTACCGTGGAATTCCATTTGAACGAATTGCCATTCAGTATATTATTACCGTTTAAGGTCACTTCGACACCTCGGTTATTCATGCGCGCAATATTGTCGGTCATCCGATATGGAATCTTCGGGGTGAAACCACCACTAGAGAAGGGTAAATTACGTGCATACAATACATCACGTGTATCTGTATCATACCATTCAATGGCACCCGTTAAGCGATTGTTGAATAGTCCAAAGTCTAAACCCAGATTAAAATTGTATGATTTTTCCCATGTCAATAATGGGTTACCTACCGCTTGGGTTAATACACTGACGGGCAAAACCCCGCCACCAAGGTTTATTTGATCCAAGCCTGTACTAGTCACCTCTGTCAACGTGGAATATGGGTTAATTCCAGAGTTCCCCGAAACACCGTACGAGGCTCGGAACTTCAGTTCATTAAGAAAATCCCGTGTACCGTCCATAAAGCTTTCGTCACTTATACGCCACGCACCGGCTGCAGCCATAAAGGTATCCCATCGACGCGCCAGCTGCGATACCCCATCGGTACGTTGGGTCAATGTCAACAAGTAACGTCCCTTATAGCCATAATTAATCCGCGAAGCAACGGACATCCGTTTGCCCATGGTATAGCCTGTTCCTGCAAATGGCACCGTGCCCGATCCTAAACTATAGTATAGATACTCATCATATAAGAATCCTTGATTGCTCGACGTCGAGCTCTCATTTTGCGTGTGTGCCCAAGAAGAAACGAGCGTCGCAGATAGATCGTGATCCTGTCCAAAAGTGGTTTGATAATTTAGGATATTCTCCCATACGTAACTGTATCCGAGCGCTGTTTCATAGCTTGCAGTACGCACCAACGCACCACTTCCGGACAATTTCATATAGGTCCGGTCACTTTCAAATTGCCCAGTTCTACGGTTACTTAATGTAGCACCTAAAATCGAACGAAAGGTCAACCCTTCCATGATGTCCACATCAATATGGGGGTTAACGGTCAGGTTCAGGTGCTTCGAATTGTTGCTTAATGTATTCGGAATATCATCGGCTAATAAGCTCGGCTCGGTCAGTCCTGCAATTGGCCACACATTGATATTACCATATTCGTCATACACCTGTCCTACAGGCGCGATGCTGAAGGTATTATTTAGACGACTTGGGCGCGTATCATTATCTCTCCAAGTCAGGTTAGTCACGATACCACCTTTAAACCAATCTGTAATTTTATTGGTTGCCCCGGTCCGGACGGTAAACAAATCTGACTGATCATTCCGATATATCCCTTTTGTGGAGTTATAGCCCATCGAGAAAAAACCTTGGGTTTTCTCGGTTCCACCGTTTACAGAGAGCGTATAATTCTGCTGCACTCCCGTGCGTAACGTTTCATCTACCCAGTTAATCCATTGCCCGTTGTCGATATAAGGACTAATCTGTTCTGGATTCAGGTTCCAAGCGCTTAGCAGCTCGTTTCGATCGGCGGGCGCTTTGTTGAAGGATGCTACAAAAGCGTCTTCCAGATACCTCAACCAGTCATTTTGCTGTAAAGCGGATGGGTACCGAGCATTAGAATTAATGCCCGCATAGGCGTCTAAGTTCACGGAAATCCTCCCCGCCTTTGCTTGTTTGGTCGTAATAATAAATACCCCGTTTGCACCGGCCGAACCGTAAATCGCGGTAGAAGCTGCATCTTTCAGGATGTCAATACTCTCGATGTCATTTGGGTTGAGATTCGTAATGTTTCCGGGAATACCGTCAATGATGTACAAAGGCTCACTACCGGCCGTCAACGACCTATTCCCACGCAGTAATATACTGGAGTTTGAGTTTGCTTGACCGGACTCGCGGGCAATATCCAATCCTGCTACCCGACCCTGCAATGCTTCAATTGGATTGGCTACTGGCGCCATCATGATTTCTTCCGACTTAACAGAAGCAACTGCTCCGGTTAGATCTCGGCGCTTTACTGATCCATAGCCAATAACGACCACTTCTTCCAATGTTGATTCTCCGGCTTGTAACACGACATTAAGCACAGTATCCTTCGTCGCCGTTATCGTTTGTGGCAGGTATCCGATAGCAGAAATCAACACCGCTTGACCGCTTTTCGTCCGCACACTGAATCTTCCCTCATTATCTGCAGATGTTTCGCCGCCACCATAATCTATCGTAGCGCCCGCGACCCCTTCTCCTTGCACAGACTGGATTTGTCCCCTTATTTGAATTGTGTTTTGCGTTTGTTCGGCTTGTGCCTGTGCCTTCCCTGATGTCGGCCGTCCTATAAATAGGGCCGATACACACAACGTACACAAAAGACTTTTTTTAATTGATATTACCATAGTTAATACATGATTTATAACTACTTGCATTCGTCCGACAGCACCCTGTGCCGGATTAGCCAGCGTATAGCTTACAAAGGTAAAAAGGGCAAATACAGTATATTTGTACTGTATTGCCCTTTGATTATAAAATCTTATCAGCGGCTTATTATAAACGTTGCGTTAAGGTTTTGTTATTTTAATATATCGCACTACCCCTAGCGGCTAACCTCCAAAATTCTGCAATCGATAATTAAAAGACAGCATGAAGTAAGTGCTCAGACGATTGCTACGGGTATCCACAATTTCATTGTCAAGAATATCACGCTGTATACCTGTGTTTTGTCCGAAAATGTCGAATCCTTGTAGCCTGATTTCTCCCTGATTATTCTTTAGGAACCGGTGTTCCAGGTAGATGCTCAAAAATGTTGGATCCCCGATACCGGCATTATAACCTCTATTGAATCTCTTAGTCAAATCGTACCCCAATGTATATAATTATTAGTGTCTGGGCGGTATTCGAAATTCCAAGAGAAGCGCTGATCTTTCCTTTTCCGCTGATTACTACTTTCCCTAACCTCATACCGGGTATAATCCGGAAAGAAAGTCTCGCTGCTAGTATTTACCCAACTGTCATTATCATTGACGTCAAAGCGGTAATTGCCGTACGACTCCAATTTTTTACCCCAGTTATCCCTGTAGTTGCCTTTCAGCGATTGCCGGTCGTTAACTCCCGAAGAACGTCCTCTATTATTGTTTGCGCCGGCATCTAGCGATAACTGTTGTTCACCGTTCAGGTAATTTCCCCTTAAACGGCTGTTATACCTACTCTCCGTACCCAAACCTGCAGCAACCCGCGCAAAATACCCTCTTTTTTTATCGTCTTGGAGGTTGATGTTCAGCACTTTTTCCGGCGTACCGCTTTTTAAGCCTGTTTCGTTGGCCTGTTCTCCGTAATCGTCTATGACTTGCAGGTTCTTTACAATATCGGCTGGTAAATTCTGGATAGCACCGGCGACATCATCTCCGAAGTATTCTTTACCATCTAGCCGTATGCTCGTAATCGGTTCGCCGTTTGCCGTGAAATTTCCATCGTCGTCAACATCGATGCCCGGCAGCTTCTTTACCATCTCTTCTACCGCATCCCCTTCCCGCACCCGGTATGCCCGCGCATCATACTGGACCGTGTCCTCTTTCAGAACAACGGGTATCATGGCAGTAACCATTACCTCGTCGAGCACGCTACTGGCACCGCGTAGCATGATGGATCCCACATTATTAATTTGTAGCTTTTTATCAATGGAAAATGACCGATAAAGACTATCATACCCCATGGATTTGATACTGAGCGTAACCGCAGTATCTTGAACTCCCGGAAAGGAGAAGACACCATTCGCATCCGTCGACATCGACAGTTTTAGGCTGGCGGACCGTAGGCTGATCAATGCACCGGGAATAGGACTACCCGTTGAATCGGCTACTGTTCCTTTCAGTTGAATACCTTGTGCAAAGAGCGTGAAGGACGTTATAATAAATAAAATTAATAATATTAATTTTCTCATCTCTTAGTCAACTATGCCTAAACTCACTTAGAACTGTGGATAAGTTTAAAAAAGGTGTTGTTTAGAGCGTTAGCTATTTACAGCTATCCAAAGCTAGGCAGGTTTGCGGATTATTTATTATATCATTTTTACGCGTTCTTCCAAGATATTACCTAAGGCGATTATCCTCCCTATCTTGTTTTTTGAGCCCTCTTGCTATTCGACGGTAGGGATATAAAAAATCCGAGCATGTAAAAAACATGCTCGGATGGAATACTGGGTTATAAAAACTTATCTACTTCTGAATCTTCACGTGCATGTTGACGTAGGGTCTTCCGTCTGAGTCTTGTGTGGATTGAGTGATATACAAAGCACCGTATTTCCCTTCGGGTGTTCGGAAGTACAACAACGTATTCGGAGCCAAGCCTTGCACGTGATAAATAGCATCCGTTTGCTTGCGATCAATCGTCACTTTCTCCGCCTCTTCCTGAATCTTACTCGCTGACACCAATACGCGGGTATAGTTCGTATTCGTGTAATTCTCGATAGGTGCACTAAACAGCGTTTCTCGTTTGGTCCAGCCGGAAAGATCATAGAACGGTACGGGATACTCATCCACACTTGTTGAGTAGAGGTTATACACCAATTCAGTAGGATTATTCTCATCCGCGGTTAATACCGTATCGATCCCCAAATCAATTTCAGCGGATGCACTGCTTCCTTCACTGTAGCTATAGGTTCGACCCGTCGTTAGCGATAAAAAGCTTGGTAATTCCGGGGTATCTTCGCTGGGTGCATACAGCCGTCTATTTACAAAGTGGTCGAAGCTCGGGCGGGCATCTATGGTAATGGAAGTATAGCCATCTCCCAGATACTCGTTTTTGAAATCACGGGCATAAAAACGGAAGGTTACTTTTCCGTCGCGCTGCATCTTAAATTTCCGCACGCCGGAGAAGGAACGACGCTCACTATCCTCTGTATCGATGATCACCGTGGACCAAGTACCGGTACCGTTAGTGCTATCCACCACAACCGAATACATATCCTCTTTAGCCGAGGTAATGGTAAAATAAATGTGCACACTATCGCCATCATTCACCACGGCATCTTCGGTAACGGCGAATTCACTGCTATTTTGGAAGGTAACTTCGACATCCCCAAACATGGTGAATATATTCTCCGACTCCACCTTACAGGCGCTAAAGGCCAGCAAGGTAAAGAAAAGCGGCAGGTATCTTTTTATTTTCATCTTCTTCATCTTTAAATCATTTAATTAATTAATCAACCAGCCCTATTAATCGTCAAGCGGATCAAATGTACCCCCCTCCCAACCAATAGTAGGTTGAATATCCACCCCCCTCCACACATAGTCGTTGTGGAAAGTGTAGAAATTATGATATGCCGGAATATCGATAGGCCTGAAGTTTGCCGCCTGCACAATTCTTCGTGCTTTAAAATGTTGCGAATACTCTCCCGGATCGTTCATATCGATACCATCCCGAAATGGCCGTCCCGTTTCCGGATCTATCGCTTCCAATTCCGCAATTTTCTCATTCCGCAAACTACTTGCGTTACTGGCAGTTTCGTCATGTTCTACCACAATCATCACTGTCGACAATATTTCTCCGGATAGTTTATGCCAATTGCGTGTACGGCGGAGGTCAGCATTTCGCTTATTCTCAAAAGGAAACTCGATCATACGTTCGTTGAGCAACAGCGCACGCATTTCCTCGATACTAGCAATATGTCCGAGGCCGTAGTCGTTGCTTCCTTGCTCAATGCCGGCACGCTGGCGAATCTGACGTACCATTTCCTTGGCTGTCCCCATATCCCCGGTTTCATTTGCACAATCCGCGAGGTTCAACATCACTTCTGCAAAGCGCATTTCTATCCAATCCACAGGGTTTCCTCCGCCGGTATCGTTATTGTAACCAACCGCTGTGCGTGCCAGGGTTGGCGAAGCAAAGCGTTTGCAATAAACACCCCAATTGGCTCCTTCACTACGACCATCATTCGACGCACCTTCATAGGTCCATTGCCGACGGTTTGCGTTTCCACTCAAGGCCCAAGTGCTGCCATTATAAGCGAAAGTAGCTTCGAAACGCGGATCTCTATCCTTCCAGAATAAAATCGGATCGTAGGTATACTCTCCGTCTTCGTCCAGTTGGTTTCCATCCTTCATTGGATAGGCATCCAGTAATTTTGTGCTCGCCCGGTAGGCCAAATGTGGGGATCCGTCTTCGGAACTTGGCCTCCATTTGCGCTCCCCGTTGTGTCCTCTACGTTCTACATCCGTAGAATACGGGCGAGAAATCAAGGTCTCGGGATTAGAAGCTCCTTGAATGCGAAAGATATCTGCGTAATCGGAGACCAGCGCATGCCCTTTGGCCAACGCAATATCGTAGGCTGCTCTATTCGCTATTAAGGCGTCTTGCCAACGTGAAGCGTCATGAGGATGCCTAGGGTCATCCAGCGGGTTAAACTGCGGACTTGCCCAGTACAGCAAGGCTTTTCCTTTCAAAGCCGCAGCTGCCTCGTAGGTAATGCGTCCCCAATCATTCCCCGTCCAGGTGATTCCCTCCAGGTACTCCATCGCCTTCGTCAAGTCATCGATAATCACCTCAAAACAAGTCCGAGCGCTCGCACGACCTCGCGCGGTAATATTGTCCGGATCCTGCGGCTCCAACACCAAGGTGACACCACCATATACTTTCACCAACTCCAGATAGACCATAGCACGCAAGGCATGATACTGTCCCAAAAATTTTGCTTGGGTTTCCGCATCTAAATCACCCTCCGGAATCCAACGAATGGCATTATTACAGCGAGCAATATCATAATAGCGATTCAGTCCATAGGTCGACCTGTATTGGTTTCCTACATAACGCACATCGTGGTTTGTCAAAGGGTTTCCCGTAATGCCCATCGCCTGAGCTCCCCAGCCCCCTCCAAAGGCGAACACATGTTCATCACTTACCATGTGTATGTCATAGCGCTCTTGTGTTTCTCTACCCCATTCCCAAGGAAACATCGGAATACACACCTGATAAGTTCCGTTCAAGTGAAAATCCACAGCCCCTTCAACGCTCCATATTTCTGCATCCATCCCACCTCTATCCGGTAGGATAAAAAAATCATCATTATTACAGGAAAGCAAGACGGCCGATGAGATCGCGACCAACACCCCTGTTTTTATCCTTGTATATATATTTTTTTTCATGTCTCTTTCGTATTAAGTTTACAAGCTAGCACTCAAGCCCAGCGAAAGTGTCCGTACAGTAGGATAGTTATAAGCGCTGGATGTATAGGGGTCCTTGTAACTGAATGGGTTTACCAGTACCCATAAGTTATTTCCGGTCGCGAGTATACGCGCACTTCCCAGCCCCAAGCGACGTGCGACATTGGACGGTAGGCTGTAACTAAAAGTCATATTATTGACCCGGATCATGGTTCCGTTTACGGTCCATATATCGGCATGACGATTAATATAGGGATCGTCTGCGCGTGGATATATTCCATTCATCGGATCATCCGGTGTCCAGCGATCACGCCAGAGTATCGGCACATTGGTTTCCAGGTCCGGCCTGGTTCTCGCTCGGCTATCGATAGCCGCCCTACCGCCAAAGTTCATCACCAAATTGGTCCGTAAACTGAAGCTTTTGTAGTTAATCCCGATATTCCCTCCCATACCGAAAGTACTATTGGTTCGACGATTCTGAAGCAGCGTCTGATCCAAATGGTTCACGACACCGTCCCCATTGACATCCTCGTAGACCAACCAACCTACTTGTGGCACCTCTCCATTAATGGTATAATTTGGATTTTCAGACATAAAGGCATCCAGTTGTTCCTGTGTGCGGAATATGCCTTGTGTACGGAAGCCAATATTACCCGAGTTGTAAATACGCGGATCTACGCCAAACTTTGTTCCCAACCATTTGCCGTCATCCAAATCCTTTTCCAGAATATCGTTTGCAGGATAAAGCATTTGTGTCACGATAGAGTTCCCATAGAATGGGATACCAAAGTTCATATTGGTGCTTAAGCTCCAGTCTTCTGCTAATTTCGTTTTATAACCTACCGAAATTTCTGAACCCCAGTTGTAGGCCTCTCGATAATTAATGACCGGTGCGAGCAGCCCGGCATAAAGCGGGTTCGTTGTATCTGCCCCCTGATCAAAACCGTCATAAGTCCTGTTTTTAAAGATCTCCAGCGTAACGTTCATTTTATTATTCAGCAGCGTCGCGTCCAAGCCAAAGTTGAACGTTTCTCTCTTCTCCCAAGTGATGTTCAAGTTGGGGAATGTAGAAGGGTTTAGACCAACCCCATATTGATTGTTGCCGAACAAGTAGCCGTCATTAGTCCCCAACAGATAACGTTCCTGCCAAAGGCGGTCATCTACTCGATCATCGCCTGTAATCCCCCAGTTGACCCGCAATTTCAAATTATTGATAAAGGAGATATTGTCTTTGAAAAAGTTTTCCTCACTGATATTCCAACCGGCACCTACACTTGGTGACCAGCCCCAGCGATCGCCACGTGCGAAGTTCGAGGAGGCATCTAAACGTGTTACCACTTGCAGCATGTATTTTTTCTTGTAGTCGTAGCTAGCCCGTCCAAAACCGGAACGTTTGGTATGCTCTGTGATGGCTCTAGCCGTACGCTGCATGGTGTTTACATCAAATGCCCAATAATCCTCAAAGCCCGGAACCAACTGGGTAAGCCAGCGCACGCCCAAATTTTCCGAATAACCACGCGTTTGTTCTCCCCCAACAATAACCCCCAGCGTGTGATCTGCGAAGGTATTGTTATAAGACAAGGTCACAAAGCCCTGATAGCCCTTGTTTTGTGCCAGCGTAGGGCTTGTTAACGAGTTGTTCTTATCAACTCCCCATGGCTCTTGATCGGGATCCATCGTCGTCGAGAAGAACGCATTATTATTTCCCATGCGTTCGAATTGGTATAAGCGGTATGGCGGACGGTACGTGTTCGTATTTTCGTTCCCTCCGCGTTGCGACATTTGCATCCGTGCTGACAAACCCTTTAAAAACTTAGGTTCCCAGGTTAAACTAGCATTAATGCTATAACCCTGTCCTTTCCGCGACTCCAAGTATCCGGAATTCAGTGCTGCTAAGGGGTTGGATCGACCGCCTAAATCAACAGGATATCCGTCAATGTACATCGGATACCAATCGGGTGTAGATACGATGTTTTCATAGAAGCCTGCGTCCGTTTCGTTCCCGATTTGGTTTTTACTCTCCCGAATGCTGTGGTCTACATTAAAGGCAATGTCGGCTTTCAGACCTTCTACAATGGTTGTCGTCAAGCCACTACGCAAAGTATACTTATCATGCTTCATACCGGCGTAGTTAGCATTTTGGTTCTGAAAACTCCCCCCCACAAAGAAGGTCGTATTTTCACCACCACCGGAAATACTCAGGTTATGCCTTTGCGTCACTGCCGGCTTCCAAAGCTGATCGTACCAGCTATCCACATCCAGCCCACGCAGGTAGTCCAAATCCGCTTCCGAGAAGAAACTTCCCCGAGAGGCATTCGCCATATAATAGCCTTCGTTCAGGAATTCCGCCAATTCATAGGTAGAAAGAAACTCCGGTCTGCGAGCCGCATCGTTCACACCGAGATAACCGTTGTAGGAAATACTGGGCTTTCCTTGTTTTCCTCGCTTAGTCGTCACCAACACTACCCCTTTCGCACCGGCAGCCCCATATATAGCCGCCGAAGCATCCTTCAGAAAGGTAATATCTTCCACCATGGAAGGATCCAAAGCATCGAAAACATCGGCGGTTACCGTAATCCCATCCACGATATAAAGCGGTTCTGTAGTCGCACCAATTCCTTGACCCGCGTCACTCATAGAAGCTCCCCGTATATTCAGGGTAATCCGTGACCCCGGCCGGCCCGAGGCTTCGCTCACACCAACACCCGGAATTTGATTTCGCAAGGCACCGGCAATATTCGGCGCCGGGATATCCATGAGCTCTTCGCCGGTAATGGTTACAACGGATCCGACAATTTCGGAGCGTTTTTGCGTACCGTAGCCTGTTACAATCACTTCTTCGATAGCGTCACTAGATTTCAGCTCTATCGTAATACTTGTCATCCCTGCGACATTTACCTCGTGCACGTCATAGCCAACGTAGCTTACTACAATTGTTGTATTTCCCTCCGGCAAATTTATACGAAACACCCCGTTTTCATCTGTCTGTACACCGGATTTTGTTCCTTTTACCAAGACGGTAGCCCCAACAATAGGATTTCCATCTTGGTCGACTACTTTCCCTGTTATGTTGACAAGCTTTTCGGTTTTCGTCAGCTCTCGAGCAGGTATATCGGCCGCTTCCACTCCCGCAAAAGGAGTGACTAGCAAGCAGGCCAGCAGCACATTTCGTGTTCCCCTTAGAAAAGCTAGGGGCATTTCAGCACGACTCTTCATATATCTTGTTTTAATTTTATTCATTCTACAAATAGGTTTCATCTCTATTGTGCTCTTCTCCATTTATGGTCTCCAACGTGGGTCACCGACAGTAAACAACGCTTCATCCATAATTGTTAAGTCGCTATTGGCATAGTTGCTCTTATCTGGGTTAGCAAATACTTGTTCTGATGTTCGTCCATAAGCGATTACACCTTCTATCATCCTTTGTTGCGTATTTGATCCCCAAGTGATGTCAGAAGTTGCAAAACTATTCGACACAGTAATCGAATTCGGCATCACGCGATTAAACGAACGCCCACCCGATGTATAACCAATGAGGGTGTTACGAACCGTTAGGTTGCTGATCTCACCACGACTAGCATCAATAATGTGGCGGTTATCACTTGGAGAATGGTATAACGTAGTATTTTCGATAAGCACCGAGTTCAAACTGGCATCCACCGAACCACCGTGGCGGATGATATATTGCAGGTTGATGAAAGTTGAATTTGTAAAGCGTACATCGCGCACACTTGCGTCACTATGATCTATCGTGAGCGCGTTGTAGTTTCCGATATTCTGTACGATAGAGTTGTTAATCACGTACTCATTCACCGATTTCTGTCCTTCGGACTGCAGACGCATCACCCCGCGTAACTCGGACATTCTACAAGCTTCAAATTCAATTTTGTTAATAGTAGCAACTCTACTGATATTAAACACATAGCTACCACCGATATCGCCGGTGAAATGCACATCTTCAAACTTGATCAGATCCATGGCGCCTTCCACGTTAAACGAGGACGACATTTCAATCCTCGCCTGCGGCCCGAATCCCGGCTCGGATACCAAGGTTACGCCACGATCCAAGGTAAAGCCCTCCATAGTATAGGTCATGCCCCGCTTCAGCGCAATGACACTTCCATCAGGCACTGTAGTCAAGGTGTTTTGCAGAATTTTCGGATCGGAACTCCCTCTGAGGTCAATATATCCCGCCTCCTCTACGGTTGGCTTGGTCGTGAACGTCAGTTCTCCCAAAGAGCGATCATCATGGCGGAAAAGCCGGGCGACATAATCTGTGTTCGAGGTCAGCCCCTCCAATTGCATGGTAATCAACTCATCGTTGGACACGTTGAATTCTTGGGAATCGGATCCGTCTGCTTTTTCCACAACCATTTTTGTCAGTTCGCCATGTCTTCCAAAGTTCAGCACTACCGCTTCATGGGATAAGTTCCAGACTTTGATCGGCGTAAATAGCTCGATTGGCCTCACTTGGAAGCGTGAGGTACGCATCCAAGAGGAACTTCCTGTTCCAGTGCTAGGTACGGTACGTACCCGAGCGAAATAAGGCTCCAGTGGTGTCAGCTCCTGGTCACTCAAGAAAAGTGAGGTAGAATCGGTGACAAAATCAAATACATTCTGCGCCGCATCGTTAAAGGTGGAATCTGATGACACTTGCACCTCATAAGACACTTCAGCTCGCCGACTATCTCCTTCCCAAGCCGCATGCCCTGCCTCCCATTGTAGCACCAGCGAGGTATCTGCATGCACCAGCGTGATTGCACTTCCCATCTGTGTCAAACTCGTTGGCGGACCTGGCGCCACATCCTTATTACACGCATACATGACCGCGACCAACAGAAAGAGAAAAAGCATCCTTCCATACGAAAATACACTACCCGTAAAGTTCTTATATCTCATCTTTTTAGGTTTTTTGTTATTAATTAAATTATACTTTAGGTTATTAAATCACATTCCCTTAATTAATCCACAGCCACACAGCGACAACATGCCATAATCAAGAACCATCCAATAAGATAGTCGATTATTTATCCCCGGAATATTTTTTGACTATATCCCGAACTGCCAATATTGTACAAAAGACACTAAGCGCGACTTTTATTATTTTTTTAATATTTACGATTTTCAGTTATTATTCCTCAGTTTAGCTAGTACTAAAAACGTTTATAATGTTATTTCTATTCTTCTCTCTATACATGTACTACTACAAACATGCTATAACTAAATATATAATCGCTAGTCGTTGTAACAAAATTGATAATAAACCCTCTGTAAATCTTATATCGCATTGCCCTGTTATTATAAAATATTATCATATCAACCTTATCACGATTTTAAACCTGGCCTCGCCGATAGCGAAGCGGTTACTAATGAACTAAAAAAGGGCTATCCGGAAACCGGTATAGCCCTCTGATTATGATAATGCTACGCTAACAGCGTGAACGACCTGCTCAGGATCTTTTATGCATAGATTTTGCCAACTTATAACTTAACAACATGGAGACAATAAACAGAAAGATATTTCCAATAAGAAAGCCCGTTCCATAGGAATTAAGGTTTCCCCGGTTAAAATACAACGTATTGACTATTTCGACCGTGCTTATCAACATTAACGTGAGTGATGTTGCCAGTATAGTATTGCGTAGCATGCATATCACCGCAGCACGGCGTGTCAACATTCTGAAGCTTTTCATCACTGGTTACCCTGTATATATACCTAATGTCACAGCAGATAGTATACCACGTATAAATGATCGATCTGGTTTGAAACAATCCCTTTCTGACCCCATCATCGCAGGTCCCGTATAGTGTTTCGATTTGGGCAGCAATCCGTATACGGAGTAATGATTTAAAATTAACTTTTTCTGATCTATCGCCGGATAGGCGTTACTATTATTTAAATCCAAGCGACAGGAACTGACCGATAAGGCAACCAGTCCCAGTATAAACAGCTTGTAAAGTAGCATGATGTTCATTAAATTGATATAAAAACGCTTTATTAAAAGTTCTTCGATTTTAATTGCCATGCTAGCGGAAAATATTCAATCTCTTCATCATCTATCCGGATATATCCCATTCCTTCCATTTTTATGATTCCCGATGACAAGCTCATGAAATAGTCCGCATAGAATTGCGGGTGAGACGACGCCGTGTGCCTTACCTTATATACATCCGTAAACGTCTTTCCAATGGCCATGGTAGAAGCGTTCACCGCTATTACTTCATAGGCCACTGTACCTGAAAGATCGTCATTCTCTGGATCCAAAGGCGCTGGGACGAAGTATTCCCAACGGTCACCAACTTTGGCGTCCTTCGCTAACATCGTCAATTTGAGGTTACTGTCTGGCCACTCCGTTGCCATCGTAAAAGTCTGTTGATCGGCGTACCAAAAATGATCCACCGAAGGCAGTTCTGAACCTACAAAATTCAACAGTACCTTGAAGTAGTTTTCTTTCGTTTTATCTGCGACCATGTAACTGATCTCCCTCTCTCCTGCTTCCGTTATCATCCTATAGTTCCATTGATTGCCCACTTTCATAAACGGAAACGTGGGCTTCTCCGGCTCCTGATGTTCGTCCTGCTTGCAGGAAAACAAGATCAATAGAAGCAGGCCTGACATAAAAATTAATATAACTTTCTTCATCATATGTTATTTTTTTTGCGAAGCTACGTGGATGTTGAACTGAAAAGAACTGTAGTAAAACCTATTAGCAAATTTTCCGTATTGCTACGGATGTCATGCATCAAAATTCCATTGTATCTTAGTCGCTCGCTGATACACTTTATCGAGCAATAACAACTTTAGCAGAAAGAGATGTGCAGAAAAATTGAAACGATCTATATTTAATCAGGATATTACCAGCATACCTATGTACACACTTAGTTTATTTCTTTTTATCGCATTGCCGTCCGAAACTTCCTCTTTCATAGGGAAACAAGACACCACTCGAATTGCCCACTTAGTGGAAATAGCACAACAAAAACACAAGGAAAGACTTCCCGATTCTGCCGAATATTACTTCAAACAAGCCGGTAATCTTGCCAATCAATTGAACTCAGAATCAGGCAAGTTGTTATTCGCCGGCAATTACAGTGTTTTTCTATATGATCAGGTGCGATTTGATGAAGCTATGGAATATGCGCAGCTCGCGTTAACTATAAGTTTGCGTCTAAATAACCGGCCGAAAGCGGCGGCGGCTTATAATAATATTGCGTTACAGCATCAGGCCAAAGGACAATTAAAAGAAGCCGCAAACAACCTAATCAGCGCACTGGAAATTTCGAACGAAATCAAAGATCCGACACACAGGGACTTATCCGACAGAAGAAAATACCTTAACAATTTGAGCTCCTTGTTTCTGGATCTTCATGATCTGGATAAGGGCCTACAATATGCCTGGCAGTCCTTTGAGATAGCTCGGCAACTAAAGGACACCATATCCATGGGCAACAGCTTGGTTAATGTGATGGTTGCAGAGGCTATGGCAGGAAAACTGACCGATGCTGTACGCCATGGGAAACAGTACCTGTCCATAGGGCGTTCCTATGGTGACCTGCAGATGGAAATCAAAGCCTTGAACAATCTCGCCGATGTGTATCGCATGCAGCAGCATTATCCATTGGCGCTCGAAACATTTTCCAAAGCGCTGGCCATCACGCCGAAATCTATGCCCGGAAATGAAGTTTATACACTATCGGGGATGTCGCGCGTATTTAAAGAAATGGGAAACACACAAGCCGCAAAAGAATATTTCGAAAAGGCCCATAAACTAGCTGTAACGGAATTGGCTACACCGCAGCTTGTCGATTTATATAAAGATGGGGCCGACATCAATGAGGCACTCGGCGACTATAAACAGGCGTTGGATTTTCACAAGAAACATGCGCAATTAAAAGATTCGCTTCAGAGTCAAGAAACACAAAAAACAATACAGGAACTTGAAGTGCGATATAAAACAGCGCAAAACAGAAAACAAATCGTCGAACGAGACCTCAAAATTGTAGCGCAGGCCGCCGAGCTCGACCGTAAGAATAAATGGTTTATTATCTTTCTCTTTTCGATATTTTTGTTGGTATTCGGAGCTGTCGCCATACGGCTATTAAATAGACAAAAACGAAAGGCTCAATCTACGGAATTGCAAAAGAAGCTGATCGAAGCACAACTAGCAGGTGAAGAACGGGAACGGGAGCGAACAGCTAAGGAACTACACGACGGTGTAGCCAGTATCTTATCGGCGGCAAGATTGCAAATCAACGCGATGACCGAATACACTAACACCGGGGCAGGGTTCCAGGACGTAAGTCAACTCATAGAAATAGCCGTGCGCGAAATACGGAATATCTCCCATAATCTTGCTCCAGAAATGATTCTCAAGGAAGGCCTTGGCTACGCCATTCAATCGTTTTGCCAAAGGGTAAATAAACCGGACTTCCAAATGCATTGCTACGTCATAGGTGAGCTTCCTGAATTGAACAAAAGCTCCCAGTTAACCATTTATCGTGTGGTTCAGGAATGCGTAACCAATGTCATGAAACATGCACAAGCTACCGAAGGAATAGTACAATTGGTGGAAGAACAAGGGCGTCTAATGATCACTATAGAGGATAACGGAAAAGGATTCGATACCAAACTTCTTTGGACCAGCGGAATCGGTTTTCATAATTTGAACACCCGAATAAAATCGCTTCAGGGCAATCTTGATATTCGGTCTTGTATCGGAAAGGGGACTTCTGTGTTTATAGACATTGACTGCCATGCGCATACGTGTTTAGATAAATCAATGGTCGAACTCTAAAACGTATTAAACACCTTAAATCCTTTTGCGTAGTAATACGGTAAAATATGATCCAGATTATTTCTTTTTTTGCATAAAAAACGCAGCATATGATAACTATTGGCATAGTAGACGATCATTCCCTGATCATCAATGGGCTTCTAAAAATGCTACAAGATGAACCGGCGTACCAAGTCCTCTTCACCGCTCAAGATGGTGCCGATTTATTACAGAAATTAAACGAAGAAACTCCGGATGTACTCTTGCTGGACATTGAACTACCGGATACAAATGGAATCGATCTTTGTACAGAGCTACTTACTTTATACCCAAAACTTGCCATTATTGCGCTGACTAACCATGACGACGTGGTATACGTTAGGAAAATGATGCGAAATGGTGCAATGGGGTATTTACTTAAGGGCACAGAAAAAGAGTCTCTCCTTCAGGCTATTGAAACAGTGGCTGCAGGAGCACAGTACATCGATAAGCAGATTGAACAACAAATCCTACAACAATCTATTCATGGCAGAAAAGCGACAGCATACGTTAAACTCACCAACAGGGAGCTCGAGATTCTGGCTTTGATAGCGAACGAATATTCCAATCAGGAAATTGCCGACAAGCTTTTCTTAAGTGTCCGTACAGTAGAATCTCACAGACACAGCCTCAATCAAAAGCTTAATATAAAGACGACCGCGGGACTTGTTAAAGAGGCTTATCTCCGCGGTCTCATCTAACTTCGTTGTGCCAGATTTTTACGGATCCTGCTTAAACTGTCCTGGTGTATTGCCAAAAACGATGCAATATACTTTAACGGCACCTGCTGAACGACAAGCGGTTGGGTTTCTATTAAATGAATGTAGCGTTCTTCGGCCGTCATACAGATGGAATTGATCTGAATATCCTGCAGCCATTTGAGCAGCGTATCCATGACAGCCAAATCCATGGCTTCCATCTTTGGAATATGTTTCTTCAAATAGAGCGCGCTTTCTTTGTCCCATATTAACATATCGACCTCACTCAGCGATTCCAGGGAACAGGTAGAAATCTCGCCACTTTGTAGATATAACGGCGTGGATAAAAAATAATGACCCGAAACAATACCTAATGTATGATCCACCCCATTATGAACGCGGTATAATCGTGCAATCCCCCGATTGAGAAAATACAGTTTATACACCTTTTTACCTTGTTCCATGAGTACAGTATGTGCAGGTAAAACTTCACATTCGGTGTGGCTTCGAATCATATCAAATTCATCAGGAGTGAAGTGTATATTGTACGTCCTTGCAAAAGCGCATACGTGTTCAAAATGGTGTCGCAAAAGCATAGTGATGATCTGCCAGTTGTGTAACCACGAAGATAATAAAAAATTATAGGAAGTTCATTTTCTGACATTTGTCAGTTCTATATCACTGCTTCGACGCCTATTTTTGACGCAACTTGGTAATAAACGAAATATGAGAAAACAAACTTTGCTTATCGTGGACCGGGATTGTTTGTTTCGTAGGCAACTTATTGATGAAGTGAAACAAAACCAATATCCCGCGATTTTCTGGGAGGCCAGCAATGGTCTGGAAGCTTTACGGTATATCGACGCACTTCAGCCAGATGTGGTGTTCATGAGCGTGGGACTGCCTGGCATCAATGGGTTTGAGGTACTGGATAGAACAGAACATTTACCCGCCGTTATCTTGACTTCTGAGTGCACAACCGACGCAGCCAAAGCCTTTGAATATGATGCGGTGGACTACCTACTCAAACCGCTCACCACAAAACGTTTACAGGCATCCTTACATAAACTTGAATGTAAGAACAACGAGGTCGGGAATCCATCTGATAAGAAATTAACCTTATATCCACGACGTATTCTGGTGGAAAAGGGAAATCGTTTGACCTGTATTCCTGTTTCCGAAATCACGTATTTAAAAGCGGACAAAGATTATACCTGGATCTATACCATTCACAACGAGTCTTTTCTAAGTACACAAGGAATAGGACAGTTTATGCAAAGGCTTGATCCCCACCAATTTTTACGTATCCATCGATCATACGTCGTGAACCTGGATCACCTAAAAGAACTATACAAGGACATTCACAAAACGTTCATCACGCTACCCAATAATGTAGAACTGAGCGTCAGTCGAAACTATCTACCAGCCATCAAAGCGTTAATGTATTAGGTGATAGCACATCACTTGTACGCCAGCAGTTCCGGTTTCAATACCGTAGTGTTACGGTCGTACTGATTTTTGGGTATTCCGTAGTAGCACGTAAATTTCGATCGCTTCCTTCATCTAATTTTGTCGTGACAAAAAGATAAAACTTAAAACAAATCATGACTAAGATTAAAAACATTGCATTTATTACATTGGCGTGCATCTTATACGCTACAACCTCCACGGCGCAATCTTTTCAAAAAGGCGACAAGATGCTTAATGTAGGGGTAGGTATCGCTGGCGGCTTCGGTATACCCGTAGGCTTGAGCTATGAGCAGGCTGTTTCCGATCGGATTAGTGTAGGCGCCTACGCAGCATTTTCAACTGAAAAAGAATCTTTTGGCGGTTATGGTAATTGGAAATACACCCATATATTAGCGGCAGCCAGGGGATCCTACCACCTGAAAGTAAATTCAACAAAATTCGATCCATACGGAGGGATAATGCTCGGATATAACATCGCGTCGGTTAAATGGGACGGAGACGATGATGCTCCTTTTTCTGCTTCCGCCGGCGGCTTCCTATGGGCTGGACATATCGGTTCTAGGTACTGGTTCTCCGAAAAATTTGGTGCCTTTGCGGAAATCGGATATGGCGCAGCGGTGTTAAACATCGGCGTAACTTTTAAACTCAAATAATATACCGGCCTACGCATTTATCGATAAAACAAAAACATAGAACGTCAAAAATAGCCGTTTGTCGAAAAAATCGTTGGCAAAATATATACTTAAGTAGATTTATGAAAACTTATTTAACCGTATATTAAGATGGGCAAAACAGTGATATGGACAAGGATCCTACTGGTCTTCGCGGTACACTCAGTATGTGTTATTAATCCGCTCTATTCTCAGGGAATATTGAAGAAAGTAAAAGGCAGAATAGAAAATACGGCCGTGAACAAACTATTAAACGAAACAGACAAAGCGGTATCCAAAGGGATCGATAAAGCTATCGAATCGGCTTCTTCTGCCAACGGACAGGATACCACGGCACAGCGAGACAAATCAACGAACACACATACTGCTGAACCACGAAATAACAGCCCGCTCCAATCTTACAGTAAATACGATTTCGTCCCTGGCGATTCCATACTATATGCGGCAAATTTTTCCGACGATCCAATTGGAGAATTGCCTTCAGGTTGGAACAGCAATGGTAGTTCGGTTGTCGTTAATTTAAATAACATCGATGGGAAATGGTTACGCATGGCACAACGAAGCGTTGTCTTGTCCAGTAATGAAGAAGGGTTTGGCCAAGATTTTAGCGTAGAGTTTGATTTGGTCTTCGATATAGACTTCCAAGGGTGGATGGCTCCTGAGTTTAGGTTTGGCTTAGTCGCCTCGGGCGAACAGTCCCCTACATCAAACAAGCTGCTCAACGAACAAAATGGCGACAAGTCTTTCTATGTAAACATTTCACCGCACGCCAATTCGGGAACCTTTAGTTTAGATTCGTATGAAAAGTATATCCGTTATTTCAACAGTCCGGCAAAAAATGACAACAAGGTACAAACATGGTATGGGCGAATCGCCCACGTAGCTATACAAGTTCAGAAAGAACGCGTACGTATTTGGATTGACGGGGATAAGCTGTATGATGCACCAAAGGGCGTCGCAAAAAATGGGGAGTTTAATCAACTGTTCTTCAAACTAGCGAGCAGCCCTTATAAGGATGAACAAATCGGTGTCTATGTCAGCAATGTCAAAATAGCCAAGGGTTTGATACCGCCTCGCCAGCATCTTCTTCAAAATGGTTCATTTACGACAACCGGTATACTGTTTGACACGGGAGCTTCACGTATAAAGCCACAGTCGTTTGGCGTTATAAAGTCTGTTGCTGATCTCCTGCTTGAAAACCAGCAATTACGCTTGCAGATCGTAGGACATACGGATAATGTCGGAGATGATAAAACAAATCTGACGCTAAGTGAACAGCGAGCTGCGGCCGTCAAAGAGATATTAGTGTCGACCTATGGCATCTCCGCAGACAGGTTAGAGACCTTCGGAAAAGGTGAAGGGGTTCCCGTGTCACCGAATGACTCAGAAGCGGGACGAACCCAAAATAGACGCGTTGAATTTATAGCGTCGTAAAGGCTATACAGATATTACGCAAAGAAATGAACACGGGGAGTTCATTAAAAAAGGCTGTTGCAATCGCAACAGCCTACCAAACTAACTAAACTAAACTAATATAAGAGCGCCTTTACGTGTTAAAAAGGCCTCACAGTCTCCTCTGGAACGACGCTATTCAGGTAGTTCTCAATATGAGCATATCCATTATCGCTGATCTGTGCAGCATCGTTCGGATTATTTGGGTCTAGCCCCATATTCACCTCGACCTCGTCTGGAATACCGTCATTGTCGGCATCCTTATACGGAGTACCTTTGTATTCAGGATACCCACCTACCTGATTGACATCTGTAATGATACCTTGCTTGTATGAATCCATCGGCAACCGACGTTTTACATAGGGTGACGGCTGTACGGGCGCAACAGGCTCCGTATAGAAGACCTTCCCCGTCTTCACCTGTTTCACGATGCGCTCATCCACGGCGTCACGCTTTGGGAGGGTTGCTCCAACATTTTTCAACACATAGTCATACGCCTTTTTTGCCGACAATATTTTGCCAAAATTAGACAACGGAAACGGGCTGTCTACTTTGATGTTCGCTAAGTAGGGAGCAGGATCTCCATCGACCGCTGGTTGTACGCCACCATCCCAATTGTCTTTTGTGACGCGACGATTGCCTTCCACGATATTCCCATGCACGTAGGCTTTTCCAAACGTCCCGGCATTTTCCTTGCTCCTACCAGATTCTGGCTTTAAAAGCCGGTAGGATATTGGCTTGTCTAATGGCGTAATCGGTCCCGGCTTGTAATAGTTATTGATAAAATTATATTCCGAGCGGTGGTCTCCGCCGTCCGCGCTCCGGTTCCACCAGTTCCAGACGACATTGTTGACGAATCCAAAATCGCCGTACATCCCTATAGAAGGATTACGGCTAATATTCGATGCCCATAAGTTACGCATAAACGTACTGTTGAGGCCACCGATCGTACTCCCGAACGCGTGGTTATAGGTGTCCAACGCTTCGGAGAAAATTGAATTTTGAATCGTGATATTTACAGTAGGCAATTTCAAATTCTTCCCAGTCCTATCATACACATGTCGATACATCGACATATTCTCATCCAATCCCCAGCTTGCCGAGACATGGTCAAGAATAATATTACCGACACCATTCCCTCCCAATGCATCGTCGCGCCGCGTTACATCGGTAGATCCTCTACGAAAACGCATATAGCGCACAATCACATCGTGGGTATCAATTAGAAAAGATTCGCCTGCTATACAGACCCCATCGCCGGGTGCTGTTTGACCAGCAATGGTGATGTAGGGCGCCTGGACCGTAATTGGTGTCTTCAGCTCAATGATACCGGCTACGTTAAAAACCACAATCCGCGCACCACCTGCTTCACACGCTTCGCGCAACGTACCGGGACCACTATCTGCAAGACTAGTTACGACATATACCTTTCCTCCACGCCCACCTGCTGTGTACGCGCCTCCACCTTCGGCTCCGGGAAACGCAGGAATAGCTGCTTGCGGTAAATCTTCGGGTTTAGCGGCCCAGGGAATATAAGGCTTACCCTCTTGTTCCATAACGGCCTTGGCTGCTTCCCAAGCTTTTTCGAGACGTTGTTCTTCTGCTTTTTCCCGGGCGTCTGCCATTTGTTGCAGCGAATCGGGGATGACCGGGTATTGTGCGAAAGACAAAAACGGGAGAACCAGAAGCAGGCTAGATATACATGACTTCATTTTCATCTTTATCCTTTTGAAGCTAATTCATTTAAGTAAATCTCGATGTTAGCATAACCTGATTCGGTTATTTCAGCCGCATCATTTGGATTTTGAGGATCCAATCCCATTTTTACTTCTACGTCATCCGGAATACCGTCGTTGTCCGTATCTTTATAAGGCGTTCCCTTATATTCGGGATATCCACCGACCTGAGCGACGTCGGTAATGATACCCTGTTTGTACGAATCGGCAGGGAGCCTTCTATGTTTAAACTGATAAAATGACTCGGGGTCTAAACCTTCAGCGTACTCCGGTTTACCGGTTTTCACGGTACGAATAATACGCTCATCCACCGGATCTCTTTTTGGCAGCGTTGCACCGGCATTATCCATGACATGGTCAAACGTATTATCCGATGGCAAAATGGTCATTTCCGGCATTGGAAACGGTTTATCATACTTGATCAATGCTAAATAATGTTGTGCCTCTTCCTTGCTTAGGCTTCCTTCTTTGCCATTTAATTGCACGCCGCCATTCCAGTTGTCTGCTGTTACCGCAGCATTACCTTCAACAATATTTCCGGCAACATGCGCACGGCCATACATCAGCGTATCCAAGCGCGACAATACAGCGTCGGGTCTTAAAATACGATGGGAAATATCTTTACCCACTGGGGTTACAGGTCCGGGTTTGTAATAGTTATTGATGATATTGTATTGCGCGGTATAGTCGCCACCATCGGTGGTACGGTGGCTCCAGTTAAACATCACATTATTCACGAAATTAAAGATACCGTTCCAACCAATGGACGGATTCCGTCCGGCATTATTTGCCCAAAGGTTCCGCATGAAGGAACAATTTTCGCCCCCGAGCGTACTCCCGAGGGAATGGTTGTAGGTATCTAAAGCTTCCGAGAAAATACTGTTCTGTATGGTCACATTTACTGTTCCTAATTTCACTTCCGGATAGTCTCCTCCTGGGCTATACATGTGGCGGTAAATAGACATGTTCTCATCGAGTCCCCAGCTGGCCGAAACATGGTCGATCATAATATTCCCAACGGGATTACCTCCGATGGCATCGTCCCGCCTACCGACATAGGTTTCGCCCCGACGGAAACGCATGTGTCGGATAACAACATCATGGGTATCAATCCAAACGGACTCTCCTGCCACACAAACACCATCGCCCGGCGCAGATTGACCGGCAATGGTAACGTAAGGCGCGCGAATCATCAGGGGTGTTTTCAAGCGAATAATTCCCGCCACATTAAACACAATAATGCGCGGGCCTCCTTGTTCACAGGCTTCTCTTAAAGTTCCCGGGCCGTTATCTTCCAGGCTGGTGACCACAATCACCCTACCACCCCGGCCACCAAAGGAGTACTTACCGCCACCTTCAGCTCCCGGAAAGGCTGGGATCTCCGCCTGCGGTAAATCTGTCAAGCGAGAAGCCCAAGGAATATAAGGTTTCCCTTGCTTCGCATATTGTTCGATAGTCGGCCAGGCTTTTTTCCAGGCGAGATCAGACTGCTCCTGTGCCTTCCGCATTAATTCATCGGTTTCCGCCTTCACTTCCGCCGGTATTTTCGGGTACTGTGCCCTTGCATCTTGTATCGTGGCTACTGCAATAATAACCACAAGTAATGATAATATTTTGTTCATATACATAAATTTAATGATAATATCTAGGTATATCACCTACAATTGATATCAGCTAGATCAAAGTTAGGGATATAACGGGCGCTTTATCTATAATATCTTCACGACTATTTGTACCATATTATCCGAACAAAAACGTCTCCTATATTTGTCGGAGACAATATAGGAGACGTGTAATAACAAACTGTCGTTTTTTATTTTGAAGCGAGTTTGTTTAGGTAAATTTCGATATTCGCATAGCCCGATTCGGTGATTTCCGCCGAGTCGCCTTGATTATTGGGATCAAGTCCCATTTTTATTTCTACATCATCTGGAATGCCATCATTGTCCGCGTCTTTATAGGGTTTACCTGTATATTCGGGATACCCACCGACCTGCGAAATATCGGTGATGATTCCTATTTTATAAGAATCTTTTGGTAACCTTCTGTGCTCAAAATCTTTTTCGGGTAACGTGACATTTTTCAATGGAGTGGGTTTGCCATCGTGAACTTCCTTTACAATACGTTGATCTACCGGGTCGCGGCGAGGCAATGTTGCGCCAGCGTTTTCGAGAACATGTGTGTAGGCCTCTTCAGCAGATGTCAGCTGGAATGGTGCATGCGGAATCGGCTTGTTTACCTTCATTGCAGCAAAGTAAGGTTTGGCCTCTTCAAAGGTCATGAGGTCTCCTGCTTTATTCTCTACCTGCACCCCACCGTTCCAATTGTCAGACGTGACTTTTTCATTTCCATGAACGATATTGCCCTCCACATGTGCTCGTCCGAAAACGACATATGGCAATTTGCTTCTACCCGATTCAGGCTTCAACAGGCGATAGCTTATTGGCTCACCAATCGGTGTAGCCGGTCCTGGTTTGAAATAATTATTGATAATGTTATATTGTGCCGTATAGTCGCCTCCGTCAATCGCTCTATGCACCCAATTATAGACGACATTGTTGGCAAAATTAAACACGCCATTCCAGCCGATAGACGGGTTTCTTGCAGCGTTGTTTGCCCATAAGTTGCGCATAAATGTACAGTTTTCGCCACCCAACGTACTTCCAAATGCATGATTCCATGTATCTAATGCTTCGGAGAAAATTGAGTTTTGGATGGTGATATTAACCGTTCCAAACTTTTTCTCCTGTGAGCCGGTACTATCGTTGTACATATGTCTGTACATCGACATGTTCTCATCCAATCCCCAACTTGCCGAAACATGATCGATCATGATATTTCCGATGGGATTACCGCCAATAGCGTCATCGCGACGTCCCACGTAGGTTTCTCCTCTGCGGAAACGCATATGACGAATGACAACATCGTGGGTATCTATCCATACGGACTCGCCTGCGACGCACACTCCGTCGCCCGGAGCCGACTGACCAGCGATAGTCACATACGGCGCGCGAATAATTAATGGCGTTTTCAGCCTAATGATACCAGCCACATTAAACACAATAATACGCGGTCCCCCTTGTTCACATGCCTCTCGCAGCGTTCCGGGCCCACTATCTTCCAGACTCGTTACGACATATACTTTTCCACCACGGCCGCCGAAAGAATAGGCGCCGCCCCCTTCCGCACCCGGAAATGCAGCAATCTCTGCCTGCGGCAAGTCTGCCGGACGCGAAGCCCACGGAATATACGGCTTTCCTTTTTTTGCATATTCTTCTATAACGGGTAACGCCTTACCCCACGCGATATCAGATTGCATACGCGCCTTTTCTATAAGCTCATTGGATGCTTTTTTAACATCTTCCGGAATTTTTGGATACTGTGCCTTCACTGATTCTATAGCGACTAAGCTAATTATTGCCGCAAATAGAAATGATAATCTCTTGTTCATGTTTACGCATTTATGATAACACTCTATAATTGAAGTTTTATTTTTTCAAAAATCGACATATAAAGAACCGTATATATATACTATCTTCACTAGAGATTATAAAATATTATCTTCGCTATTAAATTGAGTTTACCACCAACGCGGATCTCCTATCGGCGTTCCCGCAGCCACAAGCCTCAATTCACTGTCTTGTCCTATCGTAAAATCACCATTTTCAGCATTCACATACTCTGGATCGAATGCCATTGGATATTCTCGGATGGAGTTTGGATTTTCATGACTTTCGTCGTTCATCTCAAAAGCAGGCACAACTTCGTTCCATTTATTGTTTGGGTGCCTTAGTTCCCAGTTATGGACAGGCATGTTTGATGAGTTGCTACCATAGATAGTTGATTTCGACGTGACGTTGAAAAAATTGCAGTTGATTAAACGTTTATCGAAATCATTCGCCACATGCGCAAAGTTGTTGAAAAAGTTTGCCGCACACTGTATGTTTGAAAAAATGTTGTTTTCTAACCTGACCTTCGTGGGAAGCTTAGATGCTTTAAAATCAAAAGCGGACGCACTCCAACTATTGTCGACGGTATTATTTTTAAATAAAAAATCGATATCATTTTCCGGATTCTTTTCCCGGTCGACATCGATAAAAAGTTTATTTGTGTTAGAGAAAGTCGAGTTCGTAAACATCCCTTTCTTTATTCGTGCAGCCCCAACATTGATAAACGGGTGTAAACCATCATTCCCCATGGCGCGGACAATCGTATTATCGATCGATACTAGACTCCCCACTTGCCCGGACTGCATATTTAGCAAACCGGTATAATAGTTTCGAATTGTACAGTCCTCAAAAGATACGACATCAAAGTCTGCAGCATCGTCCGCCATTTCAACCAACCAACTGTTCCAACGGCTATCGGGTGTATTAGGGATTTCCTGTTTGTAACGGTTGATTCTTGCACCGGAGAAGTCCAGACCGACAAACTGCAGTCTAGTGTTTCCGCCTCCCGTCAATACAAAACCTTTTACATATACTGTAGCTCCGACCGATTCATCGGCAGCTTTAATAGTTATTGATTTATTACCGATATACATCTCCTCATCCCAAGAATCGTATATGCCCGGATTGAGCAAAATTTCGTCGCCGTTTATGCTCCGTTCTACGGCGTCTTTCAAATCGCTGTGCGGGCTTAAAGTCCAAACCCCATTTATCGACGACGCTGGTGTCGTAAACAGTTGTCTCCCCCGTAAAAAAGAACCGTTAAAAATACGGATTTCATACTCCATATCTTGGTCAAGCTCGCTAATTGTCAGCTTCTGGGCATCCTTATCTGCGTCGGATAAACTTATTTCACGAGGCAATCCGAAAGTGGGAACAAGGACAATATGCGTGATTTTGTCTGCTGTTTCATTCTCGGCTTGTGGAAACACCCAAGATACGTTCACGCGGCTGCCATCGATATCCGCTCTCTTTATTGGCAGTAGGATATCCGACGGGTTAGTTACAACCACCAAATTTGCCCAATCGGAAAACGATTCCGGACTGCTTCTAGCAGTACGAATACGCACATAATAGTTTTCAGCCAAATCCATATTTCGTAGGATAATACTCTCGTGATCCGCGTCGACTTGCTCCTGTCGATCTAAGACTGAAAAATTTTCTACTTTAGACAGCTCCAACGTATAGTAATCGAAGTCCTCAGCAGGTTTAGTCCAGTTGATCTGTATATTTGCACCCTGCACAACATAGTTTACCGCTGCCGGAGCTTCTGTTAATGGCTCATGCGCTACTTCGTGCGGATCTTTTTTACAAGCGGAAATCATCGTACATACTGCGCATATTATCCCTATTAATCTTATACTCTTATTTTTCATCTCTATATTTTTTTATTGTCGATAAACCCGTCGAACTTATCCGATCCTACGTCGCTGACCGAACAGATCTCCAAGTTTCATCACTTTTTATTTCAACCGTTACACTTATATGTCTTACCACCACCGTGGGTCGCCTATTGCATTTCCGCCATCTACAGCACGCAAAGCGCTGGAGGCTGATACGGTAAAATCGCCGTTGTCTGCATCTGCATATCCAGGATCATAGGACACCGTATACGCCTGTATCGAGTTCGGGTTTTCATCATTATCGTCATTCATGATAAATGCGGGAAGGACCTCATTCCAACGCGTATTTGGGTGTCGCAACTCCCAACTGTGTACCGGCATATTCGACTGATTACTCCCATAGATCGTTGATTTGGAAAGTACATTAAAAAAATTAGTGTTAATGATCCGTTTGTCGAAATCATTGGCTACATAAGCGAAATTGGGAAAGAAATTTCCGCTGGATGTCATATCAGACAGGTTGTTGTTCTCTAGCAAAAACTTCGATGGAGCTTTGACGGCCAGAAAATCAAATGAGCCACCTGCCCAACTATCGTGTACCGTATTATTGCGAAAGGTGAAATCTATTACGTTAGCAGGGTTCCGCTCGGCATCGATTTTTACAAATAACCTGTTGGTTCTGTAAAATGTAGAATTCGTGACCGCGATTTCCAATACTTGAGCTGCATTGATGCGCAGCGTGGGCGAGTCATTATCGGCACCAAGATCGTAGACGACACAATTATTTACCGCAATGGCGTTACCTACCTTGTGAGGAGGCCGATTATTATCATTCATTTGAAAGAGACCCGCACTGTAATTTCCAATAACACAATTATCAAACGTTATGGCATCGAGATTTGCGGAGGCCTCATCCAACGAGACAAGCCACGTATTCCATAAATGGTCTTGACTGTTTGGAAGCTCCGTATTATACTCATCAATACGTGCGCCGGATATATTGAGGTTTTTAAAAGATATACCGGATCTCGCACCTGTGAGGAGGAAGTTACGTGCGTATAATTGCGGCATATCCGTCTCATCGAGCCCCTCTAAGGAGATGACCTTATCCAGAATGCGAGGAATTAACGTACTCAGATCGTACACCCCTGGATTTAAAAGTAAGCGATCTCCCGGCGCACTGGTTTCTATCGCCGTAATCAGGTCGCTGTGGGGCGACAGCGTCCATACGCCATTGACGGGTACGGCCATGGTAACAAAGGAGGTCTTTCCGACAACAAAATCGCCGTCGTATAGCCTGACTTCGTATGCCATGTCGGCATCTAGGTCTCCAACGTTTATATACTTGTTCCCTAGGTCTGTTGGGCTCAGCATATGCTCTTGGATAAGGCCGAGCGTTGGTTTTAGGGTGATCTTTGAAAGCTTAATATCGGTAGAAATAGGATCCCACCGAATACGTACCACATCTCCATCGACGTCCTCCCGTTGTACAGGAACCAAAATATTGCTTTCACTTGTATTAAAGTTAACGGTCGACCACTCGGTCTCGCTTTCGTCTTTAACTCGTTTAATGCGGCAGTAATAATCCTCACCAGGATCAAGCTTCCAAAAGACATATTCCTGCGCACTGTTATCGACTGTTTGGGTTTGGTTGAGTACGGAAAAATCGGCCAACCGGGACAACTCAATAGTATAGTGAGAAAAAGCATGTTCTGATGGGTCCCAAGCGACCTTTGCATGCTCACCCTGCACGATATACCGTAAATTCTGAATAGGATCAGTCTGGTTACTCTCTAGGGCATTATCCTTTTTACACCCTATAAAACAGACGGTTAACCATAGAAAAAGAAGGTGTCCCTTGCTTAAAAAAATAGCTTTCATACAAATGTTGTTTATAATTGTAAGTAATTCGCTAATGCACGTGAGGATTTCCTGACTCAGCAGCTACATATTCATCCGTGCATTATCAAAGTATTAATAGGCCTATCCTTCAAAAATACAGCAAAGACGGAGATTAGGCATGTATGATATTGCCCTTTTTACATCACATATTGTCATGACAATCACCTTATTATAAAAACAAGCACCTCGGTATTCTCCACGAGGTGCTTTCCTGATCGAAAAATTTGTTAATCGCTATTTCATCGTTCTGGATATAACAAATTAGCGAGCTTTATTGCAATGACACATTTTTTCGACGTTCCAGTTCTTCCGTTGCTTTTCTTAGATCATATCCCTCCTTCGAAAGGTAATTGTTGGCACGCCCCCGATATTTAGTGAACCATTGGTTCCTTTCCCTATTCGTTAATACGTTCAGCGCGTTTTCGCGTGCCTCTTTTAAATACACGATTATCGCCGCTTTATGCTCATCCGTGAGCTGCGGCAATAGCTCCTCGAAGCGCGAGAGCTCTTTTTGAAAGCCGTTATAAGTCATTTCATCCTTAACCAATTCGATTTGTGTTTCGGTTAGTAATAGCCCTAATTTTTCGAAGAGTTTATCGCGTTGCGTGTCCAAAGCCGCTTTGCTTTCTTTCCAGATCGCCATCGCCCGGTCTTCCTTTGCAACTCCGTCCAGTGAAGCTTGCTCCATCGCTGTTGTTTCCGACTTCTTTTTGGCGTAAATCTCGTCCATCTTTTGATATTGATAGGCTAAGAGGTTTCTAACCTGCTCGGCTTGCCATTCATCCGATATGGTCAACGTTTGCATTAGCCTATTTGATTCGGTAATACAATATGCTGTAGATTCTAGGTTTCTTCTTTCAGCCCATTGCTCTCCTTCGCTTTTCAAATTGTATCCGCGCGATGCCAGTTGATTAGCAATCCGCCCTTTGTATTTATTGAACCATGCATGTTTTTCCTTCGCCGAACCACCGTCCATCGCATGTTCCCGTGCTTCTATCAAGTTTTTATGGATCATGGCCAGCTCTTCATCACCTGCAAAAGGTAACATCAACTTGTAGTTATTATAGGTTTTGGGGACGGTATGGTAGGTCATCCCATCTTTTATCTCCTCGACCTGTTCAGCTGTTATCAACTCCCCTAACGCCTGGATATACTGGCGATGTTGTGCTGCTATCGCTGCATCGGCATCTGCAAGGATCTGTTCCTTAGCGGCCCCAGCTTCGCCTAGTTTACGGTCTCTCTCGCCGTGGATGCTATTCAAGGCAATATATTGATCCGCAACTAGATCTCGGATTTTATTCCTTTTATCGGTAGCCAAAGCAGGCTCTACTTTCTCGACAATCTTTCCTGCCCGCTCTATGGCAACCTGCTGATATTCGGAATCCACTTGTCCATGTGCAAGCGACAAGCTCCCTAGCACTAAAAATGTTAAAAGTCCTCTTTTCATTATAAAATATTGTGTAGTATAGGTTTACAAATCAAAATTATAGATACTTGTAAAGCCAATATTATACTATTTTATCTGCTTTGTAACAATTCTTAACTAGGAACACATTATAAACAAAAACACCTCGCTCCGAAGAAGGGCGAGGTGTTTTCTGATATTATTTCATTTTTTCCTTTACTGTAGCGGATCGAAGGTCCCAGCACCGTTCATGCTGTCCCAACCTTTGGTCTGCTCTAAGTAAGGAGAAGTTTCCAATAGTTGATGATGCAGCCCAAAGTAATAATATTGTGGGTACCACTTGAATGTCCAGTTCGGTTGTAAATCCGTACGATCCATATCGTCGCGCACCTGCACTTCAAAATAGTTGTCGTAGAGATAATCCACATATTCCTCTTGTGTACTCACACCAGCTGGGTATTCAGTTTCAGCCGCATCTCTGTCGATCACAGGGGCGCCATCGTCTCCGGCACGCAATGGATCTTCAGCACCGAAATATTCATTTCCACCTTCCTTCACAATAATTCTATAGCCGGTTCGACGCGTACCATTCAATACCGGAATACCGAGACGGTCATTCATTCCCGTAGCATTGTCGAACAACATCCAGCGTCTTAGGTCATGAAAGCGCTTGCCCTCATAGGCAAATTCCACCTTGCGCTCATCTAGTATCGCTTTGAAAAGCTTATTTCGATCGCCAGCAACACCAGCCAACCCAAAAGAACCATCTTTATTTTCGATACCTGCCCTCTCCCGGATCTCTTTAATACCTTCTAGCCCTTCGTTCAGCTTGTTGACTCCTATCGCTGACTCGGCCAAATTTAATATCACTTCCGCGAAACGCAGCTCTATAAAATCCGTGCCACTCTCTTCAAAGTTATTGATCGCGTTGTTGGCTGATAAGTTTGATGCTTTACGGATATATATTCCACTGGCATTGGCTCCTTGCGTCTCCGTTGGGGTATACGACACACCACTGCTGTTACTCACTTTCCAAGAATAGGTCCAAACCGTATACTCCTCATCGCCACTGTACGGCCAAATCGCGCCGTTGTAGGCAAAGGATTTGTAAAAACGCGGATCCCGGTTCTTATAAAATTTATTTGCGTCGTATACATAATCCGAGGTAGGATCATCGATCGCCTTTCCATCCTTCATGGGGAAAGATTCCACAATCTGACGTGTCGGCGATACCGAGCCAGCACCATTAATATTTCGTGGACGGATGGCCTGCTCCCAGCCACTGTTTTTTGTAAAGTTTCCTCCTTTGGCAACCTTATTAAAACCGTAAACTATAACCGCTTCGGGATTATCCACCTCCTGTGACCATATATTTCCCCAAGCTTCTCCGCTTTCGAGACGACCTGTTTTGTACAAGCCAAAACCGTTATCCTCCAGTAAATTCTTGGCGGCTAAATTCGCATCGTATGCCAGCTGCCAACGCTGTACATCGTCATTCGGATTGAAAACGGGACTTGCCCAAGTCAACAAAACCCGTCCTTTGACTGCCGCAGCGGCGCCACTGGTAATACGTCCCCAATCTGCTCCACTCCATCTGCCAGGCAACAGTTCCATGGCCATATCCAGATCCGCCAATATTTGCTCAACCGTTTCGGAGGTGGAACTTCGAGGCACGGAGTTTTCTTCTATATTCTCAAAAGTCGGGTTTTGAGCTGTCAGTACCAATGGTACGCCGCCGTATAGCTTCATCAACTCATAATATTGCCAAGCGCGCCAGAAATACATCTGCCCCTTTAACAAATTCTTGGGTTCTTCCGGCATATCGTACTTATCGACTTCAGTCAAGAACATATTGATCTGACGAAGACGCGTCCAGGTATTGTTCCCAACACTTGTTCCCATACGCTGACCGAAATACTTATTTACGTGGTTATTCCTATAAGAAATCTGCCCCCACTCCTTATTGAAATCGGTTTCGCCAGCAAGTTCGTCCGTAGTTTGTGCAAAAACATTATTATAGGATCCATTCTCCGAATTATCATTCGTCGCAATAAAACCGGTTCCATTGTTCGCGGGCAAGAACAACCCATAAACGTAATCAATATAAGCTTGCCCCAGCACCGGGTCTTGAAAAACTTCTTCATTGACAGCACCTAAATCTTCTTTCTCTTGCAAAAACTTATCGCTACATCCAGTACCTAATAAGGCAAAGACAACGAGCATTTTTATATATATATTCTTCTTTTTCATTGTGTCGTCTATTTTCAGTTTACAAAGTAAGGTTAAGACCAAACGAGAAGGTCTTTAGATTGGGATAACTATTCCAAGCGCCTCCATAGGTGTCTCTATAACTATATGCCTGATATAGTCCAAGTGGATTGATAGCTGAAAAGTATAGTCGAGCGTTTGACACTTTTAAGTTATCTAACAACTGGGCCGGTAATGAATAGCCTAAGTTAAAACTGGTTACTTGCATACGAAATGGACTCACTTTCCAGAAATTCGAACTCAGATTATACATATTCTCCCAGTTCGGATTCGGCATTGTTCCATTAGGATTCAACTCTGGATCCCATATATCGTTCCAAATGATCGGACGGTTATCATACACCCGTGAAATGTCATTATTCAGTTTCTTTCGTTCGGAACCGCCTATTTCAGCCCAGCCACCAAACGAGCCAGCAATCACCGTCTCAAACGAGAAGCTTTTGTACCCTGCTTTCAGTGTAATACCGAATCCATAGTTGTTTGCTTCCCTGTCGCTCAACTTCACCCAGTCATTATCATCAATAACACCATCCGGTTCGGCAAAGGTTCCATCAGCTTGCAATGGGCCTCGCACATCGCGGTAATATAACATTCCCGGTTTCAATTGATCTACAGCTGTTCCGAAGACAGAAGTGATATTATATTCGCTGACATAGGCATCAATTTCCTCTTGACTTTTAAACATTCCTAAGTAATCATGCCCCCATTTCCCCACATCTGCAGAAGTTCCTTCGGAAGGTACCCACGGATAAGCTTGATCAGCAGCAGATCTGTCCATCGTAATAATTTTGGAGTCACCCCAAGAAAAACGCGTGCTCACGCCGTACCGAAAATCTTTACCTATGCGATCATTCCAGCCTAAACTAATCTCGTACCCATATGAATTGACCGCGGCGTAGTTTTCTGGTGCGATAGATCCTCCCACGGTTACCGGCATATTACCGATACGTTCCAGCAAGATATTAGTCCCTTTATTAAAATACCCATCGATCGTAGTGGATAGGCGGCTGTTTAAGAAACGAGCTTCTATCCCCAAATTATTCTTAAACTCATCACTCCAGGTCGCGTCCCGGTTCGGAGATCTTCCCATGGACATACCCGTATTCGCATTTTCATCGCCGCCGAAAACCGGGCCCTTTCCAACTTGGTAGGAAAATCGTTGTCTCCAATTCCAAGCCGGAAACTGGTCATTCCCCATCAATCCCGCCGAATACCGGAACTTTAGGTAATCAATACCTTTTACACTTTTGAAGAAGTCTTCCTCACTCACCACCCATCCAGCAGAAAGAGAATAAAATCTACCCCAATAGTTTTCTGGCGCAAACTTGGTGGAAGCATCTGTACGGAATAAAAATTCTGCCAGATATTTCTCGCCGTAGCGGTAGTTTACACGACCGATATACCCCAATGAGCCAGATTCATTGGCAAAAGTACGACCATCAACCTCGCCAAAAGCCGTACCGAATTGTCCGTTTGTTGTCTCTAATGGATCTGATTTCCATACATCTTCCTGTTGCCCTTCGGCTTCACCTCGCTCTACGGAGAACAAACCATTAAAGTTATGTTTCCCTATTTGTTTTTCGTAGGTTAAAAAGAAGTTTATCTGTGTATTGTTCCCACTTCTATTGGAGTAGTACAGACGGTTCCCATTACTTACCGTAATCGGTCTATCTAAAGTCGCCCCCTCGTAGATGTGATTATGTTGCCCTCTCCCAATAAACTGATATAAATCGTACTTGGTCCCGATCTGACTACCTACCGAATGCCGCGTATTACGTGAATAGGTGGCTCGTGCTTTCAGACCTTCCAAAAATGGTGCTTCGTACTCCGCCGAAATGTTGACAGAGAAGAAACGGGAATCGGTCTCTGCTAAGTTGCCTAAGCGCTCAATTTCGAAAAAATGATACGCGGACAAATCGTTGGCCGTTCCTGGTAATTTCGCCGGCATGCCGTCGATGAATGCAGGTACATATGGCGCTGCCAAAAGGAGATTCCTATAGTCGTCCTCAGGCCCTTCCCCAGACACTTTGTTAAAGGTTTTATCCAGCTGATCCTCATTACCCGAAACCTGCAATGCGACTTTAAAATTAGAGGAAACCTTCACATCCGTTCCGGCTCGGAAATTCCACTTGTTATAATCCAAAGTTCCCAAGTTCCCGTTTTGTTTACTATAGGTAACGCCTCCAAAGTAAGTCGCACGATCGCTTCCTCCACTTACGCTAAGCGCATGGCGGGTATTGTAAGAAGCCTTCCAAGCATCGTCCAACCAATTATAATCTATCGTTTTAAAATGCTCCAGCTCGTCTTCGCTAAAAATCCGGTTGGGGTAGTTATCATCCGTCGGCAAGACATTGGCTCCATTTTTACCATTCATGATATTAAAGTACTGACCAAATTCGTATGCATTCATCATTTTGGCATGTGAAACGGCATCATTGATCGCATATGATCCGTTATAGGAAATTTTAGGTTGCCCCTCTTTCCCTCGTTTGGTCGTCACCAACACGACGCCATTTGCACCACGCACGCCATATACGGCGGCCGCTCCGTCCTTTAGGATCGAGATGCTCTCAATTTCCGAAGGGTCTAAGTTGTTAAACAATGTTGATTCAGGAACGTTTTGCTCGTTCACCTGGATCATACCGTCAATCACATACAGCGGCTCTGTCGTCCCTGCGTCCTTTCCGAAGGGGATGGGCGTACGAACTTCCAATGTCGCCTTGGAGCCCGGTCTCGCTGTTCCTCCAGACACCCCTAAACCGGCGATACGTCCGGTAAGCGCTGCCCCGATATTAGTGGCAGGTAAATCCTGGATGGCTTCCATGTCCACTGTCTCCACCGCACCCGTCAAGTGGGCTTTTTTCTGTGTGCCGTATCCTACTACCACGACTTCGTCCAATGCATCAACAGGTTCTAAAGTCACGGATACGTTCTTCTGGTTGTTTACTGGATACTCTTGGGTTTTATACCCCACGTAGCTAATCACCAATATCTCATCTCCCTGTGGTAGGTTTATTCTAAAAACACCATCTACGTCTGTTTTAGTGCCCGTCGTCGTCCCTTTTATAGAAACAGTGGCTCCTATCACAGGATTTCCGTCCGGGTCTATTACCTTTCCTGTGACGTTTACAAAAAGTTCCGAATGTATCGCTTCACGATGAAACGACCCTGCCGCCATCGCCATTTGCAAAGAAAATATAGCAAGCAAAAGGCAAAGCAACCCGACTCCTCTTCGCAAAAGTTCCCTTCTCAAAAAAAATTGACTCTTCATGGTTTATCTGATTCTCTATGAAATAATATAGGTTTAACGCTAAATTTATAATTGCTGTGTGTAGGTAAGTTTACTTTCAGTTTGACACCTTACTTAGCTCCTGTTTTCTCTTTTTCCCGACGCGCTTTCCATGCATCACCTTCTTTTTGCAGATCGTATCCCCGTTTTGACAGGTAGTTATTAATACGTCCTTTGTATTTACCAAAAATCTGATGTTTTCCCTTCGAATCCGGCGCGTCCATCGCCAGCTCACGTGCTTCTGTAAGCCAGAGTAATATCCATGCTTTCTCTTCGCTCTTTAATGTCGGAATCATCTCCTGAAATGCACGATAGGTTAGCGGCAATACACCATACGTCATTCCGTTCTTCACGCCTTCAATCTGCATAGGTGCTAGCACGTCTTCCAACTTCTTGATAAATGCTGCATGTAATACCCCCAGCCTCGCATCTTCTTCCGCTTCGTAAGCCGCACGTGTCTGGTCAAGCAAAGCTTCCTGCCCTGCGAACTTCTCTTTAATTTTTTTAATCTCCGCCTCCCGCGCTTCATGATGTGCGTTGATCGCCGCATATTGGTTTACGACAAGCGCCCGTGCCCGATAATAAGTTATGGAATCTAGAATCCCCAATTCCGCGATAATCTTGTCGGACCGCTCGGTAATTACCTTGATATACTCGTCCTGTTCTGTCTGAGCAAAACCTTTACTCAAAAAAAGCAAAAATAGTATTCCTGCGAACCATTTCATCCTAATTTTCATATATACAAATGATTATATCGTGTTTGGCTATTCGGGTGAAGAGAGAACTGTTAAAAACGTACAATAAAATCTACCCCTAACTGATAAACGGGAAAGCATAGAGCAATACTAGCAATCACCTCTCATTACAACCAACAACCTAAAAAACAACCGATTAACATTAAACAAACTCACCATAGCTCAAATAAAGCTAATCGTAGGATCAAAATAACGTAACATTATCGTGTTAATAATGTGTTAATTTAGCCAATTAATATAATATATTATCATTAATCTATTCTAACACTTAGGTTCATGCGGAACCATGGCTTCGTTATCATATTAGAAAAAAAACAAAACACCGTCCAAAAGGTTGCACATTATATTATCTGGAAGCCCGCTCTTTGTACTGAATTTAGCCGCCGACGATTACTACTAGCACGGCGCCAACACCTGTTAGAAAATCTATACATCAATGTAACAATCTCCTTTCATTGTAGCATATTGTCATTTAAAGACAAAGAAAAACGCTATATTCGAAAAATAAAATGATAATCGTACATAATTCATAAACTTCATGCATAATTAGTAGGTAGCATATGAAGCCTTTATATCGAAAACTTCCTGCAGAGTTAGAAAACTCATTTTCCGCCCGACATGACATCATGCCCAATTTTGGGAATGTATGGCATTATCACGCTGAACTGGAGTTACATTATACCATCCGTGGTGAGGGCATTCGTTTTATAGGTGATAATATCAGTCAGTTCGCACCGGACGAAATTATCTTGGTTGGCGAGAAGCTTTCGCATGCCTGGCGGTGCAAGGACGAGTATTTTCAGAACAATCCGGACTACAATATCGAAGCGATCGTGTTACAGTTTCTTCCAGATTGTCTGGGGAAACAATTACTCCAACTCCCAGAGTCTTACTTGATTCCGAAGTTATTTGAAAAAGCTAAAAGTGGATTGCTCGTTAAAGGCGAAACGAAACGGATAGTCGCTCAGTTGATGTATGAATGTGTGAACGAGACGGGGCTCGGCAAGGTAATTTCTTTATTGCAAATTTTGAAAACACTCGCTGAAAGTGATGAGTGCGAAACGATTGTCAAAACACAGACGACCTTCCATCAATCTAATGAAGCAGACAACATCCGCTTGAATAATATTTTTAACTATACCCATACCCATTACAAAAACGATATCACGCTGGAGGAGGTTGCTAATATTGCGAACCTAAGTATTACTTCGTTTTGTCGGTACTTCAAAATGATGACCCGTAAGACGTATTACGATTTCCTGGTAGAAATCCGTATTAGCCATGCTTGCCGGCTGTTAGTTGAAAATAAGTTGCCGACAGAGGTTATCTGCTTTGAATGCGGATTTAACAATGTATCGAATTTCTATCGCCATTTCAAAAAAGTTATGGGATTGACCCCGTTGGAGTATAAAAAGAGATATCTTAATCGCAATTGATTTATGTTCTTTTTTCCCTCAAAAAAGAACCAAAAAAATCGTCGCTTCGGATCTTTGACAGAGGGGATATTACTAAGAATGAATTTCTACAGATGTCAAAGTTCCGGAGGCGACATTTAGTGTTAAAGAAGGGATAGTACAATACGTAACTAAAAGCGGCTAACATCGCTTCGCGATTACACGAGTAAAACGGCCTTGTATTGTTCGGCGGCCATCTTTGAGCTGGCTATTCCGTTAAAAACAGAATAATGCCTGAACGAAGTGAGTTTTATTCTGTTTAGGAATAGTCAAACAAAGATAGCCGAACCATACTCAGCCTTGATTTTTTTGCTTCGTTTTTTTATCAAGAAAAAAATGAAGAAAAGACTACTTGACTTCAATAGCATCAATATAAATATCCTTGGCGTCAATAGACTTTACCCTGACCCGGTAAGTACCTGCATTGATCATCGTGCCGGTATCGGTATCGATATAATTCCATTTACCGTCTCGGGTAGGCTCTAAACGAACGCGCTCCTCGGGTTTCAGTACCACATCATCCATCGTGATCAGCTCAATAGTGGCTTCCCTCGTCTCGTCGAATGGGTTATGGTATTTTAACATGAGGGCGTACACATCGGCTACTCCTACCTTAATTTCGAATTCTACCCAACCGTCATTTTCCGTATACTGTAAACGTTCTTGCTTCTGAAAATCTACTTTTTTCATGTCCTGATGGGCCGTAGCTTGATTCGCTTTATATGTCACAGATTCTTTGAGATCAAACGCCGGTTGCAAACCACTCTGCTGCTGGAATACCACGAGGTCGGCTTTGGTGCCTTCCGACAAGTGCCACTCTTCGTCATTATCCAATACCTTTCGGTACACCTGTAAATATTCACCTCTGTTATTCATTATGGAATCTCCCATAAACTCGTATCCAGGTTGCTCTTCATTCGAGAGGAGATAGAAGTTTGTCGGCCGACGGAAAGAAAGGGTGAGATCGCCTTCCACGTCGCTGATCGGAAAATAGTCTGCACCATAGAGATATCCAGGCAATTGTTGGAAAGATAGCTTTTGTAGAGAGTCATACTCCAGTCCGATATCCATCCAACGTTTTATGTCAAGATTTTCTCCGCCTTTCAGCATCGCATTAAAGTGCGTTAATTTCTTGTCGTTTGCAGGCTGCGTCTCTGCAGAAGCGATAGCAATGGCGTGAATTACGGCCTGCCCCGCCGCTACGTGCGGAAAATGAATTTTCAACTGCCCGTCTTGCACAGTTACCTCATAAACACGTTTTAGGGCAGCGTCGTGGCCTACGCTTTTCCATATATCGAGATCTTTTTCTTGTGCGACATCATTGATTGCTACATCAAAAAGCCGCATCGCGGTGCCGTCTTTTAGTCCTGCTCCCCCCACCCACGGTTCGGCAAAATACAGCTCTACACGGTACTTCCCATCAGGTACGTCAAAACGGTAAGCTAATTTATCCAGACCATAGCGAAATGTTTGAAACAGCGGCCAGTCGGCTACTCCCTTAATCGGGTCAAAGATGCGCCGTTGGCTTGCAAAAGTTGAGGAAATATCCTCGTAGCTGTCCGCCCAAGATATCGATCCCCAACCTACTTCGTTTGTATACGGCTGATCTGCCATCCAATGCTGCTCGAATCTATCGGTATAGGCTGGTCCGCCGCTGTTCACGCGATATAGATAATGCATATCTGCTTCACCCTTCAACAACCTTGACGATACATCGCGCATCTGTTCAAAATTCGGGCTCTGCGGTAAGGTGAACAGAACAATAGTGTCCCGGACGACGGTCTTGCCGCCATTTCTTCCTTCTGCGTATAACACGTTATACTGTATATCCACTCCATTGAACTCAAATGGCCTACCAAATCCTGGGTGCTTTTGCACGCCTAAGGAAACATTCTCCAAATCATTGAAGAGCTCTACCTCTTCACAATTGGAGAAGATGCGGATAGCATCTTTAGTACCTGCCGTCAACCAGCGGTTGGGCCATGTATGCGATGCGATGTGAACCATCGGATCCTGCTTATTACTGTAATGTGCGCGGTACATATAATACGCATCAGTCGGTTCCCCCCAAGGCGTTAGCAACCCTTTGTAATTAACCGGCCCAATCTTGTCTAGATCGCGAAGCCCCTCGCCCCCTTGTATTCGGCCGGGGTTATCGTGCGAATTCCACAACCATTGATAGTGCCCGATGGCTTCATTTTTCACGGAATCGGCTAACCGCAGTTTGGTTTCCAATATTTCCGTAAAACGCGCCTCGCTGTAGACCGGGTGATTGGGGAGATAGGGAGGTTCGGCATGTAGCTCCAAGGTACGCCACGCCCCGTATTCGCCTACCAACAGTTGCCGCTTTAAGTCTTCGCCGTAGGTATTATGATCTCCGCCGTACGTGCCTGTCCAGTTTTGCGGCACGTCCCAATCGGTACCACTGCCGCCGTTACAAGTTGTCACCAATCGTTGAATAGACGCAGTAGGATCTAGGGAGCGTATAATTTCCATACATTCTCGTGTAAATTCTTCTGGCAAGGTACTTTCGTTCTCTATACCCCAAAGAAAAACAGATGGACTGTTTCTACGCTCTTTCACCCAATCGCGCAGCAGGTCTTTGAAGTTGGTCCGGAACGCTTCGTTGTCGAACCAGATGTGCGCTGCCATTTGTGTCCATAGCAGGATGCCGTTTTCATCCCAAAATTGCTGATAGCGGAGGTTGTGAGGCTGGTGGGCATCCCGGAAGGAATTGAAGCCTAAGGCTTTCATATCCCGGACGCGCGCCGATATCTCTTCTGCTGTGAAGGCATGGGAGCCGCCTAGTTTATGCTCATATTCTGCAATGCCATGGATGAACACCGGTTTCCCGTTAACGATCAACTGATTGGTACCGACCGGTTTTAACCCTTTCGGCCAACGTATCGAGCGTATCCCATAAGGTGTTTCCACCCTATCAAGCACACGGCGTCCTTCCTTTACAATGGTTTCCATTGTATACAAGTAGGGATCTTCCGTATCCCACAGCGATGGTCTAGCCACATGAATGGCCGACAACTTAAACTCGTTCGTTGTCCGCGCATCGATTTGCTGCACATCTTTGCTACTATATACTTTTTTTCCCTTTGCATTACGCATCTCCGTCACAATGGTCAACCGTCGAGCTTTGTTTGACGTATTCTGTATCTCTACTGTTTGCTGTATATCTGCGTCGTTTTCGTCCGCCGTTTCATCATTCCAATAATGCACACCAAAAGGCGCAATATTGACGTCATTTTTTACAATGAGGCTGACAGGCCTAAAAATTCCCATGGGTTGAGAACCTTCGGAAAATCCACGCTCGGCAGATCCTCCACCGTCTACCCAAGGTAGGTCCCGAATCAGTGTCGGATGATCGGCACGAACGGCTAATAGATTTGGCCGTCCATCAGCGTATATCGCGTCGGTCACATCCAACGTAAATGTCGTCCGTCCACCGGCATGATACCCTACCTGCTTTCCATTCAGCCAAACGGTAGCATACGATCCTACCCCTTCAAAGAAAACGTAGAAACGCTTTCCCTCGGGTTTCTGTCGGATGGTAAATTCTTTACGGTACCAAGCGTATCCAAATTGGTTTCCGCGAAGCAAACGACGATATCCGCCATACTGGTCCCAATTATGTGGAACGTCTACGGATTTCCAATCCCCAGTTTCTACGAAGGATACTTGCTCAAAACCTTGATAACGGGACGAATCATGTTCGTCCATAATCGTTTGCCAACCTTCATCAAGTGATACCATTTGACGCGGCGATTGGGCAAAAGCGGAGGTTATGAAAATAAGAAATAAAGAAATACCGGCAACAATGTTACGCATTATTTTAAGAGATTAAGTTCGGTATCGAACATATATGTTTTATTCTTTTTTGTGGGAATCTCGACGACCTTCCCGTTGTATCGAAGTTTGAGAGGCTTACCTGCAAGTGAACGCAAAGTCACTGATGTTAACTGATGATTTTCCCACGCAAGGTCAATTTCAAAATTACCCCGCGCTTTGAGCCCACTAACTTTCCCTTGAGAAAGCTCTTTGGGAAGAGCGGGTAAAATATCCACAATATCCGTATGGCTCTGCACCAACATCTCGCCAATACCCGCTGCTCCACCAAAATTCCCATCTATCTGGAACGGCGGATGGGCATCAAACAAGTTTGGATAAGAACCGCCTGCACTTCCCGCAGGTCGCAATAGCATTTTTATCATTTTATACGTATGCTGTGCATCTTTTAGCCGCGCCCAAAAGTTTATTTTCCATGCCAAACTCCAGCCAGTCCCATCATCGCCACGCATAATTAAGGATTGCTTCGCGGCTTCAACTAGCTCGGGTGTTTGGTCCATATTGATTTCGTTGCCGGGATGTAACCCCCATAAATGGGAAACGTGTCGATGTTTATTATCTGGATCATCAATATCCTCCAACCATTCTTGCAACTGCCCATATTGACCAATTTGGTTTGGTGCAATCTGCGGGATCATCGTTTGTATGGAATCCCTCAATGGCGCATCTTTATTCACCAGTTTTGAAGACTCGGTGAAAATATGGAACAATGCCCGGATAATCTGATGATCCATGGTTGGTCCTTTTACTAATCCGCCATTCTCCGGAGAATTGGAAGGCGTGCTCACCAGCCAGCCCGTTTTCTTGTCTTTGATCAAAAAGTCTTTAAAGAAAAGGGTCGCACCTTTTATGACATCGTAATATTCGGCAAGGAATTTTGGATCTTGGTTGAACCGATAATGTTCCCACAAGTGGGTAACCAACCACGCGCCACCAGTAGGCCATATGCCGTGATTAGAATTGTTAATCGGAGCTGTTCCTCGCCATAGATCCGTATTATGGTGATGAACCCAGCCCCGTGCGCCGTAGTATTCCCGCGCTGTTTCTGTTCCTGCCTCACTTAATTCCCGGATCATTTGAAACAAAGAATGATGTAATTCGCCTAATTGGAGCATTTCTGTGGGCCAGTAGTTCATCTCCAAGTTGATATTGGTGGTGTACTTGCTCCCCCACGAAGGCTCTAGCCAAGGGTTCCATATCCCTTGCAGGTTGGCGGGACGGGTCCCTTCGCGCGCGCTGGCTATCTGCAAATAACGCCCGTACTGTATGTAAAGCGCTATCAGATCGGGATCTGTTCCGGTGACAAATCGTTCGAGACGCTCGTCGGTCGGCGTAGCGCGCACCTCTGTTCCGCCGAGATTTATATTAAAGCGACCATATAACTGCTGGTAATCATGCTCGTGAGCACGCAGTAATTGGAGAAAACCTTTTTTTCGCACGTTTTGATGGTGGTCCTGGGCCGAGCGCTTATATGCAGGAATCAATTGTCTATAGTTACCATAATTGGTAGCTCCTGTTAGCAAGATATCGGCGGTATTCGCACCTTGGACATGCAGCTGACCATCTTTCTCGGTCATCGTTCCACCCTGCAACTTCACCGTAAGATAGGAAGTTCCCTCTAAGGCGCCACCTTTGACGTGGACCGTCATGGCAAGCGTTTGGTCATCTACTTTCCAGACGCGGTGTTTTTCGTGTTTTGTTTCCAGCGCTAACGCGAAGGAGACTTGTTGCGGTTTATCTGCTGCTATACGAATAGCGATTGCGTTATCAGGGTGACTAGCAAAATAAGTGCGGGTATATTCAACACCGCCTTGTTTATAGAGAACTTCCGACACGCCACGCTCTATATCCAACCTACGTTTATAGGATTCGGTATCTCCTTCGGGGAAACGGAATTTCAATATCCCAAAAGGTTGATATGACGCCTGATACGAGCCCACCTTTGGTACATCAGAATCCTGTATCCAATATTTCCATCGCCCGACCAAGGAAATAAATTTTCCCGATGCGTTTTTTACGCCGATGTGGTTCGTGGTGTCTTTATATCCAGCTATCCCCCCCTTCCCGGTAAGATTAATGATCTGGACTGCCACGACATTCTTACCTTCGCGAAGAAGCTTCTTGGGGATCTTGTATAGACGTTTTGTATGGTCACCACGCTCATGCCCGATCAATTGCCCATTGACGTAAGTATAGTCCTCCTGCCTAGCTTTATTTAAATCCAATAGCCAGTCGTCACTAGCGAGATCTTCCGCAGTCAGTTCAAAGGTCGTTCGGAACCAAACGGCGCCATCAAGTGCTTCCAAACCAATTTCCTCCCAGCCTTCATAGCTTGGTACCGGAAAGCTGGGCCATTGACTATCATCAAATGCAAAAGTATACGCTCCGTTTGGCTTTTCACGCTCTGTGCCTACACGATCTAACCATGGTTTCGGATCTTCCGTTTCGCTCTTCAAGCCCATGAACTCGCGCATGGCTAACTCTTCTGCATCCTGTTGCTTGCCCTGTTCGAGCAGAAGTCTAATGGTATCCAAGTACTGGCTTGCGTTAGCCTTGTTGTAATTCCGCGGCTCCCCCGTCCAAAGCGTTTCCTCGTTGAACTGGACCTCTTCTACCGTATCTCCCCCAAATATCATAGCTCCCAGGCGCCCGTTTCCGATAGGTAAGGCTTCTTCCCACTGCTTAGCGGGCTCATCATACCATAGTTGGTGCTGCCCGTGCACATGCAGGTTTGCGGTTATTATTACAAAAAGGATAAAAAACGTTAAACGCATATTATATTATTTCTTTTGTGCTTCGATATTGTTGGTTATAACAGTAGACGTCGTAGAACCCTTGACGGTGTTTTCTACATGCATAAGATTATTGCCATGTATAAAGACTTCGCTGTTTTCATCCCCAATAAGCTCCAAAAATGTATTCGTACCTAAGCTTGGGTAATTTTGCTGTATATTAGCTTTTTGCACACCTTCAAACACCAACATTGGCCGGTCTACTTTTGGTGTATTATTTTGGACACTGGTAATGTGTAAACCTTCAATATTCTTCGCCTTGATAAGCGATTCATCTACCACATCTACCTGTACATTATTAAACGAGATATTCTTTGCATTTTCAATCGAAAAACCAGATTTCGATTGCATATTGATGTTGTTAAAGCTCACGTTTTCCACCGGCATTTCCTCCAGTCCGAGTATTAAACCCACGCGATTGGCCGTTCCTGCCATATCACTGATATAGACATTTTTAAACAACGGTGTACGTTCAGAAACTGGCTCGTTGTCAGTTTTTGCATACTGCATATTTAATACAATTGCTTGATCGCGTATGTTACGCATCACAATATTGCTTACGCGAATATTTTCCACCACACCGCCACGACCGCGAGCAGTTTTTAACCGTATACCGCGATCTGTTCCGTCAAATATACAATTGGAAATGACGATATTCTTTACGCCGCCTGACATTTCACTACCAATGACTACACCACCATGTCCACGCAACATGGTGCAGTTGGTGATTGTGTAGTTTTCTGCCGGAATATTCACTTTACGACCAGAGCGATCTTTTCCGGATTTGATGGTGATACAGTCATCCCCAACGGAGATATGACAGTTAGCGATATGCACGTTGCTGCAAGATTCTGGGTTAATCCCGTCGGTATTTGGTGAAGGCGGGTTGTCTATGGTCACACCATCAACTGTTACATTATCACAATACTGCGGATTGACTGTCCAGAAAGGCGAGTTTTGAATCTTGATGTCTTTTATTTGTACGTTATTACAATGTAGAAACTGTATAAAAGGCGGGCGTAAAAAACCGCGTTCAACCCATCCCGGCAAATCCGGCGCCAACACGTCCTTGTTTAGGCGTTTAAACTCCTTTTGCCATTTGGTTAATTCTCCCTCTTTTTGTTCACGAATAGTCACTTCGGAGTACCCCCACCATTTCTTGCCGTGTCCGTCAATCAAACCGCGGCCAACAATAGCTATATTTTCGAGATCTTTACCATAGATTAGTGGAGAGAAGTTAGTCACTTCGGTTCCTTCCCAACGAGATTCCACCATCGGAAGATAGTGATCGAAATCATCGCTGAAATGCAGCTCTGCGCCCGCGTCAATAAAAAGGGTTATGTTGCTTTTAAAATGGATGGGGCCGGTAATATACTTACCTGCCGGAAAATAGACCGTTCCGCCTCCCTTGCTCGCGGCGGCGTCAATGGCTTTGGCAATAGCTTCGGTATTAAGCCCGGTACTGTCATTGCTTCCGCCGTAATCCAATACGTTGTAAAATTGTTGTGCCTGCACCGACATACCCATAGCGGCAACAAACAACCATAATGCAATAATTCCTCTCTTTATCATCTTAAGTTAACTTTTAACGATTTTAATTTTTTAGACCTAGCAACACGCTCGCCGTCCACGTAGACGGTCAGTCCTTTTCCTTTTCCATACGTTGACCCGTTCTGGTCCCAATAGATATCTACTACCTTATCCTTGTAGGACACACCTTGTAGGGTAAAATAAGCCCATTGATCCTGTGGAATAAGGGGCTTTAATTCGAAACTGTTACCCAGCTGCGGCTTGAACCCGACAAGATCTTGAATAACCACATCCGCGAACGTCGAGTGATTATAAAATTTGCTACGAGGGTGGTCTCCTTTCAACCAGTAGCCAGTGCGCTCGTCTTGATATTCACCAATATATGGCTTACCATCCATGACGTGAGATGCGGCATACTGTTGTACGGCTTCATAGAAGTCATCTTTTGTGATCGTGTTGCCGCGTTTGTAGTCTACAAGAAAGTTCGCCATCCCCCGTAAGGTTTGCGTACTGGCGAACGGCCAGATAGCGCCGTCCCACTCGCAGCCATGACCGGATCCACGCGTGCGGAAGGTTGGCTCTCTGCGTTCGGCGGTGGTGAGCCCCCAGGGAGCCTTAAACCCTGCCGTATCAGTAACCTGCGACCATGCTTCGGCATAGGAACGATGGTCAGGCACAATATGAAAGCTCCAGGGAATAAATCCGATAGCTTCCCGTGCTGGGTGTAAACCCTTGCCGTTCTCAAGGCGTGTCTTAAAGAAACTATCTTTTTCATCCCAAAGTGAATCTACTAACAATGTTGCTAGCCGCTCCGCCTTTGTTTCGTAATTACGCTTCAAGCTATCATTACCGACCATTTCTGCAATCGTCGACAGCGCTCGTGCATTGGCAACCATATAGCTATTGATGGTTGGCCGCATGTTTTCCTCTCGGCGCCCGCCGGATACGGATTCTTCCATACCGTCCTTAACATCATGCTGCCAAAATAGGCCGCTCGGCAACTGGCGTTCTTCTTCCCATTTCAAATAGTCTTTATCCAGATCGTTCAAACGACTGGCTAAGTATTCTTCGTCGTCTTGCACCATGTGATAGGCCAGCAAAGCATCCGGCAACCAAGAGCTAAATTGATGAAAACGTGGCCTGCTTTCACCTTTATCAGCGTGGTACAACCAAAAGTCAACATACTCTTTCAAAAAAGCATTGTTGCGCAGCCATCTTCCTTCATAGATATGATGACCCAGTGCGCAACTGATAGCATTATATCTAGCAGCGTGTTTTACGGGTTCGATAAATTCCGTCACAATCGTCCCCTCTGGCGTCTCTTTGATATGTTTTCGGTAAGACCACCACCGGAAATAATAAGTTTCTTCTATCGCACTGTCAGGACAGGCAAATAACGGAATGTTGTCTTTCATCCAAGCTGCGGAGCTCTTGTTATCAATCTTGTTAACGACAGCCTCGTTGTCTTGATTATTAAATTTATCGACGTAGGTATCGAGCTTTCTGTTCAATTCCTCCTGAGCAGCTAGGGTACCTGGCAAAAAGAACAGCAGCATACCTGCAAGTTTATTCATTCTCATTTGTTTTCTTTTTTATTACAGTTTAGTCTCTTCATAATAACCGAAGAGGTCATCCATATCATCGCCCTGATTATCGACATCGGCGTTATAAGCGTGTTGGAGCTCGTCGTCCGCAACAAAGCCTAAAATCAATGCTTCTCCTTTCGGAATTTTCAACTCATTTTTCCCTTTGGGAAACGAATAGGTGTGGATGTCGAGCATCGGCATGTACTGCACACGTAGCGCGTTACGAATTTTAGCTTCTGCCTGCCCGTAATCATTCGCAGAGGCATCAATTTCCAATACTGGCTTAGGCGCAAATACCTTATCCGTATTATTAAAATATCCTACCAAAACTTTCACGTTTTGATCACTTTCAAATTTCAACGTCGTGCCATTCAATTTCTGTTCTTCCGAATTGATCATTACGGCCTTCATCCCTTCCAGTTCATTAGCCAAGTGTGTAACAACCAATTCCTGATCTAAATGCAGTTTAGCGCCTTTCTTTAAAACCGCATACTGAACATCTGCCTTTACTGCAACTTCTTTATCGTTGAGCAACTTCCGCTCTTTTTTAGGTTGACCAACCGTGGCGGCTATCGAGTCTATTGCTTCCTGGAAATTACGCAATTCGGTTTCGAATACGGGCAGCATCTCTGTCCAATGTTTGAATGTGGCGTCTACACCACGCATCGGAATTTTCCGTTGTTTTGTCTGCATACTATTTGCATACAAATAGGTGTCCTTCGTCAAGTCCGTCAATCTTTTGTAGGCCACTACACTTTTTTCAAAATCGGGCAGTGCTTTTCGAAGCGACTCAACATCCGCGGTGTACTTGTATTCCAACAGCTGAATAGCCGCTTTTACTTTAGAACTATAATGCACGGCAAGTGCTTGATGGATATAAATATCATTTATCAGACGCTCAAACTCTGCCTTGTTTTTGTGTACCGCTTTTTGCATACCTTGTATGGCCTGTACCGCTTTATCCGCATGAGCTACAATCTCATCGGCAACCCGCATCGGCGTTTCGCCAATGTGCTGCTCGCCCTTAAATTGTTTTTCGGCATATTCGATAATCATTTCGCCTTCGGGTGCTTCTGATTCATACAGCAATGTAAAGAGCCCGTAGCGGTATGGATTGATAAGCTGTGTCATCAGCATTCCTAGAGATGACGTCTGTCGATTGCCATCGGTAATACCGAAACGTCGGAGGATCTTAGGTGATATTTCGCCAACTTCGTCCAACGCTGTTAGTAGATTTGTTGCCGCCTCGGCGGAAAGACCATAGTATCCACTTAAAACAGATGCCCAATAGGCTTTCTCTTCGCTATTAGAGCGATCAGCTTTCCATGCGTAGCGTGCCCAGGCTTTATACCACATCCAATCCCTTTCCACCTGCAATAATCGTTCGTCTGCTTTATCCGCCGTGTACGGCCAATCCCAATAAGAAGCTTGGGGATAGAGGTGAAGACCATTGGAAAAATGGGTCTTGTGCATCGATTTAACCGATTTCTGTATAAAGTCGGGAGCGGCATACCTAAACGGTTCCAGATTGGCCAGAATGTGTACATTCTGTATATGTACCGTACCGATACTACCTAATGTCTGATGAAGTTCAGCCCATTTTCCACGTGTTTCATAGGTGGTGAGCGCCTCTCCATTAAATTTGGCCGTTGTGTATAAATTTCTGTAAATGGGCAACGCAGCCTTCATCACCGCCGGCGCATCGGTATCGTGGGCTCTCAAGATGATAGGTGGCTCTATTCCACTTTTTATGGTAGCCAACCCGTCCTTTACCCCTGGAATAATCGTCTTTGTAAACCAATCAACATCGTCTTGCCCCACACCTTCCATAGCCTCTCCTAGCGTAACCAACAGGCCTACGTTGGGGTACTTTTCGACAAACGCTGCTATGGATTTGCGGGTATAATCTTCGATCAATGGTGTGATGATCCGATTTCTTTCTTGCGTTTTCAGACCGTGCTTATCAGCAAAAGGTTTGGGCAACAAAATATTGTAAAACATTTGGATAACCCAGATTCCACGTTTATTTGCCTCTTCGGTCAGAAAACGATAGATTTCCTCGTTCTTCACAAAAGTTGCCTCGTCGACTTCCAGTGCATACGGATAATCCTTTAATTTAACCAAAGAGGAAAAGGGATGCCCGTTCCATAAATACAATGTATTGTAACGGTTTTCGAGCATCATATCTAAATACTGTATCCAAAGCTCTTTATCGTAGAACCATGGAAACAGATCTTCGGTGTAAGGATACTCATACACATCGCGCCCCGGAAGGTATTCCGTTTTCTGCAAACCGATGGCCGTTCCTCGCAACACCATTTCGGGTGCGTCTGCAAAGGAAACAGGATCCTTCCCGTAAAAGGTATTTTTGGATGCCTCCTCACAGCCATATAGCAGCCCCGTTTCGTCCTTTCCAAGGATAATGAGAGGCGATGTTTCATCCTTTCTATAAATAATGAAGGACTCTTTGTGTTCGAGGTTTTTTAGTAAAACCGCGGGCACTAACTTTTTCCACTGCTCCCCTGTACCCAGCACACCGATTAAAAGATCATCTTTCTGCAGCTTATTTTCTTGAAAGTGATAAACGTTTGCCTCTAGCCCTGTAATCGCAGCTATTTTATCTACCGCGTACCGTAACCGATGTTCATTCGCCACAGCGTCCCGGACGTATAGGATGCGGAGGGGCTTGGCAATTAGATCTGTCAGACCCGCCAATCCACTTAAACAAAAAACTAAAACATATCTATAAAACCAATTCATTTTTTCTATCCCTCATGTTAAATGCATCCGTCAGGGCAACAACGTGTCTTATATAAAGTTTAAACGCTAAAGCACCTTGATATTGGCTATTCAAAACAACAATTAAAATTGCAATTATTCCTCTGTATAATTATCTTATTATTACAGAATGTTATCATCACAATCCTTTATAACACGGAAGTTACAAACAAAAGAAGCAAACATGATATAAAAAACATCATCCCGAAGAGCAAAAATTTGCAAATACCTTATTTATTTTTCAACTTTAGCGTTCTATTAAGAAGAAATTATTTTAGATACCTCCATGTTTATGTTAAAAAAACTCATGTTTTTCGCTTTTATCGTATTGTCAACCACTCTATTCGGACAACAAAAACGCATGCTGCCTTACGCCATACAAGAAGGCACATTGAATGAACAGTTCACCAACCTCAGCACGATGTCGAGATCGCAGGCCGGTGATTTCAAGCTTATCCGCAGGACGAATTTAGAAATTGTTCAAAAAAATGTATTGGACTCTATAGCACGGTACCAAAAAGAGATTACAACGCTAAAAGCAAACACTTCTTCATCGACAGGCACCATAAATGCGTTGCGGGATTCGGTTACCACATTGGATGCTGAATTGCAAGCGGAACGACATAAGACGGATAGCATTTCTTTTTTGGGTATTGATTTTGCTAAAGGATCGTACCATACCATGGTGTGGAGTATTATTATTGTCTTTTTATTGGCCTTTTTAATAACGCTAGCTTCCTTCAGAAAGGCAAAGGTAGACACAAACGAACACCAAAAGACCGCAGCTGAACTACAGGAGGAATTGCAGAATTTACGCAAGAAATCACTGGAAAAAGAGCAGCTGCTCAAACGCCAATTGCTCGACGAGCAGATGAAGCGGAATTCGTAAAAAATCATGTTTATCCCCGATTATTTCCAATAGAGGCATAAAATTTTATGCCTCTATTGTAGTGGCACCTCTCTTCTCTACAAGCCCATTTTACACATTATATTTTAATAACCTTTTGTTAACATACCCTTAACACGAGATATCTACTATTGCAACAATTTTCTAAAACGATCATTTGCAATCATGTTATTACGTTCGACAGATAAAAACACACTACTAAGCTTTCGTTTTGCTGCGGTTATAATATATTTATTTACGATATTTTTGCGTATTAACTTTTTTATAATTAACATTGCATTTGAAACTGACTATTTCTCTAATAAATTAAAGAACAACAAGTAAGCCTCAAGCAGTAAGCATAATAATACGACAGAGACAGGAATATATTATGGTCTAAAACGTAAACCTTTCGTAGAGTTTCGTTTCAAGAAAAAGGACGCACGTTAAAATGACTAACACTAGTTTACACACTAACTCGAAATAATAACAAAACACACCAAATATGATGAAGACTTTACTCGACCAAAGAGCATTAAGCCGCCATATAGTTTCCAAGCGAAGTTGTATGCTACAGCTGTCTGCGCTTTTATTATTCGCTCCGTTTGCATCGGCAGATGCAAATAATACCGAGCGAATGCACATCTACCAACAGAATCAGGAACACGTAACTGTACGGGGCCAAGTGCTAGAGGCCGCTAATAGCAATCCGCTAGGATCAGTCACTATAACGAGCCAAGGCAAAACCTTAGGGACAACCGATGCTTCTGGAAATTTTTCTATTAGGGTGCCACGGGGAAACGAGGTGACATTTTCCAGCATCGGATACACCGCCCATACACAACGGATCACCGTTGGAGGAGAAATTATAATCCGCTTAACATCTGCTATGCAGGAAGTTGAAGAGGTTGTGGTGACGGCATTGGGAATAGAACGCGAGAAAAAAGCATTAGGCTATGCCGCAACTGAGTTAAAAGGGGAGCAACTTACCGAAGCGCTTCCTAATAACTGGTCAGAGGCATTATCCGGTCGCGTTGCTGGTGTAAACCTCGTTCGTTCTGGTGGTGGCCCTGCCGGGTCTAATAAAATTATCCTACGTGGGGAAAATAACTTAACCGGATACAACGAAGCTTTAATCGTAGTCGATGGGGTTGTCATATCTCACAGTAGCGGAAATCAGGTCGGCACAGGTCATGGAGCTTACCTAGGCGGCGATTCACCTTCCGATTTCGGTACAGGCATCAACGATATCAACCCAGAAGACATCGAGTCACTAACCGTATTAAAGGGTGCCAATGCAACGGCATTATATGGACAGCGCGGAGCCAACGGCGCGATTGTTATCACGACAAAGAAAGGCCGCTCAAGAAAAGGTGTTGGTGTTACAATAACTTCTAACGCTACTATGGAATCGATTTCTAGATGGCCGGATTATCAATTTGAATATGGCCAGGGAACAGAGGGGGTACGCTATTATTCGTTCTTGGCTGGACCAGATGGCGGTAGTACGCGGAGCACGAGTTCAGCATGGGGTCCCAAATTTGACGGACAGTATTATTTCCAATACGACCCCTTAACGCAAACACGTGCAACAGAACGAACTTTATGGCAAGCCTACCCGGATGAGCGCAAAAAGTTTTTCAATACGGGCACGACGTTTACAAACTCGATCAGTCTAGATGGCGGCGACGACAAAACCCAGTTCCGTTTCTCCCTTACTGACTTACGAAACAACTGGATTATTCCCAATACAGGATATGAAAGAAACAACGTTTCCCTGACGGCAAACCATAGCGTAACCGATAAACTAAAAATACAGGCAAGAATTAATTATCGTCAAAACCGCAGTGATAATTTACCTTCTACAGGATATAACAACCAATCGCTTATGTACTGGAATATGTTCTGGCAGCCTAACGCTCCTTTGGATTGGTTACGACAATATTGGCAAACCGGACAAGAAGACCAATTGCAAAACTATCCTTTCAGTAGTTTAGTAGATAATCCATTCTTGATCGTCAATGAAATGCTAAATAAAAACAAGCGCCATGGATTAACAGGTAGCGTAGAAGCATCGTATCAATTCTCAGACAACTGGCAATTGATGGCACGTACTTCCATGGATCTAAATGCAGAACAACGTAGCCAACAACGGCCATACGATACGGAGAAATTCCGAAAAGGTATGTTTCGCACACAAACAATAAACAATACGGAAATTTCCTCAGATATCATGCTAACATATAACAAGGAAATCAATGAAGATATCAAAATTAGTGTGACTGCCGGAGGAAGTAGCCTGCGAAACGAAGGTTTATTGGAACGCAATGCTGCAGATTCATTGGCCTACCCCGGTATCTATAATTTAGGGAATGCAGCAGGTATACTGGTAAGCACTCCTTACCGTTCTCACTATGCATTCAATAGTATATACGCATTAGGTACTATATCCTATAAAGATTATTTATTTGCAGATTTTTCACTTAGAAACGATTGGTCAAGTACCCTTGCATCACCGCTGAGTAAAGGGAAACCGTTCCAGTACCCATCTTTCAATCTTAGCTTTGTACTGTCCGATGTTGTGGAATTGCCTAGGCAGTTTTCTCTTGTCAAATTTAGAGCATCAGCTGCAGAAGTTGGTAGCGGTTCGATGACACCTTTCCGAACTTCTTACAATTATACGGTCGATCCTACGTTTCCCGGCGGACGATCCAACCCGACCTCCATGCCAAATCTATACTTACAGCCGTTGTCGACGTGGAGCTACGAAGCTGGTACAGATATTAATATGTTCCAGAACCGCTTTTCGCTAAACATGACGTGGTACACGGCCAAGACCTCATATCAGCATCTAACGGCCCAAGTAGACCGTTCTTCCGGTGCAAATAGTGTCCTTGTGAACGCTGGCCTCCTGCAAAACACCGGGCTTGAGATCGAATCTAGAATCGTTCCGATACGCATACAGGACGGCCTGCAATGGACGGTGAGCCCAACATTTAGCACGAATAAAAATAAGGTGCTTGAATTAACGGATAATCTAGACACCGAGATGATACTCCAAAATGGACCTGGAAGCCGCGGAACGATTCTTGCACGGGTAGGCGGCCGCATGGATGAGTTATGGGGTCGTGGCTATAAACGTGCACCTGATGGACAGATCATCTATGAAAATGGGCTGCCCGCCATTACCGAAGAGGTACAATATATCGGGCAGACCAATCCCGCTTGGCGTGTTGGATTGCATAATGAATTCCAATACAAACAGTTTCGCTTAGGATTCATGTTTGATGCTGCTTTTGGCGCCGTGGGGTACTCCCTTACTTCTGCCGTATTATCCGAGCAGGGAAAAACGAAAAACACCCTTCCAGGTCGCTATAACGGCATTATCGGGAATGGGGTTATTGACAATGGCGATGGCACATATCGTCCAAACGATGTTATTGCGACCAATGTATGGGATTACTACAATGCCCATTTAGGACGCGACAATGTAGAAGGAACATCCTATTCCACAGATTTCCTAAAGCTTCGCGAAGTACGTTTTGATTACAGCTTAAACAAGACGCTACTTAGTCGTATAGGCTTACAACGTGCGACGGTAGGTGTTTTCGGCAGAGACCTATTCATCTGGTCTGATTGGCCAGCTTTCGACCCCGAATTTGGTACACTCGGAAATGGAGAGATTACACGCGGGTTCGAATTAGGGCAGTTCCCGGCTACACGTACGTTCGGTTTTAATTTAGTAGTTGGTTTATAATAAATACTGTTATGAAAAAGACATTCATTTTTAAAACGATATATTTTCTCGCCATGGGTTTGGCCAGCATGGTCTTATCTATATCATGTAATAAGGGCTTTCAAGAATTAAATACCAACCCGAATACAAGCCCCAAAGTACAGCCCGAAAACCTGTTGGCACCGGCAATCACAAAATCCGTCAGTTATGGCATGAGCCGAGCGCAGCGTGTCACCAACGAACTCATGCAGGTAACGGTAAACATGGGGGATGGTGAAGGCAGAATATTTCGATACGACATCCGGGAAACAGAAGCGGTTTACCTTTGGAACAACCTGTACCTCCAGTTACGAAACTTTAGAGACGTCTATGAATTCGGTGAAGAACTCAACCAACCCGAGTACATGGGGATCGCGCAGATATGTGAAGCTTGGCTATTTTCCATATTGACGGATACCTACGGTGACATCCCTTTTTCCGAAGCTCTACGAGGTAAAGATCTTAACAATTTCACGCCTGCATTTGACAAACAAGAAGATATTTATCCGGCTTTGTTTGAGAAATTAGAAGAAGCCAATGAGTTGTTAGGAGGCTTAGCTCCTGATTTTAAAATTTCAGAGAATGCAGACCCGATCTTCGGTGGTAATATTAGAAAATGGCGACAATTCGGAAACTCTCTTTATCTCCGGTTAGCGTTACGCTTATCCCATAAAACAGAACTAAATACATCTGCCATCATCACCAAGATTGTAGATCAAGCGCCACTAGACTATCCTATCATGATCAGTAACGATGATTCGGCGATTCTACGATGGACAGGGTCTGCGCCATACGTATCACCTTTTGCTACGTGGCGACCGGCGGATTGGTACGCTCCTAAATCGGCTAGCTTTTTCGTTGATAATTTGAACGAAAGAAGTGATCCCCGGATAAAAACATGGTTAGCATTAGCGGGTGGAGATTATTTCGGCGTGCCGAGCGGATACCCCATTGGCCAACCTCCCGTGGCCGGTTCAACGCTTCATACGGGACTATTGTCACACCCTCTAATGGGAAATATTCTAAATTACGGCGAGCTTCAATTTATTCTGGCTGAGGCGGCAGTTAAAGGATGGGTAAGTGCTAAACCAGCCCAAACGTATTATGAAGAGGGCATCATATCCAGCATTCATCTCTGGAATCACGAAGTACCGCCCTTTTATCTGACAACAGAACTTACCGCATGGGATGATGGCTACAGCGAATATGAGAAAATGGAGCTAATCCATTTACAAAAATATTATGCTCTATTTTTTACAGATTTGCAATCATGGTTTGAATACCGCCGTACCGGACATCCGACCCTTCCAATAGGCCCAGGACATCTCAATGATGGAAAAATGCCGGCACGATTAATCTATCCGGTATATGTACAAACAGCCAATCGCGACAATTATCAGAAAGCGGTAACCGAACAGGGACCAGATAATATCAACACCTTGGTTTGGTGGCAACGACCATAATTTAGATGAATAAAAAACTTATACAGATGAAAAAGAAATTATTATACATACTTCTGTTGCCCGTCTACTTACTACTCTCCCAGTCGTGCGAGAAAAGAGACTTTATCAACGGCACTCCAAGTCCCTATATTGCCATCGAAGATCTAAGGCAGATACATAAGGGCGATGATGTACAGATGACAGCGGAGAAGCTTTCCGAAGCACATATGACAACCGGCGTAGTCATATCCGACTACGAATCAGGCAACTCACCAGAGGGTGTCATCGTGGTACAGCAGGCTCGGCCCGGTAAGTTACATGGAATAGCTCTGAAGGTCGGCAGCATCGCGTCCAATTATGGACTAGGTGACTCGATTTTGATTCGTATTCAAGATAAGCAATTAAAACGACAGGGATTTTTGCTAATCGATGGTATTAATGCATCGGATATTGAAGTCGTCGGTAGAGCATCGTCTTTTTACAGAAGGAACGTAACAGGATCCGCTATCTATCAACGTCCTAACGAATATGAAAGTACTTTAGTAAAGGTAGTCGGTGGCGAAATGTTTCCTCGCCCGGAGGCCGGACAAACATTCAACGGTGTCAAAAGAATGGTCAACGGTGCTGATACTTTAAATATTCGAACCTTAGCCTCCGCACCATTTTCAGGTATGGAGGTCCCTCGAAATATCAATGTGCAAGGTATTCTTTTAGGAGATCCTGACAAGGAGGGGATTATGGCAATATGGCCACGATATACCACTGATATTGAAGATATATCTGACCCCGAAATACCCGGTGATTTGGGCGATATGCCTCTTATATTCACCGGCTATTGTGCTGACCCGGAGGGGGGCGATGGTAATTATGAGTACATCCAACTTCGTGCAAACGCCGATATCGACTTCTCCGAAATACCGTTCTCTGTCGTTACGACCAACAACGCGGGCGGAAACCAACCAAATGCAGGTGCGCCTCCGGGAGCTGGATGGGCAACAGGCGGCATGCGTACATTAAAATTCAACTTAACTGAAGGTACCGTGAGAAAAGGAGAATTCTTCTATGTCGGAGGGCATCAGAAACGTATCAATGGAGCAAACTCTACACAAATTACCGAGCTAAACTGGATTAGAGCTATTCCTTATGCGACAAGTGGAGGGGATGGATTAGGTGATGCCAATGCCAACATATTGGCAAATAGTGGTCATCCAAGTGGCATGGCATTATTCGTTGGAACAAATATTAACGAAGCAAGCGTGCCGGTTGATCTCGTGATGTTCGGCGGGACAGGAACTGTTACAACGATCGATTCTGTCAATAACTTAGGCTATCGCGTAGCGAACAACGACCATTATAGCCCGTTCCACAGAGAGACCGGAGACGCTCAGCCGTTCTTCTCTATGGGTACCAATCAATATAGAATACCACACTTTTTGCCAGCTAACATAGGAATATTCGTACAGCTGGGAGGTGTATTTAACACGACATTGCGGAAATGGGAAACCCCGAGAGGTTACAATGGGCACATATTAACGAAACAATCTTCCGCAAGCGAACTTGAGGAAGGTGAATTCATCACGCAACAAATTGAATAGCTAAAAACGGCTCAACTTCTACAGATACCTGTCGTCATTTAGCGACAGGTATCTTATTTTTTCGCTAATTATGAATGGCTAAACTTTAATACTAACCGAAAATGAAGAAACAATACCTAAAATATACCTCCTGTCGGTCGTTACATTTATATACGCTTTTCCTTGTAATTTCATTTTTTACCTTCTCGTGTGAGAAAACAACAACAAAGCCTAACGAAGATGAAAAACCACCGGAACAGATTGACAAATTACAACTGACCGAGGTTTCCATTCCAGCCGCATTTGATATAAAAAAGGGCGCAAAAGCAAAAATAACCGGCAAGGGATACCAAGCTAACGATGTTATTGCGCTTACACCCCTAGATGAGTTAACGAAATCGTATACCATAACTGTAACAAAAATAGAAGGCGATCACATTGTCGTCGTTTTTCCCGAAGATCTCATTGAAGGACGATACACTTTGGTGGTTAAACGTGGGGAGCTAAGCCAGACATTGGGCACAACGACGTTCAATTACGTATTACGTACAGATATTCCTGATCGTGAAGGCAAAAACGTGAAAGGTGTCGTGCACATTAACGGAGAAGGCCTCGCCAATGTCGTCGTCTCTGACGGTTACAATGTTACCAAAACTAATGAAGAAGGCGTATATTACCTTAACTCCAATAAAAGAACAGGATATGTATTTATTTCTATTCCCGGAAATTACGAGATAGTCAGCACAAACAACAATCTCCCGCTGTTTTATCGTTATTTGAACGCGAACCCTAATATAATTGACACCAAAGATTTCGAGCTAAAACCCGTTGATAACGACAGCCACGTATTGCTTAGTTTGGGAGATATGCATCTAGCCGCTAGAAACGACGATCTAGCTCAATTTCATAATGGTTTTTTGAGCGATGCAAATCAACAAATAACCCACTATCAAGCACAAGGAAAGAAAGTGTATGCAATCACATTGGGAGATCTCACCTGGGAAACGTATTGGTACAGTAACAACTTTACACTGCCCGAATATGTACAACAGATCAGCAACCTCAAGGCTCCCGTATTCAATGCGATGGGCAACCATGACAACGACCCTTACTTCGCTAGTGATTGGCTCGCTGAAAATGCTTACCGTCGCACCCTAGGGCCTACATATTATTCTTTCAATCTAGGCAAAGTACATTATGTGATACTGGACAATACCGAATATGTCAACATTGGCGGATCTACAGGCAATGTAGGACAAAGAAACTATAATGCTAAAATCGCAGACCAACAGTTGACTTGGCTGGAAAAAGATTTAGCAGCAGTCAGTTCTTCAACGCCCATTATTATCGTTACACATATCCAATTGCACAACGCGCCATCGGCTAATGGAAATACACCTAACTACCGCACAAGCAATGCACAGCAGCTTGTGGACTTATTAAGCCGATTCAATGAAGTACATGTTATGACCGGCCATACCCACGTCAACTACCGGGTACCGAGGGGCGAGAAATTTATGGAACACAACACAGCGGCGATCTGTGCAACCTGGTGGTGGACAGGCCGAAACGGTTATTCCGGCAATCACATTTCTCCCGACGGTAGTCCAGGAGGGTACGGAGTTTGGGAAATGAACTCCACCAGCATCAAATGGCATTATAAATCCATCGGTTACGAAAATAAATATCAATTTCGAACCTACGATCTTAATAATGTCCATATAACTGCTGACAAATATGCCTCCGCTGCGAATAGCCAACACAAAGGCATGGTTCCCCAATATGCATTTGACTTCGCTACGGAAAACAAAAATGATGAAGTATTAATCAATATTTGGGGTTACGACCCAAAATGGAACATTTCAGTTACCGAGAATGGATCATCATTGACCGTACAGCGTATTGATTCGCGAGATCCCCTGCATATTATATCTTATGCTATGCAACGACTAAACGTAAATGCTGTACCCACTTTCAGTTCAGCAAACACATCACATATGTTTAAGGTAAAGGCGAGTGCCCCTACTACCACGTTAGATATAAAAGTAACAGACAGATTCGGCAACGTCTATTCCGAAACAATGGAAAGGCCCAAAGCATTTAATTACAGTGTGCGCTAGAATCTCTCTTACATTAAAACGATTGTTAAAATGAACAGAAGACACTTCTTAAAATCATCCGGACTCCTCATCGGCGGGCTCTACCTTTCGGGTAAAGCTTTTGCTGTCATACCCCCGCAAGATCAGGGCAAATTAGTCAAAGGACGAATTAGAGCACGCCGGAAAAATATCGCCAACGCCATCGTATCCGACGGGTACAATGTGGCCGTAAGCGACAGAAGAGGAAGATATACGTTACAGCTGCACAACAAGGCTAAACATATTTTCTTATCGAATCCATCGGGCTATAATATAAAAAACGTGGATGGTTTCGCAGCTATTTACCGTTCCCCCAACAGTGGCGCCTATAATTTTGAGCTGGAAAAAACAACCTATAACGACAATCACCACTATTTCCTCGCCCTAGGCGACCCCCAAATACGGGATAAGGAAGACGCCCAGCAATTTAAGGAAGAATCACTTCGGGACATAGCACAATTCCTCACGTCCATGCCCAAGGAAAAATTTCACGGTATCAGTTTGGGGGATTCCATTTGGGATAAACCAAAGTTGTGGCAAGATTACAAAGAAACAATAGGTAAGGTAGGCATTCCTTTCTTTCAGACGATTGGGAACCACGATAAACAGGAAATAACAGCCGATGAACCCGATGATGCTGCACTCTTTAAAGCACATTTTGGTCCCTCCTATTATTCGTTTAACCGAGGAAAAATACATTATATAGTATTAGATACAATTCGCTACACCAACATCAAACAATACGACGGCCATATCAGTGCCGAACAGCTTTCCTGGCTGGAAAAGGATCTGCAGCACGTCCCCAAAGACCGCGTGTTGATTATTAGTGTGCATATCCCTATATACAATAGTATAAAAAACCGAGACGAGCTGTACACACTTCTCGAGGGGTTTCAGCAGATTCATGTTCTTTCCGGCCATACACACAGGAACGCAAACCATGTTAATGGGCATATATACGAACATACCCATGCCACGTTATGTGGTGCTTGGTGGACAGGCCCTATTTGCACAGACGGTACACCCCGCGGTTATGGTGTCTTTGAGATAAACGGCACATCAGTAAACTGGTTTTATAAATCCATCGGTAAAGACCGCAGCTATCAATTCCGTAGCACCGTCCAAAAACTTAACGGAGGCATGAACCGCGTGATGGTTAATGTATGGAATTACGACCCCGCTTGGAAAGTGACCTGGTTTGCCGATGGCCTTGCCAAGGGCGAATTAGAACAAACGAAAGGTTTCGATGAACTGGCTGTTGCCTTATATAAAGGTAAGGAATTACCCAAGGACCGAAGGGGCTGGGTAGAACCCGGACGTACGGATCATCTATTCTACACCCAAACCGATGCTAAAACAGTGAAAATTGTGGTCATCGACCGTTTTGGCAATGAATATACGGAGGATATTCAACTTTCTTAACCGTTCAATACATTGAACTATACAAGATTGTCAATACAAGTACTGCCCCTCCCCTCAAAGATTTGAAGCGACGATTTTTATGAACAAGTGTTTATTTTGGTGTTCACGAGCTCCCGTTGATCGGTTTTTATTTCTTTTTTTGGAGTAAAATCACGAAGTGCTCATCCATACATTTAAACACAAACACTAATGGATAAAAAGAAAAATAAAATATTATCAATAAGCGTTTTGCTTTTAATAAGATATAGCTTATTTTTGCCATCCAAAATGCGGGTGTATAAAAACCATCTGCTGTAAATTGATTAATAATTATTTAGTCCCTTATAATATGCCCAATATTGGTAAAATAGCGCAAATTATCGGTCCAGTAGTTGATGTCAACTTCGCCGATAATGAGAATCTTCCTAAGATTTACGACGCCTTGTATATTGAAAAAGACAATGGACAACGCATCGTTCTAGAAGTTCAACAACACTTAGGCGAGGATCGTGTTCGTACTATCGCGATGGATGCAACTGAAGGTTTGGTACGTGGAATGAAAGTGGTTGACACTGGCGCTCCGATTAAAATGCCTATTGGTGAAGAAATCAAAGGTCGCGTATTTAACGTAGTTGGTGGTGCCATCGATGGTATCCAAGACTTGGACACAACAAACGGGCGTCCTATCCACAACGAACCTCCAAAATTCGAAGATCTTTCTACCGAAACGGAAGTATTGTTTACAGGTATTAAAGTTATTGACTTGTTAGAACCTTATGCTAAAGGTGGTAAGATCGGTTTATTTGGTGGTGCCGGAGTTGGAAAAACGGTATTGATCCAAGAATTGATCAACAACATTGCTAAAGGGCACGGTGGTCTTTCTGTATTTGCGGGTGTTGGAGAACGTACACGTGAAGGAAACGATCTATTGCGTGAGATGCTTGAGTCAGGCATTATTAAATATGGAGAGCATTTCATGGAGGGCATGGAAAAAGGTGAATGGCCATTAGACAAGGTAGACAATGAACTGCTTAAAGATTCAAAATGTACCTTCGTTTTCGGCCAGATGAATGAGCCTCCTGGAGCACGTGCTCGTGTAGCATTGTCGGGACTTACGGTGGCGGAATATTTCCGCGACGGTGACGGACAGGGTCAAGGACGTGATGTACTTTTCTTTATCGATAACATTTTCCGTTTCACGCAAGCAGGTTCCGAGGTATCCGCACTTTTAGGTCGTATGCCATCGGCAGTAGGTTATCAACCTACATTAGCAACAGAGATGGGTTTGATGCAAGAGCGTATTACCTCGACTAAAAACGGGTCTATTACATCGGTACAAGCGGTATATGTACCTGCCGATGACTTAACTGACCCTGCACCAGCGACAACTTTCGCTCACTTGGATGCGACAACCGTATTGTCACGGAAAATTGCTGAATTAGGTATTTATCCTGCGGTTGATCCATTGGATTCAACTTCTCGTATTTTGACTCCGACCGTACTAGGTGACGAACACTACAATACGGCACAACGTGTAAAAGAAATCCTGCAACGTTATAAAGAACTTCAGGATATCATCGCAATTCTAGGTATGGACGAATTGTCAGAAGAAGATAAGCTGACTGTCCACCGCGCACGCCGTGTACAACGTTTCCTATCACAGCCGTTTCACGTAGCAGAACAATTTACGGGCCTAAAAGGTGTGCTTGTTGATATCAAAGATACAATCAAAGGCTTCAACATGATTATTGACGGTGAAGTAGATGAGTATCCAGAAGCGGCATTCAACTTAGTAGGTAACATCGAAGAAGCTATCGAAAAAGGTAAAAAATTATTGGCGGAAGCCGTTTAATTACGTTATAGAAGCAAGTGTATATACTACAAACATGAAATTAACAATTATTACTCCAGATAAATTAGCTTACGAAGGTGACGCTACAGCGGTAACAGTACCTGGCAGCGCCGGTTCTTTTCAAATTTTGCAGGACCACGCTCCTATTGTGTCGACGTTGGAAGACGGAAAAGTTATCATTCGGGAAGCGCAGGGCCAAACTGTCTTCGTCATTCAAGGTGGTGTTGTAGAAGCAAAAGACAATAATATTACGGTCTTAGCGGAAGGAATCGTGGAAGAATAATAGTTAAAAAAATACATTTTAATTTATAGCCCACGGTTTAAACCGCGGGCTATTTTTTTTAACTTTCCTTTGACTTTTGTCCATTTTAAGAAGAATTTTGCACTTTTTCGGTAAAGACGTCATTTTGAACAACTATACCAATTTTAATTTTAGTCTACCAACATAAAAATTTTAAATCACAAAATCATAATATATCAAAACAACATTCTTTACAACTCAATAAATCAAAATAATAAACTTTTTCAAAATACTTTGTTTTCCTATTGTAAAGAATTTTTAATAGCGCTAACTTGACCATAGCGAAAAGGGGAGGGCTCTAGCATGCAGTATTATAATCAAGACACTTACATTTATTTGGACGGAAATTTTGTAAAGGCTACAGATGCTGGAATAGATTTATTCGGTCAATCGTTGCATTATGGGTACGGCGCTTTCGAAGGGTTGAGAGCGTACAGTACACATCATGGCACAAGAATTTTTAAAGCTGAAGAACATTTCGCCCGTTTACAGCGATCATGTCAAGCCATCGATCTTCCTTACCATTGGAACGTTCCGGTATTGATAGAAAAATCGTACGCGTTATTAGAGGCAAATAATCTGCGATCTGCTTATATCCGCCCGCTTGTGTTTTCTGGCTCAAACATGCACCTTACTTCGGCAAAAGACGCACATATCATGATTGCTGCGTGGGAATGGGGACCGTATCTAGGACAAAATCTTCTCCGCGTGTGCACTTCTGAAATTCAGCGGCCCAATCCGAAGTCTTTTCGGATAGAAGCAAAAGTATCGGGGCAATACATCAATGCTATCCTTGCTTCAAGCGATGCTATCAAACAAGGGTTTGATGAAGCGCTTATGTTGAGCCAAGATGGATATATTGCGCAGGCCTCCAGTGAAAATCTTTTTATCGAAAAGGATTTTAAGCTATACACACCACCATTGGATCATGTATTCCCGGGAATTACCCGGCAGACCGTCATGGAGTTGTGCAAGAACTTAAACATTGAGGTAGTGGAAAAAAAATTGACCGTTCAAGATGTCCACGAAGCAGATAGTGCTTTTTTGTGTGGAACTGCAGCTGAAATTATCGGCATCAAAGAAGTGGACGGCATTACATATAGAGAAGACTGGGAGCATACAATAGGCGCTTCCGTACAAAGGAAATATAAAAAATTAGTTTTAGAAGAAGAGAATTATGAAGTCATCATCTGACGAGAAAAATGTCATGAACAAGTACAGTCGCATCTTTACACAAGATGAAACACAGCCTGCAGCAAAAGCTATGTTGTACGGCATCGGGCTTACGGATGCCGATATGGATAAAGCGCAAGTAGGTATAGCCAGCATGGGGTACGATGGGAATACCTGTAACATGCACTTGAATGATCTGGCCCAGTTGGTAAAGCAAGGCGTATGGGGTAGTGATTTAGTCGGACTTACTTTTGGAACAATCGGTGTAAGTGATGGCATGAGCAACGGTACAGAAGGAATGCGCTATTCGTTGGTATCACGTGATGTCATTGCAGACAGTATCGAAACAATTTGCGGTGGTCAATATTATGATGGTGTGGTAGCGATTCCTGGTTGTGATAAGAACATGCCGGGCGCCATTATGGCGATGGGTAGATTGAACCGTCCTTCTATTATGGTATACGGAGGCACGATAGCTCCGGGTCATTACAAAGGTGAAGAATTAAATATTGTATCCGCCTTTGAAGCCTTGGGCAAAAAAATTGCGGGCACCATTTCGGATGAGGATTACGATGGTGTTATCCGTCATACTTGCCCCGGCGCAGGTGCTTGTGGCGGAATGTACACCGCCAACACGATGGCATCTGCTATTGAGGCCTTAGGCATGAGCTTACCATACTCCTCTTCTAACCCTGCGATATCAGAGGAGAAAAAGAACGAATGTTTAGCGGTTGGAAAATACATGCACACGCTTTTGGAGAGAGACATCAAACCCACGGACATTATGACGCGCAAAGCGTTCGAAAATGCAATGCGTGTAATTGTTGTCATGGGTGGATCGACAAATGCGGTCTTGCATTTTATCGCGATCGGCAAAGCGGTCGGTGTTGATATCACACCAGACGACTTCCAGCGTATGTCTGACGAAACACCTGTGTTAGCAGACTTCAAGCCATCGGGCAAATTCTTGATGCAAGACCTACAGCAGTACGGTGGCACTCCTGCCGTCATGAGGTATCTGCTAGATGAGGGTCTACTACACGGGGAGTGTCTAACCGTAACTGGAAAAACCGTGGCGGAAAATTTAGCGGGTGTCAAATCGATTATGGCATACGATCAATCGATTATACAACCGTTGGACAACCCGATCAAGAAAACAGGACACTTACAAATTCTTTACGGAAACTTAGCTGAAGAAGGTTCGGTAGCGAAAATTTCAGGTAAAGAAGGGGAGAAATTTACGGGTACAGCCCGCGTGTTTGACGGAGAACAGGATTTGGCAAAAGGCGTGGCTTCTGGCCGTGTTAAGCCAGGCGATGTTATTGTCATCAAAAACGAAGGTCCGAAAGGTGCGCCTGGCATGCCTGAAATGCTGAAACCAACTTCTTTGATTATAGGAGCAGGTCTCGGGAAATCCGTTGCTTTGATTACAGACGGCCGTTTCTCTGGGGGTACTCACGGTTTCGTCGTCGGTCACATCACCCCTGAAGCATACGAGGGCGGACTTATTGGCCTCGTCCAAGATGATGATATCATCGAAATTGATGCGATAAACAACACCATAAATGTAAACTTGTCGGATGATGAGATTGCTGCTCGCAGAGCAAACTGGAAGCAACCGGCGTTAAAAGTAAACAAAGGTGTATTATATAAATATGCGAAGACTGTTGCCAACGCTTCACAGGGATGTGTAACGGATCTTTAAAAGAGTGATGAGTGAAGCGCGATAAGTAAAAGTACTAAAACATAGATACTAAAGGAATATGAGTACACTGGAAAAAACACGATCAAAGCCACAAGAACCCAAAGCTTCCACCACCCAAATCAGTGGATCGCAAGCTGTATTGGAGGCTTTGATTCAAGAGGGAGTAGATACCCTATTTGGTTATCCCGGGGGGGCGATTATGCCTATATACGATGCATTATACGATTATAATGACAGACTAAAACATATCTTGGTTCGCCATGAACAGGGAGGGATTCATGCTGCCCAGGGCTATGCCCGTACCTCCGGCCGTGTTGGTGTCGCTTTTGCGACAAGTGGCCCAGGGGCAACTAATCTAGTTACCGGTCTAGCTGACGCCATGATCGATAGTAATCCTATCGTATGCGTTACGGGACAAGTGTTTGCCTCCTTATTGGGAACAGATGCCTTCCAGGAAACGGACGTCATCAATATTACCACACCGGTCACTAAATGGAACTATCAAGTTACCGATGCTACAGAGATCCCAAGTGTGTTAGCAAAAGCTTTCTATATAGCAAAAACCGGACGTCCCGGTCCCGTTTTAATTGATATTACAAAAAACGCACAAATACAATTGTTTGATTACAAGGGCTATGAAAAATGTGATCATGTTCGCAGCTACAGGCCAAAGCCGATTGTGCGCAACGAATATATAGAAAAGGCAGCTGAGCTTATAAACAGCGCGAAGAAACCTTTCGTTTTGTTCGGGCAAGGTGTCATTTTAGGCAGAGCAGAACAAGATCTCAAAAACTTCATCGAAAAGGGAGGATTTCCCGCAGCTTCGACGGTGATGGGATTGAGTGCTTTGGAAACCGATCATCCATTACATGTTGGCATGTTAGGTATGCATGGGAATTATGCTCCTAATGTCATGACGAATGAATGTGATGTTTTAATTGCCGTTGGGATGCGCTTTGACGATCGGGTAACCGGTCGATTGGACAAATATGCCAAACAGGCAAAAATCGTCCACTTGGATATTGACCCGGCTGAAATAGACAAAAATGTGGCAACCACCGTGCCCGTATGGGGTGATTGTAAGGAGACTCTTCCTATACTCACACAACTCATCCAACGGCATGATCATAGTGCGTGGGTGACGGAATTTCGGGAATTAGAAAAAAAGGAACTTAAAGAAGTCATCCAGGATGAACTGAACCCAACATCGGACGTTATGACGATGGGAGAAGTAATCAAAGTATTAAATGAGCTGACCGGAGGCGATGCCGTTATCGTCACAGATGTAGGACAGCATCAAATGGTTACTTGCCGCTACGCAAAATTCAATAAATCGAAGTCGAACGTTACTTCCGGAGGATTAGGCACGATGGGCTTTGGATTACCTGCGGCTATCGGCGCATGGTATGGAACCCCAGAACGTGATGTCGTAGCGATCATTGGCGACGGTGGAATTCAGATGACCATTCAAGAACTAGGAACAATCATGCAGTTCGGCGCGAAAGTCAAAATTCTGATCCTCAACAACGAGTTTCTAGGCATGGTGCGTCAATGGCAGCAATTATTTAACGATAAACGGTATTCATTTGTCGACATAACGAGTCCAGATTTTGTAACAGTGGCCAAAGGATATCATATTGAAGGAAATAAAATCTCCGAACGTAAAGATCTACGTTCAGCATTAAAGACTATGCTCGACCACGATGGATCATATTTATTGGAGGTTATGGTTGGCAAAGAAAACAATGTTTTCCCGATGGTTCCACAAGGTGCATCGGTATCGGAAATACGTTTAAAGTAAAAACAAAGAAAATGGAAAAACAAGAATATACGATCACGTTATACACAGAGAATTCTATCGGTATGATAGGACGTATCTCTGGCATCTTTTCCAGAAGAAAAATCAACGTAGAAAGCTTGAACACCTCACCCTCAGAGGTAGAAGGGATCCACCGATTCACAATTTTGATTAACGAGAGTGAAGACGTGGTCCGCAAACTGTGTCGACAGATCGAAAAACAAGTGGAGGTCTTAAAAGCTTATTACAATACAGACGAAGAATTAATTTGGCAAGAGCAAGCTCTTTACAAAGTTCCAACAGAGGTTATTGCCGAAAAAGCATCGGTGGAGCGTTTGCTCCGCGAGTACGGCGCCTCCGCCGTGGTTATCCGGCATGATTATACCGTGTTTGAAACGGCAGGCCACCGCGAAGAAATCGACCGTCTAACAGCGGCCCTAGGTGAATATGGACTTATTGAATTTGTGCGTGGTGCGCGTATCGCCATCATCAAAGACAGTGCTGGCTTTCATACCAAAATAAAACAATTTGAACGCGAAGAACCTTCTCCAGAGATCGTAGAAAATGAATATCTTGATCAGCAGGAGAGAGTGTTTACTATGTAGATGGAAAGAAAATGACAGAAACTTTTAAATTTATCCTAGATACGAGGAAAGCTTTTATCCAGTTACTAGAGGGACTTTCTTTAGAACAAATCAACCAAATTCCAACTGGCTTTAATAATAACATCGCCTGGAACTTTGGACATATCGTTGTGAGTACACAAACTTTGTGTTATGTGCGGACAGGCATAACCTCCGATACATCATCCGTCAAATATCTAGAAGCCTATAAAAAAGGGTCAAAACCCACCTATTTTGTCTCGGAGGAAGAAGTAGCGGAACTTAAAAATCTAGCGCTTTCTACGATAGAAAAAATCGAAGCGGACTATAAAAAAGGAATATTCCAAAATATCCAGCCGTACGATACAGCAACTTATGGCGCAACGTTGCATAGCTTCGCCGAAGTGCTGATCACCACTTCGGGGCACGACAACCTGCATTTAGGTTACGCCATAGCGCAACGCCGAGCAATAACAAAATAAATCAATCAAAAACAACGTATTATAATAACAGAAACAATGGCAAATTATTTTAACACATTACCTCTTAGAGAGCAATTAAACCAATTGGGACACGCTGAATTTATGGATTCAAATGAATTTTCAGATGGCGTCAATGCTTTAAAAGGTAAAAAAATCGTAATCGTAGGGTGTGGTGCCCAAGGCTTGAACCAAGGTCTAAACCTTAGGGATAGCGGATTGGATGTTTCTTATGCATTACGTAAGGAAGCTATTGAACAAAAAAGAGATTCTTGGAAAAATGCAACAGACAACAACTTCAATGTAGGAACCTACGAAGAATTGATTCCAACGGCAGATTTAGTAATCAACCTAACGCCTGATAAACAACACACATCGGTTATCAATGCTGTTCAACCATTAATGAAACAAGGTGCTACGCTATCCTACTCACACGGTTTTAACATTGTGGAAGAAGGTATGCAGATACGTGAAGACATTACGGTTATCATGGTAGCACCAAAATGTCCTGGCTCTGAAGTCCGTGCTGAATATTTGAGAGGTTTCGGTGTTCCTACGTTAATTGCGGTACACCCAGAAAATGACCCGGAAGGTAAGGGGTGGCCTTACGCAAAAGCATATTGTGTAGGCACAGGTGGACACCGCGCAGGTGTATTGAAGTCTTCCTTTGTCGCCGAAGTTAAATCTGACTTGATGGGCGAGCAAACAATCCTTTGTGGCCTGTTACAAACCGGCTCGATCTTATCCTTTGATAAAATGGTAGAAAAAGGTATCGAACCAGGTTACGCTTCGAAATTAGTACAATATGGCGTGGAGGTCATCACAGAAGCTTTGAAACACGGTGGTGTGAGCGGCATGATGGATCGTTTGTCTAACCCTGCAAAAATCAAAGCTTTCCAAGTATCTGAAGAACTAAAAGATATTATGCGTCCATTGTTCCAAAAACACCAAGACGATATCATGTCAGGCGAATTTAGCAAAACGATGATGACAGATTGGGCAAACGGAGATGCCAATTTATTAAAGTGGAGAGCAGAAACAGGAGAAACGGCTTTTGAAAAAACGCCTGCCGGTGACGTAAAAATCAGCGAACAGGAATACTTTGACAATTATCTGTTGATGGTCGCTTTCGTAAGAGCAGGTGTAGAATTAGCATTTGAAACGATGGTGGAAGCAGGTATTAAACCAGAATCCGCATATTACGAGTCACTGCATGAAACACCGTTGATTGCAAACACAATTGCTCGTAAAAAATTATTCGAAATGAATCGGGTCATTTCAGACACGGCTGAATATGGGTGTTACTTATTCGATCAAGCATGTAAACCATTGTTGGCAGATTTCATGAAAAAGGTAGATACCGATTTAGTTGGCAAAAACTTCAACGAAGGAAAAGACGGCTCCGTAGACAATGTCCAGCTTGTACAAGTGAATGAAATCTTACGCAACCACCCTGTAGAAACCGTGGGCGTCAGATTACGTAAAGCGATGACAGCAATGAAGGCTATCAAAACCGTTTAAGAGAGCGTTAAGGTGATAAAGGGGTTACAAGGTTACGGGAATAGATATCTATCTTGTAACTTTGTAACTATTTTACAAAAAAGAGAGAAATGGGAAAAACATTAGTAGAGAAGATCTGGGATGCGCACGTCGTCAAGCGCCAAGAGGGCTTCCCAGATATTTTATATATAGATACACATTTGATTCATGAGGTAACGTCTCCTCAAGCATTCGACGGATTGCGGAAACGAGGAATACCCGTTTTTCGTCCGAATCAAACGGTGGCTACTGCTGACCACAACGTACCTACCCTTAATCAACACCTCCCGATTCAAGAAGAACTATCACGCTATCAAGTGGATATGTTGACTAAGAACTGTGAGGAGTTTGGGATTGAATTATATGGTTTAGGTCATCCTTATCAAGGTATCGTCCATGTTATTGGTCCAGAGTTGGGTATCACCCAACCGGGGAAGACAATGGTATGCGGAGACAGCCATACTTCTACGCACGGTGCGTTTGGTGCCATCGCATTTGGGATTGGCACATCGCAGGTAGAACAGGTATTTGCTACACAATGTTTATTGCAGCAAAAGCCAAAAACAATGAAAATCGAAGTTAACGGAGAGCTGGCAAAAGGCGTTGGGGCAAAAGATATTGTCTTATATATTATATCTAAAACAACCGCTGCCGGCGGCACAGGATATTTCGTAGAATTTGCAGGTTCAGCCATTCGTTCGTTAAGTATGGAAGGACGGATGACGGTTTGTAACATGAGTATAGAAATGGGCGCCCGAGGTGGACTAATTGCTCCAGATCAAACCACCTTCGACTATGTTCATGGTCGGGAATTTGCGCCTAAGGGAGAAGAGTGGGATAAGGCTCTTGCCTATTGGCAGACATTATATTCCGATGAAGATGCGCAATTCGATGCGGTACTGGAATTCGACGCGGCCGATATTCAGCCGATGATTACCTACGGCACAAATCCTGGAATGGGGATTGGCATTTCTGATGCAATTCCGGCAACCTCTAATCAACCCGAATCAGAACGTCCATCGTTTAAAAAAGCATTGGATTATATGGGCTTCCGTGATAATGAAACATTGTTAGGACATCCAGTAGATTATGTTTTCATAGGCTCTTGTACCAACTCTCGTATTGAGGATTTACGGGCCGTTGCTTCATTTGTACAAGGAAAGAAAAAAGCAGATAATGTGGAAGTGTGGATAGTTCCGGGTTCTAAACAGGTAGAAACGCAAGCAAAAAAAGAAGGTATCGACAAAATATTCGAAGAGGCTGGTTTTGTGCTTCGTGAACCGGGCTGTTCGGCCTGTTTGGGCATGAATGAAGACAAAATTCCAGCGGGAAAATATTGTGTTTCAACTTCTAATAGAAACTTCGAAGGCCGGCAGGGTCCGAATGCCCGCACCATGCTTGCTAGTCCACTGACCGCTGCCGCCGCTGCAGTTAGTGGTAAGATTGTTGACATTCGGGAATTGATTTAAGGAGGCTGAAATGAAAAAATTTGAAAAATTAACATCTACGGTAGTTCCGCTACCTATCGAAAATATCGACACCGATCAGATTATCCCTGCGCGTTTTTTAAAAGCAACCACCAGAGAAGGGTTTGGCAACAATTTATTTCGCGACTGGCGTTATGATAGCGACGGGCAACCGAAAGCGGATTTTGTGATGAACGATTCTACATACAGCGGAAAAATATTGGTAGCCGGCAAAAACTTTGGCTGCGGGTCTTCCCGCGAGCATGCCGCATGGGCTATCCAAGATTATGGCTTTGATATTGTCATCAGTTCATTCTTTGCCGATATTTTCAAAGGCAACGCGCTAAACAATGGTGTATTGCCCATCACCGTTCCCGATGAATTTTTAGAACAAATATTCGATGCTGTTTTTGCGGATCCCAATGCGGAACTAACTGTTGATTTAGTGGCGCAAACAGTAACTATCAACGCCACTGGAGCCAACTTTGTATTTGAAATCAATCCCTATAAAAAATCTTGTTTAATCAATGGTTACGATGATATAGACTACATCTTGAGCCATAAAAATGTGATTGAAGCATACGAACAACAACGATAATGGAACAGCCTGTCGTCCATATCGCCCAATTGAATCTCCAATACGCCGGTCAGGCGGTGTTGTCAGATTTCAATTGGGCTGTATATCCAGGCGAAAATTGGGTTATCGGCGGTAAAAGCGGGACAGGAAAAACTTCGTTAGCTAAAGCGATTGTAGGAGAAGAGAAAGCTAGAGGAGAGATTATTTTCCATTTTGATGAACATAGCGCGTGCCCACCACGCGCTTATTACGTATCCAATTGGTATCAGTTTACCAACTTAGAAGGAGACCGTAACTTTTATTATCAACAGCGTTACAATAAATTCCAGAAAAACGATACGCTGACCGTTTACGCTGACCTCTTACATTTCGGTCATAAAAATGGTCTGGATTATACGGATGCCGAGCCTATTTTGTATGCACTGGGTTTCGAAAACTGTAAAGATACACAGCTGATCGAACTGTCTAGTGGCGAGCATAAAAAACTGCAATTGGTACAGGCTCTCTGGCTTAAGCCGCAACTTTTAATCATCGACGAACCGTTTACGGGACTCGACAAACAATCGAGAGCCAACCTTTTGGACATTTTCAATGAAATTGCTCATGGAGGAACAACGTTGATCTTAATTACGAATGATTCACAACTCCCCTCTTGCATCAATCGTTTTGCTGAAATTCAAAACGGTCAACTCAAAGTGGTGGAACAGGCAAAGGATTTTTCAAGAGATGACGTTCGCGAAAAGAAACCCCTTCCCTATTTTTTACAAAAGGAGCCAGAAATCATTAGCCAAACGATAGTCGAACTGAAAAATGTATCTGTTCGCTATGGCAACAAAATCGTGTTAAAAAATATAAGTTGGCAAGTACAAGCAGGTGAAAAGTGGTTATTGCAGGGACCAAATGGCTCAGGTAAATCTACTTTACTGAGCTTATTGAATGGGGATCATCCCCAAGCCTATGCTTCTGACGTTTGGCTGTTCGGAACCAAGCGCGGCTCAGGCGAAAGCATTTGGGACATTAAGGAAAAGATAGGCATTATCTCGCCGGAGATGCATTGGTATTTCGACCGAAACGCTACTGTATGGCATACGGTGGCCTCCGGCTTTTACGATAGCATAGGATGGTTTACTAATGTAAAGTACGAAGAGAAAAGACATATGGAGCAATTGTTGGATTTCTTCGATTTGTTGCCCTATAAGGACCAATTGCTTCATACGCTTCCCTTAGGAAAACAGCGTTTGGCACTTTTGGCAAGAACGATTATCAAAAATCCTCCGCTGCTGATACTAGATGAACCCTGTCAGGGGTTGGATGTCGCCCAAACCATACATTTCAATGCGGTGGTAGACGAGTTGTGTGCATATGGCAATACATTGATTTATGTTGGTCATTATGAATCACAATTGCCGTCTTGCATCGAACATAGGCTCGTGTTGGAAAAAGGTGAGGTAGCAACGGAAGTAACGATATAAATAACATATACAGATGAACAAAAATATTTTAATCATCCCCGGAGATGGTATTGGACAAGAAGTAACGACATGGGGAAAACAAGTGCTGGAAACAGTTGCAGCAAAATACGGTCACGAGTTCAGCTTTGACGAGGCTATTATGGGACATACGGCTATCGAGGCAACTGGTAGCCCACTACCCGATGAAACACTGGAAAAAGCGAAAGCCTCTGATGCTATTCTGTTCGGTGCTATCGGACATGCAAAATACGACAATGATCCTTCCGCAAAGGTAAGACCGGAACAAGGCTTATTAAAAATACGAAAAGAGTTAGGCTTGTATGCCAACTTACGTCCAATATTGCTATTTGACGAACTGCTGGAGGCGTCGAGTCTAAAACCAGAGGTTTTACGCGGCACGGATATTTTATTTTTCCGCGAGTTGACAGGTGATGTTTATTTTGGAGAAAAAACACGTAGCGAAGACAACACCTATGCTTCGGATCTAATGAACTATCACCGGTACGAAGTGGAGCGTATTGCCCGTAAAGCCTATGAAGCGGCACGCACCCGCAACAAAAAGCTCTGTTCGGTAGACAAGGCGAACGTACTGGAAACATCCCGGTTGTGGCGAGATGTTGTACAGGAAATTGCGCGGGAATATCCAGATATAGAGACGGAGCATATGTTCATTGACAACGCAGCAATGCAATTGGTGAAGAACCCTAAAAAATTCGACGTGGTATTGACAGCCAATCTTTTTGGCGACATTCTGACAGACGAAGCGTCTCAGATTGCGGGTTCCATGGGTATGTTGGCCTCTGCATCTATTGGTGACGGAACAGGGTTTTTCGAACCTATTCATGGTTCCGCACATGATATTGCTGGGCAGAATAAAGCCAACCCGTTGGCGTCTATATTATCAGCAGCCTTAATGCTCGATATCGCATTCGGCCTACAGGAAGAAGCCAAAGTAGTAACCCAAGCCGTTGCAGATACGTTAAAAGCAGGCTGGAGAACAGGTGATATTGCCAATGCAGAAACACCTTCTACGCATCTCTTGGGTACAAACGAGATGGGGGCTAAAGTATTGGAATATTTGAGATAAGGAAAAGATTTTTTAACTTTAAACAGAGCCTCAATAAGCTCATCGAAGATAATTTTTAACCGATCCGCCGGCTGGCGGGTCATCTTTAGATAATTATAAGACTATGCTACACGATCCTAATCATTTATATATTTTCGATACGACCTTACGCGATGGTGAACAGGTACCGGGTTGTCAATTGACTACCCCGGAAAAGGTAGAAATCGCAAAAGATCTAGAACTTTTGGGAGTTGATATCATTGAAGCGGGATTTCCGGTATCAAGCCCCGGTGATTTCCAATCTGTTGTCGAATTGTCCAAAGCAGTGGACGACGTTATTATCTGTGCGCTGACACGCGCGAATAAGAACGACATTGATGTCGCTGCCGATGCATTGAAATATGCTAAACGCCCCCGTATCCATACCGGCATCGGCTCATCGGATATGCATATACAATACAAATTCAACTCCACGCGTGCGGATATTTTGGAACGTGCCGTTGCAGCGGTAAAACATGCTAAGTCTTACGTTGAGGATGTTGAGTTTTATGCAGAAGATGCCGGGCGGGCAGATTTAGCTTATTTAGCCAGTATGGTGGAAGCCGTTATTGGGGCTGGAGCTACAGTTGTCAATATACCAGACACCAACGGCTATTGCTTGCCCGATCAATATGGCGCCAAAATCAAGTACTTAAAAGAGCATGTGAAAAACATCGATCAAGCCGTCATTTCAGCACATTGTCATAACGACTTAGGGTTAGCCACAGCCAATTCTATTGCCGCTGTTCAAAACGGGGCTCGTCAAGTCGAGTGTACCATCAACGGTATCGGTGAGCGGGCAGGAAACACCTCGCTAGAGGAAGTTGCTATGATCATGCAAGTGCATGCGAGTCAATTTCCTGGCCTAACGTCCAACATCAACAGCAAAATGTTTACGCATATTTCCCGTAAAGTGAGCGCCATGATGCGCATGCCGGTGCAACCGAACAAAGCTATCGTTGGGAAAAATGCATTTGCGCACAGTTCAGGCATACATCAAGACGGGTTCTTAAAGCATCGTGAAAATTACGAGATTATTCGTCCGGAAGATGTGGGCCTAGTGGAAGCCGATATTATCTTGACTGCTCGCTCAGGCCGCCACGCATTAAAACACCATTTGGAGCGTTTGGGATATCAGCTGGATAAAGATAATCTTGCCGTAATCTATGAAAAGTTCCTTGTCATGGCAGATGCAAAAAAAGACATCAATGACGAGGATTTGCACACTTTGTTAAAATAGAAGTGGCTAAGCATTTAGAATTTGGGAGGCATGGTGAATGGGAAGCACAAACGTTCTTACGTTCCCAGGGCTACCAAATTCTACAATTAAATTGGCGATATAAGCGATGGGAAATAGACATCATTGCCAAAGAGGGAGATATACTCGCTTTTATAGAAGTGAAAAGTCGCAGTTCAACCCAATTTGGTGAACCGTTTCAATTTGTTGATTTTAAAAAGCAAAAAAATCTTATCAGGGCAGCCGGTGTTTTCCTAAGGCGAATCAACCACCAGGGCGATATTAGATTTGACATTGTTTCCGTTTATAGTCGTAACGGAAAAAAAGAGATTTCACTCGTTAAAGACGCCTTTTGGGGCAGTTATTCTTAAAAAATGACCTTAAATATAGATTCATTGCAAGCGGCCGAACGCATAAAAGGTATTGTGAACCATACGCCTCTGCAATACAACATACATCTTTCGGAAAAATACGATGCAGCAGTATACTTAAAACGTGAAGACCTACAAGTCGTTCGTTCGTATAAGTTACGCGGTGCGTATAACAAAATTGTCAGTCTGTCAGAGGAAGAAAAGTCCAAAGGTGTTACTTGCGCCAGTGCCGGCAATCATGCACAAGGTGTCGCGCTTTCTTGCAAAAAATTAAATATCAGGGGGGTTATTTTCATGCCTGGCCCTACCCCCCGTCAAAAAATTACACAGACTGAGATGTGGGGCAATGGCAATATCGAAATCGTATTGACCGGAGATACTTTTGATGACTGTCAAAAAGCAGCATTGGAATACACAAAAGAGCACAATATGACGTTCATTCCTCCCTTTGACGACGAAAAAATCATCGAGGGACAAGGTACGGTCGCAGTAGAGATATTGGAAGATCTTCCGGATGTAGACGCTGTTATTATCCCTATAGGGGGAGGAGGGCTATCCTCCGGATTGGGGTACCATATGAAAAAACATGCCCCACACGTGAAACTATACGGCGTAGAGCCCGAGGGAGCCCCGTCCATGATTGCTGCCATGCAAAATAATGGCCCGATAGAATTGGAACATATTAATAAATTCGTGGATGGGGCCGCTGTTAAAAAAATAGGTGTCTTAACGTACGAGATTAGCAGTAAATTACTGGATAGTGTGAAGCCCATACCGGAGGGCAAAATCTGCACGACCATTTTACAACTTTACAATAAAGACGCCATTGTAGCGGAGCCCGCAGGAGCCTTATCGATCGCTGCTTTAGAGTTTCACAAAGAAGAAATAAAAGGAAAAAAAGTCGTTTGTATCGTCTCCGGAGGTAACAACGACATTGACCGTATGAGCGAAATCAAGGAAATGTCGTTGCTCTACGAAGGTTTCAAGCATTATTTTATCGTTCGCTTCCCACAACGCCCAGGCGCTTTACGTTTACTTGTAACCGAAGTACTTGGACCAAAGGACGATATCACCCGATTCGAATATATTAAAAAAACAGAACGTGAAAGAGGGCCGGCATTGATCGGTATCGAACTAAATGACCCAAAGGATTACATCTCTTTTATCGAACGAATGAAATCCTATAAATTTGATTTCATTGAAGTCAATAAGGATCAGACGTTGTTTGAATATTTAGTATAAAAATAAAATGGCGAATCCGCAGATTCGCCATTTTTATTTCTTTTAATTCTTCTTCAAATACTTTTCTAAGAACTGGTCCTGTTCCCACAGGGTATGCAAAATGTTTTCCTCTGCGGCGTATCCGTGTGACTCCAGCGGAAGTAAAACCATACGAACGGGCGCTCCCAAATTCTTTAGTGCCTGAAAGTAACGTTCGGTCTGCAACGTAAATGTACCCGGATTGTTATCCGCATCGCCATGGATCAGTAACATGGGAGTCTTCATCTTTTCCGCGTTCATAAACGGCGACATCCGATTATACAAACCCGGATCGTCCCAATAGTTACGTTGCTCTCTTTGGAAGCCAAACGGGGTAAGTGTACGGTTATAGGCACCAGACCGCGCGATTCCAACCGCAAATAGATCCGAATGGGATAGCAAATTTGCCGTCATAAACGCGCCGTACGAATGCCCACCGACCCCTACTCTGCTCTTGTCGATATACCCCAGGTTATCTACTGCATCAATAGCCGCAGCTCCATTAGCAATTAACTGTTCGATAAAGGTGTCATTGGGCTCTTCCTCTCCCTCGCCTATTATCGGAAAAGCAGCGTTGTCTAATACGGCATACCCCTTAGTTACCCAATATACAAAGGAGCCGTAGGATGGGAAAGTAAATGCATGGGGATTTGCGGTACTTTGCCCTGCCGTGGTCCGGTCTTTATATTCGGTGGGATAAGCCCAGATCAACAAGGGTAGTTTCGCTGACTTCGCCTCTCGGTCATAACCTGCCGGCAGGTATAGTGTACCTGACAAATTTACACCGTCGTTTCTTTTATAATGTATCACCTCTTTATATACGCCTTCCAAGCTTTGGAACGGATTCTTAAAAGCCGTCAAAGCAGTTACTTTGTTCTTTCGGATATTTTTTAAGTAAAAATTGGGATATTCCGTTTGTGACTGTATGGAAACCAAAATATCGCCCTTCTTGACATCGACCAATGAAACGATATCTTCCTTTTTACCGGGGTTGTCCACAGTATAAATGTGCTTTCGGTTCAACGTACTCCAATCCATCTCAGCAATATAGGGAAACTGGCCCTCTTTCGTATAACCGTCGCTCACCCAATAGCTATTGTTCTTATCCATATATATCACATGTCTGCCGTAACCATTACGTGCAGTATATACATCCCCCGGTGCTTTGTATCTATCCTGTGAATTTCTTTCTAAAACCAATCTTTGGTCTTTCGTTTTTGGGTTCAAAGCAAAAATTTTCTCGCTCCGCGTATCATACCAGCTCGTATAAATCAATGCATGCTCGTCATCTCCCCAGATCACGTTAGAAAAGCGATCGGTGACCTTAACTAAGGACACGGGATTCCTATCAAACGGGGCCTCCCAAGAAAATAATTCGTCCCGGTATGTTGCGACTTGTGATGCGTCCCCTCCGTCCAACGCCTCAACATAATATAACGAGGCAGGCTTATCTCCGCGCCAGTACATATGCCGTTTACCTTTCCGTGTAGAAGAAAATCCTTTAGGTTGGATTTCATTCAACGGCACCTCATTCACCACTTTAATTGGGTTCCCTTCTAAATCGTACACCGTGGTTTCCTGCGGAAAGCTACGTAGTGATACCACATAGGAGAAAGGCCTCTTGATTACAGTTACCAATAAATATTGTCCGTCAGGTGAAAACGCATACTGATCGTATAAGGCTTTGTCCAGAAATTTCGACTGCTGACCTTCCAGATTTACTGTATATAGTTCCGACTGGGCTAATGTTTCGAAATTAGCCTCATCATGCGGATTCTTCAACAGGTCTTGATAGGTTCGCAGTTGCGAAATCTGTCCATCACTGGTGGACACTATAGGTCCTATAGGCAGGTCCTTACTGCTATCGATAAGGGCAGGTCTTTCCGTCGGAAGTTTGCTGATCAATAACGCGTTGCCGTCGCCATACCAAGTGTAAGGTCTACCCATAGCCGCGTTTAAATCGGTATCGGTCAATTTTCGCGCTTGGGCAGTTTCCAGTTCTACCACCCACAACTCAACCCCGTCGGCCGCTGTGTGTGTCAAGGCCAAAAACTTATCATCTGGAGAAAAGCTCATATTGGCTATCCGAGGATGCTCCGGCAAGCCGGATACCTCCACCTCTCCATCATCGCCCAATCTCTTTAAACGGATATCATTAACATACGTTACCCGGCTCGAAATATTCGTTATCGGGTTGATACGCAGCCCCGCTAGCCGCACTTCTTGCTGATTTAACTCCTCCAAACTTTTATAAGTAGCTCGATAAGATAAAACCATCCATTGTTTGTCTGGACTCAACATTACACTGGGCGGACGCTTAAAATCGGCTAAAGCTAAAATTTCCTCGCTAGGCTTTTGATAGGTTACGCTTTCCTGTGCATGTAGTAGCCCGAAAAAAGATAGAAGCAAAAAAGCAATCGTGAATCTCATAGAAGTTGTGGTTATTTTAAATTAAGATTTTCAGCGTAAATTTAGTTATTCATTTTCAACATATTTCGTTCTCTCGGTTTATTGATGATGCCTAATTTCGCACCGTGCTGTGTCACGCTGCTCTTTCTGGACGAAGCGCGCATACTTGGCTTAGGGACACCCGCCAAGTCCAAAGCTTTTGCAATCATGTTCTCGGTTGCATCACCAAAATCTTTGAAGATATAATCATCTATATTATCTTCATCGACATTCATCCCGTTCCAATAATCGGTATACCCCCCAGCATTAATGGTCTTGAAAGAAGTAACCCAAAGCGTAACATCGTCCGTTATCTCCTCGGGAAAGAAACCTACAGGTTTGCCATACGTTCTATCCGTCTCGGCAATCAGAACCACGTTTAAATACGGTTTAAGCACACTGATAAGTAATTCAGCTGCGGAAGCCGTTTGCTCTGTCACCAAGACATAGATGTTCTCCAATTCCAGTTGGCTGTTTCGATTTTCCAAATAAACATCTTGAAAACTGGCTTTATGCTGCGAAGATGTCGCCAAATAATCGTTGACTACGTATTTGAACATCAGTTTACCGTCATCTGCAGCATTAACCATTTTGTTAGCAAGATATTCGGCAGTACTCACATAGCCCCCAGTATTATATCGTAAGTCCAAGATAAGATCTTTAATATTGGCATCTTTAAATGAGGCAAAGATCTCCTCGAGCTTTATATAGTTTTGATGTGTATTGGGCCACACCTCTTCAAAAGAGGAGTACGCCAGATAACCAATATTTTTATCTGGGTAAGTATAAACCGAATCTAAAATAACAGGGTCGATTTCATAGGCATCCTCATATCCTAACGTAAACACTTTTTCCTCTCCACTCGCTGTCTCCACTTTTAATTTCAAGGAGCTCGCTTCCAATGCAGCTTCCAACTTTGCCCCAACACGTCGTACATCGGTCTGGTTTAGATTACTGCCATTATATCCAACGGTAATATCCTCATCTTCATTGACAGCGTATACGATCGATCCCCGTGTGACGCCCTCCTTCTGTGCAGGGGACCCTCCTTCAACAAAGAAAATAACGGGATAGGCTACTGTTGCCGAAGAAGAAAGTATACCCCAACCGTAATAAAGTCCATACCCCTCATTGGTATCCATTCGAAATCCGTCGGTATAGCTTAAATTTCCGTCTGCACTAGATTCGTCTAAAAAGGAAAAACGGTCAATACTTCCGTTATACCCAGCATAAAAAGGCGTCATATTTTTCAAGGCAGCCAAGAGATTGTTGTTAGAAGAGTACTTCTTCACAAACTCCAACCGCCCTTCCTCGTCAAGATCGGGAATCTGCTCTGTCCATAAGGAATACTTATTAAAATAATCGTAGATATCTCCCTTAATGAAATCATCTTCGGTAGGTTCTGGCTTTGGTTCTACAGGCGGTTTTATTTCCTTCTTACAAGCAAATAAAAGCCCTAAACAGCATAACAATAAATATTTATATAGGTTCATTTAATGTCTATTTATCGATGACTAAGTTAACAGTTATTTTTTAGATATCCACCTAGTAGAAAAGCAAGCAATACCATAAAAAAACCGACCAATTGGGCTTCCGATAAATAGAGTCCAAAAACGTTAAATTTATAATTTACGCGTATAAATTCAATTAGGAACCGTTCTGTCCCCGTAATAAACAGATAAATAACAAATAGTCTCCCCGGTGTTTTGATACGTTCTTTTATTTTCCAAAGAATAGCAAAAACAAGTAATATGATGAAGGATTCGTAAAATGAAGTAGGAAATACCCCTTCCGGCAGTACATAACAATATTTGCCGTCACATCCCGAGATATATTCTCCTTGCCCAATAACATTATGGGGAAAGCGGAAGGACCACATCCAATCCGGCACCCAGGAGAACGGTTTTTCAGCGGCATTCACGACACCCCAGTCGCCATCGCCGGAAAGGTGGCAACCCATTCTCCCAACACCATAAGCGACTAACATCCCGAGCGATCCAACATCCGTCAGATGTCGCCAATCCATTCCCCTTCGCATGCCAATATATAGATAGCTGGCTGCACCAAAAAAAAGACCTCCCCAAAATGTGAGACCGCTGACATGCAGGATCTCAAAAATGGAATGGGAATGATGTAAATGTCCGTCCTCAAAAACATTAAATACCTTGGACCCGATAAAACCCGTTACGCCCACCCAAAGTAACATCGCAGGCAGTAATTCCTTCGGCCTTACATGTCTGGTTTCCGTCGTGTTCTTTCCAAAAATCAACTTTCTGTATAAGAAGCCTGTTAGCACACAAGCGACCAGCACGAACGCCAATCCGGCCGTCCAGTTTCCTTGTACCGAAAAAATAAAACGAAGCGGGTTATGGGAAAATGCCTCCAGATCCAACAACGCACCAATTCCCTTATAGCCAACCAAAAAGCCCAAAAGACCATATCCTAAAAAAAGGAACGATATAGCTTTCGCGCTCCACTGCATGTGTTCTTCGAAAGCTTTCAATTCTCCCCGTTTTTCTTTCCGCCCAAATTCACTTTTGAATACCAGATAAGAAAGTATAAAAGCCAACGTGACAAAAAAGCCAAAGGTTGGGATCGGCCAGGAAAAGTCCGTACCAAATATGTAATTGATTAACGAGGAGAACGTAGGAAACATATCCTGTCAATTATTGAAAATACAGCCCATCAAAAGAAACTGGTATCCCTCCCAAACTATAGGTTGACAATGAAAGATATTCCAAAGTGTTTGCCGTGAGCTCATCTGGTTTGTTACATTCAAAGTTTTGAGACGTAATACCTGAATAAGAGATTGTTATATTTATCGGGTAATAACTAACTCCCCCATTCCAAGTTATCTGCCCAGTGACCGTAATAGGTGTGGGAATAGGAACATTTATCGTTGTATCATTATCTGCATATACATATGCTACAATGCGATATCTATTCACGGTGGGAGAAGGATCCGGTTCTTTGTTGACAACAACTCGAATCTTATAGCTCGATATGGAAGGTTTGGTGACATCATTTTCTTTTAAATGTGTACCTCTTGCAGATAAAGTAAATACCCCAATTGTCAGGATTGCAAAAACTAAAATTTTAATTAAATTCATAGTATTAATATTAGATATGTTAAAGATTGATAATCACTTATAAGCCTATTTGAATCCCCAAATTAATAACGCGTTGATTTTGATAAGCATCCCCTGCCGTATTCGACGTTACCTCCGGGTCTTGCTGATACAGCGAATAATTTGTCCAGGTAAATAGGTTGTATCCACTCACGTAGGCACGCGCATTATTGATTTTGAAAGGTAACCAACGATCGGGCAACTGATAGCCCAACTCCACTGTTTTTAATCGAAGATAAGTCGCATCGATTAACCAGAAATCCGACATGTACGAGGAAGGACTACTGATCGTTGTAGGGTTCGTCGTTAGGCGCGGAAACTTCGCCGTTGAAGCTGTTTCAGCCGTCCAGCGTTCTTGGTGTATGGGCTGGAATTGGCTTTGGAACGGCTCAATACCACTACCCTGTACACTGAAGCTATAGCCAGTAGTTCCCTGTAACAATGCACTAAAGCTGAAACCTTTATAACTTCCGCCAAGTGTTAAACCAAAACTGGTATTGGGGATGTTCGGTCTACCTATCGTCGTTCTGTCATAATCGTCAATAATGCCATCGCCATTGAGATCCTTGTAGCGCAGGTCACCCGGTTGTACAATATATCCGCCGGTAGGTTTTGGACTATCCGGTATATTCTCTGCTGTATAAAACCCATCAAATAGATAGCCAATGGGCTGATTGATCTGATGGCCGGTCAGCTGTAACCATGGATAAGCCGGCATAGGCTCATCCTGAAATAAGATTTTGTTCTTGAAATAAGTCAATACACCCTTTACATTATAATTAAATTCGCCAATGTGGTTATTATAGTTCAATTCAAATTCCACACCGCGGTTGCGGACACGCGCTATATTCGTTGGAGAAACGCCCACACCGATATGTATAGGCAATGATTGTGATGTTACCAATTGATCATAACGAATATTGTTGAAATAATCCACGACTAAGGAGAATTTGTTTTTTAATAGGTTCATTTCCAGTCCTACATCAAACGAGCGCTGCTTTTCCCAAGTCACGCGCGGATTTCCTAAATTTCCCTCATAGATCGTACCCGAGGATTGATGTGTTTCTCCAAAGGAATATCCCCCTCCTCCGTTGTAGACCTGTTGAAACAGGTATCTATCTCCCGCCACCTTGTCTGAGCCAACAACACCGTAAGAGGCTCGAAGCTTAAACAGATCAACAAAATGGAATGCCTCCTGAAAGAACTTTTCCTGAGACAGGTTATACCCCGCAGAAACAGCAGGGAAAAGACCATAACGTTTATCCGATTGGAAACGATCCGAACCATTATAGGCCAAGGTCAGATCCACCAAATATTTCTCGCTGTAATTATAGCCCGTACGCCATGTAAAACCCTGGAAATTCTGCGGAATCCAGTTCGTGCTCCTGTCACCTTTGGTTTTATACGATTCCCTGTTGTATAATAAAAGCGAGTTAACGCGATGTATGCCAAAAGTTCTGTCGTAATTAAAATTGGCCTGAAAATTCATGCGGTTATTGTAATCACCTTGGTAAGCACGCAACGTATAATTACCTAAAACATAAGGCGAACCACCTTTCAGAAGATAACTATCGGTGTATGGGTAATACCGATACACAGGTATCTCGTCCCTAGCCTGCTCCCGTACGTTAGACTCCACGCTGGCATAGGCTATACGTGTCGAGAAAGACAAGCCTTTCGTCACCATATCCAATTCCTGCGTACCGCCAAATAAGATATTAATATCATTCCGTCTATCCAGATTATATCCTGCGGTGGCTAAGCGTGTGTTAACAGTGGGCAAAAGATCCTGCGTATCATTGGCATACGTATATGAACCGTTCGGGTTCAGGAAAGGAGCTGACCACGGACGTATTTTATTGAAATCAAACACCTCGCCAACGATATTACCTGCCCTAGGCGAATTGATATTACCAAAGTTTGTCCTGAAATCCAACCGTAATTTTAAGCTTTTAGTAGCCTGTACATCCAGGTTTGATCGAAGGTTATATCGTCTATAATAGTAATTATTATTGATCTGATCACCTTCATTGGAAAAGGTATACAAGTTACCATCCTGCGAAAATGCACCCCCTGAAATAAAATACCGAATGCTCTCGCTACCTCCCGAAATATCCACATTGGTATTATATTGAAAGCTCACCGGTTTAAAAATACGTTCATACCAGTTGATATCCGGATGACCATAAGGATCATCACCTAAGCGAAACCGCTCCAGTGATTCTGCACTAAAAGGTTGGTTGGTATTATCTCCATCTGTATTAGCGATAGCTTCATTCCACAGCAATGCACTTTCATAGGCATTTAAAAAATTTAGTCTTGTCACCGGACTCTGCATTCCCGATTCCGCACGGAAATTAATCCGTGGTGTCCCCGACTCTCCGCGACGTGTTTTTACCACAAGCACCCCATTTGCCCCTTTGATACCAAATACGGCTGTAGTCGATGCATCTTTCAGAATGGATATACTTTCGATCTCATTCACATTGATCTGAGACAATTGTTCGTACGTATATTCAATATCGTCCACAATAATCAGGGGTTGATTGCCCTCCGAGTTCAGCGAACTCACACCCCGGATATAAAAGTCGGAAGCATCCCGTCCAGGCTGACCAGAACGTTGAACGGAAACAAAACCAGGCAATCTACCTGTAAGCGCGTTCTGCACACTGGAAGTTGGTACATTGCGAATCTCGGCTCCTTTTATGGAACTGACGGCTCCCGTATTGGTCAATTTTTTGGTCGTACCAAATCCAATAACAACGACCTCATTGATATCCTGACTACTGGATTGGAGGATAATTTCTAAATCCTCCCCGCCTTTTACCGTTCTTTCCTGCGAGACATACCCCACACTTGTAAATACCAATTCTTTATTTCGGCTTAACGACAAACGGAATCGTCCGTTCCGATCCGTTTGTACAGAGTTCCCCCCCTTCTCCGAGATGGTTACGCCGGACAAAGGTCCGGCACTGTTTTTCACAACCCCCGTAACGGTCGATTGTGCAAAGGTTAAAAATGGCACAAAAACCATTATTATGAAGTTATATAATGCTCTTTTCATCACAATAGCTTATAAGATTAAATTGGTACTACCACTCCGGATTTTGTTCCATATTCGGGTTTTTAATGACCTCATTGAATGGAATCGGTGCCAGATACATTTTCTTTTCAAAATTCATCTTCAAAACGGGAACAGCTTGACGAATAGTCCCTGTACCCGTTTCGTAAATAACCATCGCATGTAGTTCCTTATTGAACTCCTGTTCGGCGATTTTCCACCTGCGCACATCGTAAAAACGATGCTCCTCAAAAGCAAGTTCTTTACGGCGTTCGTTCCGAATAACTGCCCGCATCTGTTCCTGACTCAATCCCGAAGGAAGCTCAAAAGGACTTAAACCGGCACGTTTCCGAATATTTTCAACCGCCTGATAAACCGCCTGGTCTGGCACGCTCAACCGTTCGTTTCGTGCTTCGGCATAGTTTAGCAACGTCTCCGCATAACGAAATAGGATATGATCATGGTTTACACCGCTGTAATTGACAGATTCTTCAAAGTTGCCCATGAATTTCCGCAGATAATACCCCGTCTTGGTCTGTTGCCTCGTTCCGCCGGGCTTATCCGCCCCACCTTCAAAAGTCTGAACCGGACGGCTCAACCACATCGCTCCATTATAAAAAACAGTAGCATAGAAACGCTTATCACGACCACTATACGGATCGTCCTCGTTATATCCCGAATTGGGATCTGTAATGTCCAAGCCATTGAGCATACCGAATGCCTCCACAAACTCCTGCGTAGGGCTGGTTCTTCCGTTGTTGACACCCGCGGCATACCCGATTGGCCCATTGTTATTCTCCACACTGGTGTTGTTTCCGCCCTGTTTCGAAAATATCCGCTCATTATTGCGGGTAATGAATACTTGCTTAAATTCCGGCTCCAATTGGAACAAGTTAAGGTCCATGACTTCTTTAGCCGCATGCTCTGCCGCCTGCCACCTAGCTACCGAAAAATCGGCATAACCCGTCAACGGATTCTGTCCGTCGATATTCCCGCCATTGTACAGCGGGCTTGCAGCGTACAATAAGATACGTGATTTCAACGCCAGCGCTGCTGCCTTCGTAGGCCGTCCGTAGTTAGGAAGGTCAAACGGATCCACGCGCAAGCTATCCCTTATCGCATCACATTCAGCTACGATAAAATCCACACATTCCTGAAAGCTATTACGTGGCAACTCTATATCATCGCTCAGTTGATAGACCTTTTCTCCCAGTAAAGGGATCCCACCGTGCCGTCTCAGCAGTTCAAAATAAAACATCGCCCGCAGAAAGCGCGCTTCCGCTTTCCACACACGCTTTAACGGCGTGCCGTTTGACAACTGGCCTTTCAACGGAACCCGATCGATATTTTGGATAAAAATACTGGCAATGCGGATCCCCGTATAGAAATCTGACCATCGATTGTCCGGATAACTATCGTCGGTGTAAGTGCCTAAAGCCAATTGCTGTACCGACGTATTGGTCGGGTTGGAAGATACAGCGTCATCTGTACCCGCGTCTAGGAAATCGCCACCGACCCTATTTCCCGTACTGGGAAGATAGCGGTAACAATCTGTCAAAAAGCGATTTGCATTGGTACCTGCTGAATCATTCGTATCGAAAACCTGCTCCAAGGTTTGTGTCTCGATAGGTATGTTTTCCAAGTCGCTCTTGCAAGAAGCGAATGCGAAGATTGCCACGGCAATCCATAAAGGCCATTTTAATTCTGTATATCTCATACCGGTATCTGTCTTATGTTTATAATTTGATATTGACACCAAAAACGATAGTCCGTTGCGCCGGATAAGCTGCATTTCCGGAAATCTCTGGATCCAGTCGATCATAGGACGTAAAGGTGAAAAGGTTCTGCGCGTTGGCAAAAATACGAAACGCAGAAAGGCTGATCTTGCGGCTTAAATGGGTGGGAATCGTATAGCCCAGGTCTAAATTTCTGACCCGTAGATACTCTCCCGAGCGCGTCCAATAGCTGGAGGTATTGAGATAAGGTGTGTTCGTCGGATCAAAACCAACCGTCAGACGAGGGTAAGTCGCCGTTTCGGCTGTCTCCGGCGTCCAGCGTCCCATCATATACGAATAGCCCTGGCTATCGCCATTGTTGCCAAAGGCGTAATCCATTTGTTGGTAAGTCCGGTTCGCAACACCTTGTAAAAGCACACTAAAATCAAACCCGGAGAAGCTAAACCCAAGTGTAGCACCATAGTAGATCATAGGTTTCGTGTTGCCGATCGCCGTTTGGTCGTGTATATTGATGATGCCATCACCATTCAGATCGACCAGCTTTACATCCCCTGGATGTACCGCATTACCACCTAATAACGGGGCTGCATCCGCCTCTTCCTGCGTCTGTATCAATCCGTTTGCCAAATATCCAAACGTTTGGCCGACTGGCCTACCCGTACGATAATTCCAAGCATAATCGCGCTGCATTTCGTTCATATAAAGCACTTCTGTGCGCATACGGGACGCATTGACCGAAATAAAATAGTTAAACTTGCCCACATTGTTTTGATAGGTCAGGTCGATTTCCTGTCCTTCGAACAGATTTTCGCCGATATTTTCATTGGGATAGCCTATCCCAATAATCTCGATCGTCGACCCTCGCTGTTGAAGCAGGTCGTAATAACGATCTCTGTAATATTCGGCCGTCAGCCGGAACATGGAATTCCATAAAGCGGCATCCAAGCCGATATTGAATTTATTACCTTTCTCCCAAGTGGCGTTCACATTGGCTAACCCCCTCTCCTCCAAACTATTGATATACGAGTATTCCGAACCAAACTCGTAGCCATTGTTACCTCCCTGTCCGTAAGCCGCGCGCCAACTGTAGTAACCCAAAGCGCCTTCGTTGGTATTCCCCGTTTTTCCATAGGTAGCTCTTAATTTCAATTGGTTCAGCCAATCTGTTTGTGTGGATAGAAACGATTCCTGTGCCAAATCCCAGCCTATACCCAGTGCATAAAACGTTCCGTATTTCCTACCCGGCTGAAAGCGATTGAAGCCTGAATAGTTCACCGCCAGTTCGGCATAGTATTTTTGCCTATAAGCGTAGTTACCCGTTGCGGCAAAGTTGGTATGGATAGCAGGCAGATCAAACTGGTAGTTAGCTGTCTGCTGATCGACAAATAACTTTCCGCCTACCTCGTGGTTATCGGCAATTTGTGTATTATATCCAATTGCGCCCTGAAAATAAACAAAATTTGCCGTAGAAGTGGTTGAAAATGAATTGGGCTGATCCGCAATGTTTCCATACCTTATATAGGTCAATTCACCAGCATCATTGTATTGCGCATCAAAAACCGGTTGCTGCCGATATCGGTTAACGAGGCTAGAGGAAGTTGCCGATACATTCACCTTTCCCTTCGCATATAAACCCGGCAACCATTGGTCAAATTTATAGTGGAAATCCAAATTTGCAAAAACGTCCCTTGTATTATCGATCAAGTAACCTGAACCCATTACTTGCTGATAAAGATTCGTTCTGAACTGGGGAGAACCTCCGTAGGAACCATTATCATTAAAGATGGGGTAAGCATTGTTAGGCGTAGCAAAAAGAGCATCCATAATGTTTGACGTTCCGGCTCCCGGCTGTCTACCATCCTGAATACGACCGAAAAGCTGCAATCCGATAGTGAAATCTTTCGTAACATCCACATCAATGGAACTATTTATCAAGTAACGGCGTTGACTCACATTGGTCGCATAGTCAAATTCATCCGACTCCCTAAACATCCCTTCTTGATTTAAATAGCTGAGCGAAAGCGCATACCGGGCATTGCGGATACCTCCGTTTACCCCCAAATTGTATTTTGTAATCGGACTATTGTTCCGCAGCACCGCATCATACCAATTTACATCCGGATACAACAGTGGCGAGTTTCCGTTCCGGAAAAGCTCAAATTCTTCCTGCGAGTAGGCCGGTAGCCGTCCAGTGTTCGCCAAGGCTTCGTTGTAGAGGTAAGCATATTGATAAGCATTTAACGGTTCCGGCACCTTCAATGCTTCCTGCATACCTGTCTGCGCCGTAAAGGAGATCCGGGGAGGGCCTGCCACACCTTTTTTGGTGGTAATCTGCAATACCCCTCTTGAACTACGCTGTCCTAACAAAATGGAGGATAGCGCATCTTTCGCAACGGTAATGGATTCAATGCTTTCCGGGTCAATGGAATAGATTTCCCGTTGCACACCGTCAATAATCGTGACCGGCTGCTGTCCTCTCAATTGAAAGAAGACCTCGCTATTATCACTGAGTGTGGAGCTGTATTTTGTACCTTCCGTAGGCAAGGAACCCGCAAGATCACCATAGGTAATGGCCGTTGACCGTGCCGAGCGAAAACCACTGCTTTCCTGCGTATAAAACCCGGGTAGTCTCCCGGTCAACGCATTTAAGTAAAGTGGTGTCGGTGTTGTTTTAAGCTGATTGTTATATACACTAGATACAGCCCCCAACAGATTTTGATCTGTTTTTTGATCATAAAGCACGTCCCGTGTTTCTTCCTGTTTTAGATAATTGGCCACCATCGCTATCTGGATGCCGGACGCAATCGCGATCTTTTTGGGGTAATATGCCGGATGCCGGACAATAATCTCCGTCCCCGCGCCCACCTCCACATCCACCTCTCCTGATTCGCTCGTTTCCCCAAGTAGCTCATCCGTTAAGGAGTATACCTCTGCTCCCAAGAGCGGTTTTCCGTATTCGTCAACGACCTTCACCGGTAACCCATTCACACTTTGCCGGAAAGAGCGAGCCAAAACACTATGCTGTCCGACAAAAAGACACAACATAGCTATTAAACTGATTTTTATATACTGATTCATCGTATTTCAGATCATTTTTTGATTCATATTCCTTGATTGCTTCAAGACCTTAATCACAGCGGAAAGTATATCGAAAAGGTTCTTCCGTATTGCCATAACCCACCGTCTTTGTACCATCCGCGTCGGTGAAATAATATTCCAATCGGGCGATTTGCTTCCCTTTTTCAAGCGCAAAAAATCCCCTTGGCCAAATATCAATACGAAACTGTCTACCGCCTATACTGCTCATTTTTGTCTTGTCATTCCGCTCAACCACCTCTCCGATCAGCTGATCCTCACCGTCAAATGCATAGGCGTGCAAATAAACTTCATTCAGCCCGTCCAGTGCTGTGTTCATCACTCCCCCATTGAAAACGAGGGTAATAATATCGTTGTCCAGACTTCTTACCGGCTGGATGGTACCCAGCTGCGGGTTGACAAAGTCGATCAGATCACCCTCGCCACCGGTCACCTCAAAGACATCCGAAAAAGTGAATTTCTTATACTGATCGTCCTCAGGCCGTAAATTTTCAATAGAAGACCCCACATAGAAGCCCAAACGGGCCAACATATTTTCAGATCCTACATGACATGCAACCTGCACATCGAAGTCTATATCTTCATTGTTGGAAAACGTATACGATTGTGTACTCCGGTAAATAATCCACTCGAAATCGTCCACGAGGTTTGGACCGATGCCGAACATATTCTTGGCCGCCTGGTGCCAGCTCACACCCGATACCGGCTCTATTTCCGAATCCGGTATCATGCGCAATGTTCCGTTTCCTTTCGGACTGGTATAGGTCAGTACGGCCTGCTCTTTTGCGTTCCAGCTTTTCGGAACCATAATCCCCGCAAGCAGTTGGGTCGTATACGTTCCAGGTTCCTCTATACGAGGTTCCGCACCACTGTGCATCACGAAGATCACGCGTTCATCGACCTGCGCTTGTGCCGGGACAGTGACCGTCAATGCTGTTAGCCCACAATGGACTAAAAAGATGGTCAAAGACAATCCTACCAGAATATATAAATACACGAGGTTTTGAAATGGTCTTTTCATGGTTATTAGTTTTCACGTTCAAAATTATATTGGTAGGTATTGCCGGCACATCCCAGACTGAATGAAAGACTTAACTGTCTTTTTCCACGCACCACCGGATACTGAAGTTTCACCGCAACCTGTTCCGATTCTCCATCAGCCGTCAGCAGTACACTGAAAGGATACTGCGGATCATTCAACGTGTAGGTTCCGGATCCCGCTAATACAAATGGTAATTCATTTGCTAAGATATAGCTCCCGTCCGCTTTGAAATCTATACGAAAATCGGTCAGATTTAATCGTTGGCTCAAATCTTCGCCATTTCTCGTCAGCTGGATCACTTTCCAGCTTCCGGTTATGTCTTTAACGGGCTCATCGGTAACGATATTTGCCATCTCATCCTCACAAGAGGCATGAAATAAATAGCCAAATGCAACAAAGACAAATAGTAATAATTGCTTGATTTTCATCTCTTCTTTTCTTTTAATATCCAGGATTTTGTAATAGGTCAACAGATTTCGCAATTTCCGATTGCGGAATTGGCCAAAGATACATGCGCTGGTTAAACACTCGTTTTCGCACATCGATCGTATTATACGTCGTAACACCTGCTACGCGTACAGGTTCGGTACCATGTAGCTGGCGGTTTTCCACCGTTTCAGCAATCTTCCAACGACGCACATCGAAAAAACGATGGCCCTCGAACGCCAGTTCTTTTTGTCTTTCGTTTTGAATAATTTCGCGCATATCTGCCTGCGAGAGGCCCGTCGGCAAGGTATGAGGGGAAAGCCCAGCTCGTTGACGGATGGCTTCCACAGCTTCATAGACCTTCCCATCCGGTGCAGCAAGATGTTCATTACGTGCTTCGGCATAGTTCAGCAGGATCTCTGCGTACCGGATAATCGGTAGGCATCGTGGCGTTTCGGTATTGAACTGATCCACCACCACAAACCGGTGTATCATCTTATAGACATAAAAACCCGTCGGCGTACCCTTATAGATTGCATCCTGCCCCGAACTAACGTTGTTGGGATTGGTTTTATCGATAAAAATATTGACAGGCCGACGCGCTAAGCCGTCTCGATGAAAAGCCATGGATTGGTCGCGTGTAATCGTATTCGCCAATCTCGGGTCCCTACCGTTATAGGGGCGTGCCGGATCATAGCCCGAATTGGGATCGTCTATAGATAAGCCATTTCGCATACCGAAAGCGTTTACGATTTCCAAGTAAGGATAAGCGCCGGGATTACCCACCCCAAAAGTAGGTGGATTCCAGATCGCTTCCAGTTCCCGGTTGCCGCCTTGCATCCTCGCCAAGAGGTATTCGCTATTTTTACGCAAATGAAAAACTTCATAAAAACCATAACCGGGCTCAGTGGTATTGTTGAGGTGTAGGCTATACTGACCAGATGCTATCACCTCTTCCGCTGCCGCTTCTGCCCGTTCCCATCTTGCTTGATCCACATTAGGGTAACCTACAATACTACGTAAGGGCTCTTCTGTGGCCAATCCTCCTCCATTAAAAAATGGACTGGCCGCATAAAGTAATACCCGCGATTTCAACCCGTAACAAGCGGCCTTATTGACACGTCCGTAATTTTCGCCGGTATGTACCCAGGGGAGATCTTCAGCAGCGGCATCACACTCCTGCACAATATAATCCACACATTGCGCAAAGGTATTCCGGGTAAAAGGAATGACATCATCAGCACGGTAAACACTATCCCCCATTAACGGAACACCCCCGTAATGCTCCAGAAGAATAAAATAATAATATGCTCTCAAAAAACGTGTTTCTGCCGTAGCCCGCACCTTGATATCGTTCGCAAACTGCGCGTCGGGCAAATTTTTAAGCATGATGTTGGATCTGCGGATGTTCGTATAACAGGTGGACCAGGCGTCTTTTGTGATCATATTCGCGTTGACCGTTCCCGTCGCAAATTGTATAAACGTGTTAACTGTGCCCAATCCGGCTCCTTCAGCTTCGTCCGTACTGGCGTCTAATCCCCCTCCACCAAAACGCTTGGGTGCCGTGGCAAAACCTATATTTTCATATATCCCCGAAAGAAAATTAATCGTGTAGGCGCTATCCGAAAAGACAACTTGTTCGTTCAGATCCGTCGACTGTGTCGAATCCAAAAAACCCTGTTTTTCGCACGACACCAATGCCAGTATGGCACATACTGCGTAAATCAAATACTCCTTGTTCATAATTTAATTTATAATGTACTATAATTTATCAAGCTATTGTTTTCCCATCAACGTGCGGAGCTACTCTCCTTCGAGCCGGCTTAACGAAAACGGTCGGGCTTCTTTCGACACGCCCCCATTCCTATTGGGAGAAGCCCCCATCACAAACTCCAGTTTCCCCCCGTTTATGATATCCTCATACGGTATGAAATTCCTATCGTAAGGAACACCATTCAACTGAGCAGACTGTATATAGACATTCTCAGCGCTGTTATTCTTTGCGATCACGACAAACTCTTTTCCGTTTTCCAGCTTCACGGTAGCTTTCTCAAAAACTGGGCTGCCAAAAACATACTCATCCGTTCCCGGACATACGCTATAAATCCCCAACGCGCTCAACACATACCAAGAAGACATCCCACCTTGATCTTCATCTCCCGGAAAGCCTTTTTCTGAAGCATTGTATAGCTGGGACATGACTTTACGCGTCCGCTCCTGCGATTTCCAGGGCTGCCCGCTGAAATTGTATAAATATGCAACGTGCTGTACCGGTTGATTACCATGTGCGTATTGTCCCATTTTGGCCAAGCGCATTTCCCGCATCTCGTGTATTTCCTGTTTATAACTGCCATACTTGATCGTCTGTTCCATCGTGAATAGAGAATCTAATTTTGCGTTGAAACGATCGACGCCGCCCATGAGATTAATCAGTCCGTTTATATCGTGCATCACCGACCACGTATATTGCCAGGCATTGGCCTCCGTGAAAGCACCACCCCATTCCACCGGATCGAAGTCCGGCATCCATTCCCCGTTTGCCAGTCGTCCTCGCATAAATTTGCTATCTTTATCAAAAACGTTGACGTAATTATACATCTGGCGAGCAAATATATTTTCGTAGAATTTATTCCCCGTCATTTTTGCCAGTTGATAAGCACAAAAATCATCGTAAGCATACTCTAATGTTTTAGCGGTGCTTTCATGCAAATCATCTTTATAAGGAATATATCCTTTGATAAAGTAGTCTTCCCAACCCTGTCTACCATTCGAACCGCCATAAAAACCTTTATTGGTTACCTCATGATAATAAGCGTGCAAAGCACTATCGGAATTAAACGTACGCACCCCTTTTACCCATGCATCCGTTAGTAAGGAAATCGCATGGTTCCCGATCATTACGCCGGACATACCCGGATTAGACCACGTTGGGAGAAAGCCGGCCTGTTGCTGCGCATCCAACAAAGACTGCATATAGCGTCCCTGCATTTCACGATGTAGGATATTGCTCAATGGAAATTGTGAACGAAAAGTATCCCAAAAGCCATTATCCGTATACATATAGCCGGGGTGAATCTTTCCGTCGTACGGGCTGAAATAATAGGGGTTACCCGCTGGATCAATTTCATAGAACTTACGGGAAAAAAGATTGGCACGAAACAGACAAGAGTAGAAGGTTGCTTTTTCTTCTTCTGTTCCCCCTTCTACGACGATGCGGTTTAACCAGGTATTCCAAACATCGAACGCTTTGGTTTTGGTCGTTTCAAAATTTTTATCTCCGTCCAGCTCCTGTTTTAAATTCCGTAATGCTTGATCGGGGTCAATATAGGAAGATGCCATTTTGACTTCTACACACGCGCCCGGTTTAAATTCCAGGTAAGCGCCAATGCCTTCTCCTTCATCCGTTCTATTTCCCGAAGAGATTTTATTCGCTCTATTTTCCCACGTGCCATAACTCTTAAAATCCTGGTTGAAGACCAGCACAAAATAGTTACGGAAGTTTTCGGGAACGAACCGACCATTATTAACATAGCCGATAATTTTGCGCTCTTCCGGAATGATCTTGACTTGGCTATGCTTAAGAAAACCGTCTAAGACCAAATAAGCCTTTTCCTTTTTCGGAAAAGAGAACCGCATGTGCGCACCGCGCTCTACCGGACTGATCTCTGCTTGTATCCCATTGTCAAACTTTACGGAATAATAATGTGGTTTAGCAATTTCATTATCATGGCTAAAAGGCAAAGCCCTTTCATCTTCGTTGACGATGAGGTTCCCCTTTCCCGGCATCAGGGAAAAAACCGCATAATCACCCATCCACGGGCTACATTGGTGTACCTGCTGAAAGCCACGGATCGTATTCGCCTTATAGGTATATTTCCAACCATCACCATTCTTTCCTGTCTGTGCCGAAAAAAAATGCATCGCAAAAGGCAAGCCCACCGTAGGGTAAGTATTTCCATAGGACAACGCCCATTCAGAATCCGTCCCCTGCAACGTATTCACATACTTTACCAAGTCTTTTTCCTGTGTATAACCTGTGGCTATCCCAAGCGGGAAAAGAATAACCCAAACTAATTTTTTTATTCTCATCACTATTGCTGTATTGTTACTTCATTACTAAAACATGTTCCTCTTTATGCCCATATTGCTTCCACAGAAGATCAAATTGGCCAGCTTCTAAATCCGAAATCTGTACGGTTTTCTCTTCACCAGGCATTAACGTGAAATAATTATCGGAAAACAATACCGGCAATACCCGCTCTTGTGTGCCCTCCCGGACAAGCCGGAGCCGATTACCAAAAGCGACACTGTTTCCTTGATTTTTAATGGAGATCTGTTTTCCACCAGCTGTGTTCTCTAATAAGAGAAAAGACAGTTCTGCAGCAGGCAGATTATTTAAGGCCGTATAGTCAAGATCTTTTTTGCCGTTCCGCCAATAAAAATTCTCCGAAAGCATATTTCCCAAACTGTCTTTTAGTTCCAGTTTAATAAAATGAAGGGGCAAAATTGCAGCATCAAAGTTTAGTCGGTAAGCCTCGCTCTTGTCACTTACCAATACATTCACTTCTTCACTGCGGCCATATTGAGCCCATTCTTTACCATCCAATGTGAAAACCCGCGTGGTCGCCACGGCCGCTTTCAGATCTTCGGATGTTGTATTTATCGCTTTCACACTATTATTAGAGGCGTTCCATTGTATATGCAAAGGTTCACAGGCATATTTAGCGCCCCAATAAGCCCCGGTCGCGTCATGATAGTAATCATACGTTTGCCATACAAAGGAAGGGTACGCCGATTGGCTCATCCAGAGCAATAACCCCGATGCATCTTCCCACATCTTATCATTCCAAGCTTCATATATCCCTTTCATCACTTCTATATTGAGGTATTGTGCCTTTTCACAAAAAGCAATCAGGTTATCTGACTCTCCAAATTGGGTATTTACCGCTCGTTTATAATTAATCGGGCTTGCGTTAGATGCCTCTTTTCCGAAATAATGCTTGTTCCACACATTGTCATCAGCCTTTTCCAGTTGCTCCTCTGTAGGCAAAGGCCATAACGACTCGGCCGGCATAAATTCTTTCACACTTTCATAATTCGGGAAAGTCGCTGTACCAATTTCTGTTCGCAATCCGTAACCCCGATCCGAACCATATGGATAAGGCGGATTATTCCACGCCAAGTTACTCCCCGAGTTTTCAAAGTGATGCTTCGGCGTCTGATTGCCCCACCATCCACTACCAGATAGCCCATCTTGATTAGAACTCGACTTGTACATCCGGTCATTATGGTCTTCCAAAGCAACAATGCTGCGGAGATAGCCATCCAACTCTGGCTTAGGATGTGTTTCATTCGCTCCACACCACAGTGCAATACTCGGGTGGTTCCTCAATCTTTTCACTTTATCCAGCGCATTTGCTTTAAAATCCTCGTCGCTTGCGACATCGCTATAAGCCACATAAAGCCAGAAGTCATCCCAGACCATGATACCATAACGGTCACAGTAATCGTAAAAAGCATCATCTGTCACACAACCCGTCCAAAGGCGGATCATATTATAGTTCATGTCTTTGTGCAATTTTATCTTCGTCTCGTATTCTTCCCCTTCACAGCGCAACAAATACTCACTCATACCCCAATTGCCACCTTTCAAAAACAGGCGCTGTCCATTGATAAAAAACTGCAGAACAGGCCATCCCGCATTGTTGCGAATATATCGGTATTCATACTGCCGTATGCCAAAGGTGATTTCCTTTTGATCGGACACCTCGCCATCCAGTTCACTTCGCAATGTACACGTATATAAATGCGGCTCCCCGTAACCATTAGGCCACCAAAGCTTGGGTTGTTTCACAATGAGGGCCTCCACTTCTTTACGGTCTATATAAACCTTCTTCGACGTATTGGCTTCCAAGTGTAATTTCTTGGAGAACTGTATATTACCCGGTTGGATAAGACCGGATAGCAGCACCTCTTTTGCCTGATCGGAGGTATTCTTCAACTCCGTTGAAACAAATAAATACGCAATGTCATTCGATTCCAGTTCGGATCTTACCCAAGGATCTTCCATCGTCACATCACCGGTAAAACTTAACGATACATTTCCTGTTATACCGGCCAACCGACCGGGTACGTAGGGCATCCAGTCCCAGCTTGCGGCAGATAAATAGGTCGGGCTGGCCACTACACCAAATGGATCCTTGGCATCCCTTGTCTTCTTTTGGTCGGCATCGGTAATCAACACCGCGACGACATTCTCCTGATCATGGCTAACCAAATGGCTAACCTCATATTTGGTACGTAGCATATGCCCACTGACATCTTTCGTAGATTCTCGTGTTCCAGATAATTTCACACCATTCATATAAAAGTCTGCATACCGGTTCGTATTGTCGAACTGCAACCAGATTTGCTGTCCCGGTTTTACCGAAGCAGGTAGTTTAAAGCTTGTGCGATACCAAAAAGGACGATTAAAAAAAGCCTCATCAACACGGTGGATATTATCCGAATAGTTAGGATCGGGCACTTCCCCCGCCTCCACATAAGCGGTAAACACCACACCAGGAACTATACCTTTAACGGCATCTTCCATTCGATAACCAGAAGTTGAAATCTCAAACCCCGATGGTGAATGTTCTGTTTTTGGTTGTACCCACCATGTTACATCCGGATTGGTACTATTCAACGATATCTGCTGCAGCTGTCCGTTACATGCTACGGAAGCCAACAGCAAGGATAACATGGTAAATACTATTTTCTTGTTGATACCCATTGTCTTTTTAATTACTTTCTACACCCCATTTCTTGTTCGGCTGTTCTCCCATGAACAACTCAAGTTTTCCACCTGCAGCGATCTCCTGAAAATCTATAAAGCATTTATCATAGGGATTTCCATTTAACAGTGCTTTCTGGATATATATATTTTTAGCTGTATTATTATGGGTCTTAATCGTGAAATGCGTTCCCGAATAATAATCATTATCCAAACGGAATTTAACTTCATCAAATAGGGGACTGGTTATCTCCAAACGGGTACTTCCCGGACAGGAAGGATGCAGACCACTGGAAGCCAATACATACCAAGCAGACATTTGTCCTACATCCTCGTTTCCCACAATACCTTCTACCGAATTTTTATACGCCTTGTTACAGATATGGCGTGTCCATTTCTGGGTATCCCAAGGTGCGTCGAGGTGATTAAATAAGAATGGTACGAGGTGAACAGGTTCATTCGCATGGTTATAATAATCATTCCACAACATGTGGTCAGGTGTCTGTTCAAAAAAACTTGTCAAATCTACCAATACGTTCTCCCTTCCACCCATGAGCTGTATCATCCCCGGGATATCATGTGGAACAAACCACCCTTGTTGGTAAGGATTACATTCAACCGTTCCATACCATTCTTTTGTTCTCGCTCCCTCCGGCCAGATTTCCCAAGAACCATTTGTATTTCTAGGCCGGAACCAGCCTTTTTCAGCATCAAAGATATTCCTGTATGCTCGTGATTTTTCTAAGAAAAGCTCTTCATCTTCTTGTTTTCCAAGCCGGTTTGCCAATTGTGCGATGCACCAATCTGTATACGCATATTCCAACGTATTTGAAATACTGAACGGCGCCCCTGTATAACCCAAAGAATCGTTACCGAATTTTTTAGAGGTATTGACGGCAAATGCATAGGCTTTTTCCACATCGTATCCTCGGATACCTTTTACATAGGCATCGGCCAGCACAGATAAAGCCGGATTCCCAATCATACATCCGGAATAGGCGTTCATAATCTCCCACCGCTCGTAATATCCACGTCCAGATTCCTCTGCAAGTGTAATCAACGAATTAAGTTGGTCATCCACCAATCTTGGATTTATAATGGTTTGTAACGGAAACTGGCTTCGAAAAACATCCCAACCACTGAACATCGTCCGTTTTGTAAACCCGCTTTCTTGGTGTACCTGCTTGTCTCCACCGATATAACGTCCGTCTACATCCGTATATGTACGAGGATCAATCATCGTGTGATAAAGCGCTGTATAGAAGATTGTTTTCTGATCATCCGTCCCACCTTGGATATGCACTCTATCCAGTTCTTGATTCCATAAATCATACGCTTCCTCCCGAATTTGATCAAAAGACTTCCCTTCCATTTCCTTCCTAAAATTATTTTCTGCCCCGGCCATATCCACAAAAGAAATACCCACCTGCAAAGTAACCTCCTCATTTTCGCTTGTTTCAAAGTCAGAGAAAAACCCCAAGTGCTTTCCTTCTAAGGTTTCTTCGTCCCGTATAATGGTGGCCTTTTCCACCGCTCTTAAATAAGGGATGCTAACAACTTCATCTCTTTTTCGCTTCCAATTGTCGGGAATATCAGCTGTCCAGAAACCATAATTTTCCAAGGGTTTACTGAATCGTGCATAGAAGTAAACCGTATAATCAGCATTCCCTTCCCCATTTCCCCATCCACCGCCATCCGGTGTGCACAACATCCATCCCCTAATCGTGTGCTCATCCACCTTATGGATATACTGTTTTATAGCTGTCCCTCCTACCCGACGAGCAAGATCGATCTGTATGCGCGATTCTTTATGTTGCGGGAACGTGAAACGAATCATTCCGCTATGTGCGGCAGCCGTCGTCTCCACTTTGATATGATAATCTGTTAAATCCACGGCATAATAACCCGCCTTTGCTGTTTCCGTTTGCTTATTGTAGTGCGAACGGTACCCGTCGATACTGCCATCTTCTCTCCCTGCAATAATCTTCAGTTTTCCTGTCGTAGGCATCACCAGAAAATTTCCTAAATCCCCAAACCAGCCAACCCCACTCATCTGTGTAAAAGCGAATCCTTCTATCGTCTGATGCTCGTAACTATACCCCGGACTATTATCCCCTCCGGTAATGGTGTTGGGGCTGACCTGCACCATACCATAGGGTGTAGCAGCTCCCGGAAACGTCTTCCCTAAACCATGATAAACTTCGGCAATCCCCACACTTGTACTCGCTCCTATGAAGGGATTTACATAATCCGCCGGAGACGAAGGTTTTGTTCCATCACCCACAGAACAGGATTTTAATAACAGGAAACAGGATACAAGGCTCCCCCATAATTGTATACTCCTTAACATCGATGTCTAATTAGCTATATCTATTTTTTCTTTATTCGAACTGTTTTTATTCCAAAGCGAGGTATATCCATGGAAAAGGTTGGTTTCCCCATATGATCCGCTACTTTTAGTGTACTTACCTTTTCACCATTCAACAAAACCTCTTCTATACCTTCTACCGGGAAATCAAGCATAATATGTTGCACGCCGGATACACCTTCCGCATTAAAAAGCCTAAGCAATAGGTCCCCTTTATCAAGTTTCATAGCCGATATCTCTATTCCAGCTTGATTAGATACAACAAATTGCCTATCCTCACCTACGAAATGTCCTCCATATACGCCCAGCAAGGGCTCATTCCAACAGTTGCTTTCGGTAGCAATCTGCGCCGTGTCCCATCTGCCCGCGTGGGGGATCAACGCATAGCGCATTTTTAAGGCTTCCGTTATCTTATAGTCCACGCCCCACAACCCGACGCCCGAATATTGTGCCGTAAGGCTCAAGGGGTAATCCGAACCATGGAGATAGGACGTGGTATGATCGGACAGGAGCGCCAGGCCATATTCCTGGTTCTCTTCCACCAGATCTACCCAATGAAGAATCACATTGTGCTTGATTTCGTCCCAATTCCCAAAAAACGTATTTTCATTTCGGCTCTCACATACATCAAAAGGCGCATTTTTGTACAAGTTAGCACCTTGGAGATTATTGGGAAACATCACTTTAAGTTTGTACCTATCATCTGTGTATGCGCGCCTATTGTCTGTCCAGTCATGCTCTTGTTTATATTCACCAATGCCTACATTTCGCCGCCAATCAACCGTCAGATCGAAGTCTATCCGTCGTTGGCCCGTCTCAAGCGTGATCACCTGAACCATAGGATGCGAAGCGATATAGCCTGTTACCTTTACCTTGACGATAAACGGATTATCTTCCAAAACAGTTATGGTGGCCTGATTGTCCTTTGACGAATGAAATTTTCCTTCCTCATAAAAATGGCCCGCTATCTCCCCTAAACCGTAAGGTACGTAGGGATCAACGAATTGCCTATTATCGATATGCTTGGCTAAAAGACTAGTGATTACGCCCCCTTTAGATTTGTCGAGCGTTATCTTATACATATCGTTCTCGATGATGCAATTTCCTTCTGCATCAAAACGTACCTGTTTCGCTGCTTTGTTGACAGGTTGACCCGTTTTCCGCAAAGCATAGGTGACATAACCCAAGGTGGTCACGTTTGGTTTAAAAACGATCCATAAAGCATTGTCCTTCTCCTCTATAACACAAGCCAGCTCTTCTCCTTTACGATCATGAAGCGTCACATCTCGCTGTTTCCAAGTTGCCGGTAATTTTACACGGACAACCGCTGATCGCTTTGCGGCAACGGTATTAAAAATCCGGACATAGCCCAAATCTTTTCCTTTTATCGATGTGCCCTTTACATAACTGGAGATCGCCTCCTGTATGACCTTTCCGGATAACCTATCTGTCGTATTCGTCCACGAACGAACGGCCTGTTCCCATGTCTGCTGTTTGTCCAGACGATTATAGGGGACAATCCAAGAATCATGATGTTGCGCCATCATCAAGGTCCGCCATGCTTCATCTTCGTCGTCAGCCCTCGGTTGATAGTTATTATCCAAATAGGCCATCGCACTGATTTTCTCAGCCATGACGATCTTATTTTCCGATTTCCGAACATCCTGTGCGATACGTTGCAATGCCTGGCTTCCCCACATCAGGTTGACCAATACATCTTCCTGCGAAAAGTGCCAGCTATCGTCCGTTTGTCTAGACGATATATCTTCGATGTATTCTGTCCAGGTGACATACGTAGAATTGTTTTTGATATGTTTACCGAAACCAAGCCAAGGGCCATTTTTCCAGCCCGCATCCTGATAACACATGCCTACCGGATTATCAATTCCCTGTTGATAAGCCGCTTGTATATAAGCAGTCGAGTTGTTCCACGCGGTCGTTTGCCAGGTAGAATTTTCTTCGAAATCTTCCGATGCATATCGTGGCACGGTTAATATAGACGTTCCCTCCGATCCGATCCAATTCACCAGTTCTCCTCCATATCCGGTCGTGTAACCGCCCCAACACGTGTTCGGACATTTCAATACAGCATATTTAAAACCAAATTGCTTTAGTATTTGAGGCAAGCTGCTTGTAAAACAGGGTTCTTCAACAGCATAGGTCGTATACGTAACATCTGGAAAATGTTCGTGCATCTTGCGTATACCGTGTTCAAACTGTCGTATAATACTTTCTCCTGAAATATTGTAACAGTAAGGTTGTGCATACGTAGGATTTGTAAATTCAATGCGCTTATCCCGCACGATATTGGAAAATTGCGCATAGGCCATTGGTTCGTTTCGTTTTACCGTGTCCCATGTTTCAGGTTCTATCTCCAAACCCAGTTTCCATTCGGGATGAGCAGCCAACTTATCCAGCATAAATTGCGTCACCCACATCGGATAATGCCCATACACCCCGCCGTGATATCCATCCACAAAGTAGGGCTTCTGTGCATAAACGGCGAACGACAATAGCAACAGAAATAAAAGGGTTAATATTCTCATCTTAATAATATGAAGGATCATGGCACTAGTTACGAACAAGGCTGATTTTTCTCGTTTTTGGTATGCTAACGTGTTTGATAGTCTGCAACAACACGTCCATTTCATGCTGCCAGGCCTGTCTCACTTCGGGAAACATCGCCTTGCTGTAAAGGTCTCTTTTGGCCCGTAGCCAGCCATCCTTTTCTTTGAACTGGTCGAACACCTCGATGGCCCGCCGGTTATTGGCATCCAACAGCCCTTTCGGTTGGAAAAAATTATACTGCACCCAGGCATAATCCCTGAAACGGCGTTCTATTTCCCATCTTTCTTCATTAAGATGCATAATACGGAGTGCCTGCTGATATTGGGGTGTGTTATCCAAAGCGGCAAGATTTATACCTTTTGCGAATTCCGCAGCCGACCATTTGCCGATCTCTTCGCCATCAATAAGAAGTTTATAATTTCCTTTCAAACCTTTTACGATCAAAAGTTCCTGGTTCATTTCTTCCATAAAAGGCACCACCGCAAGTGCATCGAATTGGCTTTTCTTACTCCCCCATCCTCTTGCCACGGTATCCAACGGATAAGGAAGGGCGTTTGCGTGATAATCAAAACTCCAACCCGTACCTGTTTTCACGATATCGGACAGGTTACAGTTCGAAGCATTTATTATCTTTTGGTTAGACGCATCAATTTCCATTTCGGCCACCTTCTGTCCACTAAATCCTTGTGCTTTTAAAAGAAGATACGCCATCACCATATGGCCATCTAGGTCTGGATGCACACGGTCATTTCCGGATAATGTAAAAGATGGATCTTCTTGTTGAACACGCTTACTAATGGCTGTCATGGGTTCATTAAAATCAAGAAACTCCCATTTATTGGCTGTTGCCGATGCTCTTTGAAAATCAACGATGCGCAGCATCGCTTTATTTTTATTTTTCAACGACGTGTTATCCGGAATAACCACATCTTCATCATAAGGCGAACTCCCCAATAATACGATCCTGGTACCCACGAGCCCTTTATACCTTTCCTCCATCTGTTTATAGCCGTTGTGGGACTCTTTCACTTTCTCGTCAGCAAATTTCTCCGGCTCTGATCCGTTGTATTCAAAGTATCCGGAATCATTCATACCAAAGGTGGTAAACAGCACGGTTGGCTGTTTGCTGAACACATCTCCGTCTAGGCGTTTGAGCATATCCCCTACGCGGTCTCCGCCAATACCGGCATTGAGAATCGTTAGGTTCATCGTCGGAAAACGCGTCATGTAATAGAGCCATACATACGCGTGGTAATGCCCACCGTCCGTGATACTATTTCCTAAGAAAACGACACGATCATTTTCCTTAAATGGTGCTATTTGTTGAGCCAACAACGGATTCGCTCCGAGAGCAAGCACTAAAATTCCTATAAAAAATCTCCTCATGGATAATACTTATTTTTGGGTTTTATAATCAACACGTATACAATTAATATAGCTTTTCTAATTTCACTTTACGCCTAGCGACAATATATTTGAACCAGCTTCCAGTGCGTAAACCTGACCTTTCCAAATGAATTTTCCGGTCGTTTTTTCTGGAAGATTTACACTGATTTTCCATTTATTCTTTTGTTGTTTATAATGGACTGAAATTTTTCCGTTCGGATGGGGCATTTCACCACGCACATCGGTCATTATACCCAAACGCGGTTCAATTTTTACGCGAGCAAACCCCGGAGCATCCGTATCGATCCCTAATACGATTCTGAAAAACTCAATATTCGGACTGGCTCCCCAGGCATGGCATTCCGACCGAACAGTTTGCAAGCGGGAGTCTTCTGCCCAGGTGCTTAATCCCATTTGTATATTTTCGCGCCAGATACCCAGCCAGTTCATATAATCATCGCCCAATCCGGCTTTTGCCAATGCCTGATGGAGATAATACTTGAAGTATATGGTGCAAGGCGTTAATTCGGTGTTTTGAAGCAAGCTGTTACCCACCGTAGCCAGTTCTTGTTCGGCGATCAATCCTGCTAGGATAGCCAGCGAATTGGCATGTTGCGAAAAGCCTTTCTTTTCCTTGGTGTCGGCGAATAGTTTCTTTTCGGCATCCCAATATTTATTTTTGATGGTGGCTTTCAAGTGAGCGGCTTTTTCTCCGTAATAGGTGGCAAAGTGGACTAGTCCAAACGCGGCTTCCATTTCTGACGCCCATTGGTATGCCAGCAGCAGCTGCAGATCATAGATGGCTGCGCTCCCGTCCGGACCCATAGGCCCCCATCCCATATCGCCCACCCAATCCACAAACCGCCAGTAAGGCAAATCTTTGATAGAGCCATCCGGTTGCTGTAGTTTTTCAAAAAATTCGAGTATAGCCCGTTGCCCGGTCAGTTTTTCCTTGATGAAATCGCTGTCGGGACGGTACATCCAATAGTCATGCAACATACCGATATACCAAAGAGAGAACGTAGATATAATCTGGGTTCCGCGCGTAGGATAGCGGCTCATCGTGACTCCTTCCGTCAAGCGTGAGCGATCCATCAGGTCAAGCGCATAACGGGCAAGCCTATCGTCGCCACTGTTGTAGTATGAAATCATGGCCTGTATGCGCGTATCGCCAATATATTGCAACTGTTCGTAATACGGGCAATCCATATAGGTCTCCCAGGCATTTAGCCGGGCGGTCCGCCAACCGATATCCAATATTTGGTCTATTTCGCTATTGCCCGTGTTAAGCACATAATTTTGTTTAAAAGGGTAACCTGTAAAAGTGCCGTACAGGTCATTGATGACTAGCGGTTCGTCGCTTGTGCTGACAATCAATTGCAGATAACGGTAGGTACGATAGTTTAGCGTAGTAAACGTTTGGTTCTCCGTCCCATCGGCCAATAGGCTGTCTATTCTGCCGACAAATATTTTGTTTTCTACTTCATTCCGGTCGCTTTTCCGAAGCTCATTACCTTCGTGCCGGTCATACAATGTTTCGGCGTATCCCAAAGAAATGCCTGCTCCCTTACCTTTGCTAAAAAGAAGTGTGACGTAAGCATTGGTCATATAGGTCTGGTCGAGTAACAAGGTAACGGTACGGTTTGCCGGAATAGTGAGGTTTTCTTTCTTTGCCGGAAAGGAAACCGGTGCTTCCATGCCGCTGACCGCCCGCAGTTTGACAAGACGTTCGTAGCTCAGTTCCATTTGTGGCAAAGGAGAAGGCACAAGCTGCCAGTTCCAGCCATCAGACGTTCCCTTGGTTTTTCCGTCAGAAAGTTCCCGAGCGGATGACCAGCTATGATCATCATAATGCACGGCGTGCCAATCACCTTTGATAGTCTGATTCATATCGACCAACTCTCCTTTACTCGCCGCAAAGAAAAACCCAGGAATAGGTTGGTGCCCGTGGCTTTTTACGCATTTCCAGCTTCCGTTGGTGTTCAATATTTCCTCGGATGCTGAACGCCCCTGCACAATAAAGGCTGTCCGCAAACTGATCTGTGCTTCCGGCCTGTATTCAGCCTCGTTCCACACCAACGCTGACACTACATTTTGTCCAGAAACCAAATAAGGGGCGATGTCTACCGTTTCATAGTTCCAAAAATGAAGGTCACCACGCGCGGGGCCCATCGATACAATTTGACCGTTGACATATAATTTATAGCGATTATCTGCCGAAACATGTATAACGAAACTTTCCGGCTTTCCAGCGAGTTCGATACTTTTCCGAAAATGGTAAACACCGTATGTCAGGCCCTCATCACGCTGCTCTGAAATCCATTTTGCGTTCCAAAGCCTGCTGTTCTGCAGATCGTCCTGTGCAAAGGTGGCATTTGGCAAGAAAAGAAAGCCCGACAATAGGCAAAGGATAGACAGAAGCTTTATCATCATATATTATTATTTACCATTATTTAAGCCGATCATTTCGTACGGAATACGTACGCCTTTTACCCGGTAATAGTAGGGATCAAAATTACCGTCGTCTTCCTTGATCACATTTTCACTATTTTCGTCACAAGCACCATAGTTAATGCTGTATGTCAACAGAAGTTCATCCCTGTCATTTTGTGCTATCGTATGGATAATTGGCGTGTATATACGGGCATTATACCCCTTATAAAATTCGGTAAAGTGATACACCAGCTTTCTTGAAGTGAACGGTCCAGTCGGGCTGCTGGACGTAGCGATATACATATTGATGGAAGGAATGCCGCAATAGAAGCCTTGATCCATGGTTAAGTGAAGAAATTTACCATTTAAATAACCAAAGTTATTGGTTCCGTTGCCTTCGGCAATTACCGCGGAAGAGGCAACTAAAGGCGTATGCCCCCATGTTGATCCGTCCCAAAAAGACCATTCAGTCGGCTCATCGTGCGAAAACCGCGCTACGTACAACAGGGTATTAAACCCAAATGTTTCTGGTGCCGTGCGTTCTCCGTACACGTAGACATAACCGTCATCGGATTTGACCATACCATCCTTATACCGGATATCCAATTGACCTGTCATGTTTGGGATCGCCAGTCTTTCGACTTGATTCCACTCGTTGCCAGACTCTTTCTTCAGTTTGTACACCGCCTGATCCGTGTCATCAAGACCATGTCCTTCTCCACCATGGATGTATACATAATCGCCCAGCTCGACACCGGGGCCAACCCAATTCCGGCTAGCTCCCGATGGAACGGGGCATATATTACCAATATTGTGGTGCGCCCCTTGTCTGGTCATCATCGGTGCGTTTGGATCCCAATCGTCCATGGAGGGTTGTATAATGATGGAATTGGTATAAGAGATAAAGTGGTTCCCATACAGATTTCCGTTAGGAGCCATTGATCCGTGGTACCACGCATCTTGCGTAACCCAAAGTACACGCCCATCCGAAAGTGGTATGCTCGTGCCCTGATCAAACGCCACAGAGCCTGTCGTCCGGCGAAAGAAATTCGTTACATCGCCATCCCGATAACTGTCCCGGGGCAATTTGGTGATCGCCCAGCGCTGTGTCTCGCTGCCTTGTTTGGTCTCTGCCAAAATAGCGCCATCCCCGCTCAACGTCACATACAATCCGTTCGCTTTGTTGGACAGCTCGAATTTGCCGGTCTCCACCGACTCCTCGATCTTCCACAACTGCAGGTCCGCATCGTTTTTCAATTCCCAGTTCTGCTTCAGCTGTTCACCATCAGAAACACCGTTCAGGAACATGCCGCTATGTAGATTCCGCAGCTGATAATATTTAGTATCTCCTTCCGAAGAATGATAGATGATAGCCCACTCTTGCCATCTTTTGAGGTTTTCGCCTTCTGCTGCCTCTGCTGTTGCGGTGTTGATTAGGGTATTGTCAAGATATTTTTCATTGAAAGTCAGATCGCCCTGTACCTGCATAACCGTCGAGCCATCGTTTACTGATATGCTATACGTATCATAATCGGAAATCCGCGAGTCATACACTCTAAATTCGACCTCCCATTGTCTGACTTCCCCGGATGCGGCCGTAACGGTAAAAGCAACTTTATTCCCCGTGGATACATCGATGGCTTCGCCAGAGGCTGGACGGCTATTCGCTCCATCCGATAACGTGAATATGGGCACGACCTTCGTCAGATCGGTTCCCTGAACGAGTCTTACTAATATCTTAAAAGTATCGCCGTCCTGATAGATGGTGGCATTACCATACTGGCCGGTTTCCAACTTAAAATCTTTAATCATCCGTCCCGGGCTAGGGGGAAGATCGTGTTGTTTTTCACACCCAAAGAAGAGGACAAAAAGCGTAAAAGTTAGTAGTTTTTTCATATAATTTAAAATTGATTAATCAGCTTACACACCGTATAAATTATTTTATCCACTTCATCATGCTATGCTATAAAAAAACAGATTTATATATATGTGCGTTTATAATTTTAAATGGTTAAGCGTTCCGCTGATGCTCTTCAAATGACATGATAGCGCATCCACGTTTTACTTCTCACAAATTTATAAACCAATACGCCTACCTGTATGTGCAGGTAGGCGTATTGGTAAATGTTTAAAAACAAAAAAATATATAAATCGCTACAATAAAGCTATTTACGACAAACAAAAAAGGTTAGTTTGGTAAGTCGGGTAGAATTTATTCTTGTGTAAAACCTCCTATTTTCTTAACCTTTTCTTCAAAACTATCACTATCCAAAAGTGCCTTCCCCTTCACTTTACTCTTATAGTTATAAATAGTTTGCATAGAATAGCGAAGAAAAGTCGCGATTTGATTTACGTCTGTTATCCCCAAACGTATAAGTGCAAAAATACGAAGTTCTGTATTCAGCTGATGCCTCTTTAGATCATAACGCTCGTCCTCTTTCAGGAGACTATTAAATTCCTCTACAAAGGAAGGATAAACCTCAAAAAATGTTTTATCAAAATCATGGTATAATGCTTCGGTATCCCGTTCAAAAACAAGATTGGAGGAACTTAATTTTTGTAGATCTTCGATTTGCCCCGCCTTTATCTTTCGATGAACATATTTCCTATATTCTTCCAGTTTATCTAAATAAACAGCACACTGATTAATATAATATCCGATATAGCGCTCACGTATAAGATTAGCCTCATCCAATTTTTGATTGACAGATACAAGCTGATTATTGATAGTTTTCAGATTTTTTCTGGCTTTAGACACCATTCTCATCTGTTTATATAAAAAATAAAGTGTCACGATCAAAACGACAACAAAAACACTGATTGTTAGTGCATACAATCGTAGATTTTTCTTTTGTTGCTCAATTTTCGCCAAATAAGTTGCTTCTATAATAGGATGGACCTTGGCAATAACGGCATTCCTAAAACGTGAATTATAAAAATTGGCATCTTCCAAAGACGCCTGTACGTAGTTAAACGCCCGATCCACATCTCCTTTCTCATATTGAAAAATAGCTAAAGCCAATAAAGATTCGTTTTCCTTCACAGCCAATTGCACATCGGTTATCGCTGCCAGGAGCAGGTATTTTTCTTCGAGTGCTACATTCCCCAGTTCTTTGAACACCATGGCCAGGCCCATGGCAGACATCGCGTATCCATGTGTATGCGGTGCTACCTTTGCAAACAGCTCCAACTGTATCTCTGACGACTCTTGGTATGCTTCTTCTGCTTTCAACTTAAACGATTTCTCTTTTAGGTACATGTCGCTACCCTGGTCTAACAAATTCATCAGCGAATCCCGATAACGTCTATTCTCCGAAAGGTATAATTTTTCATAGGTCCGGTTATCCATATACTTTATCAGATTTTCGTTATAGCGGATATAGCCCCAACAATACGACACCTTGAGATAGGATGGCAGCTTTTGGTAATCCATAGATTCCAAAACCTCTCGCGCGGGAGAAAACAAACCGGATAAGGACAATACGAATGCCTGTTTTAATTTACTATTCTGGAAATATTCCTCGTTTTCCAAAGCCTGTGCTACCGCAATGTTTCGTTCCACATAAGCTAAGGCAGAATCGCATTTAAAAGATTGGTATTCCGATATAATTTCATCATTAAGACGAAACCGATCTTCTAAAGCAGTTGTTTTATGGAGTTTCTTTTTGATACTTTCAATATACGCTTCTTTTTTTGTGGTGTATTCCTTGCGATTAATGATCATCTTATCCAAGATACCCAATAGTGAGTCAGTCTCACTCATACTATAAATGTTCGCTACAGAAAATAAGAAAAAAAATACGGTTAGTAATGTCTTTTTCACATCTAAATATGTAATAATAATTAAAGGCCAGTTTGCGTGAAAGGCAGTACAATATAAGCGAAATGCATAGACAAACCAAATACGGTGTGGAATATCCACACCGTATCGTTCCCCGATATCGGCATCTTTCTTGAAAAAAGTAATTATCGGATCTATCCATAAGTTCCTCCAAAAAATATAAATTCACCCATTCTTCATCTTTTATTAGCGCATAAAAAAGCCAATTGATTCAGACACAGAGCCAATGAAAAATAAGTCAAAATATCGTCAGCTTTTTACTTGTTTGAGCGATATCATTTTCAGCGAATCCTGCTGTAAATTTTTGTCTATAAAAGCAATTTTAAAGTTATCAACATTTAAATCATCAACTACAAATCAGCATTTTACACAAAAAAACAAGCTAGGAACGCGGTTTATTCGTTCTATCTATTCGCCATGTGGAAAAGTATCACTACCGCTCAGAATTAAAATGTTGGATATTTGTTTTGCTTGAGATGCAGACCTGCCTCAAGTCTCGTGTTTTTAACTTCTTGGAGATGTCAATCATCTCCGCAAATTTAAACTTACAACAACATGGCAAGAATCATTAAGTTCGAAAAAAATGACTGTGCGCCATGCGCACAAGTGTCCGCCTTCTTAGACAACAGAGGGATCCCATACGAAACCATTAACCCGTTCGACCAACCTGATCTAGCTGCTAAGTTTAAAATCAGAACGGTTCCTACGGTTCTGGTCCTCGACAACGAAGAAGTACAACAGCGCATCATCGGTTTCAAACCCGAAGAGTTGGCGTCTATAGCCCTTTAATTGTTTTACCCTAACGGAGCGAGATATGGTCCATCTATATTACGATTCAAAAACTGGAAATGTCCAGCGCTTTATTAACAAAGTTATCCAAATAACCGGATGGCAAGCGCATAAGATTGAAGAAAGCTTGGAAATCCAAGAATCTGGGCACTTGGTTACTTATACGACCAAGTTAGGATCTATGCCGGAAAAAACGAAGATGTTTATGGATAACCATGCGGAAAAAATCTATTCCGTGACCTCAAGCGGTAACAGAAACTGGGGAAGAAACTTTGGGTTAGCAGCCGACAAGGTATCCGAAGATTACGATATTCCACTCGCCATGAAATTCGAACTTTCTGGCACCATGGAAGATATCAATCAATTTATTGAAATTATAAAACACCAATACAATGATAGCAAACGAGGTAGCAAAAAATTGGATATTGCTTAATAACGAAATCATGATTAAGCATGATGAGGAGTACAGCTTGCATAAAGACAAAGAAGCTGTACGTGCCTATTTCTTGGAACATGTAAACAAGAATACGGTTTTCTTTTACACGTTAAAAGAAAAGATTGATTACCTAATTGAGCACAACTATTATATCAATTTCTACGAGTGGTTCACCTTCGAAGAAATGGAACAAGTGTACAACTATGTACATGCGAAGAAATTCCGCTTCCAATCGTTCATGGCAGCGTTTAAGTTCTTCCAGAGCTACGCATTACGTGACGACACAGGCGAAAAATTCTTAGAGCGCTATGAAGACCGCGTGGTTGCCGTGGCACTTTTCCTTGCTCGGGAAGAAGGTGTACAAAAAGCTATCGAGTATGCCGAGATCATGATCAATCAAGAATATCAACCTGCTACCCCGACATTCTTGAACGCTGGGAAAAAACGTTCTGGCGAATTGGTATCTTGTTTCTTAGATGAGATTGGTGACAACCTAAACGGTATCGGCTATGCGGTCGACTCCGCCATGAAGCTATCTTCTATCGGTGGTGGTGTTTCCTTTAACATTTCCAAAATCCGGGCCCGCGGAGAAGCTATCAAAGGTGTGGATGGCCGTGCCGGGGGTGTTCTTCCTATTATGAAAATCATGGAAGATACGTTCTCCTATGCCAATCAACTGGGGCAACGCCCGGGTGCAGGGGCCGTCTACCTCAATATCTTTCACGCCGACATCGAAGAATTTCTGGATTGTAAAAAAATCAATGTCGACGAGAAGGTACGTATAAAATCGCTTTCTATAGGCATCATCGTTCCAGATAAATTTATGGAGATGGCCGAAAAAGACGAACCATGCTACCTCATTTATCCGCATACCGTAATGCAGGAATACGGCAAATACCTAGACGATATGGATATGGATAAGATGTATGATGAATTAATTACCAATCCAAACGTCAAAAAGAAAAAAGTTAATGCGCGCCACTTACTGGTACGTATTGCTCAAATTCAAAAGGAATCCGGTTACCCGTACATTTTCTTCAAGGAGAATACCAATAGAGTACATGCCCTAAACGGAATTGGCCAAGTGAAATTCTCTAACCTATGTACCGAGATTATGCAGGTTTCCGAAGTTTCGGATATTGAGATTTATGGCAGGGAAGACACCATCCGCTACGGTATATCTTGTAACCTCGGGTCACTCAACATCGCTACCGTAATGGACAACAAACGCATTAAAGAAGCGGTGAAAACGGCAACACGTGCCCTAACGGTAGTAACAGATGTGACAGACATCGAAATGGTTCCTTCCATCGCTAAGGCCAATAGGGAACTACACTCGGTCGGACTAGGAGCTATGAACCTACATGGCTTTTTGGCGAAGAGCTTCATAATGTATGAGTCAACGGAAGCGCTAGACTTTGCCAACACATTCTTCATGATGATGAACTACTATTCTTTGGAAGCTTCTATGGAAATTGCCAAAGAACGTGGTAAAACATTCGTAGGCTTCGAGAAATCAGCTTACGCAGATGGCACTTATTTCGACAAATATACATCGCAAGACTACGCGCCGACCACCGACAAGGTCAAAGAGTTGTTTGAAGGTGTTCATGTACCAACAAGACAAGATTGGGAAAACTTAAAAGGACAAATACAAGAGCATGGTATCTATCACGCGTATCGTCTAGCTATCGCACCAAACCAATCTACTTCCTATATCATGAACGCGACTGCTTCAGTTATGCCGGTAGTGGATATTATTGAGGTACGGGAGTATGGCGACAGTACGACCTATTATCCGATGCCTTATTTAACAAATGACAATTATTTCTACTTCAAGTCGGCATACGACATGGATCAATTCAAGGTGTTGAAATTAATTTCGGTCATCCAGCGTCATATTGACCAAGGAGTATCCACCATCCTTCACACCAACTCGAAAGATTCGACAAGAGATCTAGCGAAATACTACATCTATGCACATAAACTTGGTTTGAAATCGCTGTACTATACACGTACACGTAAATCAACTGTAGAAGAGTGTATTTCCTGCTCTGCGTAATTAGTGACTAGGCAAGGATCGAGAAGTAAAGACAAAAGGAATAAAGAACAAGGACTGAGCACTGACAACGGTCCACTGAAGATTTAACGATGAAACAATATAAAGCGGTAAACTGGAACACCCCTGAAAACGATTATGTGTTGATGTTCTGGGAACAAAATATCAAACAATTCTGGATTGATACGGAATATATCCCTTCCAAAGACATCGACAGCTGGAAAGGATTGAGTTGGGACATGAAAGAGTGCTATAAGAAGGCGCTTGGTGGGCTAACCCTATTAGATACGCTCCAAAGCCATACAGGTATGCCCAAAATCATCGACCATATCGATTCTTTGCAGAATAAAGCGGTGTTGTCCTATATGTGTATGATGGAAGCCATACATGCAAAATCATATTCCACTATTTTCACGACGGTATCCACGACAAACGAAATTAATGATGTATTCGGCTGGGTAAAAGAAAACAAGTTCCTACAATACAAAGCCGCAACTATCGATAAGTATTATCGTGCCATCGACAAGGAAAAAATTTCTGATGAGGAACTCTTCATGGCGCTTGGCGCATCGGTGCTATTAGAATCTTTCTTATTCTATTCGGGCTTCTTCTTACCGCTTTGGCTATGTGGCCAAGGCCAAATGGTAGCTTCCGCAGATATAATCAAAAAGATCATTGCAGATGAGTCCATTCACGGCGTATTTGTTGGTTTGATGGCACAAGAGGTATTCGCCAAGCTTCCGAACAAGGAAGAGGTGAAAGCACGTTTCTTGAATCTGTTGAATGACCTGTATGAAAACGAGATTAAGTATACCGAAGAATTGTACACCGTCGTGGGCTTAACGGCAGAAGTGAAGGAGTATGTACGTTACAATGGAAACAAAGCGTTAATGAACTTGGGCTTCGACCCTATTTTTGAAGTTAAGCAGGTGAATCCCATTGTATTGAATGGGTTAAATACAGAAACCACGCAGCATGATTTCTTTTCGAAAAAATCTACCAACTACGAGAAAGCCATGGAGATTGTTCATTTAAAAGATGATGATTTCAAAATGGACGTCTCGCTGGAAGTATAGAAGTATAAAAATTAACAAACCGTATCTATTTAAATAAGCCTTTTTCAATATTGAAAAGGCTTATTTTTTTATCATCAATCGCCGCTACGCCCGTTAGTAACAGAGAACCAATATACTGGTAGGTAGCTCCCAAGTTAGCTTGTCACCTATAACAATTTCCTTATATTTCCTCTATAAAATTATTCTTCAATGGCAGAGGAGAGCGAAATAAATTCATTTCATATGCTCACGCAATTATATTGCATATAAAATAGAATTTATTTAGGTTTGCTACCAACACAATAGCAACATATATGAAGATTATCGCGATAGGCAGAAATTATATCGATCACGCTAAAGAGTTAAATAATCCCGTTCCCGACAACCCGGTTATCTTTATGAAACCGGATACAGCATTATTAAAGGACAATAAAGACTTCTATTATCCGGAGTTCTCCAACGACGTGCACTATGAAGTCGAAGTAGTATTCCGTATCTGTAACGAGGGAAAGCATGTATCACCGAAGTTTGCGCATAAATACGTTGATGCAGTAGGTTTAGGCATTGATTTCACTGCACGTGATATCCAATCCATCCATAAAGAAAAAGGTCTGCCATGGGAGTTGGCAAAATCATTTGACTACTCTGCTGTTATCAGCCCACTTTTTCCAAAAGAAGACTTCCCTGACCTTAAAAACATCGCTTTTTCTTTAAAGAAGAACGGTGAAACGGTTCAATCAGGAAATACAAAAGATATGATTTTCGATATCGGTAATTTGATCGTATTCATCTCAAAATATATTACATTACGTAAAGGAGATCTTATCTATACGGGCACACCTGTGGGCGTTGGCCCTATTGCCGTAGGGGATAAATTTGAGGGATTTATACAGGATAATTCCGTATTCAGTTGCCAGGTAAAGTAACCATCCTTATAGGATAACTTGCCGTTAAAAACATGCTATGAAAAAACACAGATTACTATATGCCTGTCTAGGCCTAGCCCTAAGCAGCATACAGGTGCAGGGACAACATAAAGACATCATAACCTCGCGCGAATATCCACAGGGGTATTTTCGTAATCCACTTAATGTAGCCATGGACGCGTCCGGCACTTTCGGTGAGCTGCGCTCCACACATTTTCATGCTGGCGACGATTATCGCACACAGCAACGTATTGGTTTGCCCTTACATGCGGCGGCAGAGGGTTATGTATCCCGTGTACGTGTACAGATCGGCGGCGGTGGAAACTCCGTTTACATTGACCACCCGAATGGATATACCACAGTGTATTTGCACATGGACAAATTCAACGATGCACTGACCAATATCGTCCGAGCCGAGCAACATAAGCAGCAACGATTCGATGTAGATATCCCTGTAGACCCCGGCGTGGTATCGCTCAAAAAAGGGCAATATATAGGTAACGCTGGCAATACAGGAGCTTCGGGCGGGCCTCACCTCCATTTTGAAATTCGCGACACCAAAACGCAACGTCCGCTCAACCCACAGCTATTCGGGTTACGTTTCAACGACAGGTTCCTTCCTACAATCAACAATATCATGGTTTACGATTTGAACGATGATTTGTTTAACGAACATACCCCGCGCCGGGCTATGCAAGTAAAAGCAACCCGAAATGGCTTGTATACATTAGCACCAAACACACCTATTAAAGTAAACGGAAGATTCGGCTTGGGAATCAACACGATTGATCGACACCGAGCCGGCGGGTTCCGAAACGGTGTTTATTCTGTCGAACTCTTTATCGACGGGAAATCGATTTCCACTGTCGTATTTGAGGAACTTGACTTCAACACCTCTCGAGGGATACATTCCTATATTGATTATCCATATTGGCGTAAAACAAAAGCAAAAATTCAAAAAAGTTTCAAAGACCCGGGCAATCCTATTGAAATATTCAAGATTTTGGAAAATGAAGGTATTGTCTCCCTGCCAGACGATAAAATTTACGATGCAAAATATGTAGTTAAAGACATTGCAGGGAATTGCAGTGAATTGAATTTTAAAATACAAAATGGCGCAGCTGCACAGACCGTTCACGGAAAACGTCATGGTGTTCAGTTATTCAAATACAACACAGAGAATACGTTTGAGAATGAAAATATTCAGATAAATATGCCGAAAGGTGTTCTATATGGAGATTTAGACTTCGTATACAGTACCGCTCCTAAACCCGCTGGCGGATACTCTTTGATCCACCTCGTACACAATAACTTGACACCCTTATTCACTACGTATAACCTGCGCATTAAGCCGACCAATCTCCCTCCTCGTCTGGAGAGCAAGGCACTTCTGGCTTCTGTAGAAAATGGTTCGGAAGGCGGCAAGTTTGAAGATGGCTGGGTAACCGTAAACACACGCAATCTTGGGAGTTTCTACGTAGCTGTAGACACAGTGGCGCCTACAATCACACCTCGTAACTTGAGCAGTGGAAAAAATGTAAGTGCACAGACAAAAATAGATTTTACCGTTCGAGATAACTTTTCCGGCATTCAGTCTTTTAATGGCTATATAGATGATCGATGGGTACTAATGGAGTACGATCCCAAAAATAGGCATTTATGGCATACCTTTGATTCTTCCCTTACCAAAGGGCAACATACCTTTAAATTGATTGTGACAGACTGGAAAGACAACGAACAGGTATACGAAGTGAAATTTATTAGATAAATAACATGACAACATTACAAATCGGCGATAAAGCGCCGGAAATCATCGCAAAGAACCAAGCTGGAGAACTCATCAAGTTATCCGATTTCAAGGGCAAAAAGGTTATCCTTTATTTCTATCCAAAAGACAATACGCCGGGATGCACCACTGAGGCGTGCAATTTCCGAGATAATTATCAAACATTAGTACAAGAGGGGTTTGAAGTGCTGGGCGTGAGCATCGATAGCGAACAGTCGCATCAAAAATTTATCAGCAAGTTTGACCTGCCTTTCAATTTATTAGCGGACGAAAATCAGAAAATAGTAAATGATTATGGTGTATGGGTAGAGAAAAACATGTATGGGCGAAAATATATGGGAACAGCGCGTATTACTTTTGTGATTGACGAGCAAGGTATCATCCAACATATTGTTAAGAAAGTAGATAATAAAAATGCATCACAGCAGATTCGAGATTTAGTGACGAAGGATTAAATCTCTATTGTCTAATATCTAACATCTAATATCTATATTTGCGATTATGAGTAAGCAAACAGACGACTTTTTCAAGAATATTATATCACATGCGAAGGAATACGGGTTTGTATTCCCATCAAGTGAAATTTACGACGGCCTAAGTGCTGTGTACGATTACGGTCAGTTGGGTTCGGAGTTAAAAAACAACCTAAAGACCTATTGGTGGAAATCCATGGTGCAACTAAATGAGAACATTGTCGGCATTGACGCGGCGATTTTCATGCACCCTACAACTTGGAAAGCATCTGGGCACGTGGATGGTTTTAACGATCCCATGATAGACAATAAAGATTCCAACAAACGTTATCGTGCGGATCAACTCATCGAAGACAAAATAGATCGTTACGAAAAAGACGGCAAAACCGACAAAGCAGCACAGCTTCAGCAGGATCTCGATGATGCTATTACCGCTGACAATCTAGTGCGATTGAAGGCCCTCATCGAGGAACATAATATTGTTTGCCCAATTTCGGGAACAAAAAACTGGACAGAAGTACGCCAGTTTAACCTTATGTTTGCTACGCAAATGGGTGCAATGGCAGAGGATGCAGAAAAAGTATACCTACGTCCCGAAACCGCACAAGGTATCTTCGTGAACTTCCTAAATGTACAGAAAACCGGTCGTATGAAGGTTCCGTTTGGAATCGCACAAATCGGTAAAGCATTCCGAAATGAGGTTATCGCTAGGCAATTTATCATGCGTATGCGTGAGTTCGAACAAATGGAATTGCAATTTTTCGTTCGTCCAGGGACAGAAATGGAATGGTACGAAAAGTGGAAGAAAACGCGATTGAAATGGCACTTGGCTTTAGGAGCCAATCCAGCTAAATATCGTTATCACGATCATGTTAAACCTGCACACTATGCAAACGCAGCCGTCGATATCGAATATCAGTTTCCCTTTGGATTCAAAGAAGTGGAAGGAATACACTCGCGTACAGATTTTGATCTGAAACAACACCAGGAGTACTCTAAAAAGAAGATGCAGTATTTCGATCCGGAAATCAATCAAAACTATGTTCCGTATGTGGTTGAAACTTCGATCGGTTTGGATCGCTTGTTTTTAACGGTACTAGCGAATTCTTTGGTTGAAGAGGATTTGTCAACCGAGGATAAAAAGGATTCACGTGTTGTGTTGAAATTTCATCCCGCTATTGCTCCAGTAAAAGCTGCGGTATTACCCCTTACTAAAAAAGACGGACTCCCTGATAAAGCGCGGGAGCTTATGACTAAGCTGAAACTGGACTTTAACATCCAATACGACGAAAAGGATGCCATCGGAAAACGTTATCGTCGACAAGATGCAATTGGTACGCCGTTCTGCATCACCGTCGATTACCAAACACTCGAGGATGATACCGTAACGATCCGCCACCGTGACAGTATGGAGCAGGAACGCGTTTCGGCAGCTGATCTCCGCAATATTATAAGTGGACTCGTTAGTTGGAATAATCTATTGGAGCAATTGGCGTAATGAAAATTGTAGTTTTAGATGGTTACACGCTTAATCCCGGTGATTTAACTTGGGGACCGCTAGGAGAACTTGGCGACCTTATCATTCATGAACGCACTTCAGAACACGAAATTGTCGAGCGTGCTAAGGGTGCGGATATCCTTCTCACCAATAAAGTACCGTTGTCCGCGGAGGTAATTAGTGCGTTACCGCAGCTAAAATATATCGGCGTTACTGCTACTGGATATAATATTATCGATATAGAGTGCGCCAAAGAACGAAACATCACTGTCACTAACGTTCCAGGATACAGCACCGCTTCGGTTGTACAATTGACATTTTCCCTTCTTTTGGAATTGTGTTACCGTACGCAACGCCATAGTGATGCCGTAATGGGAGGTAAATGGGCCTCAAACCCAGACTTCTGTTTTTGGGACTACCCCCTAACCGAATTATCAGGAAAGACACTCGGTATCATAGGATTTGGAAGTATCGGACAAAAAGTAGCCGATGTAGGTCTTGCATTCGGCATGCCTATCTTGGCCTCAAGCCGCACAAGAACTGACCAATCACATCGAAAAAATTTTCAGTGGGTTAATCGAGATGAACTTTTCGCACAGGCTGATGTCATCAGCTTGCACTGTCCGCTGACTCCAGAAACCGAAAACATCATCAACATCGAGTCGTTGTCGCTGATGAAACCCTCCGCCAAGCTCATCAATACCTCAAGAGGCGGATTGGTCAATGCCCAAGATCTTACCGATGCATTGAATAACGAACGTATAAGCGGTGCAGGATTAGACGTGTTGGCAACGGAACCTCCATCAGGTGATAATCCACTTTTAAAAGCGAAGAACTGTATTATTACGCCGCATATAGGTTGGGCAACCAGAGAAGCAAGGCTTCGTTTGATGGACACCGTTGTAGAAAACATAAAAGCTTTCTCGCAGGGTAATCCCGTAAACGTATTGTAAAAAGGAGACGCGATGAACCGAGGGAGCACTAAGCTGGCTCACAGACGGTAATCGCGTCCCTAATCAAAATCAAATTATAACTTGTCTTTACGAAAATTATCTATTTAATTGAAGCCAACTTGTTTTTCGCCACTCCAATTTTCATTTAGGCGAACAACAAATCCGCCGTTAGGTGTACCCAACAAACTACCACGAAACAGTAGCTGCATATTGTTACGGACTTCGCTCTCAACTTCGAACGTGGTTATCAATTTATCTGCTATATCATAAGCCTCCACAACGTAGCTCAACCGCGTGGGAACTACCGTGTTTCCAATAAACTGATTAAAAAACAGCTCCTTATTGTCACTGAATTCGGGAAGGATAACAATTTCCGACACATCTTGTACAGGACTGTCCATTGCCGGACGAAAAGGCGCATAAAACTTTGGCACATGCCCTTGCTTGATGACAAGCTTGCCTACATGTGACAGATCTTTCGTATCAGTAAACGCAAACCTAATCTCACTATAATAACGGCTCAGCTCTATCTCCTTATGCATATCTCCATCGACAGAAAAAGTATCCACAACACCAAAAATCTTCGCCTTATGATTAGCAAACATATTGGCAATAAAATACCCGTCCGCATTTCCGGTTTCGGGAATAGTTAACGCTGCATTAGACACATTCGTTACGAAGGAAGCAATGTAATCTCCCGAAGGGAGTGTGAGTTGAAAGTCGGACAATTCCCCTTCTCGGAAGTGATCAGCTCCAGAGAGAACTAAATTTTTGGTTGCCGCATCAAAAATATGGTAGTGTACGCGGCGTACGCTAGCATCAGCCAGCTCCTCGGCGATTCCAGACAACCGGAAATTATCGATTCGTACAATACCGGTAACCTCGTTATAGTCACCTGCACTTCCGCGGTTGCCAGCTTCCGGAACCAATTTGATATATAAATCTTTCGAAAGGTCCAGTGCTAGTTCTTCCAACGAAAAAGTAAATGAATTTCTTGCTTGCGGCGTATTTGTATTGGCAAATTGATTATGCTCTTTAAGCACGACATAACTTTCTCCATCTTGAGAAAATAAAAGCGAGAAACCCTTTGGTCCGGTCCCGGACGAACTCACATCAAAAGCTAATTCATGAACCTCAAGCACCTGCGTCAGTGGCATTTTGAAAATTAATTCCTTCAAGCCTTTCAACGACAAGGCTCTGCCAGCCACATAGCTTTCGTAACTCCAACCAGCGGCATACTCGTCGGGAATCAGTCCCTGATTATAGGTAATATTCCAATGTGTACTTGGATAAATATCGGGCATCAGGGTTTCCGCATTGAAAGACCAATAATAAATATGGCTCTCCTGCGTGTTTTGGTTAAAATTGCCAGCAGTAGCGCGTTTTATAACATCGTCTGCTGTTTGTGCTTTTGTTCCCAAAGGGGAAACACGGTCCTCAAATTCCTGGAATCTGAAGCCTATGGTATAGTTTTCTTTACCATCATTGGGTTCTACTGCATTTTTTCTGCAGGAAGCCATGTTAAGCATGATAAACAAGATGGAAAAACTATACCAAACCGAATGGATTGGTCTTTTCATCATAGTTCAGTTATCAAGTTATAATTCAATTGATAACCAAATATAAAGAACAAGCATAAGAAAACCAAATAACGCTTGATTTTCTTATGCTTCTGACATCGTCCTTTAATCTTATACTCTATTCACCAAACAACGTAAACGATGCTACAGAGAATGTTTTGCCAATTGTCTCTATCGGGACAAAACGCATATACCTATCTTGAATCGGCGCAACCAACGTAATCGTTTGCTCAATAGGATTTGCTTGAATATTGGAGAATTCTCCGGTTTTAATCGTTTTCCATTCTTTACCATTTGCGCTTGTCGCAATCTCATATTTCAACACGATACCGTCTTTCTGTCCGTCTTGACGTGGCAAATAGCCTATTGCTGAAACCGGTTTCGTCAGTTCAAAAACAATTCCTCCTTGAATTTCGGAAAGTGTTTCGAAAGTCCCCGGATTATTATCTAAACCATTAGGCAAGCCATTACCAGTTTGTATGGTAAAATCATCGACGGCGAGTCTGGCTCGTCCGCCGCTGACATCCCCGTCAAAAGAAAACGGTTCTTTAAATTCTTTAAACAGGCCGAAGTCACTTAGCGTCGGCGGTACCGGCGCGTGCAATTTGACTTTCAATTTCGTGGCCATTACAGGTTTCTCTAGTCGAATAAGTCGATTCGCACCAATACTTGTTGCCAGTGCTAGTCGCGTCCATTCGCCGTCTTGAAAGATAGCTATTGTTACACTGTCCAATCGCTGTCCCAGCTTAATATTTTCACGTAGGCGAATGACGTCAAACGTTTGCTCCGAGGGTAATGTAATCTCTAGCTCCGGTTCCAATATTCCATCATCGGGCGCATAATAAGTATAGCGATCATCATCTAATAACCACTTTGGACCAAACTTATCCGAGTTGCCACGTATGTTGGAAGCATTGATTTCGGCTCCTTTGGCAAGGTTCCGCACAAACGTCTTTTCTATCTTTCGACCGAAAGCCTGCAAAGATTTTACATCGTTGGCGTGCAAATAGCCCGCCGGCATCGGCGCTAACCCTAAGTTCATGTTTGCGCCACGTCCCACCGACTTGAGGTAAATCTCAAATAATTGATCCGGGGTCTTCACTTCGCTGTCTTGATCAGGATGGTAGAACCAACCAGGACGATGGGGCACATCACATTCCGCTGGAATCCAATGTTCACCGTTCCGCGTGCCCGTAGTAGATTCGGCATAATCTGCGTCTCCCGGCACAGCTGGACGACCGTCTACTCCTCTTGGCGTGTATGTTGCCCAGCTTGTTTCCGCTGCAAATCCTTTTTCATTGCCAACCCAGCGCATATCTGGGCCAACATCTGAAAAAATCATCGCCATTGGCTGTTTTTCCCGCACGATTGGCCATGTTTTCTCATGCCATTCGTAATAGGTAGAACGGTCAATAATCCGTTTCTCCTTCTTTCCACCGTAGTATCCATCTCCACCATTTGCTCCGTCGTGCCATGAAGTAAATAATTCACCATATTGGGTCATTAACTCCATCAGTTGCGCGCGGTAAGCTTCCGCATACGCCGGCGTGCCATACCGCGTATCATTTCTGTCCCAAGCAGACAGGTATACGCCAAATTTCATTCCGTGGTCATGGGACGCTTGCATAAATTCTTTTACCATATCCCCTTTCCCGTCTTTCCACGGGGAACTAGCTATACTGTAATTTGTTGTTGCAGTAGGCCACAAGCAAAAACCGTCGTGATGCTTTGCTACAGAAATCAAACCCTTGAACCCTGCAGCAGCTGCTGCTGCTGCAATTTGTTGCGCATCAAAATGCTGTGGGTTGAAAATCTGCGGGTCGGCATCGCCGAAGCCCCACTCCTTATTTTGAAAGGTTGTTGGCGTATAATGAATTAAAGAATACATCTCCATTTCGTGCCAACGCAATTGGCGTTCTGTCGGTAAAGCCCCATAAGGTTCCGGTTCAGCTGGCTCTGGCATACACGCCGCCGCCGGCAAAATAAAAGAAAATAAGAGTAATCTTGCTTTTTTCATGTCTCACTGTTTCTGTACTATACTTCGTGAAAATAATAATTTAATCCGATAACATCGGATGGTAAAAGTTATTTAAAATTTCGTACCTTAATAGTCGCATTTAAAATTAGAATCATGGCTAAAATTACATTTAAAGGGACAGCAGTCCATACACAAGGTGACTTACCCGCAGTTGGATCTTCTGCCCCCGACTTCAAATTAACCGCAGGCGATCTATCTGAAAAGGGTTTGAATGACTTTAAAGGGAAAAAAGTGGTCTTAAATATCTTTCCCAGTATCGACACAGGAACCTGTGCCATGTCGGTCAGAACATTCAACGAGAAGGCTTCGGGATTGGAAAACACAGTCGTGCTCTGCGTCTCACGTGATCTTCCTTTTGCACAAGGACGATTCTGTGCTGCAGAAAACTTGGACAACGTTGTTACTCTTTCCGAATACAAAGACAGCAACTTTTCAGATGCATATCAACTAAAGTTCGTGGACGGCCCATTGACCGGTTTATTGAGCCGCTCAGTTGTCGTAATTAACGAGGAAGGAAAAGTCGTCTACACCGAACAGGTCGCTGAAACGACGGAAGAACCGGATTACGAGAAGGCTTTAGCAGCCTTGTAGGAACTGGATGTAAGGAGCTAGGTATAGAAATCAGAAAGTTGATTTTAACCTAGCTCCTAGCATTTTTATCCTTTTTTATCCATAGAAGCATCCAATGCCTGTAAGATATCCCCGATGATATCGTCTTTGTCCTCAATACCTACCGATAAGCGAACACTTCCGGGTTTAATACCAAGGCTTAAACGTTCCTCTTCGCTCAGCTTCGAGTGTGTAGTCGAACCTGGATGTGTAGCGATAGAACGTGCGTCGCCAAGATTAGAGGTGTACAAAATCATTTGTAACGCATCCAAAAACTTAAATGCGCGCGTTGCTCCGCCTTTAACCTCAAAGGTTACAATACCGCCACCGGCCTTCATCTGTTTAGTCGCCAGGTCATATTGCGGATGTGATGGCAAAAACGGATACTTCACATCCGCTATCTCCGGATGTTTCTCTAATGTTTCAGCTAATGCGAGTGCATTGCTGCAATGTCTTTCCATACGCAGGCTTAAAGTATCAAGACTTTTTGACAACACCCACGCATTAAAAGGAGACATTGCCGGCCCCGTATGTCGTATAAAGAACATCAACTGATCAATTAGATCCTGCTTACCAACGATAACACCGCCTAACACACGCCCCTGTCCGTCCATGTATTTCGTGGCCGAATGGATGGAAAGATCAAAACCATATTGTAATGGCTTTTGTAAATAGGGAGTTGCAAAACAATTATCAATCGCAAAAATAATGTGGGGATGTTTTTCTTTCAAAGCCCCCAAGAATGCTAAATCGGCTAACTCCAAACCGGGATTGGAAGGAGACTCGAGAAAAACTATTTTCGTATTTGGTTGGATAGCGCGCTCCCAGGCCTCGTTATCAACCGCATCCACATACGTGTGCGTTACTCCCCAGCGAGGGAACAGTTGCGTCAAAAGCTGATGGGTGGAACCAAACAGCGCCCGAGCCGAAACAATATGGTCTCCCTGTCCGATGAAACCGGCAAAAGAAGCGAAAACAGCCGCCATCCCAGAAGAGAATGCCAAACCAGCTTCCGCGTCCTCCATGATGCAAACTTTATTTATAAATTCCGCTGTATTAGGATTTGCGTAGCGCGAGTAGACCATTCCGGATTCTTCTTCTGCAAAGATAGCCCGTCCCTGCTCTGCGTTATCAAAAATAAAACTGGATGTTAAATATAAAGGAACGGAATGCTCTCTACTTGCTGACCGTGGCGCTTGTTCTCTTATGATTTTAGATTGATCTTTTTTCATACACAGCAAAGTTAAAGTTTTTTCCATATTTTAGCGGCACAAAATATTATGCTGGCATATAGTTTGCTGTCTTTTCATTTGGGAATATGTAAACCTATTCATGCGTTTATCTAAAAAATTATGCAGATAAAAAAACTACTATTAGGATTGTTACTTGCCAGCCCAATCATATCATGGGCACAGGGATCGCAGGTGAACACACAAGGACAAAAAGCCGTCGGTATGGCTGGGGCGGGGTCAGCACTTTTTGTGGACGAAACGTCCATCTTCTACAGCCCCGGTGCACTGTCCAAAATGGATCATAATGCCGTGTCGATAGGAGCTAGTGCTGTTATGTACCGTTCCGCATTTCGCGAGTTTAATAGCAACGATGTACACCACACGAAATTTAAGATTTCGCCTCCGTTCTCCGTCTTTGCAACATTTGGCCCTAAAAATTCATGGTGGAAAGCCGGTCTTGGCGTATACACGCCATTTGGCGGCTCGGTGGATTGGGGCGATCAGTGGCCTGGCCGTTACGAACTGAATCACCTGCAAATGCGGGCTATATATATCCAGCCCACATTAAGTTTCAAACTAACCGAAAACTTTGGTATCGGTGGGGGCTTCGTCTACAATGTTGGATTAGTTGATCTTTCGCGCTCCATTCCTACCGCATCGGCTGACGGCACGCCCGGACGAGCAGAGCTTTCGGGAATGGGAACGGGTATGGGTTTTAATGTCGGCGTACATTACCATTTAGAGGACGAGTTCGCGATCTCACTAAGCTATCGTTCTCAGGTTACCACCAAGCTGAAGGACGGCGACGCAGAATTTACAGTGCCACCTGCTTTAGCGGCCTCCTTTCCAAATACGACATTCGACGCAGAACTTCCGTTACCGAGTTCGTTCAACATAGGCCTTACATTCCCGGCTAGTGAACGAGTGGATATCGCCGCCGACGCTACAATCATCGGTTACAGTGTATATAAAGAACTCGTTTTCGACTACAAAGACAATACTCCGGTGTTAGAAGACACAAAACAGGAGAAAAAATATGAAAATGCGCTATCGGCTAAAGTGGGGGTCAATTATGAAGTATGTGACCGCTTTGATTTACGAGCAGGCGGAGGCTACGTCTATAGTCCTGTACGAGGACCGTACGTATCGCCTGAAACCCCGGACAACAATCGAATTATGGGATCTATAGGATTCACATACGATCTTAATGACCGATGGGACCTTACGGGTGCATACGTTTTTCAACGCATCCTAGAACGCACCGTAACAAGTGCGAATACAGGACTTTCTGGCACATATAAAACAAATATTCATGCTCCTGGCATATCCTTAACTTATAAATGGTAGTGATGATGAAAATGAAAAGAATATTCAAAAATACAGCGCTATATATTGGTATTGTATCAACTCTGGTAGCCACCTCCTGTAAACCCGAGATCGAAGGCTTTCAGACCACGCCAGGAGAGGCTAACTTCTCGAAATACATTGCCGTTGGGAATTCCTTAACAGCAGGCTTTGCCGACGGAGGACTATACCTTGAGGGACAACAAGTAGCGTTTCCTAACCTCATCGCTGAGCAATTACGACAAGTAGGCGGAGGTGATTTTCGAAGCCCATTTTTCTCTGAAAATGAACGTAACGGCTCCGGATATTTACAACTTAAAGATCTTGTTAATGGACAACCGGTAATGGAAAATATTACCGATAACTTGGCTTACCGTGAACCGGGGAAACTGAGCAAATACACGGATGATGTTGAAAACCTAGGCGTCCCGGGGATGCGGCTGGATCTTTCTAAATTCGGCCCTTTCGGTGCCGCAAACATGTATTTTGAGCGGTTATTGCAAGATGGAGATGTAGGGACAAAAACCTATATGGACTTTGCCACAGAAAAAAACCACACATTTTTCAGTTTTTGGCTGGGAAACAACGATGTTTTGGGTAACGCCATGAACGGTGCCGTAACCAATCCTGAAGATCCTACTACAGTATTGACAGAAACAGCGACTTTTGAACACGCATACCGAGAGTTCATTACAAAGCTTACAGAAAATCAACAGAAGGGCGTAGTTGCAACGATCCCAGACGTGACAGCCATTCCTTTTTTCACCACAGTAACACGGGGAACGCTGATCGCCGCCGTAAAAGCTGAAAGCGGTCAAGATGTCCAGGACCTCTATATCGAAATCGGCACAGGTACATCCAGAGCAGCATCGGACGATGATTTGTTCATCCTACCCTTTGCCTCGGCAGGATTACTGGGGAACACATCTGGGGAAAATCCGGCACCTTACGGTCTGCATCCGTCCAATCCCATCGAAAGCAAATACGTACTGGACAGCGATGAGGTGACGGCTATTCAAGCTCGTGTAAAGGCGTTTAATAATATTATTAAAAAAGTCGCTGAAGAAGAGGAATTGGCCTTAGCAGATGCCCACGCTTATCTCAATCGTGTTCAGAAGCCAGGCATTGTCTACAATGGAGTCGCTGTCAACGCATCGTTTATTACCGGAAACGCATTTTCGTTGGACGGGGTGCATCTCACACCAATGGGAAATGCCCTCATTGCCAACCTTTTTATTGAAGCTATAAATAAACAGTATCGTAGTAGGATTCCAAAAGTTGACGCTTCAAAATATCGCGGGGTGAGATTTCCCTAGTCACAACGCGCGTTAATTTGACTCGGAAAGCTTATTTTTGAATAAAATTTGTTAGCAATAATTATATTAGAGGAAATTGAATAGATGAAAATCCATTTGCAACGTAAAAATGACGCCGTTCATTTTGAAGGCTCGAGTGAGCTTGGTAACGTCAAAGTAAATATTGATGGTTCTGAGAGTATAGGCGGAGAAGGCAAAGGTGTACGCCCGATGGAACTCGTGCTGATGGCTTTAGGTTCTTGTAGCGTGTTCGATCTTTCAAGCATCCTCAAAAAGCAGCGTCAAACTATAGAAGACATACAAGTTGAGGTAGAGGGGAAACGTCGGGAAGAAGTCCCCACTATTTTCACGCACATTCACATCACTTTTACGTTAAAAGGACAGCTTGACGAGACAAAAGTGCATAAAGCCGCGGAACTGGCAGTGACAAAATACTGCTCCGTTCATGATATGTTGGTTGCAGGCGGAGTGGAGATTACGTATAGTCTGAAATTTGTTTAGATTCAACAGGAGGTACAAGCTCATCCCTATCGTTATTCTTCAAAAAGTGCGCTATAAGATGTTTTTGCAGCTTCCGCATCGGGCAGGCATTCCAAATATCCCACGTTGACTTGCTCCACTAATTGCGACAGTGTGTTGGTCATGGCGTTGAATAAATCTTTGTTCCAACGGAGAGCAGTACAACTTGGCAGGACAGCAACAAGACTTTCTACACCTTTTTTCCGTGTAAATCTGTTTAATGGAGCCTGCGCCAGCCGGACAAAGCCCTTCAGTTCTACACATTTATTTTTGTAACAAGGCGTTTTTCCACTCCACGGCGTGCCATATATCATGGCTTTTCCATCCTCTTCGAGGCGCACCACCGGATTATCATCGTTTAACAATTCGGTGTTTGGAATATGTTGCAACCAAAGCCTACTATGTGTACTCTTGCCCGTCCCGCTCTTCCCTAAAAAAGCGATTCCCTGCCTTTGCTGGTAAGCAATCACGGAAGCATGAATCAAGATCAGTCGATGTTGCAATCCCACCTGTCCAAAAACCACCATCAACAGCCAGCTGACAAATTCTCCCATCCGCGCATCATCGGCTTTTCCATATATACGCGACTCACTAAAATCTTTCGCGCTCTTCATCATCCACTGCTTGTCTTTTACAGTATGTTTTATCAGTGTGACGAATGCGTTTTCCTGTTCATAAAAACGAAAATTGTCACCCCACACGAGAGAAATATCGCTTCGAAGGGCACCCCATTCTTCTTCCGAAGGCACCTCTTCTTCCTGAAAAATTACGACGGCAGCAGGTGTCCCGTTACGTTTTTCCCCACGAAAACCGACAAAAGAAGGTAAAATATCGTTCAAGTTTAACCTTGCGGGAAAGCGTAATTCTAATTGTAAATCTGCTATTTCATAATAATGACTTGTCAACTCTGGTGTTGTATTGGCCTCCATACTTTTTATATACCTGCGCTATGCCTCTAAAAGACCTGCTTTTTCAAATTCTTGTATCAACGATTCCGCATCCTGTGCGGCCTTCTCTTGCGAAACCTCGTAGCGCTCACATAGAAGCTCGGCTATATACGCTGCATTGACTTCTTTGTCTACCAACTGCTCCCAAAGCCATGCTGCCGTTTCATTAAGGGTGTGGACTTTGGAAAGGTCTACCATTCCCTGACTTGGGTCTACCATAATATAGTCGTCCCCGACTTTCCGAAGGACTAAATCTTGTCTTAACTTCATCATGAAACAAAAATAACATTATTTAGCATAAATCACTTCCCTTTACGCCATATCCGTTCGGCCCATCTACCCACCAACCAAAATGACCCCGCTAACAGAAGAAAGAAAATCGTGCGGTTGATGTTATCCCAAAGGTATTCCACAAAGCGGGTATAGAGATTCAGGATAAAGAAAACGAAACCTATGTCGCGCGAAGCATGGTCTTTTGTCTTCATCCCGTACAACGCCAATCCCAACGAAAGCAAAATAGCTAGAACTCCCCAATAAAGAATATGATATTGGCGAACCTGTGTCCAAGCATCGAAATCACTGTAATTTCCAAAAATAGAGAGGCACCATAAAGCGATCATCGTGTACAATAGTCCTACGACATAGCTCGTTGATTGAAATGGTTTCAACGGCTTTATTTTCTCCTGCCCCCATAGCGCGAAGGTGGTCAAAAGCAATCCAAACAATGTAAATCGCAGGGGGTAATTCATACCCCAGAATTTAAACCCCCAATTGCTGTGATGTGCGGTTTCAGTTGCAAACCAAATACCGAGCGCCACCAATGTAAATACCCAGATCAGCTTCGAGTTAAGTTTGACGGACAAAATACCATATATAGCAATTGACAAAAGGAAAAAGAGTGTATAATGACTTGTCGTCCGGTCCAGCACCTGACCCAGAAAACCAATGCACGCAGCTGTTGCAAAGGAACCCGCTAACATAAGTGTTTCATTGGAAAACGTTTTCTCCGGATACCGTTTTTTGTTTCGGAAGCCCAAGAAATAGAAAAGCACAGCGAGTCCAGCAAAAAATAGACAAAAAACGATATTGGGTGCTTCATAAAAGCGTTCCACAAAACGGGTCAATGCATCATCCGCGAAAAGCGAAAATACGGCAAAAATGAGGGAAACTAGGGCTATCCAAAACGCATAACGCGCCAAATGTTTCCATTCGAACGCTCTTTCGTCGATGGTTTGCTTTAACGCTTCGACTTTGCTAGCTTCTAGCAAACCGGACCCTTGCCAATGATCAAGTGCATTTTCCACAACATCCCGTTCCTGCTTTGTCAAATCCAGTTTTTTCACACGCTGCTTTGTTTTATACAACCAAGGTACAAATTAGTAGCCAATTTTTTATAGTACCACTTTTGACCGCAAAAAAGAAAAGAAATAAACCGTAACTTTGTACTTTCAAAATTCAGGACAATACAACATGAGCTCTACCAAGCAGCACAATCATATAGATTTAGGTGAACAACGTGAAATTGAGGTATTTGGCGCGCGCGTACACAACCTTAAAAACATCGACGTCAGCTTTCCTCGCAACGAATTGGTCGTGATCACCGGGCTAAGTGGGAGCGGCAAATCTTCGCTCGCATTCGACACTATTTATGCCGAAGGACAACGTCGCTACATGGAAACGTTCTCCGCTTATAGTCGACAGTTTCTAGGCGGAATGGAACGTCCTGACGTAGACAAAATATCGGGACTAAGCCCTGTGATATCCATTGAACAAAAAACAACAAACAAAAATCCGCGGTCGACTGTAGGAACGATCACCGAGATATACGATTTCCTGCGATTGCTATATGCGAGAGCAAGTGAGGCATATTCCTATGTTACAGGTAAGCTCATGCAGCGAATGTCGGAAGAGCAGATTGTCGACCGAATATTAGCAGAGTTCAACGACGAACCGATATATATTCTCGCGCCTATCGTCAAAGGCCGTAAAGGGCATTATCGTGAGCTTTTTGAACAGATTCGTAAACAAGGCTATACCAAAGTTCGCGTGGACGGCGAAATTCTGGAACTCACACCTAAAATGCAAGTTGATCGCTACAAAATACACGACATTGAAACAGTGGTCGACCGTCTATACGCAAGCGCAGGCGATAAAAAACGGCTATATACATCGGTGATGCAAGCCATGAAAGCGGCAAAAGGTATTATCAAAATTGCGAACAAGGACGGACGGGAGCATTTTTTCAGCCGCTATCTTATGGATGCGGAGTCTGGCATCTCCTACGATGAACCGCAACCGAATACTTTTTCTTTCAATTCTCCTTATGGCGCTTGCCCGAAATGTGATGGACTTGGCTATATATTCGAAATCGACAAAGATACAGTTATCCCGGATAAAAAATTGAGCATACAAAAGGGTGCCATTTTGCCACTAGGCCCTTCGCGTGACTCATGGACATTTCAGGTGGTCAAAGCGGTGGCCAAGAAACTCGATTTTTCCATGAGTAGTCCTATTGAGAAACTAAGCGAGGAGCAATTGAATACGCTTCTTTTCGGGGGAGAAGAACCATTGAGCATCACCGTTTCTTACGGCAGTTATGGTACACGCGAATACAAAATACAGTTCACAGGCATCTTCGACATGTTGGAAGAGATAAACGGACGAGGCTCAGACGACGCCCCCGTCTTAGAAGATTTCCGAACCAAAGTGGTGTGTCCTTCCTGTCAGGGGGCTCGATTGAAACAGGAGTCACTACACTTCAAGATAGATCAGAAAAACATCGCTGAACTAGCAAGTATGGATATCAGCAGCTTGCAAGAATGGTTTGACGGTATAGAAAGCCGGATCAACGAACGTCAAAACACTATTGCTGCCGAAATCCTAAAGGAAATTCGCGCAAGGATAGGCTTCCTCTTGGATGTAGGATTAAGCTATCTTACTTTAGATCGATCTTCCAAAACACTTTCTGGTGGGGAAGCGCAGCGTATACGACTGGCCACACAAATAGGTTCTCAACTCGTAAATGTGTTATATATCCTGGACGAACCGAGCATCGGATTGCACCAACGGGATAATGAGCGGCTGATTAATTCGTTGAAAAACTTACGTGATATCGGGAATTCGGTTTTAGTCGTAGAGCACGACAAAGACATGATTCTGCAGGCTGATTACGTAATCGATATGGGGCCAGAAGCAGGCGTACACGGCGGAAGCGTGGTGACGCAGGGGACACCGAAAGAGATTATGAGAGCGGACACGTTGACCGCTCGTTATCTCAATGGACAGAAAGAAGTTGCTATTCCCGCCAAACGACGTAAGGGTAACGGCAAAATATTATCACTTGAAGGTGCAACAGGCAACAATTTAAAGCGCGTGAAGGTCGATTTCCCATTGGGGAAGTTAATTTTAGTGACCGGTGTATCCGGTTCAGGAAAATCTAGTCTTATTACGGGAACCCTCTATCCTATCCTGAACAAACACTTTTTCCGCGCAAAAAGCGTCCCACTACCTTATAAAAAAATAGAAGGGCTTGAGCATATAGACAAGGTTATCGAAATCAATCAAAGTCCGATAGGACGTACGCCACGCTCCAACCCATCGACTTATACTGGGGTGTTCTCCGATATCCGTACGCTTTTCGTGCAATTACCGGAAGCAAAAATTCGGGGTTATAAACCCGGCCGATTTTCCTTTAACGTTAAAGGAGGGCGTTGCGAAACCTGTCAGGGAGCAGGCATGAAAATTATAGAGATGAATTTTCTGCCAGATGTACAGGTTCCTTGTGAGACTTGTCACGGCAAACGTTACAATCGCGAAACATTGGAAGTTCGTTATCGCGGAAAGTCTATTTCCGATGTCTTAGACATGAGCATTGATGAGGCAGTGGATTTCTTTGAAAACATCCCTTCCATTTATCGGAAAATTAAAACTTTGCAGGATGTAGGGTTGGGCTATATTACGTTGGGGCAATCGTCTATTACGCTCTCGGGAGGAGAGGCGCAACGCGTAAAACTCGCTACGGAGCTATCAAAAAAAGATACCGGCAATACCTTCTACATTTTAGACGAGCCAACCACCGGTCTCCATTTTGAAGATGTCAATGTCTTATTGGGTGTCATCAACCGTTTGGTAGACCGAGGAAACACCGTATTGATTATCGAGCACAATCTGGATGTCGTGAAAACAGCCGATTGGGTAATCGATATGGGACCGGAGGGCGGAAAAGGTGGCGGGAAATTGATGTTTGCTGGATTACCGGAAGATCTTATCAAACAAAAAGGGAACGAGACGGCCAGGTTTTTGAAAACGGAAATGACTTAAGTTTTCTTTTTTTCTTAACAAAAAAAGAAAACTTAAGTCAAGACTCGCCTGGTTCTTGCTATCTTTCTTTGTCTTTTCCTAAACAGAAAGAAACTCGCTTTGCTCAGACAACTTTCTGTTTTTAACGGAATAGCCTACAGAAAGTTGGTCGCAGAACAAGGCAAGGTCGTTTTCACCCGTATCATCGCAGGGCATTATTGCCCTCTTTATATACGCATTTGTACTATCCCCCTATTAACACTAACGGCTTCCATCCCATATCCCGAAATAAACCAATATTCCCTCCTGTCCTTGGCAACAAATATTTACGAGCCCGCCGAAGGTAATCACGAGTCACGACACATAAAATTTTCGTAACTTTGCTCTTGTATGTCAGATATTATACAGTTACTGCCTGATTCGGTTGCTAATCAGATTGCTGCAGGAGAAGTGGTACAACGACCGGCTTCTGCGGTAAAGGAACTTATTGAAAATGCGATCGACGCAGGGGCGGATAAAATTAAGCTTATCGTTAAGGACGCTGGAAAATCCCTCATACAAGTTATCGATAATGGTTGTGGCATGAGTATCACGGATGCCCGTCTTTGCTTTGAAAGACATGCAACTTCCAAAATTCGGCAAGCAGAAGATTTATTTGCTATCCGTACGATGGGCTTCCGCGGAGAAGCCTTAGCTTCGATCGCCGCGATTGCACAGGTAGAGCTTAAAAGCCGACGCGTTGAAGATGAGCTCGGCACAATTATAGAAATCGAGGGTTCCAAAGTAATCAGTCAACAACCCGAAGCGCTTCCCTCAGGCACAAGTATCGCAATCAAAAATCTTTTTTATAACATTCCTGCTCGTCGTAATTTTTTGAAAAGCAATTCGGTAGAAATGCGTCATATTATTGATGAGTTTCAACGAGTCGCGTTAGCACATCCAAGCGTATTCTTCAGTATGCACAGTGATGGCAATGAACTTTTTCATTTGCCGTCTGAGACTTTGAAACAACGGATAGTACATCTCTTCGGAAATAACTATAACCAACGTCTTGTGCCCGTAGAGGAAGACACCACGATTATCACGGTTAGCGGTTTCGTTGGCAAACCCGAATTTGCAAAGAAAACCCGTGGCGAACAGTTTTTCTTTGTCAATAAACGTTTTGTCAAAGACCCTTATCTTCACCACGCGGTCATGAATGCCTACGAAGATATTCTTCCGGCAGATACCTACCCTTTGTATGTTCTATTTATTGAAATAGACCCATCCAAAATCGACATCAATGTTCACCCAACCAAAACAGAGATTAAGTACGAGGATGATAAAGCCATGTACGCGATCTTACGGTCGACAGTTAAACGCTCGTTAGGCCGTTATAACATTACGCCGACGTTGGATTTCAACCAGGAAACAAGTTTTGCAAACCTCATCACCAATAAACCGCTAGAAGAAATTCAAGCGCCGACGATTTCTTTTAACCCGAACTTCAATCCTTTCGAGGAGACGAATTCATCTTCTTCGAGTTCCCGGTCTTCCAGTTATGCCGCAGGGCTTGAGAAAAAATCCGGTATTCCGCAGAATTGGGATTCTTTATATCAAATTACACAAAAGGACGTTTCTGAGCAATTATCCTTACACGAGGAAGAGAAGGCTTTTTCGGGCGGATCGGCAAAAGAACGCTCGTCCCCGTCTACCATTTCTGCCGATGCTGTTAAACAATTTTTCCAGTTGCACAACCGGTTTATCGTATCACAGATTCATTCCGGTTTTATGCTCATAGATCAGCAGGCTGCCCATGAACGAATCTTGTTTGAACACTACATGGAATTATTGGAAAACCACCAGGGCAGCAGCCAACAGAGTTTGTTTCCACAGACCGTGGAGCTAAGTCCGGCAGATTACGCGCTGATGGAAGAGATTCTTCCAGACATCCTAACATTAGGCTTTCAAGTTCGACCTTTCGGGAAAACGACATTTATTGTAGACGGTATCCCTGCTGACCTAGGACAGGGCATCAACGAAACTAAAATTTTGGAACAGCTTTTGGAAGATTTCAAAAACAATAAAGACGAATTACAACTTAATAAAAGAGAAAACTTAGCACGTAGTCTTGCGAAAAACGCGGCCATTAGACCGGGAGCAGCGCTAGATAACCAAGAAATGTCTGAACTGATAGACAAACTCTTTGCTACTCAATCACCGAGTATATCAATACACGGCAAGCCGATTGTGGTCACGATTACATTGCAAGAACTCATGGAGCGATTTAATAAGAACTAAATATTTACGACCTACGAAACAATATATGAACAACCTCTTTTCGAATTTGACCCCCGTAGTTAAAAACCTGCTCATCATTAACGTGGTGTGTTTTATTGGCTCTGCGATTTTCTTGCAAGCACCTCGTTTTTTTGGAGTATACTATCCAGATTCACCCTTCTTTCAAATATGGCAGGTAATCACCTATATGTTTATGCATGGCGGATTTGCACATATTTTCTTCAACATGTTCGCATTGGTGATGTTTGGACCCATTATCGAACAAGTCTTGGGCTCTAAACGTTTCATAAATTTCTATTTGATTTGTGGGCTTGGAGCACTTGTCTTGCAATATGGCGTACAAGCGGCGGAGGTTTATAATATCGTTGGTACCGTAAGGGCATCCGAATTCATCCGTTTAGACATGTTCAACGAAACGATCAGTAGCAGCCTCCCTATATCGCAGAATGAATTAGGCACTCTGGCCGCTATCTACGGCACACCGCTCGTCGGGGCCTCTGGTGCAATATACGGCTTGTTACTAGCCTTTGGCTACCTGTTTCCAAACATGTCACTCTATCTCATGTTTATTCCTATTCCTATAAAAGCGAAATTTTTTATTCCGATTTTAATTTTAATTGAGATATATTTAGGCTTTTCAAATTCCGGAGGATCTATTGCCCATTTAGCCCATGTTGGGGGAGCGTTGTTCGCCTATATCCTTCTCAAAATATGGCGTGTTAGAAGAGGAAGTATGTATTAAAGAATAATGTGACTGATGAAAGAGCGTGTTTTAAAAACTTTTTGGCGTGACACTTACCAAAGTAAGTCTCCCATCCCTTTTATCATATCGGGACAAGTTGTCATCTTCGTACTCATTCATCTTTTTGACCTCTTGAAAGAGGTCAACCTCCTTAAACTATCATTGTATGATTATGCCGTTGACTATCTAAGCTTACCGTTATCGTTTAGCCAGTTTCTGACACAACCTTGGTCTATCGTAACATATCCTTTTCTTTATACCGGATTGTTGCAGTTGGTATTCGATTGTTTATGGCTATATTGGATGGGCAATATTTTCTTGAATTTTCTCAACAGAAGACAATTCCTATTTCTCTATATCAGTGCCACCCTTCTAGGAGCTTGCGTCTATTTAGGTCTTGGCTTTATACCGACACTACAAAACAGCGTGCAACTGTCATTACACACCTCGACGCTTGCGTTGGGAGCCTTGGTAGCCTCTGTTGCAACTTTAGCGCCTCGTTACGAAGTGCGATTGCTCCTGTTGGGTACAATTTCCTTGAAAACCATTGCCCTCGTATATGTTTGTATAGAATTGGTTCTTACCGGTCTTATGGACAAAGCCGGTGGCGTTAGCTTTCTAGCGATGGTGTTTTGGGGCGTCTTGTTTATACGATCACTGCAACAAGGAAAGGATTTTAGCAAACTAAAACTAGGAAGAGTGACAAAAAAGTCGAAGATGAAAGTCGTGCACCAAAGTAATAACACTGCCGTTAATAACAGCAGTTACCGACACATCTCCGACCTTCCTAACCAAGACGAAATTGATGAAATTTTGGATAAAATTTCCATAGGTGGCTATGAAAGCTTAACTTCACGGGAGAAAGAAGTGCTATTCAAAGCAAGTAAGGATGATACGTAGTCATGGCAAGGAGGAGTCTCTTCAAAAAAAATCTAGGTTTCTTCAGTAAAGCGATATTTATATGCAATATGGTTGCCGTAATGTTCTTGATATTGAGCTATGCAGCATCTTTCATAAACCCTAAAACAGTTTGGTTGCTACCTTTCTTCGGCTTGGGCTACCTTCCGATCTTAGTAGTCAATATCGGCTTTATATTATACTGGTTACTGCGCCGTCCGTTGTACACGCTCTATACCTTGATTCCTCTTCTGCTCGGCTGGAATTTGCTTACCCAGCATATAGGTTTTCGTCCTAAGGTCTCGAATGCGGATAAAAATAAACAAGATATACGCGTCATGAGTTTCAACGCTCACCTTTTCAATGAAGTAAATAAGCTTCCCTCTACAACCATCCGGAATGAAGTGGTATCGCTTATAAGCGATATAGACCCTGATATCCTGTGCATGCAAGAATTCTTCACAAAGATAAAAGGCACCAAACAAATGAGCGACCGTATCCTAGCGGAAAGCGGGCTTCAAGATTATTTTTTTGAACCAGCAACCAAAAGCGAGCATGAGGGTTACGGGCAGGTCATCTTTTCTAAGTATCCTATTATCCATTCCGGGACCATTACCAAAAATGAGTACGGCATTAACCGCATTACCTTCGCCGATATTGTAAAGAACCAAGACACTGTCCGCGTGTATAATGTACATTTACGCTCTTTTGGCTTACAGACGGAAGACAAAGAGTTTATCCAGAATCCATCTGCTACACCAAATGAAGAACATGCTACCACACGCGTCGGCCGAAAATTGAAGTATGCTTTTGAACGTCGAAGCCGACAAGCAGAGGCTCTCCGCGATCATATTATGACAACACATTACCCAATTATTATCATGGGCGACTTCAATGACACGCCGATGTCATACAGTGTGAACCTCATAGGAAAGGGAATGAAAAACACCTTTCAGGAAAAAGGTCAGGGATGGGGCGTCACCCATTACGAGATGCTTCCTCTTTTTCAAATTGACTATATTTTCTGCAGCCCACAGTTTCACGTCGAAAATTATCGGGTGATCAAGCGGGAACTTTCCGATCATTACCCCATTTTTGCAGATATTAGACTCTAACTATCTTTTAGAGGACAAAATAGTACTTTTACCTTCTCATAATCTATCTATCAAACCAGATGTATCTACCGATTTTAAAAAATCGACGTTTTTTAATCATATTGCTATTTCAAATAGTACATATTTATTCCGTAAATGCCATACAACAGGGAGCTTCACTCACAAAAGACACATTGATTGTCAATAAACTGAACGAAAAAGCCCCTACGTTTTGGTCGTCGAAACCCGATTCCACGCTCCGTTTAGCTAAACGGGCGCTAGAGATAAGTACGAATCTCGGCTTCATGAAAGGCCAGATGGTAGCTTATCGAAATTTAGGCATCGGTTATTACGAAAAAGGACAATATACGGCAGCCGCACAATCCTATAAAGAAGCGGTATCACTTGCCGAAATATTAGGTAACGATGCGTACAAGGCACAACTACACAGCAACGTATCCATGCCCTACCTCGCATTGGGTGCGCACGATGAAGCGCTGGAAAACCTATATACAGCCTTGGAGATTGCAGAGAAAAACGACCTCACCAATACGATAGCACATGCAAATCATAACATCGGCATGGTATATCATTATCAATTCAAAAATGACGAGGCCATAGCTTTTTACGAAAAAAGCCGACACCTATACGAATCAAACGGTGACACCACCCGCTCTACATTCATACTGGGAAACATAGCACATCTTTATCTCAAAAAAAGTGACTTCAAAAAGGCTAAAGAATTCTACTTACAATCGCTAGCACTAGCCGAAAAACAGGACAATAAAAAGGCTATAGGAAACGCTCTTCAGTCTCTCGGCGCTTTCTTTATGGAGCAAAAAGATACCGAAACCGCGCTGCATTATTTCTTAAGGGCTAAGGAAACGCTCGAATCGACAGGAGAGCAAACCGAATATCTCCGACTGATGAACAATCTAGCAACCTGTTACCTAGAAGTTGGAGACACAAATACCGCCTACACTTACGCTGCAAAAAGTAATAAGCTGGCAAACGAGCAGCAACAGTTCTATTATATCCAGACATCAGCCCAACAACTGAGCGATTTGTATGAAAAAAAGGGGAACTATCGAATGGCAATGCACTACCTAAAAAAAGCAGCTTTAGCGTCGGATAGCCTCTACAGCCGACAAAATAGGGAGGAGCTCGTACGCATGGAAGAAAAATATAAATACCGAAAAGGTTTAGAGCAAACTTCTTTTTTGCACAACATGCAACTGAAAAGGCAAAACCAGTGGTTATATGCTGCCATTGTGCTCGTATGCATACTGGTTATCATTGCCTTGCTGTTTGCGAGCAACATCCGACAAAAGCGCCGAACAAATCTTATTCTGAAAGAGACAAACGTTTTTTTTGAAGAACAAAACGCCAAGCTAGAAGCATCCAATCATTTTAAAGAACAGCTGATTTCCTTGGTTGCGCATGATATCCGCCATCCTATAGTCAGTCTGCAAAATGTACTGTTTCTTTTTGAAAACAAGCATTTGTCACCTATAGAAATCCAACAACTGATGTCCTCTTCACATAAAGATGTGAATAATTTGATTCCTCTTATAGACGATTTACTTTTGTGGGTAAAGCTGCAGCTTAATTACGCGCAATTGCAAAAAATAAGCTTTTCTATACAAGAGGTGTCACAATCCATAGTCGAATTGTATCAACAGAAAGCACACCATAAAAATATTCAATTAATAATAGAACCTACCATAAACACCCAAGTATATGCAGACAAAGAAGCCGTTGCGACCGTCATTCGTAATTTAGTTGATAATGGCATAAAGTTCTCAAAACCCGGAGGGAGTGTCCGTATCCGCACGACACCAACAGCTGGCGATGGGCGTGTGACAATTCATATAGCGGATACCGGCATAGGCATGTCTGCAGAAACAATCGAAAACCTATTTACGACACCCAACTACGCCCGCCGACTTGGCACTAATAATGAAGAAGGATCTGGCTTGGGGCTACAGATATGCATACACTACCTTCAATTGAATAACAGTAAATTATTTGTGAAAAGCATTCTAGGTCGAGGAACAAGTTTTTGGTTTGAAATTGATACTGTAGAACAGTTATAAAAAAACTTCAAATCAACTCGTTATCCCGAGCGTAGGTTAGCATCTGTGCAATAGTTTGCACATTGGCCTTCGCCATCATTTTTCTACGATGGGCCACAACCGTGTGCGGACTTAAGAACGTTTTGGTGGCTGTTTCCGCAATACTATTCCCTTGTGCGAAGTGCTTTAGTAATTCGATTTCCCTCGGCGTGAGAGTCGCAGTTCGTTCGCTTCGTTGCATTAAAAACGGCTCAAACTGAGGATCGACATATGCTCTTCCTCCTTCGACAGTTTCTACGCATTTAACGAGGTCCTGAATACCAGCAGATTTACTAAGTATCCCATTCGGTCTATACTGCAGGATATTTCTAATGACATTAGGTGCAATTGCACTGGTGATAAATATAATCTTCGCCTGCTTATTTATCCTCTTAATATCGCTTAATAAGGAGAGCCCATTGGTCTCCGGCAGGTAATAATCTAAAAAAATACAGAGCTTCTGATTACCAAAAGATTGCAGGAAATCAAAAAATTTATCCGCTTTGCTGAAAGAAGAAACGACGTCAAAAGCACCGAACCTTTGCAGCAATAATGCAAAAGAATCCGCAAACAATTGGTGGTCATCCAAAATGACAGCGTGTGTTAATCCTTTCATCAATTGAACAAATATCCTTATTTTATACCTATGTTTTCCTAACATAGTCTATACAATTCCCAAATGTAAATTTTCATCTACAAATACTTCACCAACCATAGCACGGTTTTGTTATACAGCATCAAAATCATAACAAAATCATGCTATCCCTACCTTTCTCAGTACAAAATTTCGTTTTAAAACAGCGTACTTCGCACCAAAATTTAGACCACACGTTCCTGATTAGGAACTTGGGACAGTACAAATCGAAACAACAATAAAAGTCATGGAAACCAAAAGTTCAACAAAAAATCCGAACATTAAATTAAGCTATGAAGCACCTGTACTTCGTTCAATCGAAATAGAATTGGAATATGGGATTGCTTCTGGTTCAGCGGCACCTTCAGCCAGCCAGCAATGGAATACCACGGAAACACAAACGCAAGAAGTACAAAACAACCACTGGTAATTTGGTGTTTGGTTATACTGCTACGTTCAATTTTATTTAACATCTCAAATTCGAAATTATTAACAATGAAATACAATAACATAAAAACGCTATTGGCTGTGTTTATGGCCGTTACGGTTCTTGCTTCTTCATGTCAAAAAGACAATGGCACATCAGATTTAGCCGCTGGAGAAGCGACGGTAAGCATCAACATGAAAGGTATTAGCGCTAGTGCAAACAACAGTAATCTAGGTCTACGTTCTTCCGCCGGCACTGGTAAAAGCATCGTTACACCAGCTGTACAACGCCAAGTGACCAAATTTAATGAACAATATAACGTTACGGCGACCTTAAGAGAAGTAACTCCTGCTACAGCACCGGTATTACGTGCTTCTGCAAACCGTGCGGAAACTACGGCTACCGGCATGGGAGAGATCCTCGCATTAGACGCCGGTACAGCGTATACTGTTCGCGTATACGACGGTGCTACGCTTGTAGATGAAAAAATATATACACAAGGCGAAGGTAATGCGGAACAGTTTACACTAGAAGGTGGAAAAACCTACACATTCCAAGCATTTGCCTACGGAGACGCTCATGCTGAAGAAGGTTCCGCCGATCAGGATCCTTTGTGGTGGGATAAAGAGGTTGCGATAACAGCCGGTAGCAACACCGTTGATATCGTATTGGAGCATAAACTTACGGAAGTAACCGTCGTATTCAATGCAGGTTCGGGACGTACTATTAATGCTATTAGTGTAGGTACTCTCGCTCCAAACCAGGCTTATACATTTAACGAGGAAACAGGTGTTGTTGCTTTCGGCGCAGAAACAACAGCAGCAACAGTTAATTTTACGAGTCAAACCGAAGGCCAAACATGGACGAGCAACCCGACTATGATCGCGGTAGAAAATACAAGTAATGGTATCGTTGAACTGCCGGGTGTGACTATTAATAACATTCGGGGATCTATTACCAGTAGTGGTTGGGCACTAAGGGCCGGGGTTCAATATATACTAGAATTAAATTTGGGCGATAAAGAAGAACAAGGGATTGATATCGGGGGTTCGATGTGGTCGTCGGGTAATCTTACTTATGATCCTGAGACCGGTGAATACTATTTTGGTGAAGCGCATAATGCAGCAGGAGACTATTGGTTCCCGGATCGCTTGTTACCAAAGCGTTTAGACGGTACAAATCAAGGATCGGATGCTACAAATGGCGGAAACGGTGATCCTTGTACCTTAGTTTCTTCAGGCTCATGGAGACTGCCAACACAAGCAGAGCTACAGGATTTACTGGACCGCACTGCGTCGGGAGGAATCGATAATCCAGGTCCGGAATCATGGAGTCCTCCAGCGAGGTACGTAGATCATTATGATGGCACACCGAGCACAGATCTGGGTATGTTTTTTGGTGTCCTGACTCATCCGGTAACACATCCGGGCGAAAACAGAGACCAGTACCTATTTTTTCCTTACGGTGGTTACTACCCAAATGACAATATCGGAGCCACGGTGGGTCGGGAAGCTGCCTACTTAACTTCAGCGACCGCCGGAGGATACATAACGTTTCATTTAACAGGGGTGGCAAGAGATATTGGATATGGTTCTGGTTGGAGAGCAGCTAGCGCTACGGAAGCAGTTCAAATCCGATGCGTTCAAAACTAAACTAGTAACAATATAATTTATACTATAAGCAAGGGGCTTTCCGAAAGGTTAGCCCTTTTTTGTTTACTTTTTTCGGTAAATATCGTAGTAGTTATGGTACCTACCCGCCGATCAACAAATCATATATAACAATCTAACAGACAATAAGTTAAAAAAGTGTGATATCTATGTGAATACCCCTTTTTTTGCACCCGAACATCTAAATACTATTATTGTCAGCAAATTCGCGATAAAATTAGAAACGATATTTCGCAAAACGCAGGTTATCAAAAACAAACAACAATGGAAAAATCAAACAAACCCAAAATGAAAGGTGTCGACATTTCAGAAGCAAAACTGACCTATATGCCGCCAACGATCCAAGTAGTATCAATCGCTATGGAATATTCGATAGCATCTGGATCGGGGAGTATAGGCTCGGGGGCCGTTACTGAAGAATGGAATCAAGGATCTGCTCAGGACAAAGAACTTAACTGGTAATTGTTTTTTAATACTAACACACTTTAAGTCAAGAAAACTTATCAAACCAAAAAATAAATGAAAAAAATACTACATCGGCCAACACTGAAGTTAGCTATCGGTATGGTCATTACCTTTGTATTGTTCACAGGATGTTCAAAGGAAGAAAACACTGTCAATTCGGATAAAGTAGCCAAAGTACAGGTATTCGTTTCCGGTGTTGAGAACGTAGAAACAGGTGCCCTAAAGGCCTCTTCTGCAAAAAAAGCCACATCAAATAAATCCGCACTCTCCCGTCAGACCGTAAGTATTCGAATGGATAACGAGTATTACATGCAGGCAACCCTATCCAGAAAACAGAGGACCGACCAAGCATCCGATGTGGCCGGTTTATCTAGGGCAAATGTCGCAAAGACCGCAGGCACAACCTTCAAAGCAGCAGCCAATCCACTACCCACAGGTGTTACGTATGGGGTGGTCGTTTATGATGCGGATGGAAATTACGTTGACCATACAGATTATACCGTGGGTGGCAGTACGCCAGAACCCTTCGAATTGGTCGCAGATCAATCTTATACATTTATCACCTATTCACTAAACAATTCGGATCCATTACCCGCCGCGGGAACAGCTCCTTTATCGGCAACAAAAATAGAAGGTATTGCCGGAACAGCAGATCTTCTCTACACCCGAATTGACCAAGTGGTTACTGGTGGGCAAAACACCTTGAATATCACATTGAAACACCTGTTCAGTGAAATTACGACGGCCATAGATGGAAGCCAAATCGGGTCAATTGAAGTGGCAGACGATTTTTATTTAGCCCCACATTACGATCAAGCAGATCTGGAATTCACAGACGGAACGCTAACGTACCATAACTTGAGCACAACCGGTTCTGCTGTTCAACTAGGAGCCGTAGGCAGTACTAGCATTACGTCTTTACCGACAATTGTCGCTACTCCTGCCACGGCAAACGGTGTTCTCAAAATCGGGGCGATCAAAATTGGAGACGTAATCAAAAACAATGTGGAAATCGGCGGGATCACTATTATTCCTGGTGAGCGATATGATTTAAACATTACCATCAAAAAACACCCACAAGATATCGGTGGATTAATCTGGGCCGAAGGCGATCTTATTTATGACAGCGGTACAGACGTATACAGCTTCTCGCAAAACCCCGGCGACGGCAATTATTTCCCATTTGGACATCTATATCCGTACGGAGACGGTCGGGAGTTTGATCGCGCTGCTGCGAACTTAGGTGATCCATGTGCTTTGGTGATGGACGGTAATCAATGGCGTACTCCGACCAAAGAAGATTTTGATATTTTACGCAGCGAAGACGACATATCGGAGCCCCGCACGATTAACGGCATAAATGGCGCTTGGTACCCCACCATCGATGAGGAAGGTCTATTCTTCCCAGAGACAGGTCGCAAAACACCTTCGAATCCCAGCGCCATCGGTCAACCGAGAGAAGGCTGGCGCTGGTCTACAACTCCCTTGTGGATTCTATGGGCCGGCACACATCCAGAAACAGGCAATTGGTATAGTGTCGTTTCTAACCGTGATGGTGGGTTCTCAACCGTTGACTGGGGTATGAAAATCCGCTGTGTCAGAGATTTAAACTAGCCGATCACCTACCCTTATCACACGACTTAAAAATGATTTTTAAGTCGGTGATCGTATGTACTATTGGTTGCGCTTGGCATGGCCTTGTCCATGTCAAGCTCTTTTTGACTAAATTACCCACTAAAGATAACTCCCCCTATTAAATAACATGTATTATTTAAGTAGTACGTTTAACTATAACTCTCTAAAATATCAGTTATTGTGCCTACTCGCGTTCGTCGTTATCGACGCCAGAGCACAGAACAATACCATCATCGCTAAAATCGATTCTCTTTTAGACAAAGCATGGGAGCATCATACTACCATCCAGCTTATACCGTCACTGGAGGAGGCACTGGAAGCACTCGAATTAGCCAACGAACACCAATACGATAAAGGTAAAGGCGAAGCTCATTTTATGATAGCGGACGCACTGCTGAATATAGGCTTATTGAAAGAGGGACTGAAACATCTTGACGACATTCAAAAAACGAGTTATTATAAGCGCAGACCAATTGTTCAGTCTGAAATCTATCGTCTTAGAGCTAAAGCCTATTCCAAACTAGAGTTAGATCAACTAGCGCTTCGAGAATATCGAGAACAACAGAGATTGTTTGGCTCTTTAGAAGGAGAGACGAAAATAATGTCTTTATTATATCTCTACAGTAACCTGACGTATACATTCAAGCAAGCGACAGAAATGGACTCTGTCGAAAAATACAGCTTTCTGCAACTGCATTTACTTCATACAGTGGAAAAAAAGGATAAGAATGTTTATCTACAATACGTAAACACCTATGACGATCTCGGTTGGCTCTTTACTAAGAAGAAAGACTACGAAAAGGCACAAGCGTATCTCGACAGCGCCCTTATCACAGTGGAAGAGTATAATGTACCGGTCTACTTCAATACCTTGATCTTTTTGGGAAAGCTCGAAAAAGAACGAGGAAATTATCAAAAGGCAGCCGCTTATTATCATAAGGCACTGGCAAATACCCTCCAAATAGGAGACCGAAGTGCCACTCGAAACCAATACAAACGACTATCGGATTTTTATAGGATGTATAATCTTGGCGAGGAAGAAGCAAATCAATACTTGTTGGCGTACAGCCGGCTGAACGACTCCTTGGAAATGGAGAATAAACAGGCAATCGATACAGCGCTACGCCACATATTAAATGCTAGAGATAAAGCCGAAAATAGGAATAGTAATAAATACCGGAGCATCATTATATCCATTTTGATGTTCGCTCTCCTGCTCTCCGTTTATTTTCTTTGGCGAGCTCAGAGGAATCGCTATGTTCTGAAGGAAAAGGAGGTTGTATTAAGTGAAAAAGAAACACTCAATAAAGCTCTTAGCACAGCTATTCAAGAGAATAAATTTAACGATCTCCTAGTCCTTGCTCGCAACAATAGCCCGGAATTTTTGGCGCTATTTACCGAATTATATCCGGAGTTTATTCAAGCGTTAAAAACGATAGATCCCAAGATTCGGAATACGGAATTAGAGTTTTGTGCGATGGCTTTCCTTAACTTTTCCACAAAAAATATCGCGGAGTATACCTTTGTAACGACCCGAGCGGTACAAATAAGGAAAAACAGACTACGTAAGAAATTCAATATTCCTTCCGACGTTGATTTCAATACCTGGATGAGGGACAGAGGTTAAGAATTTCAAGCTGATCAAATGAAATCTAAACAGGAACTTCAAATAGAAGCCGTTACAGCTATTATTACCGGAGAGCTACTTCTGGAAGAGGCCATGATAAAATATAACGTAAAGGACAAGCGGACGATGACCGCCTGGATAAAAAAGACCATGCCGTTACTGAAAACGCCGAAAACAGAATCCGAACAGCGTTTGGACATCTTATTTAATACCGTAAGTGAAACAGCTGAACGATATAATCATGATGGATCTTTAGATATATTAAGAGAAAATTCGCTTTTAAAGAGAATCATAGTCCTACAAGACAAGGTGCGCGAGCTCGAAGAGAAGAATTCGCTAGTAACCCGCCATAGAGACCTTCTAATGGAAAAGGTATCGTCATTAGAATTACGCATTCAAATACAACAAAAAACGACCAAGTAATTAGCCACTTTCCGCACCAAAAAATTCTAGGGCTTTTCGCACAAAATTATCATTTCGATTCTTCACTTTGAAATAAGCTTCACGACCAAAATAGAAACGCCCTACTAAAGCTTCTATATCCGTTTCAATGAGCTCTCTTAATTCGTTTTTCTTACGATCGGAGATTACAAACCCTTCTTCCCGTACAAAGTCAATGAACGCGTGAAATTCATTGTCAGGCAAGTGATAACCCTGCAAGAAATTCTCAATAGAATAAGCGGGTGCCTGTTTGGTAAACCGGGTATAGACGAACTGTTCGATAAAGCTGTACTGTATTAAATCCTGGTAGAATAGGCTCAACGCATTGGAATCCTGTGACACATGGATATCGGGCAGTATCCCCCCTCCGCCATAAACCTGTTTTCCCGCCTTTGTTTCATAAGTTTTTCCATGTGTATATAGGGTATCGAGCGCCCATAACCCTTCATACATGTTGTTAAAATCGATCATATTCGACCAGTTTGCCATGTATTTCCTTTGTATGCTACGCCCAAGCGGCGTGAAATAACGGGCGATGCTCAAGTTTACCGTGGAACCGTCCGAAAAATCAAATTGCTCTTGTACAATACCCTTTCCATACGAACGCCTTCCGATAATCGTTCCGCGATCCCAGTCTTGTATAGCACCCGCAACAATTTCGCTCGCCGAAGCTGTATTTTCATTAATGAGTATCGCTAATTCGCCCGTAGCGAAATTACCTCCCTGTATACTATCAGAAAAATATTCCCGTCGTTCTTCATGCGCCCCTTCGGTATACACGATAAGACGTCTATCTGCGAAAAACTCACTGGCTAACTTAATGGCCATGTGGAAATAACCTCCTCCGTTGTCGCGAAGGTCGAGAACAAGCTTCCGAGCGCCTTGCTTTTTCAGTCCAATAATGGCTTGTCGGAATTCCTCGGCGGTGTTAATACCGAATCGCCTTACTTTTACGTAACCTATACCCGGTTCAATCATATAAACCACATCCAGTGAACTTACTGTAACCTGATCACGCACCACCTTGATCGGTGTATCCATCTCTTCACCATCACGCTTCACGTGAATACTGAGCGATGTTCCTCGACGGCCACGAATCAGTTTCTCCACGCTTTCTCTGGAAATATGTATCCCAGCTACCGGCTCATTACCGATCTTCAGCAATCTATCCCCTACTCGGAAACCGGCTTTATCAGCAGGTCCACCATTAATCAACGATACGATCATCAACGTGTCGTTTAGATTAAAGTACTCCATACCGATACCCTCGAACGTTCCTTCCAAGATTTCTGTCTGACGTCGTGACTCATTAGGAATTAAATAACTAGAATAGGGGTCTAAATGGGAGATGATATGATTAATGGCCCCATTTTGCACCGAATCAATATCTACACTATCGACATAAGTTTCAGCGATAAGGTCCAACAATTGCTGTACTTTCCAAGTATTACTAGAAAACCCGATAGGCACCAAACTGTTAACTGGTTTATTCCCTTGCTCATCGACATAGTTCTGCCCCAACAGTATGCCCAAGAGCAATACTGCTGCGTAAGTAGCTGCGACAAAAATGTTCCGTTTAGTACCTTTTTGCATGGATAAAATTCGGTTGCAAAATTAAAATAGTTTTCTCAAATATTGCGTGATAAATTAACATGTATGCGAATAATATACGTAGAAAAAAACGTTTTGTTCACAAGATGTACGTAAAATCTACGTGATATTTTTTTTTCGTCGACTTATTTTTCTATTGCTCTGTGCGTTAACAATTATTTACATCTCGGTTTTGTACCTTTGCTGTTGCTGGCAATGAGCTTCGCGCTTACTGCGGTTAAACGACAACAACTTAAAGATCTGCTTTGCACGAGATAGAACCATATTATAATTGGCGTGACTATTATATCGCCTCGGAAGACGAAAAATCGCCTTTCTATGGCATGATATATAGTGAATTTGAATTCGACAAACAAATCTATAACTTTCTGTTGCACCCCCAATGGGACCAGTTCGGTTCGCTCACCCTGTATATAAAAATCCTATATGCCGACTATGACAGGGGATTTGTCGTTATGGAGTTGATTGGCGAATGGAACGACACTATTTACAATGATATTATGCTCTTAAAAAGGGAAGTAATCGACATCATGATTGCGGAGGGGATCAACAAGTTTTTACTTATTGGCGAAAACGTCCTCAACTTTCATAGTTCAGACGACTCCTATTATGAAGAGTGGTTCCAGGACATTGAGGACGGCTGGATTGTAGCCATTAACTTTCGGGATCATGTTATCCACGAGTTTCAGACCCAAGGGATTGATTACTACATCCACTTTGGCGGCGATTTCAATAGTTTTCCTTGGCGAACACTAAAACCCAAACAGCTGTTCCATCATATACAGCAGCATATTAGTAAACGGCTGGGGATGTAACTCCCCGCCGATCATATCCGAATCGTTCCCTTATCTCCTAAACTTATATCTTACCGTTCCGCCGACTTTCATAGAATTTGATGTGCCGAATGTTCCTGCTTCCACCTCAATAGCATCTTGGTTCCGCAACGATATCTGGTACCCCGCGCCTACGCTTTTATATAAACTATAAGCACTCCCGCCACTACGTTCACCACCATCTGCCGTTTTGAAAGTACCGTTATCATGCCCAGCGCCTAATGCACCGCCAAGGTAAAAATCACCGATATAATATCTAGCCCCGACATGAAGCGCGTATACCTCGTGGCGTAACGTCTCGTCCCCAAGGCTGGATTCCGTAAAATCTTTTCTTGTTTGTTCATAATTAAATCCGGCTGTAAACCCGACGTTCTTAAACGGGCGAAACTCATACATTAATCCGCCACCATAGATGGGACCTTTGATATCATAATCGTAACCAGCTATTGGTCCGATACTGAAATTATGCTTTTTAGGATGCATAAAAGACTGTGCCTGCACACCCGACAACGTCAGGCCGAAAAGCAGCAATAAAAATAAGTAGCGTTTGTTCATAATTGAAATATTAAAGTTTTAATAAATTACTGATGCTCACGAAAATAGCCCAAAAACAAAAGGGAACCAGCTTCTTTAACATTTTTAACTTTTTAATTCTATAAAATGATATTAAAACCATTTATTCTCTATTGAAATTAATGCTGCCACAACCGGTTACAGAACTATTTATTCTTTCGGGATATCTATTATCGGTACCGTAGCACTCGCTTCGTTATAAACTCCAAATACACCAACAGCACCAGGAATATTTGAATAGATCGGGCGGACAGTTTGGTAAATTGATTCTCCAAAATAACCCAATGCATCCACCTCCTTCCTAAATCTCGCCAGACCAGACGATAGGTATACTAGCCTAACATCCAGGTTGTGGCCAAGTTCGGTTGACACTTCGTTACTCCGTATCTCCCGGCTGCCTCTAATCTGTACGTTTCTTTGGAGCAAATTTCCACCATCCACATACCGAAATTCTGGAGATCGGAAGTAGGCTTCTAAGCCAGACTTAACTGTTGGGACGCCGGCGCCATTCAGTAGGATTGGCAGAATTGAAATCGCTCCCACGCCTTTCTCTGCGGGAGCCTGCATCAGCGATAGCTCATACCATGCAGGAATATCTATGTCAATGGATGCTTGTGCGTCTTTCATTACAGGTTCCGCCGGCAAATAATCTACTTCTGAGAATAGACTTTCTTTGGTATCTTCAAATAACAGCTCTAACGCATACGCCATTCCCTGATTTAATTTCAACTGATCAGGAGATATCGAAAAATACCCCGTCGAGTCAGGATGTGCTGAAAACTGTTGTACACGCCTTTCATCTTCCAGAAGGAATACAGAAAGGTTAGGATGTGTCGGAACCTCACCGGGCTGCCCATGCAACGGAAGACTCCATCCAATGGTAGCCTCAGCCCCGGAAATTGGCCCTACCGCTGCTTGGACAACCAATTGAGGCTCGTATTCCGGGAATTCAATAGGAATGCTTGTTTTATGATCGGAACAGCCCAACCATACGAACATAGAAGTCCCTACAATCAACCATACCATTACCTTTAAAACACTGTCCATAATCCTTAAAGTTCAAATCCAATATTAAAAAACGGGATAAGCGGAAACATTCCTATAATCTCCAGTTTTCCCGGATCGTCATCCGGTTGAGCAAAGAAAGGATTCACCCGGTTATAAAGGTTATATACCCCCATACCAAACCAGTTTTTACGTCCTTTCTTCGATATCCACCTGCGTTCGATGTTTAAATCCAATCGGTGAAACGCAGGCATACGCATGTTGTTTATATCCGTAATTACCTGAAAACGTGAACGCCGATCATCTGATGCTACTTCACTACTCGGCATCGTGAAGGGACGTCCTGTTTTGTACGTCCAATGTCCGGACAAACGGTAGCCTTTTCCAAAACGATACATTAATAGGATATTGGCGCTATGCCTAAAATCGAAATCCGCGTTAAACCACTGCCCGTTATTAAGCGTAGAAAAAGAAGAGCGTGAGCGCGCATAAGTATACGATAACGAGCCGTGTAAAGCTCCCGTTGTCTTCTGTAAAAGGAATTCCGCACCGTATACACGAGCCAAGCCCTTACGATGCAGATAGTCATGATATTCGAGAACATCCCGATCGAAATCTACCGAGGGCACATACTTCACAACATCCGACTGCTTCTTGTAAAACAGTTCTACAGAAAAGTTATCTAACAGACCGCTAGTATTACGAAAATAACCTACAGACCACTGTCTCGATACCGATGGCGGGATATCGTGTTCACTAGTCACATAGAATTCGCGAAAACGCCCCATATCATCAGTAAAACCAAGCATCGCCGTATGCTGCCGTTGGAGATTGAATGCTGCATTCACCGTTGCATTTTCATCCAACATAAACGTCGCCAAAATTTTAGGCTCCGGTAGCCACCGATCGTATTTCCCCGATATATAGCGTGATAGCCTTAAACCCGTATTGATATCCAATCTATCGCTCAGACGATGATAAAGGTCTGCCGATAGCGCCGTGTTCGTAATACCATTCCCTCCTATTTTCCCGTCAAACGTATTCACTACACTTCCATTTACCGCTTCCTCGCGGTTGAGGTAGATGTTATAATCTAACCATTCCCGCTCCACACCATATTGTAGTTCCCAACGATCGTGCAGACGCGATTTTCCATGAACATTCAGTTTCATCGAACGCATGCTATTCCCGGAGTGTCGCGACGATACAAGATTGTTTTGATCCGTTGTCCCATCGGTGTAAGAGATATCCTGACGGCGTGAAAAATCTTGATAATAGTGTCGGTAGCCCGAATAGCTCGCATGCGCAGAAAGTGACGTATACAATCCCGCCTCCAATCGGTAATTGAGTGTAACTACTTCGTTTTTGATTCCATACTGGTCTTCCACAAACTGATCGTATCGCGGATAGTTTTCCAAAAGTGAATGCCGATCCCGGCTGTGCAATGCACTCAAAGAAACGTGCTGGTTGCTAGCAATACGCCCATCGATGCGAAGGTTCATGTCCTGCGTGACGAGGTTACCGATATCGCCGTCACGTTTACCGCTTCTTATCTTTCGCGCAATCGGTCCAGTGACCATATCTATAATTGTTCTGCGAGCTCCAACATGATAACTCACCCGGTCTTTCCAAAGTGGGCCGCTCGCGCTTATTTTAGGCGCGATGAGCCCTAATTGAATGGTTTGGCGATGCTCCTTGTAATTACCTTCTGCCGTTCGTATGTCCAGGACAGATGAAAGTCGGCCCCCATATCTTGACGGCCAATAGCTTTTATAAAAATCCACTCCACCGATCATCTCCGGATGAAACATGGATATAAAACCTCCGAAATGGTTCACGTTGAACATCGTGGCTCCGTCGAATAGAATTTGATTTTGATCCTGATCACCACCGCGAACAAAAAGATGTGAATAGCCCTCTCTTCCTTCAGATACCCCGGGCAAGAAGGTAAGCGCTTTCAGAATATCCGGCTCTCCAAAGAATGTGGGAACCGAGGTTAAGAATCTCAAAGGAACGTTATGGATTCCCTGTGCTGCCCTACGATTGAAAGCCTCTCCTGCATATATATCGACTGCGCTCAATTCCCTTGGTCGTAAGCCGATCTCAAAACGGGTAATATTGGGAATAATAATAAATACGGTGTCTTGATAGGCGACATGGGAAACGGACAGCTTATCACCGTTAATTGCGACTATACGACAGGTACCTGCATCATCTGTCATTAAGGTTTTACCCGTGCGATGGTTCATCACGTTTGCATGAGCGATAGGAACCCCAGATTGACTGTCGGAAACGAAGATTGACTGCGTTTGCGACATAACATCAACTGCAGTAATCATCAAAATAATGAGGAGACTTACATTTATACGATGTATAGTAGTTACCACCCCAACTTATACTGTACGTTTAACATAAGACCCATTTCCCGGAATTTAAATTCAGAGATTGTCCGGTCTACTGTCAAACGGGGAGATAGATCGGTTACAAACTGTACATCTAATCGTAATTTCTCCCCGATAGGAGCATATATCCCTATATGTCCCCCTAGCTGAAAAGGATGTTGGTATTTAGGGGTATTTAGCGGAGAAAAACCCATGTGCCTACCCAGCCGTCCGTGTGGAAAGTCTGCATCCGTAGGACTTGAAGAGAGTTGATAATACAAATCTCCCCCGAACGTGAAGCCAATGATTTCAAACGGCCTATAGTTGAGCGAAAACGGTACATGCAACGCCCAATATCGAAAGCTTTCTGTTTTGCCGAAGTCGGGCAGCATCTCCCGAAAAAAATCGGACAACTCGCCTTCTGATTCCAAAGCATTGGCAGTCACACGGAATCCACCTGTTCGGATATTCAATCCCGCGTCCCAACCCAGTATACCTTCACGTCGAAAAGAACCCGAAACACCCATCCCTGCACTAATCAAATAATCCGGCTTACTGTTCACCTTATATTCGATAGACGCGTCATCCTCTCTTATGCCGTACTGAAGATCGTTAAACGTGGTATTAAAGTTCCGCATATCGGTCATGCCTACCCCGAAGTTGGCATGCCAATTAAGCTTTTTCTGGGCAATGGACGCCTGTGTACCAAACAAAGTAAAAACAACAGATAATAGCAACAAAAGGAGTATATGGTTATTAATTGAAATATTGATAAATAAATTGTTAATGTTCACAAACATAGCGCAAAATGAACCCGGGCACATGTATCTTTAACATTTTTAACAATTTAATTCTATAAAGTGATATTAAAACCATTCATTTTACTTTCGTTTTCATATTCTTATTTTTTACACATTAATATGCCCGTTGCACCTGACAAAAGAATTCCCCGTTGAGATGTACTTCGCTTTTTGTATTCTGCAGTTCCGAAGGAAATGTGACTTGCACTTTACCTCTGGCTCTTTTAGATTCCAAATCAAACTCAGTGAATACCACTGTACCATTTCCATAATAAAATGTATCGACATTCAATAGTCTTACAAATGGCAGGCTTCCTTCTAAGTAGATCAGGTTGTCTATGCCTTCTAATATTTCCTTGCCATCAATCGGAATGAAATTGTATGTCTTGCCAACAACGATGTTTTTATCCATTGGGATTCTAAAGCCGAAGCTCACAGAACCTTCGTCTTTTGGATTTTCTTCACGTTTTAGGGATGAAGAGAAATGAATATACTTAGCATCATTATCAATAACATGATGGATTATCGGTGATCTTTTTGCACCAGGAGGAATAACCAAGGGCATTTGATCCTTATACTTTACGCCATCTATTTCACATTTGAAACTTAGCGCGGAAAGTAGTGGATTTCCATCCTTATCGCAGGCGAACAGTGATAATGTCATGAAGATCAAAATTACATTTCTGTATAAATCAAAAGTTAGCTTTGTATATCTTATCATATTGTTATGGGTTTCGATAATTTGCTTTGTAAAGTACCGTTAACGGCGTTTTCTGAACAATCTCGCCATCAAAATTCAACATCAAAAAGTGTACACTGCAATTTGATTGAAGGTTATAATGACAAATTTATACCGGCCGAAGCAGGCTAATTGTAGCGATATAGGTTTATTTAAGACAGATATAGGTTTTTCTTCTGGAACAAAAACAAAATACTGACTAACAACACATTAAAACATCATAAATATAGGTTTTGAGACACTAGTTGTTAGCTGGTGTAACCTTTCGGTTAAGACTATCTCAAGATATTGTCGATATGTTCAGCAATGTCACCCCCACTATGCAATCCTAATTTTTTACGGAGCGTAGTTCGGCGAGTTTGAATTGTATTAGGACTTTGCTGCAACACAACGGCTATCTCTTTCACGCTAAAATCCGCATAAGTGAGTATACATATACGGAATTCCGTCTCTGTCAAATCGGTATAGTTTTCCCGTATTTTTTCTGCATAGCCCGGACGGGAATTTTTAAATGTCTGTAGAAGGGCTTCCCAATGCTCGTCTATAGTCGTTTCACCATAGACAATGTTGTTAAATTGGGCAATAATAGATTTTTCCAAAGTGTTTTTTGGGTTCATACGCACTCCCTCATTCAGCTTCAAAACCTTCTTCGCGATATCAAAACGCCATAACAAGGCGCGGCGCAATGCCAATCTTTTTTTCAGCACGGTATTTTCCAGATCACGGTTCATCTCCGTCAGGGTATCCATGCTTTGCTGCACCGCTATTTGCTTGTTCTTCTGCCTAATCCAAAACCACAAAAACAATACTCCACCAATAATGACTATCCCTAAAAGTACAATAATCCACCGCTGTTTAACAGATTGGGCACGATAATGTTGGGCTTGTATCCGCTCATAATTGTACTTCTGCTCAACCTCATAAACCGACTGATTTCCTCGATCTTCCATAATTTGAGCAAGGACTTTCATACGCTTATCTTGATGCGCAAATGCACTATCGTAATTCCCTTGTGCCTTTTCCCAGCCCGCTAAAAAATTACATGCACTTGCCTGAAAATAATTATCTTTTAACCTGTCCAATCCCTCTTTCAGTTTTTCGGCATAAACACTTGCGGAATCTGCTTGTGGCATTTTACTATACAGCTTTGCTAAGTTTAAATAATTCCGCGGCAGTTCTGTGCTGTCAGACGTTAATTGCATAGCTTCACGATGGTACCTTTCTGCCTCATTATATCTCTTTACTTCTCCATATGCCACTCCTAGACTTTGCGCCAACTGGCTTTGCAACACCTTGCTTCCCTTTTCCCTCGCTATATCCAAACCCCGGTGGAAGTAATAAAAAGCACTGTCGTTGTCTTCCTCAAACAAAAACATCCGTCCCATGGCACTATAGGAATATGCCAGTTTGTCCAGCTCATCTTGATAATATCGGGCAGCGGTTCTATATCTGTCTAAAGCTTTATAATGTAGCCCTTGTTCGGCAAGGAGATCGCCGATATTGTATTCTACAAGCCCTCTCAAACTGTTGTCCTTTGCCTTTTTAGCATAGTGCTCGGCCTCTTTATAGTACACCATAGCCGGCTCATATTGCTTTTGCTGCCGCCGTACACTTCCGCTGTAAAATAGCGCGAGGGCGGTCTGTTTTAAATCTTTATTATGCTGTCTAAAATACCTTGCTGCATCGAATATCAGCGTATCTTCCGTAATATCGCGATAATTTTTATGCCGTACCTGGACACGGGTTACGAGGTATTGCATATACTGCTTTTTATTTAAGCTTCCTTCCGGATCAACAATAGCGTCAATAAGTCGCATAGCGCTGTCGGGATGGCTTTCAGCCAAATAACGGGCTTCCTGGAGTAGAGAAGGTGTCTCAATCTGTGAAGTACAGGCTGCCTTGAACCCTATAAAAAGTATTAATCCAAAGAAATAAATTGGTGTACGCATGGTTTGATATTGCTCGACTGACACAAACCTAAATAAAATGCACTGCATTCACGAACCGAATGTTAAATGAGTTCATATATGCCTTCTTATACTGTCTACAATTTGTGAATTTGAGTACAGTCCGTTATCTTTACGGAGTTACGGAACAAAATCCAGACGCAGACTAACAAACAACTAATAACAAATCCTATTTCAAGATAATGGCAATTAAATTCAATGTTCACGAGATTGGAAGTAATATAGACCCGACAGCACCAAAGAAATTTTATCTCCGTCCGATTAGCTCCGGCGAGAAGACGTTAGATGATTTAGCAGCTAACATATCACATTCCTGCTCGCTCACCGAATCCGATGTATACGCCGTACTCCAAAGTTTGGTTAGAGAGATTCCACGTGCTATTGCAGATGGCTATATCGTCCGTTTGGGCAATTTAGGTTCTTTTCGAATGAGTGTCAACAGCACGGGAAGTGCAAAGAAAGAAGATGTTTCCGAACTGAACGTTCAGAAGCGACGCCTGATTTTCCACCCTAGTAAAAGACTAAAAAAAGAATTGGAAAAAGTCAGTTTTGAAAGAAATACAATCCTCGATAAATAAACAACTAGTGAACAGTTAAAAAATGCATATGCATTTTAATAGAAATGCATATGCAAAATATACAAAACGCATATGCATTTTTCGAAAACCAAACTTTATTTTTTAGTAGCGATACGCTGAACTTTCCCTAGGCAGTACGCTATCCTAATCTACCGCCTATACGACACAAACAAAAATTCCTTTTTCCTATAAGTTTCCTTAACTTTGTCGTACAACCATTTACAGGTTGTTTTTTGTAACTTTTTAACTTTCACATTATACTATGTCATTTAGGATAGAAAAAGATACCATGGGTGAAGTTCAGGTTCCTGCGGATAAATACTGGGGAGCACAAACCGAACGTTCACGCAACAATTTTAAGATTGGCCCGGCAGCGTCTATGCCGAAAGAGATTATCGAAGGGTTTGCCTATTTGAAAAAAGCGGCAGCTTTTGCTAACCATGAGTTAGGTGTTTTGTCTAAGGAGAAACGCGACGCGATCGGTGCTGTCTGTGACGAAATCTTAGCGGGTAAGCTCGACGACCAGTTTCCTTTGGTGATCTGGCAAACAGGTTCGGGTACACAATCCAATATGAATGTCAACGAAGTCGTCGCTAATCGTGCACAGGTTTTGGCTGGTGGCAAAATTGGCGAAGGTGAACCTATCCTAAAAGCGAACGACGATGTCAATAAATCACAATCTTCTAATGACACATTCCCGACAGGGATGCATATCGCTGCATATAAAGCCGTAGTGGAAGTAACGATTCCCGGCGTAGAGAAACTACGGGATACCCTGCAGCATAAATCTGAAGCATTTATGAATGTCGTCAAGATTGGTCGTACCCACTTAATGGATGCTACACCACTGACACTCGGTCAAGAACTTTCCGGATATGTTGCCCAGCTTAATTATGGACTAAAAGCGTTAAAGAATACCTTAGCCCATCTATCAGAGTTGGCCCTGGGTGGTACAGCCGTAGGAACAGGATTGAATACCCCCGATGGCTATGATGTTGTCGTGGCAAAATACATTGCCGAGTTTACAGGATTACCTTTCGTTACTGCTCCGAATAAATTCGAAGCGCTAGCTGCCCACGATGCTATTGTGGAAACACATGGCGCCCTTAAACAGCTCGCTGTTTCACTGAATAAAATTGCGAATGACATCCGTATGCTGGCATCGGGTCCTCGTTCGGGCATTGGCGAAATCTTAATTCCGGAAAACGAACCGGGCTCTTCCATCATGCCAGGAAAAGTAAACCCTACACAATGTGAGGCTCTTACGATGGTTGCTGCACAGGTGATGGGAAATGATGTTGCCATTACGATAGGCGGTACACAAGGTCACTACGAACTCAATGTATTCAAACCATTGATGGCAGCCAACTTTTTACAATCGGCACGCCTTATCGGAGATGCTTGCGTATCTTTTGAGGAGCATTGCGCCGTAGGTATCGAGCCTAATTATGCGCGTATTCAAGAACTTGTGGATAACTCATTGATGCTCGTAACGGCCCTTAACACCAAAATCGGCTATTATAAAGCAGCAGAAATTGCCCAGACCGCCCATAAAAATAACGCTACCCTCAAGGAAACAGCGATCGCTTTAGGCTATGTAACGGCAGAACAGTTTGACGAGTGGGTGAAACCAGAAGGCATGGTGGGGAACTTAAAATAAGGAAGTGATTATATTTTTATCAGCAAAATATCGCCTATTCGCATGCCTATCTATATTGGTAGGCATGCTTCTTTTTGTCAGCAGCTGCGTACGCCATTCGGAGATGCAGTCCGAAGGCGCAGACTACCTCCAAGGAGTATGGGTACAGGATAGTATCCCCTACCAATCCCAAATGATGGACTACACGCTACACGAATTCAAGTTCATATGCGATTCCCTATACACCACCATGCGGGTGAACGCTAAAATGCAACGTATTCCCGATTCCTGTTATAACGATGGCGCGTGGACGGAATATGCAAGGGGCGTATACGTCATACGTGGCGATAGCTTGATAGGCGAGGGCATCTACACGAAACCGAACGGCAAGTACAAAGTATCAGGTTGCTATAAAACCGGCACCTACCTACCGCGCTACCGTATAGCATACCATGACACGGATTCCCTCGTGCTGGAAAGCCGCTTTGATCAACGGCCTATCGTACTACGAAAAATACATGATATCTCTTGTGTTCCAAAAAAGCGATGGGAAGATTGATTTTTCTTCTTCTTTTCCCTAGATGGAAAAGAAGCAAAAGATCACGACTTGTATAATTCCGCTACCTTTTCTTGTTTATTTCGGAACAAAATAAACTCCCTTCGGTCAAACAAATTTTGTTCTTTTCGAAATAACCTGCGAAAAGCTGGTCGCGGAACGATACGATGTCGGTTATAGCCCACGTACCGTGGCCTTAGGGTGTCTACATAGGAACACGTCATACGTATTGTACAACCCCTCTTTAACACTAAATGCCACATCCAGATATTTGAAGAATGTAGAATTCCATCCTTAGTACTATCCCCTATTTCAAATATCTGAAGTGGCGATTTTTTCCGTTCTTTTTTCTAAAAAAAAGAACTCACTAATTTATTAGGTTATTCTCATCCGTAGCAGACTTCAGTATATGTGTCTTCAGCTCATTTTCGGACTGCAGTAATTCTTGCTCAACGACTTTACGTTTTTCTCTACCTTCCCGTTGTATCTGCAATACCTGATCAATAGTTGAGACAATATCCTGATTAGCTTTCTTGATGGTTTCTATATCGACAATACCACGTTCAGTTTCTTTCGCGATATTGACGGTCGATTCTTTCAGCATCTCTGAATTACGTCGAAGCAACTCATTGGTAGCATCTGTAACCGCTTTTTGGGCTTCCAGCGCGCGTTGTGAATGAGCGATACCCAATGTCAGTACCATCTGGTTTTTCCAAAGTGGGATGGTATTCACAAGAGAAGACTGGATTTTCTCCATCAACGCGGAACTGTTATTCTGTATCAACCTGATCTGTGGTGCAGTTTGAAGCACCACCATACGCGTAAGTTTTAAATCGTGAATTTTACGTTCAAAGCGAACCACGTGCTGCTCCATGTCTTTGTACGCTTGAACTTTATGCTGATCACCCGAAGCTTCAGCTTCCGCCTTCAACTGTGGCAGCGTAACCGAATGGACTTCCTGTAACTTCTCCTCACCTGCCGCAATATATAATGAAAGCTCTTTAAAATAATTCTGATTCTCTACAAAAAGCTTATCGAATATATTAACATCTTTGCCCAAGTTTTTGTAATGTCCTTCGAGTTTCAGCTCGATTTGATGAATGTTTTTTTCTACAGATTGGTATTCAGTACGCATACGCTTTACCTTTTTCTTAAGATTATCGAAAAAGGGAATCAATGGTTTTTTATTGAGGTTTTCATCAAACGATTTTATGTCCGATCGTAGGTTCAACAAGATATCTTCGGCTCCGCCCATATCTTTGGTGCGTACTTGTTTTAATATCTCGTTCGAAAAATTACTGACCTTCGTTTGGCTCCCAACACCATACTGAATCACATCAGTAGTCGAGGTTAGGTTTATTTTATCTTTATATTGCTTTATTACAGCCTTCTCTTCATCCGAGAAATTCACCGATAGATCTTGGCTCTTTTTACCTTCTTCGTTATCGTCGTATGTTGTCAAATCTAGATTTGCCATAAGTTAATCTTTTAATAGGTTTCTATTTTTTAGTGTCTGTATATATACATCTGTCTCCGCGGACACATCCAAAATACCCGCTTTAAATTGGTTCGTTACCTCTTGCTCAATAGCTATCGCCGCTTTGGCAATAACTTCTTCCAATTTCCTTTTAGATTCAATCGTCACTTGGTTGTTAAGCCTTGAATTTTCGATTTCGTCGTACTTCATCAACACATTGACCACCGTTGAATGTCGAACAAGAAATTTCTCCGCTTCGATTTTATCACGTTGTTCTAAGAGATGAAAAAGGTGGATTATTTTGTCAATATCCTGATGTATTGCCCGATTATTGATTGCTTTGCGCCAATGCAATAACCTTTCGATAAAGAGTTGCGGAGTGTCTAACGTCGCTTGAGGCAACTCTTGCAACCTGTTTCGGGAAGCAGCCGTCGGAATCCACGCCAACGGACGTACTTCTGCCAACTCTAAACGTTGTAAATAGGGTTTCACGCGATTCAATAGCATACCATTTCCCACAACATAAGAAGTAACATATCCACCAAGCGTTAACAACATGCCTTGCGAGAGCGTCCCAAAGAAATAAACAAACGAAGCGAACAGTCCCAATTCGACCAACAATAATGCGACTCCCATAGCGTACCAAGAACGGATTTTACTTTTTTTGGCTTGAGACAACATCACGAAGGGGAAGATGTGCACCGGAAAAGGAATGAACATAGCAATGGATATAAATGTCCATGTCAATTGACGTAGCTCCCAGCGTTTTGGTTTCTTCGTTGCAAATCCCATGGTGCAATTTACTTATTTTTCATTAAAAAAACTCGTCCTAACAAAACATGTGCACTAAATGCTAAAACGCTGAAGACCGTACCAACGAAACAGACACCCGGCCAACCAGCATACTGCCAACCTACAGCACCTAGATAAGTTCCTAACGATCCTCCAATAAAATAGCTGACCATGTAAACCGTATTCAACCGATTAGTAGCCTTGGTAGGTAAAGCAAAAAAATCGGATTGATTCATGATATGGGAGCTCTGCAATCCCAGATCAATCAAAATGATACCTACTATTAAACCCCAATACGTATATCCCCCGAAAAAGATAAACACCCAGCTCAGCAATAAAATTAATAGCGCGTAATAAATCAATTGATATCGGGTAAACCGTTGCACTAACCTTCCCACAAAAGCTGCTGCCAACGCCCCTACTGCACCGATCAAACCGAACCCACCTACGACGGATGAACCCGCGTTAAAGGGATCCCCCTCCATATGAAAAACAAGTGTCGTAAAAACTGCTGACATGGCCCCAAAACCCATTGCTCCCCGGAATGACGCTAGCTGCAGGACGGGCTGGGTTTTCGCCAACTGCCATACTGATCGCATCAACGAGCCATATGACCCTTTAAAATTTGGACGTAGTTCCGGCAAATAGCGGTAAACCAACACCCAAGCAAGTATCATCATCCCAGCTGCGATTTCAAACATCGTCCGCCAGCCCCATAGCTCCCCGACCACACCGCTGAAAAAGCGGGACAACAATATCCCGATTAGCAATCCGGACATGACCATACCAATGTTGATCGATTTTTCCTCCGGGCTGGAAAGCTCTGCAGCCATCGGCACAAATAGCTGCGGAATAACGGAGGTAACTCCGATAAAGAAGCTAGCAATAAAAAGCCCCATTAATTGTTGAGCAAAGGCCATAAACAGCAATGCCAGAATAACGAGCGCTAAATCTACGAGAATCAATCTCTTTCGCCATAATTTATCTCCCAACGGCACGATGAATAGTAATCCAAAAGCGTATCCTATCTGGGTGAGCACAGCAATTTTACTCACGGTACTTTCGGTTACCTGGAAGTCCGCCGCGATTAAACCCAAAAGAGGCTGGTTGTAATAGTTATTGGCAACCACCAGACCAGACAAAACGGCCATCAACCATAATATGGCCGATGTCAGTTGCGGGTTCTGTGCGTTTGTTTGCATATTTATTCGATTGGGGACAAACATAACCAATAAAAGAAAAGCCCGCAACGTATGCAGGCTCTTCCTTTATAAATTTGACATTTATCACATCTGTTTTTTATATCTGTAATGTTCCGCTAAATCGCCTGTAATTTCGTTACCTTCTTGATCTAACTGGAACAGAACATGCTCGCCCACTTTAAGCTTAATATCTGTATCTTCTCCCTTCAAATGCACGACAGAACCGTTGTTTTGCCACTGAAATGTTCCTTTGTCTTCAAACTTCCCATCTCTTTCCAAATATTCTCTATCCATTTCAAACGTTTCATCTTCACGGAGAACCAGTACTGTTTTAATACCCGGACAATCTGCGCACGGTAAAGTTGCCTCGTAGGTTCCCGCCCAATCCACGGAGTTTTGGGAATTATGTGCCGGATCGGGATTTTGCATCTCCAATGGCCTCGACACCATTTGGTCTTCCAACGAGTCTTTTAATTCTTCCGAATTCGATTGCGAGTTATTGGGCGATGTACAAGCTGAAAGCCCTAATACCGCCACTACCATGTAAAATAATCTTTTCATATAAACTATTTTTTAGATTACCGTTTCAAAAAGCTTGCCGAAATTTTTAAGGTTCTTTTTCAGCCCCCCTTAACCTCTAAATGTCGCCTCCGGATATTTGAATCTGTAGAGATCTGCCCCTGCACTATCTATTCTTTCAAATATCCGAAGCGACGAGGTTTTGGTCCTTTTTACGGAAAAAAGGACATAAAATCACCCTTCCCAACGTACTTTCTCTGATACGGGCGATCTTACCGGCTCACGCGGCTCACTATTGTGATGTCCCAAATAGAAAAGCCCAACGCATTTTTGATGATCTTCCAAGTTCAGAAACGACCCCAAATGATTGATAAGCCCCGGTGAAGCCCAATAACCACCTATCTCCAGTGAGTGCGCCGCCAGCCACATATTTTGCACTGCACACGCCGTAGCGGCCAATTCTTCCCACTCAGGAAGTTCACCCGTGTAATTTACTATAATAGCAATTGCCACATTGGACATGGTCGCCTTCTTTGCCATATTTTCTTCAGCCAATGCCGTATATTTCTCCGCGGGTGTAATTTCTTTATAAATACGGCTCAACTCGGCGCCCAGACGATGTAATCCGTCCTTTTGGAATACCACAAAACGCCATGGCTGTGTACGTTTATGTGTAGGGGCAGCATTAGCTGCTTCTAAAATAGTCAGGATATCCTCTTTAGCAATATCTTCGTTGGTAAAACTGTTCTGGTTTACCGTCCTTCTTGTTTGAATGTTTTTTAATACTTCGTTCATTTTTTCGTTCTTTAATTCCTATTTTCTGTTTTTTCTTCCCATACGCTAGCAATATGCAAAATGGTCAATACCGCTTTTTCCATATCCTGCCTGCTCACCCACTCCATTTTACCGTGGAAGGCATGCCCACCCGCAAATACATTCGGACAAGGTAGTCCCATAAATGAAAGCCGGGAGCCATCCGTGCCCCCTCGTATACTTCGCCGTTCGGGCGTAAGTCCGACGCGTTTGATAGCCTCTAATCCGATCTCCATGACCTCCGGATGCTGATCGAGGACTTCTTTCATATTGCGATATTGTTCTTTAACATCGAACGCGTAGGTTGATCCCGGATAGCGTGCCACCACGTTCTCTACGATACGCCGTAATATAGCTTCGTATTCCGTCAGTTTCGCTGCGTTATGATCTCTGATAATAAAATTGATCTCGGCCTTGTCTGCGCCCCCACTTATCTCCGTTGGATGAATAAAGCCCTCCTTTCCAGCGGTTGTTTCCGGCGATAACTCGTCCTTCGGCAAATCGGCGATAATCGCTGCTGCCAACTTCAGCGCACTCACCATTTTTCCTTTGGCGAAGCCCGGATGTACGGAGATGCCTTGAATAACGACACGTACCCCATCTGCCGAAAACGTCTCATCTTCAATGGTGCCAGCCCTTTCTCCATCGATGGTATAGCCAAACTGCGCGCCCAGCTTCTCCAAGTCGACATGTTCAACACCCTGTCCAATTTCTTCGTCGGGGGTAAACAATATTTTAATTTCGCCGTGTTTTATCTCCGGATGGCTCATCAGCAGACGCGCGGCGTCCATAATCTCTGCCACACCAGCTTTATCATCTGCTCCCAGTAGCGTCGTACCGCTGGCGGTAATAATATCATGACCTAATTGATGCTGCAAATCGCCATGTTCGATATATTTAATAATAACCGACGGATCATCCGGCAATACCATATCCTGACCTTGGTAGTTAGTATGTACGAGTGGTTTCACATCTTTCCCCGAACAGTCCGGCGAAGTGTCCACATGGGAACAAAAGCAAATAACCGGCACCTGCTTATCGGTATTCGAAGGAATAGTTGCGTAAACATAACCGTATTCGTCAAGATGGGCGTCCGTTATTCCCATTTGTTGCAATTCCGATACCAAAATCCCACTTAGGTCCTTTTGCTTTTCCGTAGAAGGAAAGGAAGTCGAATGGGGGTCAGACTCCGTATCAATCTGAACATAGCGCATAAAGCGTTCCGCTACCTGAAAATCGGTTATTCTATTTATATCAAAATTATTCATATGTGTATAAGCTGTGTTTTAACCGTTATATCGCGTATTTAGCGAGATGGGTATTTCTTACAAACCTGTTATTACCGTTCAAAGGTAGAAAGTTTTGTAATTCTTTTTCAAATATGCGTCCTAATTGCGAAGGAATTTGATAAGTTGAGGAAATAGAATAATCTGTAAATAACACGTGATATTTAACCAAAGAGACGACTATATGGCCGGTCTTTCTTATTTTTGGCGCATGGCCGACAAGTCTTTTCATATAGCGACGCTCCATCGCGGACGATACATGTTGCTCCTATTGGCAGGGGTCTGCATAGTTACTGCTGTTGCTTCCCGACTTCCTATATCCGAAATCGTTAAGATTCTCACCGTGTTGGTTAGCCTGCCTTTACTGATTTTCTGCAGCACTAAATGGAGCAAAAACAATTCAGTATGGAAGATACAAAAGGGAGAGATCAGGATACGATTTCAGAACCAGCGAGAGGATTCTTTTCTATTGGAAGATATTAAGTACCTACGCAACGTACCTCGATCCGGAGGCAATCTTGTTATGTTTTTTTTTAAGAAAGACCAGAAAACAAAAAGATACTGGCGTAATAAATTATTTGAAAAAGCCGATGACCTTAATGCACTCGTCCACACGATAAAGCAAGAGGGCGTCGAATATTATTATATGTAATGAAAACAAAACTACTTTTATCTTTTTTACTACTTTCCCATAGCATTTTATTTGCACAACGGGCAGGATACTGGCAGCAAGCAGTCGATTACAAAATGGATATTGATGTCGACGAAACGAGCTATAAGTATCGAGGAAAAATGGCACTGAAATATACCAACAATTCCAATCAAGCGCTTGAAAAGGTGTACTTCCATCTATATTTCAACGCATTCCAGCCGGGAAGTATGATGGATTATCGATTATCGACCATTGCTGACCCTGATTCGCGGATGACGACCAACATCGGCACAGCAGCAAATCCGAAGTTCCAAAGTCGGATTGCCACATTGACGCCGGAACAAATCGGTTATCAGCACATACACTCACTCACGATGAATGGGCAGCCAACATCGTTTCAAGTTGATGGCACCATACTGGAAGTCACCCTGCCGAACGAGATTCAAAGCGGAGAAACGGCAACATTCGACATGAGCTGGGAAGCACAAATCCCTGAACAGATACGCCGTAGCGGTCGAAATTCCAAGGAGGGCGTTGCTTTATCAATGACACAATGGTACCCTAAGATGGCGCACTTTGATGAGTTTGGATGGCATTTAGATGAATATGTAGCGCGTGAATTTATCGCTCCTTTCGGCAATTTTGATGTTACCCTAAACTTGCATAAAGATTATGTCGTAGGAAGCTCCGGCGTTCTACAAAATCCGTCGGAAGTAAAAGGGTATGACAAAAAAGCCAAAATAATTTCTGCTAATGGGAAAGCTACTTGGCATTTCAAGGCCGAAAACATCCATGATTTCGCGTGGGCGGCCGACCCAAAATTTGTCGTCGATTCGACCAAAAGTAAGGGGGGAGTGACGGTATATACCGTTTATCTGCCAACGAACAAACAGGTGAGAGAGAATTGGAAAATTGCGCAAGGGCTAGCCGCAGAGTTTTTTGATTTTTGTGCCGACCGCTTTGGAGCATATCCGTGGCCCACCTATACCATTGTGCAAGGCGGCGATGGGGGTATGGAATATGGCACGGCAACCCTGGTCACAGGGGGGCGCAGTATTCAAAGCTTAGTCGGTGTTATTTTTCATGAAGCGGCCCACTCCTGGTACCAACACCTATTTGGTATCAATGAAACGGTAGATGAGTGGTTTGACGAAGGCTTTACAAGCTATGTTGAAGAGTTAGCTTTCCAAAGTTTGTTCGAAAAAAGAGGCCAGTTAGACACGAATCCAGTGATCAATGCTTATCGAGCATACTACAAACTGGCTTTATCCGGCAAGGAAGAGCCCATGAGTCTGCTAGCCGACTATTACGACACTAACTATGCGTACAGCCAAGCAGCCTACAACAAAGGGCAAGTGCTTGCTCAACAATTAGGCTATATTATTGGCCAACAAAACTTGGATCAAACGTTTTTGAAGTTTTACGAATTATGGAAATTCAAACATCCGACCGCCAACGACTTTAAACGTGTCGCCGAGGAGGTATCGGGTATCAATCTGAAATGGTACTTTAACCTATTTATCAATACTACTCGTACCATCGACTATGCCATCGAAAAGGTAGGTAACAACGATATCACACTGGTTAACAAGTCTAACCTTGCCATGCCTATCGACCTCCTGGTAGAATACGAAGACGGCAGCAGCGAGCTCTTCTATATACCCTTACGTGAAATGCGTGGTGAAAAACCAGCAGAACTTTTTTCTATATACAAGGGCGTGCAGCGCACCGTATTGGAAGATTGGTTCTGGACCAAACCAAGTTATACTGTGCAGACAAATAAGAGGCCGGTTAAAGTGCAACTAGATCCATCGTTACGATTGGCAGATATTGAATCGGCGGATAATAGTTGGGTCAAATAAGGAAACAAGAAGGCGTAGCGACCATCCTGATCGCTACGCCTTCTTGTTTATAAGCGAATCCTATCGGGATTATTTTTCCCACCACACCTTCGTGTGAAAGTCGTCTGCTCCCATTTGTTCAACCGCTTTCGCATAATTTTCCGGATTGAAACGACGAACCTCGTTTTTATACATAAAACGACTAGGCATCACGCCATTATGAAACATATATGGCGTTGTTGGCAACTCCGGATAACCTGTGCGACGATATTCGAACCATTGCTGGTAATCTACCATAAACAATCCGATATACTTCTGGAACATGATCCGTTCGAGTGTACCATCAAATTTAGCGGCCTCATTATCAAAATAGTCTGCAGGAACCACAGCACCATACTGCTCAATGGATGCTTTTACACCGGCTTCGTAAGCCGTCTCCGCCTCTTCCAGCATGCCCAATTCCAGATATACCTCCGCCTTTATAAATTCCACCTCCGAATACGGCATCAAAATTTCCTTAATCGGTGTACCCACCGACTCTGGGAACATCAAATCACCATTTGGCGTGCTGGGATTAAACTTATAGGCAGATAAGTCGCCCGAGTGTCCGGCAGGAATGCCTTTATAGCCTATTTTAACAAGTTTCCCATCCACCAATTCAGACGCTTCTGTCATGATAAACGGACGACGTGGATCATTCAGTTCATTCAGGTTCTCAACGAAGAACTCAGCCATCGCAGTAAAGTTTACATAATCTTGCCTTCTTCCCCAAGCATAATCATAAGGGGCCAATCCGGTGATCTCCACAAACGCTCCTTCGTCATTCGAGGTAAAAATCGGATATTCCGTAGGGCTATCTAAAATCGCTTTGATCTTCTCGGGCGCATTTATACGTTTGGACTGACGCAGATAAAAACGTAACAATAGTGAGTTATTAAACTTACGCCATAAGTCTTTCTTGTTGTTGTACAACAGATCCGCACCATCCATATTAGAATCTTCAGTATACAGCGTGTTTGCTTCTTCTAAAGCGGTGATCATATCCGCGTAAATTTGTTCCTGCGTATCAAATTTTGGCTGCTCGACGCCTTCTTCCGCCTGCAACGCCTCTGAAAAGGGCACATCACCAAAGCTGTCCGTTAAGATTCCAACGATATATGCTTTGAGCGTCGTTGCCACCGCGGCGTATACCGGACTATTGGAAGCGATTGCCGCCGCTTCCATCTCCCGTACATTGCGTAAATAGCGGTAACAGGTATTCCAAGTGCCATCACCGGAAGTCTCTGTGAAATAATAGCGGTGTACCCCATTTGCTGCGCTCGGGTTGGACAAGCCAGTCTGCATAATTTCCCAAGTAAACCCATTACTTCGCACTGTAAAATAAGTGGACATCCCATAAATCGTAGGCGTCAGTAACGTCCCAGGACTAGCCGTTTCAACTCTATTGGGGTCTGTATTTAACTCATCAAAATGTTTGGTACACCCGCCCAGCCCAATTGCGGTTGTAAACAATATCGCCGCACTAATATGTTTGATTTTCATTTTTGTTCTTTTTAAAAGTTAGCTCTAAGATTGATACCAAAGGTTCTTGTACTTGGCATTTGTCCCATTTCTATACCCGGCATAATGGTCGCGCCGTTTAACGCTGCGGTCTCCGGATCATACATCGGAAAATCAGACCACATAAACAAGTCACGTCCAAAGAATGCCACAGATGCACTATTCATTTTCCAGCGGGATACTAGTGCTTTTGGCAGACCGAACTCCAAGCGGACCTCCCGTAATTTCAGGTACGATGCATCAAAACTATTTGTCTCCAGATTGGCTCTGCGGTAATAGTCACCGTACCACGTATTAATTGGCGTGGCTGTAGTATTCGGGCTATAGGTGCCGTCACCGTTGTCCACCACACCTTCGCCTACTATCGTTCCTGTCTCACGGCCCTTTAAGGTATGTCCTAACTTTCCTTGTTCGGTCATTTTATGATGCGATTGTGAATACACGATACCGCCATATTGCCCATCCAGAAGTGCACTTAACGAAAAATTCTTATAGCGAAATTCGTTATAAAACCCTCCCCGCCAGTCGGCATAAACATTGCCGATATTCACTTTATCAGCTGGCATCACAGCCAAGCCGGTCTCTCCGTCGTATAGAACATCTCCATTTTCATTACGGACAAGGCCATACCCCCATAGATCGCCGGTTGACCCGCCAACCACTGCTCTAAGCTCAGCAACACCATTACCGCTGGTCGAAATAATTTGGTAGGGTGTCTCTACGCCCTCCGTAAGTTCCAAAACTCTATTGTCGTTTGTGGACCAGTTTACGGTCGTTGTCCACTGGAAGTCGTCATTTCTAACAGGCGTTCCAGACAAACTTAACTCCCAGCCCTGGTTCCGGATTAATCCACCATTGATCCACGCAAAGCTATATCCTGTCGTCACATCAAGCGGCACCCGTAGCACTTGGTTTCGCGAGCGGTTATAGTAAAAATTCACATCTGCCGTCAAACGATTGTTCAGAAATGCGAAATTTAGACCAGCTTCTGTTGATGTCGATATTTCCGGTTTCAATGCGGCGTTATGCAGTTCCGATGGTGCTCCCACTGAACCTGGAAATTGAGACGTTTCAAAATATTTAATTGTTTTATATGGATCAGCATCAGTTCCTACCTGCGCCCAGGACAGACGTAACTTAGCAAAAGATATCGCTTCTGGCATCGGCATCAATTCGCTCAACACAAAACTACTACTCACTGATGGATAGAAATATGATCTATTATTCGAAGGCAAGGTAGACGACCAATCGTTACGAGCCGTCAGATCCAAAAAGATTCTATCTTGCCATGACAAGTTCACCAATCCGAATACGCTCTGTATTTCCTTTTTCGTCAAATAATTTTCAGCCATCGCATTGGTCAGCGCATTACTCAACTTATAAATACCGGGAGATGTCAGGCCTCTGGCTACTCCTGCACTCTCCTTCATATTACGCTTCATCACGTTTCCCCCTACTGAAGCACGGATACTGAAATCTTCGTTCAGATTATTATTATACGTTAATAATGCGTCCGTATTGGATTCGATGTAAAATAAATCCTGTTCTTTATAATACCCTTTTGGAAAGTTGGCCGTATCATAAGGGCGACGTTGTGCCCGGGCATCAGAACGCATATTTATACCTGAACGGATCATCAGCTCCCAGTTCGGATTGAATGTGTATGCTCCCTGCAACATTCCGTCAAGGCCATGGCTGGCTAAGCTATTCGTCATTTCATGTGCAATAACAAAGGGGTTTTCAATATACGAACTAAAAGGATGTATTTGCTCGATGTTCTCTCTTCCCGCTTTCCACATCGGGCGATACCAGTTTAAATCAATGCTCGGATTCTGAAAGATCATGAAATAAGCGATCGACTGATTGTTATAGCCCGTTCCGGGGAGGTTATCGCTGCTTTTATTCGTATAATTCGCTTTAAAATTGATTTTCAGTTTATCGCTTAAATTCGCCGAACTATTCAAAGAAGCCACAATACGTTCGAATCCCGTGTTTGGCATAATCCATTCATTCTTAGTGTGTGTTAAGGATGCCCTTGAGGTGAAGTTGTCGTTTCCACCATCAAAAGCCACACTGTTCATAAATGTCGCGCCTGTACGGAAAAAACCTTTGACACCATCTTTATACGGTCGCCAAGGCGTCCGGACGGATCCCTGCCCCTCAGTCGCGGGATCGTACTGAAAGTATTCCTGTCCATCGAATTTCGGTCCCCAAGCACTAGAAGTTCCTCCTGTATGTGCCCCGTCGTCGCTCAGTTGATAGGAGTAATATTGATCTCCATCAGCATTGCGGTTTAAGTTCCCTTGTCCGTATTCATATTGAAAATCTGGCCATTTGAGCACATTTTGAAAACTGCTGTTTGAATTGACCGTAACACCGATTCCCTGTGCATTCCGTTTGCCAGACTTGGTGGTAATGATCAAAGCGCCATTTCCGGCCCGGCTACCGTAAAGAGCGGTCGCCGCCGCCCCTTTTAATACAGATATCGATTCAATATCATCCGGATTGATATCACCTAAGCCATTTCCGAAATCCACCGGAACATCTTTATCTGGTCCGGTAGATCCCGCACCATAAGCATCTGTCACCCCAGAGCTAAACCGACCGTTCACCATCGGTACCCCGTCGACGACAATTAAGGCTTCATTTTTCGTCGGGTCTAAAGATCGGTCTCCACGTAGGTTGATACGTGCCGTATTTAGAGGCCCAGAGCTTGCTTGTGTGATATTCAGACCGGCTACCTTACCTTTCATGGCATCCACCCAGTTGCTTGGTGTGGCTTCCGTCATTTGCTCTCCGCTAATTTGCGTCACGGCATAGCCCAGCGATTTCTCCTCTCGCTTGATCCCCAAGGCGGTAACCACTACCTCAGAAATTTGTTGATCCGTTGCATGCAATGCAACGGTTGCATTCGTCGTCGCTTCGGTCCAATCCCGAGTCAATGTTTGATAACCCACACTCTGGAAAGTAACGTCTTTTCCAGGCGTTACCTGTACATTAAAGCGTCCTTGGTTATCGGTCGATCCTAACACGCGTCCTTCCTCAAGAACGGTCACACCGACCAGTGGCGACCTTGTATTATCATCCAATACAGCTCCTGCAACAGCTATTTTTTCTTGATCCAACCATACATGCTCTTTTTCCATTCCGGTAAAAGAGTGCGTTAATTCGGGTGTAAACCCAAGTCCTATCAAAAGTAAAAATGCCCGGCCAGTGCGGCTCGATCGACGATAGAACGACGAAGTAACTGTTTTCATTTCTCTCATAATATACACCTGTATACAGAATATTCTGTGATCCAACGGGGGCAAAGCTAGGTACGCAAGATTAAGAGCATGTTAATAAATTATTAACAAAAAACACAAGAACACGGCATATGAATACGGGCGTAAACGGATCAACATGCTGAAATCAATGCAAACAAGAATTTGCGTAAATTTGCAGCATGATTTACTTCCATATTCCTTTTTGTAAGCATGCCTGCCATTATTGCGACTTTCATTTCAGCACATCACTGAAATATAAAGATGAGTTACTCCGGGCATTAGAAAAGGAAGTAATGTTACGTGCACGTTACCTCACAGACAAAATCATGCCATCGATTTATTTTGGAGGAGGCACACCGTCTTTGCTTACAGCTGACGAAATTGAACGTCTTATAAACCAAGTCGCAGCACATTTCGATATTGCAAACGATGCCGAAATAACCTTAGAAGCGAATCCCGACGATCTGGACAAGGCAAAGGTACAGGCCCTTCGACGCACGCCCATCAACCGTTTCAGCATCGGGATACAATCCTTTTACGAGGAAGATTTACGCTGGATGAACCGTGCCCACAATGCCACTGAGGCCGAGGCCTCCATTAAGCGGGTACAAGATGCTGGGTTTGAAAATATCACTGCCGATCTTATTTACGGCTATCCGTTGCTTACGGATATTAAATGGACAAATAACATACAAAAACTGCTGAGCTTTGATATCCCACATATCTCTTCCTATGCCATGACGGTAGAGCAGAAAACAGCTCTTGCCCATTTTATCCGGCAGGGAAAAACCCCTCCCATGCAAGAAGCACAGAGTGCCGAGCAAATGAGCATGCTTATTGATACCCTAACTAGAAACGGTTTTGAGCATTATGAAATAGCAAACTTTGCCAAAAATGGCCAATATGCCAAACACAATACCGCTTATTGGCAGGGTAGACATTATCTCGGTATCGGCCCCTCAGCACACTCATTTAACGGAAAATCCAGAAGTTGGAACGTAGCAAACAATGCGCGCTATACCGAAGGTATAAACCTGGAAAAGCCTATTTATGAAACAGAGAATCTATCTCGCGAAGATCAATTTAACGAATACGTCATGACATCCTTACGAACGATGTGGGGTATAGACTTGGACAAAATCATACATGATTTTAGCAACGAAGTGGCGCAACAGCTCCAAACGCAAATTGCTCCTTTTATCGAACAGCAGCATGTTGAGAGCGTACAAGGACGCTTTTTAAAATTGACTGCGAAAGGCAAGCTAATGGCAGATTATATTGCATCGGAACTGTTTATTATTCCATGATGGTCCGTAATACGGCACAAAATTTACAAATCATTAAATTTTAAGACAATTTTTATGGAATTGCAAAAACAGCAAGCAACAAACATTATATTTTTGCCAATTTTTCAAATTTATCTCGCTTTATATAGAACATTTAATATGTTTGTACCGTAATCATCTATAACAATAAATTATGGTACCATTCACTACTTTTGAGCAGGAAATCAAAAGTTACCAACAACAGCAGAATGCAGCTGCTCGTCTCGCTGAAATCGTCAGCGACCTCTGGATCAATCAAGGCGTTGAACTTGTCTTATTCCGAAATAAGATCCTCCACCAACGCCCTAGCTCGCTTCTCCATCTACACAGTCATAACTCCATTTTAACAGGTACAAAACTGGGTGTATCCGAGGTATTGGAAGTAGCGGAGGTTATTCAAGAAATGGAGCTTCCCCCGGCCACTATTGACTTGGGAACGCTAACGATGGATTTTCGAAAGCAACGAGGCAGCGAAGACTCAATCTACCTATTTGTCCGCAAGCGACTAGCCTCTGCTATACGACACCGGCCTTTCCCGGCAAAGGATGTCGTGCTGTATGGCTTTGGGCGAATCGGACGATTACTGGCTAGAGAACTCATAAATACCACCGGAGACGGCAAACAGCTCCGACTTCGCGCTATTGTGGTACGCGAAAAAATAGACACAGCCAGCTTAACGAAACGCGCGAATTTGTTAAAACGGGATTCCATTCACGGCGATTTCGAAGGCACTGTGGACATCGATAATGAAAAGAATGCACTTGTAATCAACGGCATCACGGTCTATGTGCTGTCTGCCGGTGCACCGGAGGATATCGACTATACCGCTTATGGCATCCAAAATGCACTCGTTATAGACAACACAGGAGCTTTTCGGGAGCAACGGGAATTGGAACGTCATTTAGAAGCGACAGGAGTCGGCCACGTGCTGCTAACGGCTCCGGGAAAAGGTGTACCCAATATTGTCTACGGTATCAATGAAAGTGAGGTCTCGTCGGGCGAAACCACCATATGTTCCGCAGCCTCCTGTACGACAAATGCAATTTCACCTGTTTTGGCTGTCATTGATAAAGAATTAGGTATAACCACCGGTCACGTAGAAACCATACATGCCTACACGAATGATCAGAATCTCGTTGACAATATTCATAAAAAATATCGTCGAGGACGTGCCGCAGCTTTGAATATGGTTATTACAGAAACCGGGGCGGGTACTGCTGTATCAAAAGTATTGCCCTCACTTGCTGGCAAGTTGACGTCTAATGCGGTCCGGGTACCGATTCCAAATGGCTCGCTCGCTATATTACAATTGGAAGTCCAACAAGCGTGCACCACCGAGCGTATTCATAATATCCTGTTAAACGCAGCATTGGAAGGGCCACTGGTCGAGCAGATCAAATATGAAAATAATCCGGAATTAGTATCCGTCGACATTGTGGGCACTACCGCAGCTGCTGTAGTCGACGCGCCAGCCACGATTGTATCTTCTAATGGCAAAAATATTGTGATCTATGTCTGGTACGACAATGAGTATGGCTATGTAAACCAAGTTATGCGTCTCGCCCGACACCTAGCGGGAGTCAAGCAATTCCGTTATTATTAGCGTTTCCAATTTTCAATTTTCTGTATAATAAGGCAACGGGCTTTTTTCGAAAGAGAAAGGCCCGTTCCTCAAATTAGGTCTTCCGTCTCCAGATACTTCATAATAATCTGTGTCGCGCCGGCTTTTTCCCGCACATATTGTTCGGCGGCTTCTCCGGCGATAGTCCGCTTCTTTTCATTGGACAACGCATGCGCAATAGATTGCAATTCTTCCGCATTTCCCACCTGGAAACCACTTCCAACCGCTATGAGATCCACCGCTTCTTGGAAACGCGTATAATTAGATCCAAAAATAACCGGAACACCATAGGTTGCGGCTTCCAACGTATTGTGAATCCCCACACCAAAACCTCCACCCACATAAGCCAATTGTCCATACCCATACAGCGCCGAAAGCATGCCGATATTATCAATGACTAAGACCGAGGCCTTTGCTATTTCAAACGTCGTGTATTCAGCAAAACGAGAGAAAAACAAGGCGTCGGGAAACAACTGTTTAATCTCCTGCAAATGGGCTTCGTGGATTTCATGCGGAGCCAGTATCATTTTCCAACCCTTTTGGGTAGCCAATAATTCCGCTAATAAACGTTCATCGGGTGCCCACGTGCTTCCGGCCACCAATACCTGTGCATGATCGTCTATAAATTGTTCCACTTCCGATATGGTACGACGTTGTTTAGGTAGTTCGACCACCCTGTCAAACCGTGTGTCCCCTGCAAGCCCTGCTTGTCTGATATGAATAGCCCTCAACCATAGCACCGAATCCGTATTCTGGGCGAAGAAAAACTGAACTTGTTTCAATGTCCTACGAAAGAATCCACCGTACCACTTAAAGAATACCTGCCCTTCCCGAAAAATCGCAGAGATAACGAACAGAGGGATAGTACGTCTATTAAGTTCGTGAAAATAATGATACCAGTACTCATATTTGGTGAACACCGCAAATTTGGGTTTCACGACATCCAAAAAGTTTCGGGCGTGGGCCGCCGTATCTGTAGGCAGATAAAACACATAATCTGCTAAAGGTGTGTTTTTTCGGATTTCATATCCCGACGGCGAAAAAAAAGTGATGACTATTTTTTCCTGTGGGTATTTTTTTTTGATCGCTTCCATTACGGATCTTCCCTGTTCAAATTCACCCAACGAAGCAAAATGGAACCATATCGGTCTAGTCCCCTTTTCAATCGTTTGTTCGATGTGATCGAATAACCTTTTACGCCCATCTACCCACAATCTAGCCTTTCTGTGAAATGGCGAGATTAAGTGTAATAGTACGGTATAAAGGCCTATTCCTATGTCGTAGAGAAGACGCATGTTGATAACCTAAATAAATTTGTTTATTTTGCTCTCCTCTGCCAACAAGAAAAAATGTTACAGAGGAAAATATGCTTATATTCGTCAAAGATAACACTAAGCTACAAAGAAATATTGGTTCGTGAATAAACAAGAAAGAAAACGTATACTCATAACAGGCACAGCGGGTTTTCTGGGCTCGCACTTATGTGACCGCTTTATTGCTGAAGATTTCGATGTTATCGGTATGGACAATATGATTACAGGCGATCTCCGCAACATAGAACACCTGTTCAAGCTTCCCAATTTCGATTTTTATCACCACGACGTCTCTAAATTTGTACACGTTCCGGGGAGATTGGATTATATCCTACATTTTGCTTCTCCGGCCAGCCCTATAGATTATTTACGCATCCCGATTCAGACCTTAAAAGTAGGTTCGTTGGGCACACACAATCTTTTGGGATTAGCCAAGAGCAAACGCGCCCGGATTCTGGTTGCATCGACCTCGGAGGTGTATGGAGACCCCCTAATTTCGCCACAATCAGAAGAATACTGGGGGAATGTCAACCCCGTAGGGCCTCGTGGCGTATATGATGAAGCGAAGCGCTTCCAAGAAGCCATAACAATGGCTTATCACAACGTTCACGGATTAGATACACGTATCGTTCGGATTTTTAACACCTATGGCCCCCGTATGCGCCTACATGATGGACGTGCGTTACCTACCTTTATCGCACAAGCTTTACGCGGGGAGGATCTTACCGTTTTTGGAGACGGAAATCAGACACGTTCTTTTTGCTATGTGTCAGATCAAGTTGAAGGGATATTCCGGTTATTGCTTTCAGATTATGCACAGCCCATGAACATCGGAAATCCGGATGAACTGACCATCAACGATATGGCAAGGGAAATCATCTCCTTGACAGGAAACCAATCTAAAATCCGTTATGTACCCCTGCCGATCGATGATCCCAAACAGCGGCGTCCAGACATCGACAAAGCGAATCGGATTTTGAACTGGAACCCCACCGTTAATCGGAAAGAGGGGCTGCTCCGGACAATAAATTACTATCAGCAAATGCCACCGGGAGAATTAGAACAAAAAAAATTTACATACTATAATCAAGAACAATGAGTAAAATATTAGTAACTGGCGGAACTGGCTATATCGGTTCCCACACGGTAGTAGAATTACACAACGCTGGTTATACACCGGTTATTATTGACAACTTATCCAATTCGAATATCCAAATTTTGGATCAGATAGAGAAGATTATTGGTATCCGCCCCGAATTTCATCAGTTTGATTTATGTAATGAAGCTAAGGTAAAGGCTTTTGTTCAAGAAAACCCAGCTATTTCCGGCATTATTCATTTTGCGGCCTCGAAAGCTGTGGGAGAATCGGTAGAGAAACCACTCAAATATTACCACAACAATTTTTTTTCGCTGATTAATCTCCTGAACGCCTATCAAGGAAAGAACATCAACTTTGTGTTTTCTTCCAGCTGTACGGTTTATGGCGAGCCGGATAGCTTACCGGTAACCGAATCTGCACCGGTAAAAAAAGCAGCCTCACCTTATGGCAATACGAAGCAAATTGCCGAGGAGATATTGGAGGAAACAGCTGGCGCCTACAATAATTATAATTTTATCGCGCTGCGTTATTTCAACCCAGTTGGTGCACATGCATCTGCATTGATCGGCGAACTTCCCATTGGCGTTCCACAGAATCTCTTGCCTTTCATAACGCAGACAGCGATTGGTAAACGAGAAAAATTAACGGTGTTCGGCGGTGACTACGACACACCGGACGGTTCTTGTATCCGCGATTACATTCATGTCGTTGATTTAGCCAAAGCGCATGTAGCCGCCATCCGTTTATTGGAGAAAGGAAACCCCAATGGCGGCTACGATGTATTCAACGTGGGCACTGGAAACGGTTATTCCGTATTGGAAGCTATTGCAGCTTTCGAAAAAGCGTCGGGACAGAAACTCAACTACGTAGTAGGCCCTCGCCGCGAAGGAGATATCATCCAAGTATGGGGAGATGTAACAAAGTCGTCTGAGCAATTGGGTTGGAGGGCCGAATTGGGTATTGACGAGATGATGGCATCGGCATGGGCATGGGAAAAGTACTTAAAGGAAAATCCGATTGGGTAGGATAATCACCCTTAACTAAAACATAATAGCACCTTATATTCCATCAATAGCAGTTGCTATTCTGTAAATATCACATGCTAATGATAAGATAGCATGTGATATTCGTTTTTTATCATCTCATATCAAATAAATAGCGTCTGCTTCTATATACATATCAATTAATAAATTACAATAGCACTGCATATCGATAAAATAGCATATCATTAAATATATATAGTAATTCATATAATATGTATACCATTGCATATCTATTATAGATTATATGATATAAATCCAGTAGCACTTTATAAAAAATGAACAGCATTTAATATTGATAAAATAACATATAATGCTAACCCCAATCCTAACCTTACGATCTTTTAAACAATGTTGACAGATTTTCGGGACGCCGTCGTCAAGGCTGCATCGCGATAAGTTGGCGATTATTATCCGCGACGACAAACGCAAGGTGCTGCAGGAGGGCATCCGTTTTCTATCCTTTTACGTGCAGACGATTGCCAAAGGCGATGAAGCGACTATTGTGGCCTCGGGCTTTGTTCCATCCAAGCCACCAAGTTCTTCCGAAAACATCCCTTTAATAGCAGATTTCGGGGCAATCCCGGCCATAGGGACAGCAGCGATCAAGTTACGTGTCAAAGCCTGGAAGTCGGCACGGATGTATCAATTTGAGTATCGAAAAAAAGGAGATGATAATCCGTGGACGGTCATATTAAGCAGCAAATCAAGCTGCACTATTTCGAACCTCGGCGTACTGGAGGAATATGAGTTCCGTGTCTGCTATGTAGGGCGAAGTGGAAAATCACCTTATTCTAAAGTAATATCTTCGAGGGTTTATTGATTTTAATCTAACAGGTACCCAACAGCAACATCGGCAATTTCGCGAAGATGTTTGCTTCCAATTTACAAAGGAAGAGACGAAGGAACTGGTCACAAATTTTGACTGAGTCGAATCATTAAAGCATTTTTCTCTTTTAGTACGCGAATACACTTTAGCACCACAACCCTATTTTTTGCTGGACCAGCGCTTTGCCGCCACATTTCAGACACTCGATAGCTATCTCGTTACTGAAATCACTAATCTCATTTCCTGTACAAATTATTTCTCTCTAAAAAATACCTCATTTGGGGTATTTTTTAGAATGTGATATTTGTGGTTATTTGTTAAGGGAATGAGATTGAGTTGTTGCATGTCGGTTTCAAGGCCTGAATTGAAAGTGATTACATTGTTATCTACAGTTTAACCTTATCAAATGAATACATTTAAGTTGATGCCGGCAGCTAAGCATCTTTTTTTCCTTATGTTGTGCATGCTTGGTATAAATGTGAATGCGCAGGACAATATCAAAGCAAGAATAGAGTTTGAAAATGCCGAAAGCAGTTTCGTTGCCGGCGCATATCCAGCTGCTGTCTCTGCTTTGGAAAAAACTGAAACACTGCTAGGCAGATGGACAACAAAAGTAAGCTATCTCAAAATAGAAGCGTTGCAGAAGCTCGCAGACCTTTCGGATTTTAAAAATCCTAACACCCAAAAACTCGCCATGGAAGTAGAAAAATATATGAGCTACGCTACAGAAAACCCAGACGATGTAATTATTGAAAAATACAAGGTAGTTTATCAATTGGATGAAAGTCTCAAGACGGTAAGAACCATTTACAACGAACAACAAAGCCTACAATATAAAGCAGGGCAGGAGGCTTACAACCGTAAAGACTTTGCAAAAGCATTCGAATATTTTTCGCAAGATGCAGAAAAAGGGAATGCAAGTGCCATGGAAAAGGTTGGTTATCTATATTTTATAGGAGCGGTTATTCCCAGAGAGGTCAGAGACAAGGAATTCAGCAAAGCCATGGAATGGTATCTTAAAGCTGCTAATAAAGGAAATGCTGTAGCGATGTACAATATAGCTCATTTATATGCATGGGGATTTGGTGTTACTAAGGACTACAGCAAAGCTATGGAATGGTATCTCAAAGCAGCTGAAAAAGGGAATTCTGAAGCAATGTATGAAATAGGTTTTTCATATGATATTGGCGAAGGCGTAGCACGAGACGGAAAAAGAGCCAGGGAATGGTACCTCAAAGCTGTTGATAAAGGAAATCCAGACGCTATGTATTATATGGGTCGTTTATATTTTACTGGTGATAATGTTACTCAGAACTACAGCACGGCCATGGAATGGTATCTCAAAGCTGCCGATAAGGGGTTTTCATTTGCAATGAAGGATATCGGTCGTATGTATAATCATGGGTGGGGAGTAGCCCAAAATTACGGCAAAGCCATGGAATGGTATCTCAAAGCTGCCGAAAAAGGAAATACTGAAGCAATGAACAATATCGCTAAATTTTATTATGAGGGCACAGGCGTTTATAAGGAGAACACAAAAGCTATGGAATGGTGGCTTAAAGCAGCTGAAAAAGGAAACGATCAAGCAATGTACACTATCGGTTGGTACTATGATTATATTAAAGACTACAGCAAGGCTATGGAATGGTACCTTAAAGCTGCTGATAAAAAAAACATCAATGCACTAAAAGGTATAGGTTATTTGTATGAACAGGGTCGGGGTGTCAAGAAAAACAAAACCACCGCAGCCGAATGGCTCCGCAAAGCTGAGGAGGCAAAATAATAATAATAATAATAAGGATATCTAAACTATGAAAGCACTAACGATTCAATTAAGGATCCTGACGACAATGTATATGTTCGCGAGTTTACATTTATGTGCACAGCAAAATACATCATATGATCCTGTGTCGGAAATAATGGGAGGTATACAGACCAGGCACGCCGAGGGTACAGCGACCAATACGTTCAAGTTCATGAATAGCACAGTCTATAAGATTACGTTTGCTTATAACGATAAGCAGATTAGTTTAAATCCTGGGGATATTTCGGAAGTTTTTACGGGCAGCATACCTAAGAGATTTGGCGAAAATATCCGGATAGATGGCTATCCGGCTGATAATTACCGACAGTTTCAGAATTCCTGGCAAAATTTAAATGACCTTAGTAAAAAGCAACGCCAATATCCTGGGAATAACGAAGCGCTATTGAAGAAAGCTATAACGGATTGTGAAACCTTAATTCAGCAGTACGAAAAACTAAAAAACAGTACACAAGTGTCCGGCAAATTTATCGAACCAAAACTATATGCCATAGATAAATCTATCGAGAGTCTTAACATCTATATTAGGGATCATCAAGGTGAATTGGAACAAATCAAACAGAAAGCGAACAAAAACACAGTGGTTGTAAGCGGTACATCCTCAAATAACAAAACAGCACAAAATTCTACAACGGGTACCCAACATGCTGACGATTTCTGGTCCGACAACGGAAATCGTTCATCAGGTAATACAACTTCGAGCTCGGCTAATAGGCAATCCACTCGTGAAAATGCTGTTTCAGATTCCGATTTCAAGGGCAATCTAAGACATGTCAAAGAAGGCGATTATTTTAAAGACGATAAAGGGCAGCACTACCAAAGAACCGCCCGAGGGGCTACGAAAGTAGATAGATATACCTTTGAGCGTGCGCAGGCGAACAGGATAACAGCGGACTTCGAACGCCGGGAAGCAGAAAGGGCACACATGGAAGCCGTAACGACTCATGCGATTAACACAACTTTTACAAGCTATTATGCTATGAGAACCGCGGGTCAAAACCTAAAAGACGCTACTTCCTTGGACGGGTATTTCGATAACGTTGAAGATTTAAATCAAGCTTTCGCACAAAAGCTAAGCGAAGTTTCCCGAATGGGCGAGGAACTGAAAGCGGTATCTGTTCAGAGCGTGCAGAACTATGCACACGCGGTCTCCGCAGCAAATTCCACGGCAAACGCCGATTATACGGCGTATGGGCAAGCCTTAGGCGCTTTGGGCGGCATAGCAGCTGGTATTAAAGCCGATAAGGCAGCTAAAGAGGCACGTGAAGAATTAAGGGCGCAACGTGAAGCACACGAAAGAAACATTAAGGCACGTCAACTGGAAGCACTGTTAAATATCCGTGGTGAAATCGACAACATGTTCCCCGAAGGGGGGATGCCCCTCAGCAGCCACAAGATAGATGCGCCAGTGCTCTATCTCTTCGCCTACGCCAGTAATAAAAACGAATGGAACGAAGACAAGACCGTAGCGATGACCGTGAGCAATGTGATACCGGTGTACCGCTACAATGATGGTACCTATCCCTATATTGCTAATGTAAAACGGACATTCGAAACTGGAGGTATGAGCAATCCCGTTGTTGTCGGCTATTTTACAGATCAAGCTATGGCAGAAAAATATCAGCAGTCTTTAGTTGACGTAGCAGACCAAGGACGTTTTCAAGTTAGCCATGTAGATATCAAGGTATTGAAAAAAGATACCGACAAGTCTGCTTCAGCCGAAACAGATTTTTGGGGAAATCAGGTGAAACCTGATGCAAACAGCAAGAAGAAGCCTGTTGCAAAAAAGAAAGAAGACGATTTTTGGAATAATTAAATACCACGATAAACATGAAACACATTCTATTCACATTTATAATTCTAATTTTCACGTCCCACCTTGCTCAGGCGCAAAACGAAATTAAAGCGCGTCTTGAATACGAGGATTCAGAAGTAGCTTTTCAGAATAAGGACTATCAGAAAGCAATTTTACATCTCGATAACGCTGAAAAATTATTAGGTACATGGACAGCCAAAACCGGTTACTTGAAAATCATCGCTTTAGATCATATCATCGACTATGCGATAGAATGGGGTGACAATTTAACGGACCTGTCCCGTAACGTTGAACAGTACATGAAGTATGTTAACCAGAGTTCAGATAAAGTAGATCTAGATAAAGTGCGTGAAATCTATGCAATTGAAAAAAGAGTAGATTTTGCTAAAAAGAAGAAAGAGTTTGAATTGGACGCTGATTATAAAGCGGGCAAAGATGCCTATGAAAATAAAGACTATAATCTGGCAATGACCCATTATTTAAATGCCGCTAAGAAAAATAATACGCGAGCTATGGATCAGATAAGCGATATGTATAGAGATGGTGTGGGGTTTGAAGTAGATTATCAAAAATCCCTGGAATGGGACACAAAAGGTTCTGAGTTAGGAGATCCCATATGCACATCAGACATCGGTAACATGTATTTAGCAGCAAACGGTGTTGCGCAAGATTATAAAAAAGCATTGGAGCATCTGAGTATGGGTGCAGATTATGGTATAGGGTATGCAATATCTAGGATAGGATATATGCATAGCTGGGGATATGGCATCACAAGAAATTTTCAGGAAGCGTTCAATTGGTTCTCAAAAGCAGTCATTAAGGGAGACCCACAAGGAATGCTATATATGGGGCACTTCTATTATACGGGGACAGGAGTTGAGCAAAATTACTCAGAAGCGATAAACTGGTTTAAAAAATCAGGGAATCCCTTTGGATTTTTTAAAATAGGAGAGGCATACTTAAATGGTTATGGTGTTGAAAAGAATGATGCAGAAGCCTTAAAATGGTATAAGAGAGCAGCTGATTCAGGAGACCCTTATTACACGATTGTCGTAGGAAATATGTATTTTGAAGGAAAAGGAACAACACAAAACTATCAAACAGCATTAGATTGGTACAACAAAGCTTTTGAAAATAAACTTGAAAATGGCGAAGTTAAGAACAGCAGCCTGTATTTGACTATGGGAACTTGCCATTTTGAGCTAAAGAACTATTCCCAATCTATGGAATGGTACACTAAAGCATACGAAACAGGAGAATCAGAAGCTGGAACCGCCAAAGAAATGATTGCCAAAATGTATGAAGAAGGTTTGGGTGTGGAAAAAGATAAAAGAAAGGCCCGAGAATGGCGAAATAAGTAATGCTATGAAACATACTTTAATACTAATTTTCCTATTGGTTGCACAAATATGCACCTACGCACAGGGTAATCAAATCGAAGCAAAAGCAGCCTATCTGTTAGCAGAAGAAAGCTTTGCTACAGGGGATTATGCGGCAACTTTGGAGTACCTCAACACTGCAACGGAAAGCCTCGGATCTACAAATAGCAAACTGCTGTATCTACAAATACAGGCGGAACTGGAAATCTATATGACAGATCGGTCATATTACGATCAGGTAATAAAAACCATATCGGATTTTCAAAATTCTGCAGATGTAGATAGCTTTACGGAAGAGAAGGTAATGGAGGTTGCAAAAACGAAAATGCTTCTTATCAAAGAGAAGGAACAGGATATAAAAAACAAGGAAGAAGCTGACCGAAAAAAGATACAACAGGACTTAAATTTTCATAGTTATGCATTTAAATCGTGGCCTTTTGGTGTAACCTTTGATGAATTAAAGATTACACATAAAGATCGACGATTTTTTCAGAAAAAAACCAAAGATAGACTGGAAAAAAACACAGGCTTAACTCTTTATTATCCAAATGAAGTAAGCCTTTATTGGGATAGCAGTACAATTCCCAAAAACACTTACTTCAACGATATTTTCGGTATCTTGACAAAAAATAATATTGTAAAAGGATATCTGGAAGTAATTTATTGGGTCGATCATAATACCGAAAATACTTCCCATGAAAAATCTCTAGCAGACCTGGATACTATGGTAGCTAATATATCGGCCTATGTAGGATTTGAACCCGAATACGAAAATCTAGACAATAAATATTACAAGGGGGGGATATACAGCTGGTCTAAGAAAGGTAAAACTATTAAGCTACACCATACGCGTTATGTGAATGGAGTTCCGTGTATGAGAGTAGTTCAGGAAATTATAGTTGAATAAAGCATTGGTAACCCGTTAATTTGATAAAAGCATGGAACAACAATTAGCTTAGGCAAACTCTATAATAGATTTGGGGTCTATTTTAAAGTGTGGTAGAGACTGTAAAATAGACTGTGTCAAGGATAATAAACAGAAGTATTATTTTTGACATAGTAATTATGAGTATTAAGGAACACGATTTTGATTTTGCGTCCATGAAGGACAAGGCGCTGGAACAGTTACGCAGCGGTGAATCACTTTATGGCAAGAACGGAGCTTTTGCTCCTTTAATGAAGAAGTTTTTGGAAGCCGCGCTGGAGGCAGAGATGGAGAGCCATATGGACGAAGCCCAGCGCTCCAGCGGCAACCGGCGTAACGGCAAGTCCAGCAAACAGATTCGGACCTCTGAGGGTGCGATCGATATAGAGACTCCCCGTGATCGTCGATCTAACTTCGAACCCCAACTCATTAAGAAACGTGAGACGATTTTAGCCGAGAGCCTGGAGAAGAAGATTTTAGGCATGTATGGCCTTGGTATGAGCCTGCGGGATATATCGAACCACATCAAGGAGATGTACGATACAGACATCAGTCACAGTACACTTTCTTCCATTACCGATAAGATCATTCCTGAGATCAAAGAGTGGCAATCAAGAGGCTTAGACCCTCTTTATACGATTGTCTGGATGGATGCCATGCACTACAAGGTGAAAGAAGACCATCGTTTTGTTTCGCGGGCTGTATACAATATCCTTGGCATTGACCGAAACGGACATAAGCATTTGTTGGGCATGTATGTTTCGGAGAATGAGGGCGCTAACTTTTGGCTGAGTGTATTGACCGATTTACAGAACCGGGGCGTAGAGGATATTTTAATTGCCTGTATCGATAATTTAAAAGGGTTTTCAGAAGCGATACAGAATGTTTTTCCCGACACCGAAGTACAGACCTGTGTGGTACACCAGGTCCGTAACAGCTTAAAGTATGTGCCAGTAAGGACCAAAAGGAGTTTATGAATGATCTAAAACCTGTCTACAGGGCTGACACATTGGATCTTGCCGGACTGCGGATGGATGAACTTCAGGATAAATGGGGTGAAAAATATCCGGTGGTCATCGACTCCTGGCGGCGTAACTGGGATCGTTTGACCACTTATTTCCGATACGACAAATCCATCCGAAAATTGATATACACAACCAATACAATCGAGGGATTCCATCGTCAAGTCCGTAAGGTCACAAAAACTAAAGGTGCCTTCACTTCAGATATGGCGTTATTGAAACTTATCTATTTAGCACATAAAAACATTAAGAAGAAATGGACGATGCCACTGGCCAATTGGGGAACAACGGCACAGAAATTAGCTATTTGGTTTCCGGGAAGAATGGTGTTAGATTTGCAATAAGAAAAATGGCTCAATTACCTGCATTAGTTTCGATTTCATCTGACAGTTAAAGGGCAAACAAACTAGATTTGTAATGCGAATAACAAATTGAAGTTTAACCCCTTAACAATGTCAGACATGAATGTAGAGACAAAATTAATCAAAA
>NZ_PVBQ01000002.1 GCF_002980525.1 Sphingobacterium haloxyli
ACAGAACATGCCTTCCGGTCTTCCCAAAACCATTACAGAATCAGAAAAACAGAAAACCTTCGATAAAAATATTGGGAAACCTCCAAAAATGAAAAAGCCGCCTCAGTTATTTTTGAGACGGCCTCTTATAATCTTCAGCTTACATTAAGCGTGTTCTTCTTCGAAAACGATACCTTCGTCTACAATGATTCTTCCGCAATGTTCACAAATGATGACTTTCTTCCGTTGACGGATTTCAGACTGCAACTGAGGTGGAATCTTATTGTAACATCCCGAACAGCTATCACGTTCAATAGAGACAACAGCTAGGCCATTTCGGAACGTCCCACGAAGTTTGTTATATACTTTTAATAAGCGATCTTCAATATTATTTTCTGCCTTATCTGCCTTATCAACTAACGCATCTTCTTCTTTCTGCGTTTCGCCAGTAATGGTTTCAAGTTCTTGCTTCTTTACATCCAATTCACCTTTACTGTATTCAAGGCTCTTTTGCGTGCTTTCGTAAAGTTCAGTTTTATTTTTTATCTCAAACTCTGCTTCACGAATGCGCTTTTCACATACTTGAATTTCTAAGCCTTGAATTTCAATCTCTTTTGAGATGGCATCGTATTCACGATTGTTTTTTACTTCATTGAGTTGACCTTCGTATTTTTTAATCGCAGCTTGTGCATCTTTAATCATATTTCTGCGATTCACGATGGAATCTTCCAGATCATCCAGGTCTGTCCTAATTTTCTCAATTCGGGTATCAAGACCTGCGATCTCATCTTCTAGATCGGCAACCTCAATAGGCAATTCACCACGCACTTGGCGAATCTTATCTATCTTCGTATGGATGGACTGCAGCGTCCATAATGCTTTTAACTTTTGTTCTACGGATTGTTCCATTATCAAACGTAATATTTAATAGGATTTGTCTCTATTTCTGTCAATAGGACAGCAAAGTTAACAAATTTTTTCTGAATAATTTCCAATAATAATTCCTGCGTAAATTGTTCACTTTCAAAATGTCCTATGTCTGCAATGACAATATCATCCTCTGCATCAAAGAACTCGTGGTATTTGTAATCGGCCGAAATAAAGATATCTGCACCTGAACGCTTCGCGTCGTTCAATAGGAATGCACCAGCACCTCCGCAGACAGCAACCCTAGAAATAGCCTTATTCAGCAACTTGGTGTGTCGGATAACCTTTACATCCAATTTTTCTTTTACATAACCTAGAAAATCCAATTCGCTCATCGGATGTGGTAGGTTGCCAATAGCACCCGACCCGACTGTTTGCAGTGTATTGTCCAAAGGAAAAATATCGTGGGCCACTTCTTCATAAGGGTGTGCAGCGTACATCGCGACCAAGATAGAACGTTCTAATCTTTCAGGATAAATAACTTCAATTTTCGTTTCTTCAACACGTTCCTGCTCGTTCACTGTACCGATTGTTGGATTTGCCCCCTCAAGTGGTCGAAATGTGCCGTATCCTGCCGTATTATAGCTACACTCATCATAATCGCCGATAGCGCCGGCGCCGGCGTCGAACAATGCCACCCGAACGGATTCAGCATGCGAACGAGGTACAAAAACCGCTAGTTTCTTAAGCAGGTTTCGTTTAGGCCGTAAAACGGCATGTGATGCTAATCCCAGCTTCTCGGCAATCTTACTGCTCACGCCTCCCCAAACATTATCGAGATTCGTGTGAATCGCATAAAGCGCAATGCCATGGCGTATCGCTTTAATAATCACCCGCTCCACATAATTACTACCATTCAGTTTTTTCAATCCCGTAAAAACTATCGGGTGATGCGCAATAATGATATCGCATCCCTTTTGTACGGCCTCGTCAACGATTTCCTCCGTGCAGTCCAAAGCTATTAGTGCCTGTCCTATCTCGTCTTCTGGATGGCCAACGATCAATCCTGAATTATCATACGATTCCTGATAAGCCAGCGGAGCTATCTGCTCTAGATATTGTGTAAGTTCGCTAATTTTCATCGTTATTACATCTCGGTTTCATCCTTATTTTCCGCTGTAAAATCTTTTCCGTAATGGTCGACATGCATGCGCAGCAGTGTTTTGTATTCGTGAACTTTGACCCAATAGGTTATAAAATACACTAAATGCAATATGCCGATTATTGTCAATACGAATAAGGGTAGCGGAATATTACTCAATAAAAAAGTCCATGCAAATATAAGTCCCCATTTTTGGGTGGGCCTTTCTTCTACCTCCACTTTCCGGTCATAAAATTCATTGTTTAAAGAATCCGCCAAACGCTTGGCTACTTCAAAATTCCAGTATATGTTGAAAAGAGGCACTGCAACGAACCAGGCTTGACTAGGCAGTATGCATAGGTTTTCTTTTTTTACCAGTTTTAAAGTGCGATAAAGAGTCAAGGCGAAAAAAATCCATATTATAATTCGGATTATTCCGCCGATTAGCATGTACCAGGCCATGTCATCGGTTATATTTTGGGACAAAATATCTAACATGTTATAGGACGAATTTTAATTTTGTACATACATCAAAAATATAGTGGGTTTCTTATGAAGGTCGGGTTTTCGGCTCTTCCATTCGGACACGGATAACGTCAGCACCTGCTCATCAGAAGCCGTTAGGTTACACGCTACACAGAGTTTTGTTTTCTGTTTACAATGTTTAAGCAAATCATCAAATAGGACATTGTTACGAAAGGGTGTTTCAATAAACACCTGCGTCTGCTGCTCCCTTTGCGACTGAAATTCCATATCTTTAATCTTTTTTGCCCGTTCAGCTTTATCTATCGGAAGATAACCATGGAACGTAAACTTTTGTCCACTAAAACCCGACGCCATTAATGCCAATAAAATCGAACTAGGTCCAACTAGTGGAACGACTTTTATTCCTCGCTTATGGGCCTCAGCTACAACGTCCGCACCGGGATCGGCTACGCCAGGGCACCCCGCTTCCGACATTAACCCCATGTCCCTTCCCTCCGTAAGCGACTTAAAAATACGATTATAATCTGTTATTTCGCGAGCATGTTTCCCATAATCGTGCATTTTCAGTTCGCTTTGTGGTATTTTTAGTCCTGCCCCCTTTAGAAACCGACGAGCAGTCTTTTCGTTTTCAACCACATATTCATCAATATGATTAATTACTTCCTGATAGTAAAGCGTGTAGGACTGTTTATCCGCATTTTCAGCCAACGGTACAGGTATAAGATATAGTGTTCCTAAAGCCATTATTCAAAACTACTAAATATTTTCGCTATTTGAGACCGGAAGGCCATCTTATCGACCCCAACTAAACAAAAGAGCCGTTCGCTGAAGCTCTTTAAACCGCTTGAAAGATTAGCGGTTATCTCCGAAGGGGCAGAAGCCATCGAAAAGTCATCCAAAATGAGTGGATGGAAGTGAGGAAAAAAAATTAAATTTGATGTTTAAAAAGATAATTAATAATTTGCTCTCGATTAAGGTGTTCATTATCAATCTTGGGGTATTCGATGTGGTTAAAATGAGCTATTAAATAGATGAATACACAAATAACATCCGGCATAAAGGTATCTGTAGAGGTGGTCTACCAGCCCGAATATTCCAGTCCGGATAAGATGCATTTTATGTTTTCTTATCAAATTACAATAGAAAATCTAAGTGATATCACCATACAGCTTATACATAGACATTGGGATATTTTCGATTCTATCGGCGAATTTAAACAAGTAGAGGGAGAAGGAGTAGTAGGAGAACAACCCATATTAGCACCTGGAACCGTTTATCAGTATGTCTCGGGATGTAATCTAAAAAGTGAGATAGGATATATGGAGGGCTATTATGAAATGATTAAGGAGGTCGATGGTAGTATATTTCACGTAGATATTCCCAGATTTAATTTAATCGCTTCATTTAAATTAAACTAACTGCACACTACAGTTACAAATCCATAGACTTTCGACGTTCCGTTAAACCGCGTGCGTCTAAGCTGAGTCCGTGGCCGACCTGTGTAAACATCACGGTTAACTGGGTAGAGGATTACTGCCGGATTTCTATAACTTTATAACAACACCGAAGCTTTACTCAAGCTAAGCTATATCAAAAGCATCTCGAAAATAAAACACATTTACGCTGATATTTACGTATTTTTGCACTTGAAAATTTATATCCATTTGTACGCAGGTGGAGATCGCTTCTATAATTTATACATAAGTTATAGATCGGATTAAATTAAAACATAAGTATTTAATTATCAACACGTTATAAAATTGAGTATTTTAGCAACAGAGCAAGTTAGCCATTCCTTCCATGATAAATGGTTATTTAAACAGCTCCATTTTGCTTTGCAAAAAGGAGACAGGGTGGCTTTGGTCGGTATAAACGGAACGGGTAAGTCAACTTTGCTCAAAATTCTTGCTGAACAAATTATCCCAACAGAAGGTAAAGTCGTTAAAGAGCGGGGTATTAAAGTTGGTTTTCTATCGCAAGAGCCCAGTTATAGCGGGATGGAAATTGTAAACGACTTTATTTATAGCACTGATAACGAACAACAGCAGCTCATAAAGTCGTATGAGAATTTATTAAGCAGCGAGGAAATAGATCAACAATTGCTAGCGGAGCTTACCGACAAATTATCCGCTATAGAGGCTTGGGAATACGAACATAATATTAAGACAATTTTAAATCGATTGCAGATTTCAGATTTTAATCAAACAATCGATAGTTTATCAGGAGGACAGAAGAAAAGGTTATCTTTAGCTAAATTACTGATAGATGAACCCGATGTTTACATTCTAGATGAGCCAACCAACCACTTGGATATAGAGACGATAGAATGGTTAGAAAAAATATTGACAACAGGAAACAAAACTGTACTCTTGGTTACACACGATAGGTATTTTCTAGATAACGTCTGTACGGAAATAAGAGAACTTGACAAAGGAAATCTACACACGTATAGAGGGAACTATACCTATTTTTTAGAAAAGAAAGCCGAACGAGAAACCATAGATGCCGTCGCAGTCGAAAAAGCACAGAACTTACTTAGACGAGAGTTGGAATGGATGCGCCGTCAGCCCAAGGCGCGCGGAACAAAATCAAAAGCACGTATTGGGGCTTTCTATGATTTGGAAGAAAAGTCAAAAACAGGACACAAGAAAGAAAATGTACAGCTTTCGGTAAAAATGAGCAGACAGGGTTCGAAAATATTAGAACTCGAAGACATGTCGAAATCTTTTGCGGATAAAAAAATTATAGATCGTTTTTCATATACTTTTAAACGGGGTGATCGCATCGGATTAGCCGGAAAAAACGGAAGTGGAAAATCTACCTTTCTAAACTTGCTAACCGGAGCTATTCCACCAGACTCCGGCAAAGTGATTGTAGGAGAGACCACCAAGTTCGGATACTACAAGCAGGAAGGGCTTGCATTCATGGATAACGATCGGGTGTTAGATATCGTCAAAAATGTAGCAGACTATATTGAAATGGCTAACGGCGATATCATTACTGCTTCGCAATTGCTAACGTTATTTTTGTTTCCGCCGGAAAAGCAGTACAATTTGGTAAACCGATTGAGTGGAGGAGAAAAGAAACGGTTACAGTTGATGCGTGTTTTGATGTCTAACCCAAACTTCCTGATACTTGATGAACCCTCTAACGATTTAGACATTGATACATTAAATGTTCTGGAAGAATTTTTGGAAAACTATGCGGGCGTATTGGTTTTAGTTTCCCACGATCGTTATTTAATCGATAAGTTAACTGAACAACTTTTTATTTTTGAAAACAGCGGAAACTTAAAAATATATAACGGCAATTACGCGGATTACAAACTAGAGCAAGAGCAGATTAGCCGCGACGAGAAGGATAAAATAAAAAAGACAGAAACAGAAAGACCGTTAACGCCAGCAAAAACAGAGAAGAAGAAACTCTCTTACAAGGAGCAGCTCGAATATGAAGGTTTGGAAAAAGACATAATGGAAATAGAAAACACTATCGCAAAAAAGACGGAAATATTAAATGAGGTTTCGAACCACGAAGAAATTGCAAAAATTGTTTTGGATATCGAACAGCTACAAAAAGAGCTCGATGCTAAGTCCGAACGTTGGCTAGACCTCGCAGAATATATATGATTTGTTTCACGTGAAACAAAATAGATAAACAAACTTTTCACGTGGAACATTAGAATAAAATAACATGTTTGATAAATACAATGTAATTGTAGTAGGGGCTGGTCATGCGGGATGTGAAGCAGCCGCTGCAGCCGGTAATCTAGGTTCGTCCGTTTTACTTATTACGATGAACATGGGAGTCATTGCACAGATGAGTTGCAACCCAGCAATAGGTGGCGTAGCAAAAGGACAAATCGTAAGAGAAATAGATGCGATGGGGGGGTATACTGGTATTATCGCGGATAAATCAACTCTCCAATTTCGAATGCTTAATCGTTCAAAAGGTCCAGCAATGTGGAGTCCACGCTCCCAAAATGACCGTATGCGTTTTGCAGAGGAATGGCGGCTCACGCTTGAGTCACTCCCAAATGTTGACATGTGGCAGGACACCGTCAAAGAAATTATCGTCGAAAACGGACAGGCGAAGGGTGTAGTCACATCACTCGGAATTCGTATAGAGGCTGATGCCGTCATTCTAACAAACGGTACGTTCTTGAATGGCCTAATCCACATCGGCGAAAAAAAGATAGGAGGGGGACGCACAGGAGAAAAGGCCGCTACGGGACTTACTGAACAACTCGTTAGTCTAGGTTTTGAATCTGGTAGAATGAAGACAGGAACACCTCCTCGCGTTGATGGACGATCACTCAACTATGCCTCGATGGAAGAACAGTGGGGCGACGAGAAAAAAGGAAGATTCTCTTACACTGATGTCGATATCCCTACTAAACAACGTTGTTGTTGGATTACCTACACGAATGACAAGGTACATGAAGTACTAAAAACCGGCTTCGAAAAATCGCCGATGTTTACCGGCCGCATAAAAGGACTAGGTCCCCGATATTGCCCATCTATTGAAGATAAAATAAATCGATTTGCAGAACGAGACAGGCACCAAATTTTTGTCGAACCGGAAGGCTTCAACACCGTGGAAATATACGTAAATGGTTTTTCGACCTCGCTTCCAGAAGACGTCCAATTAAAAGCGCTACGTCTAATACCCGGATTTGAAAACGCAAAAATGTATCGGCCAGGGTACGCAATAGAATATGATTACTTTCCCCCAATGCAATTGGATCTTACATTAGAAACGTTGAAAGTTAAGCATCTATTCTTCGCTGGTCAAATTAATGGAACCACAGGCTATGAAGAAGCAGGGGCTCAAGGATTCGTAGCGGGTATCAATGCACATCAACGAATTAATGATTTACATGAACTGATATTGAAACGCTCTGAGTCATACATCGGTGTTCTTATAGACGACTTAGTAACTAAGGGAACGGAAGAACCTTATCGTATGTTCACCTCCAGAGCAGAACACCGTCTCCTCCTTCGGCAGGATAACGCAGATATTCGCCTTACACCTATGGCGCATAAATTAGGACTCGTGAGCGACGAACGACTGTCAAAGGTGAATAAAAAAATAGAGAACTCGGACACCTTGGTGAACTATATGAAGCAAAATAGCGTGTCTGTCGATGATATGAACCCCATTCTCGAAGAAGTAGAATCAAGCCCACTAAATCAAAAGTCGAGGATGTTCAATTTATTGAGTAGACCCCAGATAAACATTTATCATCTAGCAAAAGCCGATGGGAAATTTAATGAATTGTTAAAACAACATGACGAAGAAACCATAGAGCAAGCTGAAATAAAAGTGAAGTATGATAGTTATTTTACCAAAGAAATGGAGATCGTTAATAAAATGAAAAAGATGGAGGACAAAGAAATCAATCCAAACTTTGATTATAATTCGCTTACTTCTCTTTCCATTGAAGCACGTGAAAAATTATTAAAAGTAAAGCCACGGACTTTAGGGCAAGCATCGCGCATTTCCGGAGTTTCTCCCTCTGATATCAGCGTATTAATGGTACATATGAATTAACTTACTCATTATCAATTATTTACAATAAAAAGAAAATAGTTAAGAATAAAGCGATATAAGAGATTATTTTTTATTTTATGAGTTCTAGGTCCAAAAAAGATAAAAGTTCGCCAAACGGCTTGAAAACGTTAAAAACGCAAAACCTTGCTATTATTGGCTTTGTCTTATTAATATTGATGAGCTTCAGCAGATGTGCAAATATGCAACGGCCGACAGGCGGGCCAAAGGACTCAATTCCCCCAAAACTATTAGAGGTATCGATTCCCAACTTCAGCACGAACTTTACAGAGAAAAGAATTGTTCTACGGTTTGATGAATTTATAAAGCTGAACAACCAATATAAGGAATTTAGTATCAGCCCGGATGTCGAGGATATCGTTGACTATAGGGTACGAAAAAAAGACTTAGTTATTACCTTACCGGATTCATTGGAAGAAAACACAACCTATACTATCAATTTTGGGAAGGGATTAGTAGATTATAACGAAAGTAATCCATTTATAGATTATAATTATGTGTTCGCTACGGGTGATGAATTGGATTCTCTTTCCATTAGCGGTTCCGTTATCAACGGATTCACAAAAGAGTTTGACCCCAAAAAAGACGAAAATATAAAGATACTTCTTATCCCCACATCACAGGATTCGATATTTGGGAAAAGAAAAGCAAATATATTTGCTAATGTCGATACATCCGGTAATTTCAAATTCAATAATCTGAGGGAAGATACTTATCGGATCTATGCATTAAAAGAGCAGAATAACGATCGTATTTTTAACGGGAATGACGAATGGATAGGCTTTCTGGAAGACAGTATACACCTGGATAAAGATATAACGGATATAAATCTCGAAATAACAAAAGCATATCCAAAAGATTTCCGTACACTGGAAAAGAAATTCGAACCGGCTGGCCATATTTTACTAACTTTTACGAAGCCACTCGAACAGCCGAAGACTAAAATCGTATTCCCTGCAGAACTAGATGATAACAAAATAGAACGGTACAGCGTCAATAACGACTCCGTCAAAATTTACATACCGAAAACTGAAGTCGATTCTATTAAAATAGAATTAAGCGATCAAAGTCAACCATTGGATACCATATTGATCAGAACGAATAAGAACGCAAAATTCGATAGGGAAGTAAAGCCCATATTAAGCATCACGAACAAGGTAGATCGTGTTCGACATATCACGTTAACGAGTGAAAGCCCGTTGGCCAATATAGATAAATCGAAAATCCTTATCCATGAAGATTCTATATCAAGAAGGAACTTCCAACTACAACAAGATACCGTAAATAGGAATCTGTACCACATACGTTACAACTGGCGCCCTAAGAAAGACTACGAGCTCGTAATCCAGGAAGGAGCTATGCGAACGTCTTTTGACGACGTCAATTTAGAATCCAAAACAAGATTTACATTAGATGAGTCGGATAACTATGGAAATATAAATTTCGTGGTAAATGGATTAGATTCCACGAAAAATTACATCGTAGAGCTTATTGACGAAGCTAAAGAGAAGGTATTTAATAAACGGTCTCTTCACGCTTCTAATCCTATAATAAATTATACGAATTATCCTGGAGGTAAATACTCACTGCGTATTATCTACGACGAAAACCACAACGGTAGATGGGATCCGGCAGATGTTTATGCAAAAAAACAGGCAGAAAACATATGGTATTTGGGCAAAACGTTTACCATCCGAGCAAACTGGGATCAGAACGAAACCATTAATCTAAACTAGCGCTAATATACGCTAGTTTAAATTAATCAAACCATGAACTGTATAACACATAATTGTGCGGCAATTGCTGCAACATAGCTAATTGTCCTTCCGTTAGCGGCTTTATCTTCTTGGCAGGAACTCCAGCATATAAATAACCCGATTCACACAGGGTGTCTTCTAAAACAACTGCTCCGGCAGCGATAATTACATTTGATTCAATAATGGCTCTGTCCATTACAATAGCACCCATACCAATAAGTACATAATCGTGCACTAAGCAACCATGTACAATGGCATTGTGACCCACATTCACGTGGTTCCCGATGTCAGTTCCATTTTTCTGGTAAGTGCAATGGATAACGACGCCATCCTGAATGTTTGTATAATTTCCTATACGAATATAGTTTACATCTCCTCTAACCACAGCGTTAAACCAAATAGAACAATGCGGCCCTATAACCACATCACCAACGATCGTAGCATTATCGGCAACGAATACAGACGTGTTTATCTGCGGATATTTATCTTTTACTGGCAAAATAGTTGGCATCTCTCTATTTATAAAACTGTGTCCTTCAATTGTGCTGATTTTTTGGGAAAATCGGTAGTATAATGCAAACCTCTACTTTCCTGACGTAGCATAGCAGATTTAACAATCAAATAAGAAACCTGTATTACGTTACGCAACTCACATAACTTAACTGATAGTTTGGTATTTCTATAAAATTCCTCTGTCTCCTCATAAAGAAATCCCAATCGTCTGATCGCTCTATCTAAACGGAAATCTGATCGTACTATACCTACATAATCACTCATCAATTTCTGCGTTTCACGTAAATTATGTGTGACTAGGATCTCTTCATTCATCAGTTGTGCCTTAGATTCATCCCAATTCGGAATATCAATTGCGTGTTCTAAAGTACGCCATATGGAAGAAGCGTCCTCAAAAATTCGATGCGCGTACACCACCGCTTCCAACAAAGAATTTGATGCCAACCGGTTAGCGCCGTGAAGCCCGGTGGAAGAACATTCACCACAAGCATACAAATTTTGAATAGAAGTCCTTCCATTTTCATCGACCATGATGCCACCGCACAAGTAGTGTGCTGCCGGAGTTACCGGTATATAATCTTTTGTCATATCCAGCCCAACCGAAAGACACTTCTCGTAGATGTTAGGAAAATGCGCAATGATATCTGCTCTCTCGCGATGCGTAATATCCAAGTACACAAAATCAAGACCCGATTTCTTCATTTCATTATCGATCGCTCTAGCAACAATATCGCGAGGAGCTAAAGATGCGCGCTCGTCATACTCCTCCATAAATGATTCGCCGGTCTCTCTTCTCAAAACCCCGCCGAACCCGCGTACTGCTTCAGAAATAAGAAACGAGGGTGATTCTGCAGGGTTATATAACGACGTGGGGTGAAACTGTATAAACTCCATATTTCGCACTTTACCCTTTGCTCGGTATACCATGGCAATGCCATCGCCTGTCGCTATTGTCGGATTAGTGGTACTTGCATATACATGGCCTGCCCCCCCTGAAGCCATTAATGTCACCTTACTTAGAAAAATCTCTATGGCATTGTTTCTGGTATTCAATGCATAGATTCCAAAACACTGAATATTTTTTGTGCTTTTGTCTACATGGATGCCCTGGTGATGTTGCGTAATAAGGTCCACTGCAAAATAGTGCGTTAACATTTCAATATTAGGATGCTGATGCACTTTCTCCAATAATGCCCGCTCTATCTCGTAACCCGTAATATCTTTATAGTGAAGAATACGATGATTGGAATGTCCGCCTTCACGGGCAAGATCATAATGTTCTCCATCAACTTTGTCGAAATTCGTACCATAACCGATAAGTTCCTTAATTCTCTCGGGAGCTTCCTTAACAACGTTTTCCACAATGTCTATATGGCACAGCCCGTCACCAGCTATCTGAGTATCAGCAATATGCTTATCGAAGCTATCCGACTTATCCACAACGGCAGCTACACCTCCCTGCGCATATTTAGTATTCGATTCGTCTTCATTCGATTTTGTAACTATCAGTACACTGCCTAATTCGGCTGCCTTAAGTGCAAAACTCAACCCGGCAATGCCAGAACCGACTACTAAAAAATCTACCTGTCTATGTACCATAAAGTGTATAAAGCGGAACGCCTTTCTTTTACAGGAACAAAGTAACAAAATATGTGGAAAACATGTATAAAAACGGTGAACTAAAAATGAAAACTTTAAAAGTTTCCACAGTCGACCTCTAATTCGCACGAAACAGTGGGAAAAGTTAAGACAAAATCAACCTAATATTAACAAATCGTAAACAACAAACATTCAACAAAAAATTATGGAAAAAGAAAACGCTAAAAAATCACCTGATTGAAAATCAAGCTATAATCAAATAAACTTTGTGGACAACCTGTGGAAAACGTTATAAAAAACACTTTACCAAATATAATTCCATACACTTATCCCCATTTTCCACATGCTAATAAACAATAAGATTCTCTCTTTAAAAAAAGATTATTATTTATTGAAAAAAGGGAATGTGGATTTCGTTTGATTTTCTTTCTTTACTTTTGTATCGTTGTTTAGTCAAACTGAGGAAGCTAAATAGGATAAACGAATGAATACGATTTTTGAACGGGATTTGGAGGCTAAAGGATATATCGATGAGCCCATCGATCCTACGATAGATATAGTAGCTGAAATTCAGCGACTTAAGAAAGAAAAGAATGCGGTTATCTTGGCTCATTATTATCAAGAAGCTGAAATTCAAGACATTGCCGATTATATTGGAGACAGTTTGGGACTATCCCAGCAAGCGGCTAAAACGGATGCGGATGTTATCGTTTTTGCCGGTGTACATTTTATGGCGGAAACGGCTAAGATTTTGTCTCCCTCAAAGAAAGTATTGTTGCCCGATTTAAAAGCGGGATGTTCGTTGTCCGATAGCTGTCCACCCCATTTGTTCGCCAAGTTTAAAGAGCAATATCCTGATCATGTGGTTATTACTTATGTGAATTGTACTGCAGAGCTGAAAGCCTTATCGGATATCGTTTGTACATCCAGTAATGCTGTACAGATTGTAGAAAGCTTACCGAAAGACCAGAAGATTATCTTCGGTCCTGACCGTAACTTAGGGGAATATGTGAAGCAGAAAACAGGTCGGGACTTGGTTTTATGGAATGGCGCATGTATGGTGCATGAGATTTTTTCTCAGGACAAGATTGCCGATTTACGAACACAATTTCCTAATGCAAAATTCATCGCGCATCCGGAATGTGAAGATCATATTTTAGCGGAAGCGGATTATATTGGTTCTACCTCTGGTATGCTTAAGTTTACGATTGAAGACAATGCACAACAGTATATTGTTGCGACAGAATCCGGTATTCTACATCAAATGCAGAAAGCAAGTCCTACCAAGACTTTTATCCCTGCACCGCCGAATAATATCTGTGCCTGCAACGATTGTCCTCATATGAAACTGAATACTCTGGAAAAGCTATATAACTGTCTCTATTATGAACTTCCAGAAGTAGATTTGCCAATGGATGTAGTTGAACGAGCTAGAAAACCCATTGAACGGATGTTGGAAATATCGGAGAGATTGGGTTTGTAGATAGGATTGATAAAAAATACTATGTTTGATAATAAAGATAAGACAGAAATAAACGAGTTAGGTGAGTTTGGTTTGATAGCATATCTCACTAAGGCAGTAGAGCTTACGGAACCTTCAACGATTAAGGGGATCGGAGACGATGCGGCTGTATTGGATTTTTCTAATAAGAAAACGTTGATTTCCACCGATCTATTACTCGAAGGTATTCATTTTGATTTACGCTACGTACCGTTAAAGCATTTAGGGTATAAGGCCGTCCAAGTGAACTTGAGCGATATTTACGCGATGAACGCCAAAGCGTCGCAGATTACGCTTTCCATTGGTTTATCTTCTAAGTTTCCATTAGAAGCAGTAGAGGAGATATATGAGGGAGTGTTAATAGCTTGCAAAAAGTATAATGTGGATCTTATAGGAGGCGATACGTCGGCGTCAGCACAAGGATTGGTTATTTCTGTTACGAGTATCGGCTATGCAGAGGAAGCTAAAATTGCTTATCGTTCAGGTGCAAAAGAAGGAGATTTACTTTGTGTAAGTGGCGATTTGGGTGGTGCGTATGTAGGGCTACAGCTTTTGGAAAGAGAAAAGCAGATTTTTTTAGAGAATCCACAGATCAAGCCAGACTTAGAGGGAAAAGATTATATTGTGGAGCGTCAGTTAAAACCAGAGTCACGTAAGGATATCGTAGAGTTATTTGAAACTTACGGTATACAACCACATGCGATGATTGATGTATCGGATGGGCTAGCTTCTGAGATACTCCACATCTGTAATGCATCTAAGGTAGGGTGTAAATTGTATGAAGATAAAATCCCCATTGATCCGATGACATATGATACCGCCCGTGAATTCGGATTGGATCCTACTGTGTGTGCATTAAGTGGAGGAGAGGATTATGAACTACTATTTACTGTTCCGCAAGAGGAGTATGATAAAGTAAAGAACCAGTTGGATATTACGATTATCGGTCATATCACAGAGGAAGCGGCTGGTTGTGAAATGATTTCTAAATCGGGAAATGTGCATCCAATTAAAGCGCAAGGCTGGAACGCATTTAATAAAGCATAACTATATTATAATAAAGATGCATTAAAGCATTTTTATTATCTTAGGTTGTTAATCACTTGTAAACTGTAAACGCAATGAAGCAGCCTATATGGACTCCATCTGAACAATATATCAAATCATCCGTTCTGTATGATTTTCAACAGTTTGTCGAACAGCGCTACAATCGGTGTTTCCTGGACTATGCGTCTTTTCACCAATGGTCTATTGAACGACAGGATAGTTTTTGGGAGGCCATCTTACTGTACTTTAAAATAAGTTATGAAGGGGCATATGAACCGGTATTAAAATGGCAGCATACCGATATTGATTTTATTGAGGCGAGATGGTTTGAAGGTATTTCCTTAAGCTACGCAGCACATATCTTTCGCGGAAAAAAAGGCATATATCCTGCAATAAAATATACAGATGAGGCCGGAAATTATCTAGAGATTACGTGGGATGAGCTACGTGAAAAAGTATCCAGTATACAGCAATTCTTAAGCGAAAAAGGAGTTAAAAAAGGAGATAGGGTAGTCGGTATTTTAAATAATACGATAGAGACTGTTAGTATTTTTCTTGCCTCGAATTCTCTAGGTGCCATTTGGTCTTGCTGTTCACCAGATTTCGGAGATAGGAGTATTACCGAACGCTTTATACAAATAGACCCCAAAGTACTATTTATTGAGCTGGATTATCAATACAATGGCAAAACATTCTCTAAGAGAGAAACGTTAGCTTATATAAAAAATAATATTCCATCTATTGGAACTATAATTACGGTTTATAAAGACGATTGGCAAGCTATCTTTAGGAATTATCCCTCCCGGGATTTACACTTTTTGAACGTTCCTTTTTCCCATCCGATATGGATTTTATATTCTTCTGGTACGACAGGTAAGCCCAAAGCCATCACACACCGTACAGGTGGAAATTTATTAGAACACTATAAAGCCTTGGCTATCCATCAAAACGTTAAAAAGGGAGAAAATTTTCTCTGGTACTCTACCACGGGATGGATGATGTGGAATTATGCTTTGTCTTCTTTACTTTGTGAAGCTACGTTATGCCTATTTAACGGAGCTATTCATTATGATGGGCATCGGGCGTTTTGGGAATTTGTAAAACGGGCAAACGTCCATCATCTAGGAGGAGGGGCCGCGTATTTTTCAGCTATACATAATCTGAAAGTGGAAAATTATGAACCAAAGGTAGTAGGTTCGACGGGTTCACCCCTGCCTGTGGCTACGTTTGAAAACCTGCAAGAAAAATTTCCAGGTACACATATTATATCGTTAAGTGGCGGAACAGATGTATGCAGTGCCTTTCTATCAGGATGCACTTATTTACCCGTCTATGCTGGCGAAATTCAGTGCCGAACACTAGGATCAGATATCGTAGCGGTAAATGATCAAGGTGAGGAGGTAGCTAATGAAGTCGGCGAACTTATCATCAGGAAACCTATGCCGTCTATGCCGCTTTACTTTTGGAACGATAAAGGAAACGAAAGATATAGGGAAAGCTATTTTTCGGAGCGGAAAGGCGTATGGAGCCATGGCGACTGGATTTCCATTATGGATCATGGTGGTATTGTGATGTACGGACGTTCAGATGCCACATTGAACAGAGGTGGAATACGCATCGGCACTGCTGAAATATATAACGTAGTGAATGACTTGGATGGTGTAAGGGATAGTTTGGTCATTGCGACGGATAATGAGAAGGGAGAATCGAAGATGCTATTATTTATCCAATTAGATCTAGGAAACGAATCGGAAATTATTATACCTCTTATCAAAAGTGAACTTGCTAAGCAATATAGTGCACGGCATGTGCCGGACTTATTTTATGCGGTAAAAGATATTCCTTATACATTGAGTGGGAAGAGGTTAGAAATACCGATTAAGAAAATTTTCTCTGGTTATCCTATAGAGAAAGCTGTTTCAAAAGATGTGATGCGTAATCCCGAATGTCTGGATGAATATGTGCAAATATACTTGCACTCTAGCTAGCGTAATGCATCTGTCCTGCCTCTACTCACATTAATCCTTAGCGGATATTTTGCAGGGATATTATCCCCTATAAACCCGCTACTAATACGCTGTTAATGTATAATCAGTATATAGTCCATCCTTATCCAAAAACATTTTCATAAAGATAGCGTTGCCTATATTCAATTGGGGTACAGCCGGTTATACGTTTAAAATGTCTGAAAAAATTTGATCTATTGTTGAAACCAGATTCGAAACATATAGACTCGGTAGTGGGGAGATCATTTTCGATGAGCAAACGTTTGGCATGACTTATACGTACTTCAATTAGAAAATCCCGAAATGTCTTTTTAGTCATCATCTTAAAGTATCGACAGAAGGATGTAACACTTAAATGAGCTATCGATGCGACTTCTTCCAACGAGATCTCCTCTCGATAATTGGAGAGGATATAATGGTATACTTTATTGATTCGATCCGTTTCATCTTTATCGGGATGATAAGCTGCAAGTCCAGAGGTGATTTTGGCCGTCTCTTTGCTGTTAGCCAAGATATGTACCATATTAAGAATATTAATTAGTCTGTCTATACCTTCTTCCTCTACGGACTTTCGCATCAATTCGACAATTTTTTCTTTTGTTTTACCATAGATGATCAGACCGGACTGCGCCCGCTCATACAGCGATCCGATGGCTGTAGCCTCCTTTTTCATTAGAAAATCTGTACCCATGAAATCAGCGAGAAAATGTATGACAATAGCCTCCGCTGTGACATTGGGATTTCCTTCGAAATATTGCCTATCGCATCGCCACATATGTGGTAGATTTTCACCTAGTAAAAGTAATTCGCCAGCATCGAAATTACTAATATTGTCGCCTACAAAACGTACCCCCTCTCCGCGAATGATATAATGTAATTCCAATTCAGGATGGTAATGCCATACCGTTCCAAAATTAGGTAAGGTGTGTTGTCTTGATAAGTAAGGATATTCGGTACTCCGAGGTACTAAGTGGAAATAAGGTTTCATGTCTATAATTGTTATTGCGTATACAAGTTTACAGAAAAGTGTATACAAAATCAATAGGTTCGTTTTTTATTAAAAATATAGTTTGTATACATAATTGGTTTTATATCAGTTTTTTATAGTTAAATTTTAAAGATATTATCTGTATCATAGATATATTATAATGACAATTCAGTATACAACAAAGCTAAAAAGATGAACTGTATTGGGGCTTTTAAACTACATCTTTGACTGATCGCTAAATGTAACATCAGAACACATCTAATAAAAATTATAGATAAAATGAATGTTTACATATCGTAAGCGTCGAAATTAAATGTATCAATCTTATGGAGTTTCTAGACGGTATTAATGCTCTGACATTAGTTTTTGTAGCGTTACTGATTTTTGCTATTGCCTACCGATTCTATGGAATATTCGTAGCTCAACGTGTACTGAGACTGAACGCTAAAAATGTGACACCGGCTGTGGCATTAGCTGATGGTCGGGATTATGTGGCGACCAATAAAAATGTATTATTCGGTCACCATTTTGCAGCCATTGCCGCGGCAGGACCGCTAGTTGGACCAGTGTTAGCAGCCCAGTTTGGTTATTTACCAGGAGCTCTGTGGATATTAATCGGTTGTGTGCTAGGTGGAGGAGTGCATGATATGGTCGTACTTTTCGCCTCAGTTAGACATAAAGGGCAGAGTCTTGCTACTATCGCGTCAAAAGAGATTGGTTCCGTCACGGGCACCATTGCTGGGGTAGCTGTGTTGTTTATTTTAGTACTTACGTTGGCTGGTTTGTCTCTGGCTTGTGTAAGTGCGATGCACGAAGCATCCTGGTCGTTATTCACAGTAATTGCCACCATGCCTATTGCGGTCATGATGGGGTTAATTATGCGTTATCGAAAAAACAGTGTGGCATTTGCTAGTATTTTTGGCGGGATATTACTGATAGTCTCGATTATCGGAGGGCATTCACTCATGCAATATGAAAGTGTCAGCAATCTATTTCATTGGAATATCAATACGATTTCTATTGGCATCGCGGTGTATGGCTTTTTAGCTTCTGTGCTGCCAATGTGGCTCCTGTTGGTGCCGAGGGACTACTTGTCCACCTACTTGAAGATCGGAACCATTGTCATGTTGGCTGTAGGAATTTGCTTTGTATATCCCACGTTACAGATGCCTGCGATTACGCAATTTGTCGATGGCGGAGGTCCAGTGATTGGTGGTCCTGTATTACCATTCATTTTTATTGTTATCGCGTGCGGAGCAATATCGGGCTTTCATGCTATTATTGCCACGGGTACAACACCCAAGATGATTGCCAACGAAAAGGAAATTCTGTTTGTAGGTTATGGCGCTATGCTGGTTGAGGGATTTGTGGCGCTGATGGCGTTAATTGCTGCGTGTACACTGATGCCGGGAGATTATTTTGCTATCAATACGCCAACGGATGTATATGCAAACTTTCTGGCAGCTAATCCCAATTTGCATCAAGTGGATTTGCCTGGCTTCGTGGACAAAATCGGTGTGGAATTGGAAGGTCGAACGGGAGGTGCTGTATCTTTGGCTGTAGGAATGGCACACATTTTCAATAGCATTCCGTTCATGGATGAGGTAACAGCTTATTGGTATAATTTTGCTATTATGTTCGAAGCAGTATTTATTTTAACAGCGATAGATGCCGGTACACGAGTGGGACGTTTTTTTCTTCAGGAAATGTTAGGTGGTATTATTCCGCAGTTCAGGAACAAGAATTGGATGCCCGGCATATTGATGAGTAGCTTTCTGTTTACACTTTCATGGGGTTATCTTGTTTATACAGGTAATGTGAGCAGCATTTGGCCACTCTTTGGCATCAGTAACCAACTACTGGCGGCTTGTGGTTTAATCGTATGTACCACCATGCTTATTCGACTGAATCGGGGCAAATACGCATTATGTTCAGCAATTCCAGGCATCTTCATGGCTTTAATTACTTTTTGGGCAGGGTACTTACAAGTGATTGATATTTATCTTCCGAATGAACAATATCTGTTGGCTGCCATGGCAATACTGGCGATGGTACTCATGGCTGTGGTATTCATAGCAGCATTCTGGAAGTGGTATCGCTTGATGGAAATGCCTGCAAGTAAAAGGGATATTTATGGTGAAGCTGTGAAGGAAGTGGCTTAATTCACTTAAACCATTTGCAATAATGATAATCTAGCATACAACGTAGGCAAAAAGATGAACTCTATTCGGGTCTTTTTCCATCATATTTGTATCATTAGGGGAAGTTAAAATTTTACTTATGGTATTAAGAATACAACCGTATTTTATTTGCTTATTTATTTTATTTTGTTGTACCCTTGCGAGGGGTCAGGATGTCAGAACAGCAGATATCTGTATCTACGGGGGCAGCTCTGCGGGGGTTATTGCTGCGTATACGGCATCGAAGGCAGGGAAATCGGTCATTGTGATCGAGCCCGGCCGTCGGCTTGGAGGCCTGAGTTCCGGTGGGCTCGGACAGACCGATATCGGGAACAAGTATGTCGTAAAAGGGCTGGCACTGGACTTTTACCGCAAGATGGGCAACCATTATGGAAGTTTTGAACAGTGGATCTTTGAGCCCAAAGTTGCCGAAGGCATCTTTAAGGACTATATGGCGCAGTGCGATGCGGAAGTTCTGTTCGGCCATGTGCTGCTGGATGTGGATAAGGAGGGTGCGGATATCAGGCAGATCCGGCTGCAGTCTACCGATGATCTGGGCAGGGATTCGGTAACGGTGCAGGCTAAGGTCTTCTTGGACTGTACCTATGAGGGCGATCTGTTAGCCAAAGCTGGTGCATCCTACCATGTCGGCCGGGAGAGCAACAGTACGTACAGCGAGACACTTAACGGTGTACAGCTGCTCACGAAGCACCAATTTCCGGACGGTGTGGACCCGTATATAGTCCCAGGTGATAAAAGTTCGGGTCTGGTCTGGGGTGTCCGCGATGATGTACTGGAGCCGAATGGCACGGGAGATGACAAGGTGCAGGCATATAATTTCCGCATTGCTTTGACGAATGTTCCGGAGAACCGTATCCCGATCACCGAGCCGGACAATTATGACCCTGCACGCTATGAGCTGCTTCGGCGGCAGAAGGAGATCGATCCGTGGAAGGCTTTGACGGATGTATTTGCCTGGAGCCTGATGCCCAACGGGAAGACGGACATCAACAACCGGAACGGTTTCTCCACGGACATGATCGGAGCAAACTGGGACTATCCGGAGGCGGACTACGAAAGACGCCAGGCGATCATCAAGGAGCATGAAGACTATACCAAAGGCCTGTTGTATTTTGTAGGGAACGATCCATCTGTTCCGGAGTTTATCCGCAAGGAGATGAAGGAATGGGGATATCCCAAGGATGAGTATGTAGAGAACAACCATTGGACGCCCCAGCTGTATATCCGGGAGGCCCGCAGGCTGATCGGCGAACTGGTGATGACGCAGCACCACTGCCAGGGTCGTGATGTCGTGACAGATGTTATTGGTTATGCGGCGTATACGATGGACTCCCATAACTGTGACCGGCTGGTTGTCAACGGTATGGTCAAGAACGAAGGGAATGTAGAGGTAGGCGGTTTCCCTCCTTTTCCTATCTCGTACCGTTCTATTGTTCCCAAGCGAGACGAGGTGAGCAACCTTTTGGTACCGGTGTGTATGTCGGCCAGTCACATCGCGTTTGGTTCTATCCGTATGGAGCCGGTGTTTATGGTTCTGGCCCAATCGGCTGCAATAGCGGCCTGCCTCGCCGTAGACCAGGACAAAAAAGTCCAGGAAGTATCCATAACCGATATTGATAAGGAGCTTCATACGAATCCAAAAGCGGATAATAGAAGACCCGATATCCTGATTGATTTCCAGACCCCAGATGCTATCCAGCTTAATGGTGAATGGAATTCAGGCAAAAGAAGGGGGTATGGAAGATCCCATAAGTTGGCAGATGAAAAAAAGGGCACAGCTACCGCTAGGTTTATAGCTGATAAAGTTGAGGGAGGTTACTATGATGTTTATACCTATTATCCACGATATGCAAAAAGTGCAAAGCAATTGACATATCGGGTTTATGACGGAAAAGAAATCATTAAAAAGACATTGGATAAATCCAATGTTGAAATAAAAGAACATACGGCTAGTACATGGCTGTCATTAGGAAGGTACAAAATTAACCCTGACGGTGAAACCCCATATATAGAGTTAAGTAATGAGGGATCTGATGGAATAGTGGTAGCGAATGCGGTACTTTTTGTTCCAGAAGATGATCAATAGAACGAATTGCCGAAGATTAAAGAGCTAATAATAAAGCTTGTATTATAATGGATAAGGTAAGAAAAATTATATCCCTGAGTATTATCATTTGTTGGCAAATTTCTATTGCTGAGGGTAAGATGATTTCGGAACCATTAAATAGTGGAGGCCAAAACTCTATTGAGTTTCAGGTAGGAAGTAAAACAGTCAAAACAGTTAAAAGGTCCGATGAAGGATTTCCTGTTGTACCGATGTGGAATACCCGTGTGGCGACTGATGATCTGCGTAACGGAGCGGGATTCCCTATATTGAAAGAAGCGGAACACGCGTATGTATGGCAGCCTTCTATTCGGGAAGACGGTGCTTATAACCATTATGCAAGCTTGATTTATCATAAAGGAAAGTTTTACGCGATGTGGGCCAATCATGCGTCCGGAGAAGATGAGCCGGGGCAACGTGTGCTATATGCTACATCCGATACATGGGGAGAATGGACGAGTGCCGAAGAGCTTTATCCCGCACCTGGCCCTGTGTTGCCTAGAAGCGAAAAAGGGATTCACCTAAAACCAGATAGATGGGCGGTAATCGATGAGGTGTTGTATGCTATAACATACATTCACGGTGCTGGGTTATACCCCATTGCCCGCTCGGTAGGTGAGAACGGAGAATTAGGAGAACCGTTTTTAGTCGAGAACCTACCAACTAACGGTGCATTGCCAATTTATATGCAAAGTTCAAATGCCCCCACTACGGTTTCATCTCTTGGTACACAGCTATACAATTGGTATCGGGAAAACGACCAAATCAGTTGGTGGGCGTCATCATCATGGGGAGTACCACGTCGAGCGGTAGATGGCCAAAGCCTTATTGAAAGTTTTATTTACAGGGCCAAGGATGGCGGATTAGTATTGATGCTCCGTGACTGGGGACATAGCAAGAATCCTGTGCATAATAACCGAATGTATGTGAGTTTCAGTAACGGAGAAAAAGGGTGGTCAGCGCCGTACCCCACAGATATTCCTGATTCGCCGAGTAGAGCACAGGCAATTACGTTGGAAGACGGCACCGTTCTTTTGATAGGGAACCAGACCGTTAATCAATTTGATCAAGGGCTATACTTAGATCGTGATCCAATGACCATATCGGTCAGTAACGATGGGTATACATTCGACAATATATACACATTACGTACAAATTCACCAACAGGCTTCCGTTTTTCTGGTGTGAGAGGAAGAAATCCGGGATATGCATACGCAAGCTCAATTGTCGTGGATGGTTGGTTATATACTTTATATTCTATCGGAAAAGAGGATATGGCCATTACGCGTGTTCCGTTGAAAGCACTGGGTTTGTGATTGACCTGAACATAAATCCTTAATGTCCTGCTTATATTTTATGATTCGGCTTAGCAACTGTTGAGAAGATGTAATACGCTAAGCTGTACATTCCATTCTATATATACAAATTTATTAATAAGAAGACAAAATAGTATACAACGTAGGTAAAAGGGTGAACTCTTATCGTGCTTTTTTATGCCAAATTTGTATTGTTGAGTACTGGTAACAAGGAAACCTAACAATAAAACGTTAATCAAAATTATAAACAGATGATGAGATTTTTTTACTTCATTACATTTTTATTATTAATACCGATGTTATCGGTAAGCTATGCCCAGGAATTGCGATCAATTTCCGGGATAGTGCAGGATGACACCGGTCCGTTGTCTGGGGTATCTGTGACGCGTCAGGGTACTGATATTCGCACCAGCACGGATGCTGCAGGAGAATACAATATTCAAGCTCGAGTAGGTGATGTCTTGTTGTTCACGAGTATTGGTTATGAATCTGCTGAGCATGTTGTCGGGGGATCTACAACAATCAACGTTACGCTCACAGCAGGTACATCTGCATTAGATGAAGTCGTTGTGGTCGGATTTGGTACACAAAAGAGGGCAAACCTTACGGGATCTGTATCAACAGTTTCGGGAGACGAACTCGCTATGCGACCCGCCGGACAAACCTCAGCAGCTTTACAAGGATTGGCACCGGGTGTTACAGTGACACAGCGCTCAGGTCAACCGGGAAATGATCAGGGCAATATTCGTATCAGAGGAATTGGTACGATGGGAAATGCCAATCCTATGGTATTGATCGACGGTGTCGAAGGATCGATAAATAATATAGACCCTAATCTTATAGAGTCTATATCGATACTGAAGGATGCTGCGTCTGCCTCTATATATGGATCTCGGGCCGCAAATGGGGTTATATTGGTAACGACGAAGCGTGGCGGACAAGATAAGATATCTATTTCCTATAATAATTACGTGGGGTGGCAGCATCCAACGAATATGCCTGAAATAGTTAACGCTTTGGATCACATGATACTTATGAACGAAGCGTACACAAATGTTGGTCGTTCACCGCTTTTCTCGGATGATAAAATTGAAGGTTATATAGCTCAAAATGGAGTTAATAGTGATGAATTTCCGAATACCGATTGGCAAAAGGAGACGCTTATTGGCTCGGGCATACAGCATAGTCATTTTGTGACCATCAACGGCGGAACGAAAAGTGTGCGAATGTTGGCTTCGGTTGGTTACTTCGATCAGCAAGGTCTTATTGAAAGCACCAGTTTTAGACGTTACACCCTACGAAATAATATAGACATTACGTTTTCGGATAAGCTCCGGGGTCGGATAGATATGCAATATGTTAATCCAATCACCCATGCACCGGCAGTATCTGTTGGTACCATCTTTCAATGGATGAACGCTATTCCAGCGAATGAAATCGGTATAAACAGCAACGGTACCTGGGGTGTGGGTTGGAATGGGAACAATCCGATTTCGGCAGCACGAGATCGGGGATACAGCTTAGACAGAGCACCTTTTGGCAGTGTCAATGCGTTCTTAAATTATTCTCCTGTGGAATGGTTGGATATAGAGCTTAACTATGCACCCAAGTATGTAGCGCCAGTGTCCAAAACCTTCCATCGTATGGTGCAATCCTATCTACCTGATGGGACACCCACTTTTGTACAGCCAACACGTACCTCTTTATCCGAACGGTATAGTCAGCAATTGTATAACAATATGCGGGCTACGATGACGGCGACGAAATCGTTTTCCGATCACAGTTTTAAGTGGTTGGGTGGAGCTTCCCGTGAAGATTTTACCAATCAATATATTACGGGTTTCCGGGATATTTATGTACTTCCTGACTATGATGTGTTGGATGCCGGTGCAGCGGAGAATCAAAGGGCAGGAGGAAGCGGCTCCGACTGGGCTTTGCAGTCCTTTTTTACACGACTAAACTACAGTTATAAAGAGAAAATTCTGTTTGAAGCAAATGCTCGATACGACGGATCATCACGATTTGCGAAAGGAAATCGTTATAGTTTTTTCCCCTCCATGTCCGCGGGTTGGAGATTTTCGGAAGAGTCATTTATGAACAATATTAAACACGTCCTGAGCGATGCAAAAGTCAGAGCTTCATGGGGGCGTTTGGGTAATCAAAACATCGGAACGTACCCCGCTGTTGCTGCTATGGATATGGGATCGACCGCTATTGGTGGTCAAGTGGTTAATACCGCCGCGTTAAACAATATGGCCAATCAAGACATTACTTGGGAGACGACCGAGGAAAGAAATATTGGTTTAGATTTGACGTTTTTTGATCGCCTTCGTATCACAGCAGATTATTATCACCGTCGGACAAACGATATTTTGCTATCGCTACCTATTCCTCTTATTATTGGATTATCTGCACCCTCACAGAATGCGGGTGCCGTAGAAAACAAAGGTTGGGAACTTGGGATAGGCTATAGTGGTTCCACAGATAAACAATTCCGTTATAATTTTGATTTCAATTTATCCGATGTACGCAACAAAGTATTGGATATGCGAGATATTGAACAAACCGGATTGACGGTGAATAGAGTAGGTTATCCGATCAATTCCATATTCGGATATCAAACAGATGGATACTTTCAATCCGAAGAAGAAGTGGCGGGACACGCTACCCAATTTGGTGCAGTAGCACCCGGCGATTTACGTTATATAGATCAGGATGGCGATGGGGCGATTACTGTAGCCGGTGACAGAGTGGTTATTGGAAGTACGATTCCACGATACACCTTTTCATTGACAACGGCGCTTGCCTATAAAGGCTTTGATCTAAATGCCCAGTTGCAGGGTGTAGGTAAGGCGGATGGTTATTTGCACGGGCCAGGGATAATGCCTTTTCAGACAGGAACGATTGGTGGAACGATACGGGAGGAAAACAAGGACCGCTGGACACCTGAAAACACTAACGCAAGTCATCCACGTTTGGCGTTTGGACAATCAAACAATCAGCAACCATCGGATTTTTGGTTGAGGGATGCCTCCTATCTTAGGCTGAAAAACCTCCAGATAGGTTATTCGCTGCCCAGCACTTTTTTAGAGAAAAGGAATATCCAGAACGTTCGAATTTTTGCAAATGGTACCAATCTATTTAGCATAGATAATTTCTGGAATGGATATGATGTAGAGGCACCTGTAGGTACGGGTAACTTTTATCCTCAGGTACAAGTATACACATTTGGAATGCAACTTACCTTTTAAAAAACTAAAGCAATGTTAAAGAAAATAATAAAAAAGTATATCGTGCTATTTGTTGTTGCCAATACGGCAATAATGATGCAATCGTGTTCTGATTATCTAGATCGTTTTCCATGGGATGGCCCATCAGATGCCAATTATTTTGCCAACGAGGATGAATTGATGTTGGCGGTAAACGGACTATATAGTGCAATGGTTTATCTTCCACTGGATAATATGCCGACGAATCTATTACTTGATAATATGACAGATATGGGCTGGGATCGTAATAACTCGGCTATGCAAAGTATGGGAAGAGGTGACCACAATGCTAATAATGGATTTGCTTTGACTATCTGGCGAGAGTCCTATAGAATTATCGGTAAATGTAATTTTGTAATCAATAATATTGATCGGCTTGAGGGAAAAATAGATGAAGGTTTGTACAACCGCACACAATCGGAAGCTCGGTTTATAAGAGCGTATACGTATAGTCGGTTGACTGATTATTATGGGAGCGTTCCTTTCTTGACGGAAAATGTAGGGCTTTATGATGCAGAAATCGGAAAAACAAATAAAGAAACTATCGTTGATTTTATTCTTCAGGAATTAGAAGAAATAGCACCCATGTTACCCGCTACGATTCCTGCTTCAGAAGCGGGTCGTGCTTCACGAGCAGCAGCGTTGACACTTCGTGCGCGGACAGCGTTAAATAATAGACGATGGGAAGAGGCTGCCAGTTCTGCAAAGGCTGTTATGGATATGGACGTACATAGCCTGCACTCGGACTACGCGGAGCTATTTACATATGCCGGTCAGAACTCATCGGAAATTATCTTTGCAGAACAATACCTGCGCACGCAAAATGTGCAGACGCACTATATTAATAGGCGTTTGGCTTCACGAAACGCACTAGGTAATTCTAATAAAATACCCGCACAAGGGCTTGTCGATCTCTTTCTATGTACAGATGGTTTAGAAATAGACAAATCTGGAAACTATGATCCAGAAAAGCCTTTTGAAAACAGAGATCCACGCCTAGGATATACGATAGGTGTTCCGGGATCAATATATCTTGGATATCAGTTTGAAACACACAGAGATAGTACACGTGTTTGGAACTATAACGTAACGCCTGCCATTAGGGTGCCGAATGAAGATGCTACGAATGCCTACGCTACGTTTTCCGGTTATCTGTGGCGAAAATATGTTGTTGCTGAAGACTTGGATTTTCCGGATCAGTCTGAATTAAACATTATCCAGATAAGATATGCAGAAGTATTGTTGATTTATGCAGAAGCTATGATTGAATTGAATAGGCTCGACCATACCGTTTATGAAGCACTTAACGCTATCAGACAAAGGCCAACGGTTAATATGCCTGTTATTTCAGAAGGGAAAACACAAAGGGAGCTGAGGGAGTTGGTGCGCAAAGAGCGTGTTTATGAATTGGCGATGGAGGGATTCAGGCTGATGGATTTACGTCGTTGGGAGTTAGCAGACAAGATGATGAACGCCCGGGTATATGGGAGTATTCAGTCAGGACGTCTTGCCGCCGCTCCTAGTATTGATGAAGATGGGTTTGTTGACTATACGAAGGTGCCAAACCATAATGAAATGCGAGTTGTGGAAGTGCGTACTTTCAATCCTGCACGTGACTATTTATGGCCGATTCCACATATTGAAACCGTAACAAACCCAAATCTTGAGCAAAATCCGGGATATTGATAAATTTTAAATGATATGAGACAAGGAAAACAGTCGTATTTTATTTGCTTATTTATTTTATTTTGTTGTACCCTTGCGAGGGGTCAGGATGTCAGAACAGCAGATATCTGTATCTACGGGGGCAGCTCTGCGGGGGTTATTGCTGCGTATACGGCATCGAAGGCAGGGAAATCGGTCATTGTGATCGAGCCCGGCCGTCGGCTTGGAGGCCTGAGTTCCGGTGGGCTCGGACAGACCGACATCGGGAACAAGTATGTCGTAAAAGGGCTGGCACTGGACTTTTACCGCAAGATGGGCAACCATTATGGAAGTTTTGAACAGTGGATCTTTGAGCCCAAAGTTGCCGAAGGCATCTTTAAGGACTATATGGCGCAGTGCGATGCGGAAGTTCTGTTCGGCCATGTGCTGCTGGATGTGGATAAGGAGGGTGCGGATATCAGGCAGATCCGGCTGCAGTCTACCGATGATCTGGGCAGGGATTCGGTAACGGTGCAGGCTAAGGTCTTCTTGGACTGTACCTACGAGGGCGATCTGTTAGCCAAAGCTGGTGCATCCTACCATGTCGGCCGGGAGAGCAACAGTACGTACAGCGAGACACTTAACGGTGTACAGCTGCTCACGAAGCACCAGTTTCCGGACGGTGTGGACCCGTATATAGTCCCAGGTGATAAAAGTTCGGGTCTGGTCTGGGGTGTTCGCGATGATGTACTGGAGCCGAATGGCACGGGAGATGACAAGGTGCAGGCATATAATTTCCGCATTGCTTTGACGAATGTTCCGGAGAACCGTATCCCGATCACCGAACCGGATAATTATGACCCTGCACGCTATGAGCTGCTTCGGCGGCAGAAGGAGATCGATCCGTGGAAGGCTTTGACGGACGTATTTATCTGGAGCCTGATGCCCAACGGGAAGACGGACATCAACAACCGGAACGGTTTCTCCACGGACATGATCGGAGCAAACTGGGACTATCCGGAGGCGGACTACGAAAGACGCCAGGCGATCATCAAGGAGCATGAAGACTATACCAAAGGCCTGTTGTATTTTGTAGGGAACGATCCATCTGTTCCGGAGTTTATCCGCAAGGAGATGAAGGAATGGGGATATCCCAAGGATGAGTATGTAGAGAACAACCATTGGACGCCCCAGCTGTATATCCGGGAGGCCCGCAGGCTGATCGGCGAACTGGTGATGACGCAGCACCACTGCCAGGGACGGGACTTCGTGACGGATGCGGTTGGGTATGCAGCCTATCAAATGGACTCCCATAACTGTGACCGGCTGGTTGTCAACGGTATGGTCAAGAACGAAGGGAATGTAGAGGTAGGCGGTTTCCCTCCTTTTCCTATCTCGTACCGTTCTATTGTTCCCAAGCGAGATGAGGTGAGCAACCTTTTGGTACCGGTGTGTATGTCGGCCAGTCACATCGCGTTTGGTTCTATCCGTATGGAGCCGGTGTTTATGGTTCTGGCCCAATCGGCTGCAATAGCGGCCTGCCTCGCCGTAGACCAGGACAAAAAAGTCCAGGACGTGTCTATTATAGATATTGACAAGCAGTTTGCCGCTAACCCTAAGGCAGATTTTCGGAAGGCCGATGTACTCATCGATTTTAGAGATCCCTCGGCAGTAACACTTGATGGGGATTGGAAGGAAAGTAGAAGTACGTCAAGAAGGGGATACGGCCCTATTTACAAACAGACGGATGTTAAAAAAGGAATCAGTATAGCGAGATTCAATCCGAAGGGATTGCTCTCAGGAGAATACGAAGTATATACTTACTATTCTAGATTACCTCAAGGCTCAAAAAAATTAACCTATCGGATCCATAATGGAGAAAAGCTTGTAGAAAAGGTGTTGGATTTATCTAATGTAGAGATAAAGGGGCAAACCTCCGGCGCATGGGTGTCCTTGGGCAAATATCAGATTATTGAGGGAACGGATAATCCTTATGTGGAATTGAGTAATGAAGGAGCAGACGGAGTCGTAGTAGCTAACGCGGTGCTTTTCGTTCCAGAGGATGACCAGTGATTGTGGATATTTTAACAAGGTATTTTATGTATAAAACAAGGTTTTTCTTTTTATTCGCAGCTCTTTATTTCATCTTGAACCCTGCACGGGTTAAAGCTGAAGTGTTTGAGTTTGAAGCCAAAAGTACCCTTACCGTTATAGAGCTTAATAAGAACGATGAGATAAAGTATGAATTGGCGTCCGGTAGAATCGTACATTTAAAACTGCTGGAAAGTAAGGCGGAAATCATTTTCTCTACGTTAGATCTCCCGGCAAAGGGTACGAATAGGGACGCATCCATTTTTAAAATGGAATGTCTTTTTCAGATTGACGGTCAAGAAATGAAGATGATTAGATACGTCCCTGCGCAAGAGTCTTTTTACGAGCCTTATAATGTGAATGGATTACGCATCTGGTTTGACGCGGTGAAAAGTTTGAACCAGTTTTACAATGAAAATCATGGGGAATGTCTTCCAAAGAATGATGTAAGGATAGCGGTGCACGATGCTACGCTGTCCATTTGTGATGAGGAAATTGTAGACTGGTGTCCGTTACCGAATAATTATCCAGATGTCGGCCTTAGTTACCGTGGAGAAGACACATGGCTAGGAACGTATTTTGGAACCGATCTGCATGGGGGCTTGGATATAAATATGCCTTCCAATACGCCTTTATGGGCCCCTATCTCGCTGGATTATCATTATTTTTTTACAACGCTAAAAGCTGGGCACAACAACAACAGATGGAAAGCGATAAAACATTGGGAAAACGGCGATACGTGGACACTTCATTCCAGCCATCTCAATGAGTTGCTCGTTCCAGAGTTTCAAAATATAACTAAGAAAACAAAGTATGCTTACACCGCTGGGACACTGTCCGGTGCTCATACACACACTCATTTTACCTTCCGGGTGAAACAGCCCGGTTACGACGAATATTTTGTCGATCCATGGATAATTTTTTGGCAGATTCTAGAACATAGAAAAGAAAGATCCGGAGTCCTTAAAGCTAAAATTACACCACTTGCTCCAGGTGAAACGGGTGACAGACTTCAATTTGATGGTACGAAATCCAATCCGGGATTAATGTCATCTGAGATCGAATATTATTGGTCGTTTGGCGATGGAAGCTTTTCCGTAGGGCAGCGTCCCATGCATATTTATCAGCAACCTGGGATATACCCTGTCACCTTGACCATATTTGATGGGGTAAGTTATTCATCGACGACTCAACATATCACGATAAGTGGCGAGCCTGTCATCTTACCCGAGTTGAGAATCACACAACAAAGTAATATGTCGTTCCATGTTCGACATACCTGGGAGCTGGATACGTATAATAATCCACAGACACTACTGCCGAATACCGTCAATTTTCACATGTCTCATCGTACAAAAGACGATATCCCATCACAAAAAATAACATTGGAATTTATCAATTCGGAGGGCTTCTCTGAGCATAGATATGCGGAAAGAATTGAAACAATATACGTGCACGGAAACAATTGGTTGGATTTGGACATCGAGAAAGATTCGGTCAACAATCTTATAAATGTAACACTCAAACCGCAGGTAAAAAACTTAAATACGCAGGAAGGGAGATCTGTTGCTTTCTTGCTCGTTAATGATAATGGGTTCGTTAATGCGCCCTATCTAGTTAGGGTCGTAGTCAATTTCTATAGAACGAAAAAGGGTTCGGTCATAGTTGTAGATGACCAAGATGAAGAATGTATAAAAAGTAATTATTCTTGGCTTACGAGTAAACTCAATTTGCCATGGGCGAAGTATCACGGGGAAAGTTTTCTGTTATTTTCCAATAATAAAGAAGACGGTGCAGTTCGATATTTGCCAAAGTTGGAAAAAGGGGAGTACCGTGTTTCCCTTTACAGTCCTCTTTATAGTGAGGACGTAATTACAAGTCAAATAGAAGGCTTCTATGTAAACGTAAGTCATGCTAATGGAGTTGAGCGTATATGGATCAAACCATCTGAATCGACGAATGTTGGAGAGTTTTCTTTTGAAGAGGCTAACGGTTATGTTGAAATCTCAAGTAAAGAAGCAAAAGGGTTGGTAATCGCTGATGCGGTTCTTTTTGAAAAAATGAATAATTAAAGACTCCTAATGAACGAGGTGGGAGCTGTTGGTGCCTTGTAACGAAATACGAATTTTAAATAGAATTTTTTTATGAATATTATTCTGATTAGACAGATGAAAAGCATTTATGTGACACGTCTAATGTTATTTTTAAATTCAGTGATGCTGATGACTCTTCCCGTGGAGGTAGATGCAATGTCACATCCCCTTGACACTACTATTGCATTAGCGACAGTTTTCCCCGAGCACGAGGATAGGGTCGGAAAAGCTTGTCAGGGCGAGCGTATATTTGTTGATAGGGAGTATGTATTTGCAGAGTTGCCGTCCTTTCTTTCCGAAGCACATTATTTGGTTGGATCGATGGCAGATGGAAATCGTATTGTACCGGTGACAGAGGGGACCGTGCTTATGGTTACGCCGCTTGTTGGTCAAGAGGGATCACAGGAAGAAGCACTTTTGGCGGATGGTTTTGAAAGAGTTTTCTATCCATCATTCACTTTATTTGAAGGTCAAGGCGTATCAATAGGAGTGTTTAAGAAGGAAGTAAAATTTCAGCGATTTCGTTTAAAGCATGTCGTTTATGATGGCTGGGCAGTGCCCTTTTTTAACGTGAGTGAACTACCCTCTTTTGCGACACCCGCGGAAGTGGTTTGGAGCCCAGATAATGAATATGCCATAGAGACTAGGCTGTGGCAAGGCTGTCCTTCTATAGACCGGACGGGAAGTCGTTTGTGGGGAGCTTGGTTTTCTGGTGGAACACGAGAACCCGATGTGGGCAATTATGGTATCGTCTCTTATCGAGACCCAAATACTGAATGGGTTGATCCCGCAATGGTTATTGTCCATCCCGATACCAATGTGAGGGTAATGGATACACAACTTTGGACAGATCCTAACGGAAGTTTATGGGTTTTTTGGGTTCAAAATACTGGACCAAAGGGTTTCGACGGAATATGGGGAACTTGGGCGATTCGCATCGATAACCCCGAAGCGGATGAACCTATTTGGACGGAGCCAAGACGCTTATGTCATGGGCTTACCCGAAATAAACCAATTGTATTGTCTTCCGGCGAATGGCTGTTACCGTCTTATGATTGGATTAGTCACCAAAGTGCCGTTTATATTTCGGAAGACGAGGGAAAAAACTGGACATTACAAGGTGGTCCTTTTAATAAGCCTACCAGCAATTTTTATGAACACATGTGCGTACAGTTGAAAGATGGAAATATCTGGATGCTGCAACGGAATATTCAGGAAAGCCTATCCACGGATAAGGGTAAGACGTGGATATCGCTGAAAAAAGTAAAAGGTTTGGCTTCTGCTAATTCGCGGGTGTTTATCAGTCGGCTACGGTCAGGTAACCTGCTCTTGATTTATAATGATAGTACGCAGGGAAAAAAGCGGAAGAATTTGACAGCACGTCTTTCCACAGATGAGGGTAAAACGTGGTCATCAACTTTGCTATTGGATGAACGAGACGATGTCTCCTATCCTGATATGGTGCAAGACGAAGAAGGGATAATTTACGTTTGTTATGACCGTTCACGTCGAGGAGAAAAGGAAATCTTGCTGGCGACGTTTACAGAAGAAGATATTGTACAGGGGCAGTTTGCCGGTAAGCAATCGAGACAAAAGGAACTAATTAGTAAAGGGAAAGATAAAAAGTAAAAAAGTTATGAAATGGAAAGAAAAAATTAAATGTGTATTTCGGTGGACAGGTTTATTATTGATCGCCGTGCAAATATGTTCTTGTGAAAAGAGTACGGATAATGAAAACGACCCCGATCCGGATGATGATGGGTCGACGGAAGGTATCGAGATTAAAGTAGGTAGCAAAACGTTTACAACAAATAAATATACGGCCGCCGGAACGCCAGTTGTTCCGATGTGGGATTTGCCATTGTTCAATCCACTTATTGATGATGGAACAGGAGGGTTCGAGTTATTGGATAATGCTGAACACGCTTCTGTTTGGCAACCCCAAAGCCTGGCGGAAGGGGCTTATAACCATTATGCCTGTCTAGCCTATCATAACGGTCGTTTCTATGCGATGTGGGGAAATCACCAATATGGAGAAGATGGTCCAGGTCAAAAGGTGATGTGGGCGAGTTCGGACGAGTGGGGTAGTTGGACTGGTGCAGAGGAACTGTTTCCTTCTCCAGGACCAATGCTTCCCCGAGATGATAATGGCATTCATCTAAAACCCGACCGCTGGGCGGTTATCGATGATGAACTGTATGCCATTACCTATGTGGTGGGTGCGGGAACCGGCTATCCTATTGCCCGCCAGGTGCATGAGAATGGTGAAATTGGAGAGCCATTTTTGGTGACACCACTACCAAACAATAGTGGGCTGCCGGAATATATGGATGAGGAGGATCATTCGGGACCTCCCCCTGTAATCGGAGGCCGGTTGAGAGACTGGTACGATGAGACGGACCAGGTCAGTTGGTGGGCAGGGGGCGAATGGGGAGTTCGTCGTACAGGTGTAGATGGACAAACCTTGATCGAATGCTTTATGTATCGAGCAAAAGACGACAACTTAGTCGTGATGTTACGGGATTGGGGGCACTGGAATAATCCAGTCCATAACAACCGCATTTATGTAAGTTTCCGCAGTGATGACGGTGGTGTTTGGTCCGCGCCTTACCCAAGTGATATTCCTGATTCACCAAGTCGTGGCGAGGCCGTTACACTTGATGACGGTACTGTGCTGTTGATCGGTAATCAGATTGTGAATGTTTTTGATCGAGCAGAATATTTGAATCGTACGCCAATTACCGTAGCGATTAGCCAAGATGGGTATGTTTTCGATCGGGTGTATTCGTTACGGGCAAATGCGCCTACAACATGGCGATTGGCAGGTGGAATAGGGGGACGTAACCCAGGGTTTGCCTATTCCAGTTCGCTCGTGCATGAGGGGTGGTTATATACGTTATATTCCATTGGTAAAGAAGATATGGGAATTACCCGGGTACGGTTGTCGGATTTAGGGCTTTAGTCATGAAAGGTTTAAAGCCAAAAATTTAATTGTTCACTAATTAAAAAGTTTATTATGAAAAAGAGAGTTTTTTTATCGCTTTTAGCGTTTACGGTGATCTTCGCGTCTTGTTCAAAAGATGAAAACGACGACAGAGATGTAGAAGACCCAGTAGGTACAGTTTATTTTGAGGAACGTTTTGATAAGATGGAGTGGGGTGGAGATTACATCGCGAATGAACGCGGGTTGAGGGCCGTATACATACAAAATGAAGACGGCAAGAATATCATCGATGAATCGCAGCCCCCAGTGGATTGTGCGCCTACGACGGATGGAAGTGGAGATTTTTATTATCATATGGCTGATTCATACCTTATCAATCGTCGTATGATAGACTGGGATGGTGATAAGGTTTACGAGCGGCCGGGCTATATTAAAGTCGGAACGGGCGCAAGTCGGAACGCATATTTGGTTACACCTTCCTTTACAGAAATTCCAGAAGAAGGGGCGAATGTTGAAGTATCCTTTAATCTTGCGCGCTGGACTACGGCATCTCCCCAAGTATTTATTGAAATCGTAGGAGGTGGTACGGCTTCCGTTGAATACGTTGAAACACCGGAGCCTGCTGCTTGGGAGGCGATTACCTTTACCATCAATGGTGCTACTCCAGAAACAAAGGTTCGATTTGTCTGTGACCCTAGATATGATGGTCGGTTCTTTTTAGATGATGTGGTGGTTTCGAAAGCTGAATAACTTGATTTTATGAATGTTAAAAAAGGCGTTTTCGCGGGAAGGTTTCCCCTTGTGAAAAAGATGTTTCTTTGTGCGGCAGGAGTTATGTCGTTTTGGTTTACGTGTAATGATGTAATAGCAAGTCCGCGTGACTACAATTCAACAGTATGTCTGCCAGATTCCTCCGAAGAAATACTGTATAATGGGATTCGATTGCCGGAAGCATGGCCTCCGGATACGGAAAGCCCGGAGTCGATAACTCCTATGCGAGTTCCCTATCTGGAAAACATTCCGGATATTATTCCCATTGACGTGGGAAGGCAGTTGTTTGTGGATGATTTTCTTATTGAGGAGACAACTTTGAACCGTGTTTTCCACCAAGCTGAAAAGTGGGAAGGCAACCCTGTTTTTTTCCCAGAAACGGAACATGAACTAGGGGAACGGCATAAAAATAAAGCGGTAACCTATCTTGGACACGGAGGCGTATTTTATGATCCGTCAGCTCAGGAGTTTAAAATGTTCTATACGGCAGGCTGGCGTGGAGGGCTCGCTTTGGCCACGAGTAAGGACCTGTTGCGTTGGGAGCGGCCCGAACTGGGGCTTGCCGGGGAAAACCTAATTCTGCCTCCGGGTCCGTTAATGGCTGGTGGTGATAACGCGATTTGGCTCGATCTAAATGCAAAGGATTCCGCGCAACGCTATAAAGCGATCATTGAGCGATTGCATGGATGGCGGAGCAATTTCAATACCCGCGATGACAGCCCGACTCATACGCTTCACACCTCCGCAGACGGACTTATCTGGTCACAGGGGATTACGACAAGAAGAGCAGAGGACTATAGTTCGTTCTTTTATAACCCTTTTCGGGAGGTGTGGTCATATAGTATTAAGAAGTCAGTAAGCGGAAGAAAACGTTTTTACGCCGAATCTAAAGATTTTATGAGAGGCGCCTCATGGGAGAACATGGTATATTGGGTAAACGCGGATTCGCTGGACGAACCTGACTCCGAAATAGGAAATACACCTCAGCTTTACAGCCTAAATGGCATCGCCTATGAGAGTATTATGCTGGGGCAGTTCTATATCCTTTTGGGGCCCTATAACAGAGTCTGCGAAGAAGGCAGATTTCCAAAAATTACCGAACTAAAAATGGGTTTTAGCAGGGACGGTTTTCACTGGGACCGGCCGGACCGCAGACCATTTATAGAAGCCACCCGAGATGAGAAGGATTTTGATCGTGCTTACTTGCACGGTACAATGGGCGTATGTTTAGTGATGGGGGATAAACTTTGGTTTCCCTACACCGGCTATTCGGGCATTTCACCGGACGGGTACCGTGGTATGTATACGGGTGCGAGTATCGGGATGGCAACCCTACGTAGAGACGGATTCGCATCTATGGAAGCCGGAAAGAAAAAGGGAATCCTGCTGACCAGGCCGGTGACATTTAGGGGGAAACATTTGTTCGTGAATGTGGATTGTCCCGACGGTGAGCTTCAGGTAGAGGTGTTGGATGAGCAAAACCGTGTATTGAAGCAGTTCAACGCAAAAACAAGCCGTCCAATTCGGACAGACAAAACATTGCAAAAAGTCGAATGGCAAGCCGGTGATGACTTATCTGATTTGGCAGGCACACCTGTTAAATTCCGTTTTCACTTGACAAATGGGAAGTTATACTCGTTCTGGGTGAGCCCTGACAAAAGTGGAGCCAGTCACGGCTATATCGGTGCCGGCGGACCGGGATATGACGGAGTAATAGATGACAAGGGAATAAATGCCTATTAGAAAATTCATTTACAATATCGAATACTTACACTCATGAATAAATTATTTCAATGAAAAGAATTTTAAACATTTTCGTAAACCTTTATCCGTTATGGATTATCTGTAGTTCTTTGCTGGGATATCTCTATCCACCACTTTACCAATGGTTTTCGGGCAATTGGATGGTAGGTGCATTGGCATTGGTTATGTTGGGCATGGGGCTTACCTTACATGTAGATGATTTCAAAGAAATCACGAAGATGCCAGGTGCTGTATTTATGGGAGCAATGTTACAATATACGGTGTTGCCATTGTCAGCTTTTGGTATCGGCAAACTATTGCAATTAGATCCGGTGTTAGCCGTAGGGCTGATTCTTGTCGGGTGCTGTCCCGGTGGGACAGCATCTAACGTTATCACTTATCTAGCGCGAGGACATTTGGCATTATCTATTATCATGACGACGGTGTCGACCCTGTTGGCCATTGTCGCGATACCCCTGCTTACCCAGACGTTTGCCGGCACGTACATGCCCGTAGACGGTTGGGGTCTTTTCCTGACCACGGTGCAGACCGTTTTGATACCCGTCGCGCTAGGAGTGTTTATCAACTATAAATTTCCCGATGTCGGAAAGAAATTGTCGTTAGCAGGCCCTGTCGTCTCTGTTTGGGCGATTGTATTTATTTCCGGAAGCATCGTGGCACAGAGTGCCGACGCGGTTGCCGCCAATGTATATGTACTTATTGCCGCAGCAGGCTCGCTGCATATTATCGGGTTTATAGTGGGTTATATAGTTTCCCGTCTCTTCGGGTATGACAAAACTATCGCTAGGACTGCCTCTATCGAGATCGGTATGCAGAACGGCGGACTCGCTGCAGTGTTGGCAAGGCAAAACTTTCCTATGCAACCTCTTGCAGCTGTGCCTGCGGTTTTCAGCAGTGTCATGCAGACTTTGCTTGGCGGATTGTTGGCTGCTTATTGGCGGTGGAAATCCGACCCGAAGCGAATAGAACAGATAAAAACAACAAGAAGAGGGCAACCAAAAACATCTATCAATTTAATTAAAGATCATCACTAAAAATTGTATGGCTATCAGGAAATCGATTTATTATTGGAAATCCGACCGACCGCATACAGCGGCCAACACGCAGGCATCTCCGCACGATACCCGCATGGAGATAGAACAACAGCTTGTTTCTTATCTCACAATGCATTTCGGTAATGGTGACTTCACCATAACACCAGCAGGAGGACAAGGAAATCATATCACGTACTTTCTATTTCAAGATCAGAACAAATATTTTGTCCGCTTGGAAAATGGTCCGGAGAGAGACGACTACATGTCTGTAGAGTCTGAAATTATGCATCAGGTGAGAGATGTCAACGTGCCTGTTCCATACATACATGTAACAGACATTTCTCGAACTCATGTGCCCTTTGCTATACAAATCATGGAATGTGTCGAACATGAAGATCTCAATATGGCGGAAAAAAGAGGCGACTTGGACACTATCAGTATTGCGGAGACCCTTGGTCAGTATGTCGCTCGTTGGCAAGCTATCCGTCCAGCGAAATTCGGGCTTTTTAATCCAGAGGTTTTAATGAAAGATGCTCGCTTAGAGGGTTTTCACGATACGTATCCACAGTATTTTTTATTAAATTGGAATGTACATCTTGATTACCTGACTAGATCTGGTTTTATACAGGAAGCGAAGGCGACCGAATTAAAAGGTTTAGTGGAAGACTTCCTTCCGCTACTTCAGCTTGAGGAAGGGTGCTTAGTTCACAAAGATTTGGCGTTATGGAACGTGCTGGGCGAGAACGACAAAATAAGTGCTGTCATTGATTGGGACGACGCTGTTTCGGGAGACCCTATGGATGACTTGGCGCTGCTGGGCTGTTTTCATTCGGGAGAGGTGGTTCTTTCAGCTATACGCGGATACGAGAAGGAAAGAATCCTCCCCTCAAATTATGAACAACGTTTTTGGCTACATCTATTGCGCAATATTATTTTTAAATCTGTGATAAGAGTGAAGGGTAATTATTTTGACAAATCTGAACTGTTTTTTTTGAGCAACCCAAAACAGAAGAGTCTAAAGAAATTTACGTTGGGACGAATAGAAAGTGCTGTTGAGGGCTTGAAAGGATGTAAATCAATTGATGAACTATGAGTGTTTTAAACCACCCACAAGATGTCCGATTGGGTTTGGGCACTTGGCTAAGCATCGGATCATCAGTCGTTGCCGAATTGGTTTCCCAGTTCCCGTTTGACTGGTTATTGTATGATTTGGAACACGGTAGTTCCCCAGAATCGACACTCCCGGATCAACTGCGTGCGGGTGCAAATATGAATACCCGGGCTATCGTAAGGGTGCCTGCGTTACAACCAGCAACGATTGCCCGGGTACTCGACTGGGGCGCTGATGGTATTATGTTGCCTCATGTCTCCTCTGCGGAACAGGCTGCTCAGTGTGTGTCCGCCATGTATTATGCGCCCAAGGGAAATAGAGGGTACTCTACTACAGTACGCGCATACGGGTATGGGCTAAAACGTCCTGAAGATCTGGATAGTGTGCAACCATTCTGTATTGCGCAGATTGAGGATGTTGAAGGTGTTCGGAATGCTTCTGAAATAGCTGCGGTCGAAGGTGTACATGTACTATTTGTTGGTCCCGGTGACTTAAACTTAGCATTGAGCCATCAACGAGGCGATAACATTATCAATTTTGAAACAGCAGTGCGACAGGTGGCTGACGCAGCGAAGCAACATGGGAAACAAGCAGGTATTTTGTTGCGTAATCCATCGGATTTAGCGCCGATGAAACAATTAGGTTATTCCTGCATAGCTATAGACTCTGATTTGGCAATTTTGCGGAAAGGCTATGCTGACATTATTTCGAATGCGGCTCAAACCGAGACCTAGGTCTTATAATGTTGTTCGTGCGATGACATGGATTATTGATATGACACCAGTGTTTTCTGGGATAGTTCGTTTTCCTGTGTCGACTTTAGAAGTCAAAACTTTTAAGGAAGAAAACTAGAAGGTAGAACCAAAAATTTTTAAAAACAAACTAAAACAAATAGGCGTAGTATGGCAGATAATGTTTATGATGCAATAATAATTGGATCAGGGATTAGTGGAGGATGGGCTGCGAAAGAGCTTACAGAAAAAGGATTAAAAACCATTATGTTGGAGCGTGGTCGGAATGTCAGACATGTTAAGGACTATCATGCGGATAAAGATACATGGGAATACCCACACCGCGGTCGCCGTACAAAACAAATGGAAGCGGATTATCCGGTTTTAAAACGGAGTTATCCCTTAAATGAGAAGAACTTGGACTTTTGGGTTAACGAAAAAGAGAGTCCATACACAGAGATCAAGCGTTTTGATTGGTTTAGAGGATATCAGGTAGGCGGGCGATCCCTGATGTGGGGACGTCATAGTTATCGGCTTTCAGATCTTGATTTCGAAGCCAACTTAAAAGATGGATATGGTACAGACTGGCCGATCAGATATGCTGATATCGCTTCTTGGTACAGTTATGTGGAAAAATGGGCCGGTATTTCAGGGAATCGTGATGGGTTAGCTGTATTGCCTGACGGAGACTATATGCCCCCTATGGATATGAACATCGTCGAGAAAGGTCTCGCTTCACGCTTAAAGAAAGAATATGATGGTCGGCGACATTTCATCATCGGAAGAACAGCTAATATCACTAGACCGCATACGGGACGTATCGACTGTCAATACCAAAACCAATGTTGGCTAGGTTGCAATTTCGGGGCATACTTTAGTACCCAGTCTTCGACATTACCGCCTGCGGTGGCCACGGGAAATCTGACTTTAAGACCGTTTTCCATCGTCACTGAAATCATCTATGACAAAGATCTACGAAAAGCTAAAGGCGTAAGGATCATTGATGCAGAGACGCACCAAACGTATGATTTTTTTGCTAAAGTAATTTTTGTTTGTGCGTCTGCGTTTAATTCTACTTGGGTATTGATGAACTCTGCAACGGATGTATGGGAAGGTGGGCTGGGAAGCAGTAGTGGGGAATTGGGTCATAATGCAATGGATCACCATTTCCGGGTTGGTGCTCGTGGAAGAGTAGAAGGCTATGAAGACAAATATATTTATGGACGTAGACCGACAGGCTTATATGTCCCTCGTTTTGTCAATGTAGACGGAGACACAAAACAGCGTGATTATGTACGTGGATTTGGGTATCAAGGAGCAGCCAGTCGTAGTCGTTGGTCTGGTGAGGTAGCGGAGATGAGTGTGGGTGGGGATTGGAAAGATGCTATGCTTGAACCTGGCCATTGGTCAGTCGGATTTACGGCATTTGGTGAAATTCTACCATACCATGAAAATCGAATCTTCTTGGATAAAACTACAAAAGATAAATGGGGTTTGCCTGTATTGGCTATGGATATGGAGATAAAAGACAATGAGAAGAAAATGCGCAAAGATATGGGGCAGGAGATGAAAGAGATGTTAGAAAAACTGGGCGTGAAAGATGTCAAGACATTTGATAGAGGATACGCTTTTGGTATGGGAATCCACGAAATGGGTACCGCGCGCATGGGTACGGACGCAAAGAATTCTGTGTTGAATAAACATAATCAGGTTTGGGATGCGAAAAATGTATTCGTTACGGACGGTGCGGGTATGACATCAGCATCTTGTGTAAACCCTTCTTTAACGTATATGGCTTTGACAGCAAGAGCAGTAGATTTCGCAGTTTCTGAATTGAAAAAAGGCAACTTGTAATTATCTATACTTTATTATTAAGAGAAATGAATAGGAGACAAGCAATACAACGCGTTGCAATGATCATGGGTGGGTCAGTAATCGGTGCTAATTTATTTTTAGAAGGATGTATAAGACCTGCTGGTAAAGATGTAGCAGCATTATTTGAACAGACCAATGTAGATTTATTAAATGAGTTGGCAGATGCTATTTTACCGCGTACGTCCACTCCAGGTGCGAAAGATGCGAATGTAGGCGCGTTTATTCCGGTAATGATAAGAGATTGTTATACATCAGTTGATCAAGAAGCTTTTTTGGAGGGGTTGTTTAAAACAGATGAGGTTTCGGAAGAAGGATTTAATAAGAAATTTACAGAACTGACAGCAGAAGAGCGCTTACAGTTCGTGAATAAATTGGATAAAGAAGCAAAAGACTACCAAAGAAAGAAGAGGGAGAAGGAGCAAGATAATAGCGTAGAGGAGCTTCCTAATCACTTCTTTACGATGCTGAAACAATTGACGCTTACAGGTTTTTTTACTTCTAAAGTAGGAATGACCGAAGGATTGCGATATGTAAAAGTTCCGGGTAAATTTGATGGGGCTTATCCGTACAGAAGAGGAGATAGGGCATTTGCACCGTAACACCAACGGCCTTGATAACCAACTATACCTGTATCACTCCCACATTGTACCGATCCGTAGCGGGATTTTGATTGGCGGCTTCAATCCCCATTGAAACAATCTTGCGGGTGTCTTTTGGGTCAATAACCCCATCCACCCAGAGACGTGCAGCAGCGTAATAAGGGCTAAGCTGTTGATGGTATTGTTGTTCGATTTTGGAGAGTAAATCCTTCTTTTCCTCATCAGATAAATAGACCCCTTTTGCTTTAAGCGTAGCTTCCTGTATCTGCAGCAACGTTTTTCCAGCAGAGGCGCCGCTCATAACAGCCATTTGAGCCGTAGGCCAGGCATATATCAGGCGAGGATCGTAAGCTTTTCCACACATCGCGTAATTTCCAGCGCCATAACTATTGCCTACAATAAAAGTGAATTTGGGCACAACGGAATTTGCCATTGCGTTAACCATTTTAGCACCATCTTTTATGATACCTCCATGCTCTGAACGGGAACCGACCATAAAGCCGGTGACATCCTGGAAAAACACCAGTGGGATTTTTTGTTGGTTGCAGTTCATGATAAATCGAGTGGCCTTATCTGCCGAATCCGAATAGATAACACCTCCCATTTGCGTTTCCGTAGCGTTGCCCGGCTTCTTTGCTTTTACCATTTCCCGTTGATTGGCGACAATACCCACAGCCCAACCATCGATACGCGCCAAAGCACAGATCAAAGTCTTCCCATAGTCTTTTTTATACTCTTCTAATGAGTCTTTATCTACAATAGCTTTTAATATTTCCAGCATATTGTAGGGTTTCAAGCGATCTTCCGGAAGATTTTTGTAAATATGACCAGCCGGAAATTCGGGCGGTATGCTGGAAATCCGTGAGAATTGATTTTTATCGTTTTGACCGAATTTATCAACGATGTTTTTAATGGCATTCAGACAGCTTTTATCGTCGGGATATTTGTTGTCTGTTACACCAGATATTTCGCAATGGGTTGTAGCGCCACCCAGTGTTTCATTGTCAATTATTTCGCCAATGGAAGATTTAACTAAATAGGAGCCAGCTAAAAATACGGAACCTGTACCTTCTACAATCAAAGCGTAATCCGACATAATAGGTAAATACGCACCACCTGCAACGCAGGAACCCATAATGGCTGAAATTTGTGGGATGCCCATAGCGGATATTTTGGCGTTATTTCTAAAGATACGGCCAAAGTGTTCTTTATCTGGAAAGATTTCGTCCTGCATAGGCAGATATACGCCTGCGGAATCTACTAAGTAAATAATGGGCAGGCGATTTTCCATGGCGATTTCTTGCGCTCTCAGATTCTTTTTTCCTGTAATGGGAAACCAGGCTCCGGCTTTTACCGTTGCATCGTTGGAGACGATGATACAAAGCCTGTTCTTTACATATCCCATAACAACGACAACACCGCCGTTCGGACATCCGCCATGCTCTTCGTACATATCATCTCCTGCAAAAGAACCTATTTCTACATAGGGGCTATCGTTATCCAACAGATAAACAACTCGTTCCCATGCCGTCATTTTCCCTTTTTCTTTATGTTTTTCTATCTTATTTAATCCGCCTCCAAGAAGAAGTTTTTCATATTTGCTTTTTAGTGCCTTTAGTAGGTTTTCCATACTGCCATTGGTTTATTGTCTGAATATGTGTATTCCTTTTCTCAAAGATAATAAAACCTGCCTGAATCCAAATTCAGCAAATGCGATCTAAACGGGTGAATGAAATTACCGATGGCAATCGTGAACAATATATTTTTAGAATAATGTGGTAGGTATGGTTATTACGTCTAATTTAAAACTTTTTTAATAGCAGCCTTGTTTTTATAGGTGTAAATTCAAATATTTTAAAATATATCGTATTTTTTATATATTTAACAAATATGGATGTAAACCTCTAAAATATGATACTGCAAATACAAGAAAATGAACAATTAGCTTTGGTACGGGATAGCACTCAACAGTTTGCTAGGGAATTTATTAAACCGTACGTGATGGAATGGGACGAAAAGCAATATTTTCCGGTAGAGTTATTTAAAAAAATGGGTGAATATGGCTTTTTGGGTGCATTGGTTCCCGAGAAATACAATGGCGCTGGGCTGGGGTATCAAGAATATATTACGATACTTGATGAAATATCAAAAGTTTGTGGTTCCATTGGGTTATCGGTAGCTGCGCATAACTCCCTATGTACGAATCATATTTTATCGTTTGCAAACGAGGCGCAAAAAGAAAAGTATCTTCCAAACCTAGCTACCGCTGAATGGATTGGTGCTTGGGGGCTTACAGAAACCGGTTCAGGATCGGATGCAGGAGGGTTGGCAACCACCGCGGTGGCGGATGGTGATTATTTTATTATTAATGGCTCTAAAACCTTTATCACCCATGCGATTAGTGGAGATGTGGCTGTGGTGATGGTGAGAACGGGTAAAAAAGGAGATAAACATGGGGTTACTGCATTCATTATCGAAAAGGGTACGCCGGGCTTTACCGCTGGTAAAAAAATGGACAAATTAGGTATGCGTGCTTCGGAAACGGCGAGTTTGTTCTTTGACGATTGTCGGGTACATAAAAGTCAAGTCATCGGTCAGGTGGGCGATGGGTTTGTTCAAGCGCTAAAGCTCTTGGATGGTGGACGCATTTCTATTGCTGCACTTTCGTTAGGTATCGCTCGCGGAGCATATGAATGTGCGCTGCGGTATGCGAATGAGCGGGAGCAATTTCAACAAAAGATCTTTGATTTTCAAGATGTCGGGTTTACCCTAGCGGATATGGCTACAAAAATCGACGCCGCCGAATTATTAATACGAAAAGCAGGTCATTTAAAAGATACAGGTCAGAAAGTTACGAAGGAAAGCGCGATGGCCAAGTATTATGCTTCTGAAGTAGCTGTGGAAGTATCCAATCAAAGTGTACAAGTGCATGGTGGTTACGGTTTTACAAAAGATTATCCAGCAGAAAAGTACTTTAGGGATGCAAAATTGTGTACGATCGGAGAGGGAACTAGTGCTATCCAAAAGATGGTTATTGCAAGAGAAATTAAAAAGGATGTCCAATAAAGCAATACAGTTGATAGAATGTCCTCGTGACGCCATTCAAGGTATTCACGATTTTATTCCCACAACGAAAAAGGTAGCTTATATCAATCAATTGATTGATAGTAATTTTTTCTATTGTATCGATTTTGGGAGTTTTGTGTCACCTAAGGCTGTTGCACAGATGCAGGATACGGAACAGGTTTTAGCGGGGATAGAAAAGAAAAATGAAACTAAATTATTAGCGATTATAGTCAACGAAAGAGGTGCCGAAATAGCTAAACCTATGGATAAAATTGATTTCCTAGGCTATCCATTTTCCATCTCCGAAACTTTTCAACGCCGTAATGCTAATTCTACTATTGCGGAATCGTTTCAACGGGTGGAACAGATTAAAAATATCACGGCTTCGGGTAAACAAGAGATCGTGATATATATATCTATGGCATTTGGCAACCCTTATCGCGATCCGTGGAATACCGACTTGGTATTGAAATGGATAGAAGAACTTTCCGAATTGGGAATATTTCGCTTTTCTATTGCCGATACGACGTCAGAAGCATCGCCGGAAAGCATTAGAAGGTTGCTTACTTTGATAACAAACACTTTTCCGGCATTAGAATTTAGGGTGCATTTACACAGTAAAGAAGAAAATGCGCTTTCGAAAATCGAAGCGGCATATGATGCGGGCTGTCGAATTTTTGAAGGTGCTATCATGGGATACGGGGGCTGTCCATTTGCACAAAATGATTTGGTTGGCAATATTCCCACGGAGATGTTGTTACGGCGTTTCAAAAATGTAGAGAATGAACATACAACACAGGCCTTGTTGGAGGGATTCCAGGAAATGATTCTTTTTAAGAAATAGAGAAACAATATCTTTGTTATATGCAAGCAATGACATATCAATACATTAAGGTAAACAAGATGGATTTCTGTGTGGAAGTTACTCTTGCACGGCCAGAGAAACGAAATGCTTTTACACCGACGATGGTGAATGAAATAGCACATGCTTTTCAAAGCGCCAATGAAGATGATACCGTAAAAATAGTGATATTGAAAGCCGAAGGACCCGTATTTTGTGCCGGAATGGATTTAAAGACCTTTGAAAACGAAGAACTTGATATACGGAATCCCTTAATCGAGAATAAAAATATATCGTTAGGCGAAGTGTTTACAGGCTTGCATAAACCAACCGTAGCTATTGTCGAAGGGAATGTTATCGCTGGCGCATTTCTGATAGTTGCAGGATGTACGTATGTATTTTGTACGGAAAATGTGCAGTTCCGATTGCCAGAATTAAACTTGGGTATATTCCCTTTTCAAGTTATGGCGAGTTTAATGCGGGTAATGCCTGAAAAGAAAATGCTGCAGCTTTGTTTGCGTACCGACTATTTTTCTGCTCAGGAAGCGATGGAATATGGTTTGGTAGACGGCTTTTTGGAAGAGCTAGATATAGCAGCCTTTTTAGCCAGATTTAAAGATATAAGCTCTTCTGCAGTTGTTTCAGGTTTTAAAGCAGCGAGTATACTTCCCTCGGTGGCTATTGAGGACAGGTATAATTTTCTGTTGAAAACCTTGCATGCACTGAAGTCTTCCGCAGAAGTGAAGGATAGAATTTTTGGAAAATAAATTCCCCGCATGCTACATGTTCTTATTGCACCAAATGCTTTCAAACATAGCCTGACCGCTCGCCAAGTTGCAGAAGCAATACACGTTGGTTTTTCACAGAGTCGTTTAAATTGTCGCACAACGCTGTTTCCTATTGGCGATGGAGGCAATGGTACATGCAAGCTACTACATGAAAAATTAGGAGGTGAGCTGGTTACGACGGTTGTTTCGGGACCACTAGGAAAGGCAATTGACGCTTCTTACAGTATTGTGGAAGAAGGAAAAACAGCGATCATCGAAATGGCTGAAGCATCGGGTATACACTTGATAGAAAAAGAAGAACGAAGTCCGCTTCATGCGAGTAGTAAAGGTACAGGGGAGCTAATCCTACATGCGTTAAATCACTATAAGATAGACCAAATCGTTCTAGGAATGGGTGGATCCGCCACGGTGGACGGGGGCTGTGGTATACTTCATGCGCTTGGTATACGTTTTTTTGACGGAAAAGGAAAGGAGCTTGAGCCCATTCCTGAACAGTTGCAGTATGTGGCACGTATTGATACAGGTAATTTGAACAAAAGTGTATTAGACTGCGATATCAAAATTCTTTGCGACGTAGATAATTGTCTTCTCGGAGAAGGGGGAGCTGCGCATGTTTTTGGACCTCAAAAAGGCGCTTCCGCAGCCCAAGTGAAAGTTTTGGACAAATTTTTATGTCAATTAAACGATATTGTTTTACAAACAGCGGGAAAGAATATGGCAGACGTTGTTTCCGGAGGAACAGCCGGAGGAGCTGCTGCAGGCATGTATGCATTGGCAAATGCACAATTAGTAAATGGAATAACCTTCTTCCTGCAAAAGACGGATTTTGAAGGAGTACTCAAAACTGCGGATTGGTTAATCACGGGGGAGGGGAGTCTAGATGAGCAAACTTTATCTGGTAAGGGGCCTGCTGGAGTGGCTTCTTTAGCAAAAAAATACCGAGTTCCTGTAATTGGAATAGCCGGAAAAGTACCCTTAGAACCATCGTCCCGCCTATTAGGCCTGTTTGATGTTCTTCTGCCCATCAGTCATGAAGCTATGTCGCTGGAAGAAGCGCTTGACAACGCAGAAAAGAATCTTTATCGGACAGCTCAAGCACTAGGAAATCTCCTGGCTTTCAGTAGTAAGAGGGTTTAAGCCACATATTCGGACTCGTAGGGAAGCTCTTCTTTTTTACCGATTGAAAAGTTATTGAACCCTAATCCTATTTCTATTTCCAATAAGCGTTGTTGGAGCATCTCCAGAATAGCCAAAAAATTGAACACGAGTTGTACCTTATTCGCTGAATTTTTGATGATTTGCTGGAAATCCAATTTTTTGTTTATTTCTATCAGCTGGGCGATGGCCGTTTTCTGCTGTTCTATAGTATAGGGAAATTTTACGACGGTATGGGTGGCTTCCTGAATACGATGGGTAAAATTGAACATCAATTTTTCGTACACTATTAAGAGTTTGTATAAGTCGAAAGAAGATAATTCTTCCTCCGTAGTATCGGCGTAACGAGCAAGCTTATTGTCCCCTGCTATATTTCCCCGAGCATGTAGCCGTGTTCGGTTTTCTTCCAATGTTCGTAACTCCTCACAGACCTCCTTAAACTGTTTGTAAAGAATAAGCTTTTGTGTTAGTTCTTTTTTCAGGTCTATCTCGTTTTCCGCGTCGTCTAGATCCTGACGAGGTAAAAGCATCTTGGCCTTTATACGCATCAATGTGGAAGCCACAAATATAAATTCACTGGCGAGCTCTATATTCAGAGACTGCATTTTCTGAATATAATCCAAAAAATCATCTGTTATTTTAGAAATCGGAATATCGTGAATGTTTAATTCATCCCTTTCAATAAAGAAAAGTAACAGGTCGAAAGGACCTTCAAATTGTGCGAGTTTGATTTCGTAACCTGCTGTTTGCATATCCTCTCAAAAATAAGGAATTGTGCATTAAAGCTATTTTTTATTTTATCCACAATGGGAATTCTATTAACAATTATATAACAATTATTATACATTTACAGTATTTCGACTTTAACAGGAATAAACTTTTATTTGCTTTTATTGTTCTGTAGTTTAGGGAATAAGTTATTAAGTTTGTAACTTATTTTATATAATTAAAGAAATGCAAGTAGAGGCAGGTCCACTATTACAAAAGATAAATTACCCGTCAGATCTTAGGAAGCTGAAAACAAGTGAGTTGGAAGAGGTTTGCCGCGAATTGAGGCAATTCATTATCGATATCGTTTCGGTCAACGGAGGACATTTTGCAGCGAGCCTGGGTGTAATAGAATTAACCGTAGCGTTACATTACGTATTGAATACACCCTACGATCAAGTCATCTTCGATGTAGGGCATCAGGCGTATGGGCACAAGATACTAACAGGAAGAAAAGAAAGCTTTCATACGAATCGGGTTCTTGGCGGGATATCAGGTTTTCCAAAAAGAAGTGAGAGCGAATATGATGCTTTTGGCGTTGGGCATTCTTCTACTTCTATTTCAGCGGCGTTGGGAATGGCTGTTGCTTCACAGTACAAAGGGGAGAAGGACAGGCAACATGTGGCGGTGATCGGAGACGGCGCGTTAACTGGTGGGATGGCTTTCGAGGCCTTAAATCACGCAGGGATTGAAAAATCCAATTTATTGGTTATACTCAACGATAACTGCATGTCTATTGATCCCAATGTGGGAGCAATGAAGGAGTATTTGACCAGTATTACAACATCCAGAAGCTATAACAAGTTTCGAGATGAATTGATTGCTGTATTAGCAAAGATTTCGAAGAATGGACCAGATGCCTATGGATGGGCAAAGAAACTAGAACAAAGTATTAAAGGTACATTGTTGAAGAATGCCAACTTATTTGAGTCGCTGAATTTCCGTTATTTTGGTCCGGTGGATGGGCATGATGTGACAAAACTAGCGAAAACGATAGAAGATCTTAAACATATTCCCGGTCCAAAGCTATTGCATGCGGTAACCGTGAAGGGCAAAGGATATGCACTAGCAGAGAAGGACCAAACAAAATGGCACGCTCCCGGCTTATTTGATAAAATAACCGGCGAGATTAAGAAGTTGATTTTAGATAAACCACAACCACCTAAATATCAAGATGTATTTGGGTATACGTTAGTAGAGTTGGCAGAAGCTAACGATAAAATTATGGGTATTACGCCAGCAATGCCTTCGGGATCATCGCTAAACGTTATGATGAAAGCCATGCCTGACCGCGCTTTTGATGTCGGTATAGCTGAGCAACACGCAGTAACCTTTAGTGCTGGTTTGGCTACACAGGGGTTAGTACCTTTCTGTAATATCTACTCGTCGTTTATGCAGCGGGCGTATGATCAGGTTATTCATGATGTGGCGTTGCAAAAATTGAATGTAGTCTTCTGTCTAGACCGTGCGGGAATAGTCGGAGCCGATGGTCCAACACATCATGGGGCATATGACATTGCATATATGCGCTGTGTTCCTAATTTGATTGTTTCCGCCCCAATGAATGAAGAGGAGCTTCGGAATCTCATGTATACGGCACAATTACCGGATGCTGGACCGTTTGTTATCCGTTATCCACGGGGCAGCGGCGTCATGGTAGACTGGAAACGCCCATTTTCCCAATTAGAAATAGGGAAAGGACGTAAATTACATGATGGCGAAGAAGTCGCGATCCTGACCTTCGGTGCTATCGGAAATGAAGCTGTAAAAGCTGTTCAGACATTAAATGAGGAAGGTATTTACCCTGCCCATTATGATTTACGGTTTGCAAAACCACTGGATAAAGTGTTGCTGCATGACGTATTTAAAAAATTTAATAGAGTTATCACCGTGGAGGACGGCAGTGTTATGGGGGGAGTAGGTTCTGCTGTTTTAGAGTTTATGGCAGATCAAGGTTATCAGGCGACATTGGTTCGTCTAGGAATTCCGGATGAAATTGTCGAACACGGCGAGCAAGCAGAACTGTGGAAACTATGTGGATACGATGCACACGCTATCGTGAAACAGGTAAAAAATTTGACTGCGGGAATACAGACAGATACCATGGTATCGTAAATAGAATTCAATAAAAATTCCTTATATTTATAAGCGAAATAAACCTAATAGTTTTCCACATTAAAGCAGGTTGTATATTGTTTTTAGGTGGTAGTAGCGGTTTTTTAAAACTTAAATTTTAGATGTTGAAAAAATATTTTTAAGAGTTATTTCAGGGTAAAAACAGGTTTATTTTTTTGTTTAATACACTGGTTTATAGTTGTTTATGTTTTTTTTAACTTTTTAGTTTTTTTGGTCGTTTTTTTTTGTCATCTTCGTCTTAAGCGAAAGTTTTAAACAATTTTTTTGTCAAATATTGGTTTTCAAGTTATTAACAATTTAAGAATGGAAAAAACGTGTACAAGTGTTTGGAATAGCTGTCTTCAGATCATCAAAGACAATATACCTGCGCAAAGTTTTAAGACCTGGTTTGAGCCTGTTAAAGCGGTAGGTTTAAATGGGAACGTTTTGACTATTCAAGTACCTTCGGTGTTTTTTTACGAGTGGTTGGAAGAACATTATGTCGGGATACTGCGTAAGACAATCAAGAAATTTCTAGGGGAACAGGGTCGTTTGGAATACAACATCATTGTGGATAAATCTTCCGCCAATACGCCCTATACCACTAATATTCCCTCCAATGGAAACGGTGCTGAGGGTAAAAAACAGTCCATTCCTGTTCCGGTAGCATTAAACAAGAATATCAAAAATCCTTTTGTTATTCCTGGCTTAAAAAAGCTACAGGTAGACCCCCAACTAAATACCCATTACACATTTGATAATTTTATTGAAGGCGAATGTAATCGATTGGCTCGTTCTGCCGGTTTTGCTGTAGCAAACAAGCCGGGGGGAACTTCTTTCAACCCTTTGATGCTTTATGGAGACGTAGGCTTAGGTAAAACGCATTTGGCACAAGCCATCGGCAATGAGATCAAAAAGAATTTATCAGACAAGCTAGTCATCTATGTTTCTTGTGAAAAATTCTGTCAGCAATTCGTGGACTCGTTAAAAAATAATACCATTAACGATTTCGTGAATTTTTACCAAGCTATGGATGTGATTATCATGGATGATGTGCATAATTTCGCAGGTAAAGAAAAGACGCAAGATATCTTCTTTCATATTTTCAATCATTTGCATCAGTCCGGCAAGCAAATTATCTTGACATCGGATAAACCACCTAAAGATTTATCCGGTCTGGAAGAACGTCTATTAAGTCGTTTCAAATGGGGATTGTCTGCAGATATCCAAATTCCGGATCTGGAGACCCGAATGGCTATCTTGAAGAAAAAAATGTATTCCGATGGTATCGAATTACCAGAAAACGTTGTCGAATTTGTTGCTACGCAGATTGACAATAGTGTACGAGAGTTAGAAGGTGCTATGGTATCACTTTTGGCTCAATCTACGTTAAACAAAAAGGAAATAGACTTAAATCTGGCTAAATCCATGTTGAAGAACTTTGTGAAAAATACACACAAAGAAATCTCTATGGAATATATTCAAAAGCTGGTTTGTGAATATTTTGAGGTACCGGTGGAGATGGTAAAATCAAAAGTTAGAAAGCGTGAGATTGTACAGGCTCGTCAAATCTCCATGTATTTAGCAAAAAATCACACAAAGTCCTCGTTAAAAACGATTGGCAATTTCTTTGGAGGACGAGATCATTCTACGGTGATCTATGCTTGCCAGACAGTAGAAGATTTGATTGAAACAGATAAGAAATTTAAGACGTATGTTCAGGATATTCAGAAGAAGCTGAAGTCGTCTTAAAAAAGCAGAAAGGATACGTCATTGTTTTTCCTTGATTTTTGAATGTAAAAAAATGCGAAACCAGTTCATTCTGGTTTCGCATTTTTCTTGAATCAACCTCTCATGATGCACTATTACTCACCCATGGGCTGCTGTGGTTCCGGTTGTTGCGGTTCCATCGGTTGTCCTGGCTGCTGTGGCTCCATAGGCTCTTGCGGCTGTGTAGGTGGCGTGACTGGCGTAGCAGGTGCGGGCGTTTCTTCTCTAGGACGCTCAGCGACTATCCTATCATACTGTGTTTTTTGCTCATCAGACAATTTTTCCTTTATTTGAGCATCTGTTGTCTCTTGCAATCTGTTTTTTGCCTCAGCCAATGCTTCTGGCGATTGTGATGCATCTGCTTTTAATGCCTGTTTTGCTTTTGCATGTTCCAAGACGATGTCGTAGATAGACGTTTGTTGCTCATCTGTCAACGTTAGTTTCTCTGTTAACTTTGTAACTTTTTCTTGTGCTTTGGCTTCCGGGTTTGCATCCTGGGCAAATGTTAATGTCAGCGCAAATAATAAGCTGATTCCGGTTAAAAATAATCTTTTCATGACACTATATTTTAATTGTTAAATCACATAATAAATGTGTTATCATAGTATAGAACACATTTCTCACAGGTTTGTTGCGCGCAATGTATCAAAAGTGTTACATTTTAACATTTCTTAACGGCATTCCCGTATAAATACAGTTTCAATCACGTGTTAACCTCATGATTCTGCGTATACACAGCAGATGACTTTGTGAAATTGCAAGAAGAGAACATGGCGATATGAACAAAACGATGCTATTTGGACGCGCATGCACGTATCACGATGTTTTCGAACGTACTCGCTTGGTCGAATAAAAAAGCTTGCTCTATAGGAATAAAATACACTGGATGTTGAGCTATGAACGAGGACGGTAACCGTTGCATATCTTTTTCTGTCGTGATAATAACTTTTTGAGGATCGTCGATCTGTTGAAGGGTTTGGGTTATTTTATGGAGATCACCTCTTGAGAAATGGTGATGATCGGCGAAAGACAAATGAATTATTTTTTTCAATTGGGGTTCTAAATGAGATAGCAGTGGTTGCGGTTTTGCTATACCAGTTACGACCACCGCACAGGTATCTTGAAGTTGCGCTTCGTGTAACAATAAACCATCTGTTGTCTGTAGTCTTTTGTAGGCTATTTTTGTGTAAAAAATGGGGGCGAGGGTATACTTGCGAAGTCGAGATTCTATAGAGAACCGCATTTGTGCGGAAATTTTTTTCGGACATTTAGTAATTACGATTACGTCAGCACGTTTACACCCGAGTAGCAGTTCCCTAAAATTTCCAGTAGGTAATGGAATAACGGGGTGCTGTAACGATTCGTAGTCAAGTAACAATATTGAAAAGCTCGGACGTAACTTCCGATGCTGGTAGGCATCGTCCAAGAGCACGGCATCAATTTGATCCTGAATTCGTTGAATGCCGTGTACGCGGTCTTCACAGACAGTGACCATCACGTCTGGAAATTTCCGTTTTATTTGGAGGGGTTCATCTCCCACGAGCTTAGCGGAATCATGTACATCAACATATCGAAATCCTTTGGTTTTTCGTCCATACCCCCGACTGAGAACAGCTACATTTAGGCGGGGTTTGATCAATCGGAGTACGTATTCCGTCATCGGACTTTTTCCTGTACCACCCACCGACAGGTTTCCGATAACTATTACCGGAAAATGAAAAGAAGTACTGTTATACAGTTGGTTGTCGTAAGCCCAGTTCCGAAGTAAGACCACCGCTGCGTATAAAATACTAAACGGAAAAAGCAACCAACGGATGAACTTAATCATTACTTTCTAACCATTTTTAACCCAATATCGGTGATATTCAATATCGGATCTTCCTGCATATTTTGCTCTATTTCGAAAGTATAAATTCCTGTATCGGGAAAAATATAGTCTTCCTTCAAAAGCAACCTGTTTTCATATAGGTTGCCCGCGCTTTTTCCTGTCCATCTACCATCGGTAGTCGCTAGCGTAAGCTCGTGCCTGTAGGAGGTATCCGCTAACTGCGGTCCCGTTTCATGTAATAAAAAAAACAAGTTCGCATAATCGTATTCGCCGCTATGTCTTATATAAGCCCAAATATCGTATCGGGCACTATTTTCGGTTATGTGTACTTGGAATGCTTGTTTCTCATGATGATGCCATTGTCTGTTCGGTACCGTTTTATAAACGTCATAAAAAGGTTGATTGGAACAAGCCAGCATGAGAAACAACACACTAAACCCTACAACTTTTTTATGTAGCTTCATTCTAGCTATCGTCTTTATTATTATTATTTGATGTTTTATTCCTGTTTTTATTCTTGTTCCGGTTGAAGCGTCTTTTCGGCTTATTTCCGTTGGTGTTTCCTTCGTCGGAAGGAACGACTTTTTGTTTTTCGGTCGTCTCCACTTTTTTTAATGCTGCAATTTTGCTTCCGGTTGTGTTCGTCTCTTTTTTGTTTTTCGGCTTCTTCTTTCTTCTTTTCCTATTCTTTTCATCTAAACGGGTTAAGGAGTCTTGTCCCACCACATTTTCATAGTCGTAAGAGATGAGTTTTTCTGTTTCTTCTACCGGCTCCTGATGGAGCTTCAAATCCTGTGATTTTCGGCCGGCTTTATTCATTTCAGCATATTCACGCACTTTGTCTACGTCTAATGGAATCCAGCTTTCGGCGCCTGGATAAGAATACCACATGATTCTTTTGAAGATATCCGTTTTTTGCAAGAAGGCTGTGCCTGCTTCGGTATCCAAACGATCAACATTGTTAGGAATATCTTTTAACGCATCCATATAACTGTCAAGCTCATAGTTAAGACAGCATTTTAGTTTACCGCATTGCCCGGCTAACTTAAGCGTATTTAGCGAGAGATTTTGGTATCTCGCTGCTGCGGTAGAGACCGTTTTAAAGTCTGTTAGCCATGTAGAGCAACACAACTCTCGCCCGCAGGAGCCTATACCGCCCAAACGGCTGGCCTCTTGGCGCATCCCGATCTGCCGCATTTCGATCCGTATACGGAATGCTTCTGCCATACGCTTGATGAGTTCCCGAAAATCCACTCGTCCTTCTGCTGTATAGTAAAAGGTTGCTTTGGTTTTGTCTCCTTGATAGTCGACATCGGAAATTTTCATAGACAAACCCAGATCTAGCGCAAGCTTTCTCGCTCGGTGCATAGTCTCCCACTCCAGGTCTTTCGCCGCGTTATATTTCTGTACGTCCGCCTCTGTTGGTTTTCGGTATATTTTTTTAGCGACTGTTTCAGCCTTTACGTTATTTTTCTTTAACTGTAAACGCACCAATTCACCGGTTAGTGATACATGTCCGATATCATACCCCCCGGTGGAGGGCTCAACGACGACCATTTCACCCATTTCTAGATAATGATTGTCCGCGTTGATATAGAAATCCTTGCGTGATCCTTTAAATCGGACTTCTACAATATTGAATGGTTTATAGTTTGCCGGCAAATCCATGTCGGAAAGCCAGTCGTATACATCTAGTTTATTACATCCGCTGGTCATGCAGGAACCGTTATTTTGGCAGCCTGCAGGTGCTTTTCCGGTAGAACCACTACCGCACCCACCTCCGGATGAGCAATTGCCACATCCCATATTCTTTCCTTTTATATATATTGAGTCCCTTGTGGGAACGTTTGATATTTAAATATTAAAACTAATTGCAAAGATAAGTCTAAAAATAAAATTTTAGGATTAGCGTTACGCTCTACTTTATAATGTGTTTTTTCGAGTAAATCAATAGCGACTTCCAACTGTTCACCTATAAAGTTATCACCAAATTTCTGGACAAAATCCAATTCTTTGCCCTGTAAAAGCACTAATTGTGAAAGGCCCGTTTGTATTAATAGAATCTGACGGAACACACTAATGGCGTAAAGTAAAAAAATTTTTTGGTTTTCACGTCCTAGTTTGGGAAAATCCTCCTCACATAAACGGATAATATGCAGCCCCGAATCGGTTACGACGAATCTTAGCCAATTGATAAGCAAATCAAAATAAGGATTAGTTTCGTCTTTTATGAGTTCTGTCGCCGTTTGTACGTTTCCGTCAGCTATGAAAGCAATTTCGCTTGCTCGCTCGTCTGCAATTGCTTTTTCTGCTGTCAAGTATTGCTTTACATCGCTATGTGAAAATTTAGGGATTTTTACCAGTTGCGTACGCGATATGATGGTGTTCAGTATCCTATCTTGATTTTCCGATACGAGAAGAAACAGTGTTTTCTCTGGCGGTTCCTCGATCAGTTTCAATAATGCGTTTCCCTGTACATTCAGGTATTCTGGGAGCCACAAGATCAATACTTTGTATTGCGCTTCAAACGCTTTCAAACTGAGTTTTTTGATGATGTCGTGTGCCTCTGCAATGTTAATGTTTGCCTGTTTATTGCCTGCTTCTAACTGATGGCGCCAATAATCTAGCCCCATATAAGGATTATCCAGAAAAGCAGCGCGCCATTCTTCTAAATAGCTGGTGGCTACGTCTTTTTCCCCGCCCGCAAAAAACGGATAGGAAAAGTGCAGATCAGGATGAATCAATTTTTGATATTTGCGACAAGAGCTACAGGTACCACAGCTATCGTTTTCAGATTTTTGCTCGCAGTTGATGTATTGCGCATAGGCGACCGCCAACGCCAAGCTTCCCGAACCTTCCGGACCGAGGAATAACTGCGCGTGGCTTACCCGATTGTCTTTTACGGTTTGAGCCAGTTGGGTTTTGATTTTATGATGACCGATAATATCCTTAAACTGCATGTCTTTATAAACGATACAAAGGTACTAATTAATTAATTCGCTATAAGAATTAACACGCGCTCAGTTTATAAAATATAGATTCTTTTGTGTAATATTGCATATAAAAATCTATAAAAATCAGGAAATGAGATTTATTGTATCCACTTCAATTTTATTAAAACAACTACAATCGATTAGCGGAGCTTCGAGTAGTAGCACGGTGCTGCCTATTCTTGAGAACTTTTTGTTTGAAATTAAAGATAACTTGTTGACCATTTCGGCTACGGACTTGCAGACAAGTATGGTCACATCCTTACAAATTGAGGCGAAGGAAGAAGGCCGGGTTGCCATGCCCTCCAAAATCTTGATAGAAACATTAAAGACCCTTCCTGATCAGCCCGTAGCGTTTTCTGTGGATACCAATACGTTGGCTATTGAAATTAGTGCCGGTGACGGAAAATACAAATTGAGCGGAGAAAATGCAGATGATTTTCCAAAAATTCCGGTGGTGGATAACGTTGCTACGGTATCCTTAAATGCGTCAATTCTTTCAGAAGCCATTAATAAAACACTTTTTGCTGTAAGCAATGACGAATTGCGTCCCGCGATGTCCGGTGTGTTAGTGCAGTTAGCAGAACAAAATATCACTTTTGTATCTACTGATGCGCATAAACTTGTTCGCTATCGACGGACGGATGTAAGTTCAGAAAAGCCAACGTCTTTCATTTTACCTAAGAAGGCATTGACGCTATTGAAATCTTCGCTCCCATCTGATGAGACGGTCGTTTCTATAGAATACAATAACACGAACGCATTTTTTCAGTTCGGCAACATTCATTTGATATGTCGTCTTATCGATGAGCGCTACCCAGATTACGAAGCGGTGATTCCCCAGGTTAACCCAAACAAGTTGACGGTAGACCGGTTGTTATTTTTAAACACCCTTCGTCGTGTGGTTATCTTTGCGAATAAAACCACGCATCAAGTGAGATTGAAGATTTCTGGAAGTGAACTACACATCTCGGCAGAAGATTTAGATTTTTCGAACGAAGCGCATGAACGTTTAAATTGCCAATTTGAAGGCGAGGATATGGAAATTGGGTTTAATGCTAAATTCTTGGTGGAAATGTTGAGTAATTTAAGTTCTAGCGAAGTCGCCATTGAAATGAGTACGCCAAACAGAGCCGGATTATTGATTCCCGCTGTAAAAGAAGACAATGAAGATATTTTGATGTTGGTGATGCCTGTTATGTTGAATAATATCTAAACTCGTCATTTTGGAAGTCGTATATTCTTTAATAGATTTTGTTCTCCATATCGATAAGCATCTTGTGGAGATCGTGAATTCATATCAGACCTGGACATACCTTATCCTATTCTTGATCATTTTTATCGAAACAGGGATAGTAATCATGCCTTTTTTACCCGGGGATTCTCTTTTGTTCGCTGCCGGCATGTTGGCCGCACAGCCTAATGAATTGAATGTTTGGATTATGATAGCATTGCTTTTGATTGCCGCTATCGCCGGCGATTCGATGAATTATTCTATCGGGAGGCGTTTTGGTATGGAAATAACCAGATTTAAGGTGTTCGGAAAACGTGTTGTAAAGGACGAGCAAATCGAAAAAACACATTCTTTTTACGAAAAGTATGGTAGTAAAACGATTGTAATTGCTCGTTTTGTACCTATTGTGCGAACATTGGCTCCATTCGTAGGTGGAATAGGCAGAATGCACTATGGGACATTCCTGACATATAACGTCGTGGGTGCTGTTTTATGGGTAGTGGGAATCACTTTAGCCGGCTATTTCTTAGGCAATATCCCCATCATTCGGGATAATTTCTCGAAAGTGGTGTTACTTATCATTTTTCTTTCTATCCTACCGATTATCTTTGAGGTGGCCAAAGAGAAACTAAGCAACAAAAAAGTAAAAAAGGAAGCGTAATTACGTATGATTAAATCTATGACAGGGTATGGTATTGGCAGTCATGAAAATGGCCAGGTCAAATATACCGTTGAATTAAAATCCCTGAACTCCAAGTTTCTTGAACTTAGCCTGCGTTTACCGAAGGTTGTTTCTGACCGTGAGTTGACGCTTCGAACCGAAGCCAGCAAATTGATCGAACGGGGCAAGGTAAATATTACGGTGTCCGTTGAATATGCTGACCAAACAGCGAAAGCTTCGACTATTAATGCGGCACTTTTAAAGCAGTACTATAAACAGTTAAAAGAGATCGCGCAGGAAATAGGCGAAACGAACACATCCCTTTTTGAGATAGCACTAACGATGCCAGAGGTTGTAAACGCTAGTGAGGACGCAGTAGACGAGGAAGAAGGTAAAGTGTTGATGGAGGCTTTTTATCGGGCGATAGCGCACTTTACAAAGTTTCGGCAGGATGAAGGCGAGGTTTTAAAGAAGGACCTGGAAAGCCGCGTACACCTGATTCTGTCCTATTTGTCGCAAGTAGAAGAGGTGGCAGGAAATCGTATCCCCTTAATACGGGATCGTTTGAGTCATTATTTGGATGAGGCGGTGGGAAAGGAGAATGTGGATATGAACCGTTTCGAACAAGAGATTATTTATTATATAGACAAGCTGGATGTTACGGAAGAAAAAGTTCGTTTGAAAAGTCACTGTGACTACTTTGTCCAAGCATTGAATGCAAATGATTCTAACGGGAAGAAATTGGGTTTTATTTCGCAGGAAATGGGTCGGGAGATCAACACGCTAGGATCTAAAGCGAACGACGCTAATATTCAACAGATTGTTGTCCGGATGAAAGAGGAATTGGAAAAGATAAAAGAACAGTTACTTAACGTGTTATAAGAGATGGGAGGAAAACTGATTATATTCTCTGCTCCCTCTGGTGCGGGGAAAACGACCATTGTCAGGCGGTTGTTGTCCAATCATGCAGACAAGATTGCGTTTTCTATTTCTGCCAGTACAAGGCAGCCTAGAATGGGCGAGATAGATGGCAAAGATTACTATTTCATCTCCAAAGAGGATTTTCTGCACAAAGTAGCAAAACACGAATTCATCGAATTTGAAGAAGTATATGCGGGAACCTTTTATGGGACATTAAAAAAAGAACTGGAGCGGATTTGGGCGCTTGGAAAATCAGTTATTTTCGATATTGATGTGGTGGGCGGTCTTCGTCTGAAATCCAAATATCCAGAAGAGGCTTTGGCAATCTTTGTGAATCCCCCGTCGTTAGAAGTGCTAAAAGAGCGTTTGAGAGGCCGAGGAACCGACGTTGAGGAAAAGCTACAAGAGCGTTTTGCCAAAGCGGAGCTCGAACTCAGCTATGCTGATAAATTTGATGTGGTGCTAAACAATTTTGATTTGGAAGCAGCCTGTGCGGAAGCTGAGGAACTGGTACTGAAGTTTTTGGAAAAATAAAAAATTAATAAGGGGCCGACCTCTATGTCTGCCCAATAAGGAGATGACAAACAATAAAATCGGATTATTTTTCGGTTCTTTCAATCCGATACATATCGGGCACTTGATTATTGCCAACTATATGGCTAATTATACGAACCTTGATGAAGTCTGGTTTGTCGTTTCGCCACAGAATCCCTTCAAGGTGAAAAAGAACTTAGGCAATATGTACGACCGCTTGGAGATGGTCAACCTTGCCATTGAGGGGGCAGAAAAGCTACGGGCATCTGATGCCGAGTTTTCTTTACCTCAACCTTCTTATACCATCGATACCCTGACTCATTTGGCCGAAAAGTACCCGACGAAAGCGTTTTCCTTAATTATGGGCGAAGATAACTTGGCCAGTTTTCATAAGTGGAAGAATGCCGATATTATCCTCCGTGATTACCAAATCATTGTTTATCCCCGGCCAGATTATGACGGAGGAGATCTTAAAAGGCACCCTTCTGTTATTGTGACAGAGACCCCGGTTATGGAGCTGTCGTCTACGTTTGTGCGAAATGCCGTAAAAACAGGGAAGAGTGTACGGTTTTATGTACCGGATAAGGTTATTGACTTTATAGAAAAAAAGGGGCTTTATTTAAAGTAAGGTAAAGTCGGACTTTCAAATTTTGCATATGCATTTCGAGAAAAACGCATATGCAAATTGTTATAAATGCATATGCGTTTTTATAAAACCGCGAGTTATCTCCCCATCCAGCCGCCATCGACGGTTAGGATAGTACCATGGACATAATCCGAAGCTTTAGAAGCGAGAAATACCGCAGGACCTTTAAAGTCTTCCGGTTCGCCCCAGCGTCCGGCGGGGATACGTCCGAGGATAGAAGCCGAGCGTTCCGGATCGTCACGTAGCGCTTCGGTATTATCGGTAGCGATATAACCCGGAGCAATAGCATTCACATTCACTCCTTTAGAAGCCCACTCATTGGCAAAAGCTTTGGTCAATGAACCAATAGCGCCTTTAGATGCAGCATATCCGGGCACAGTGATGCCGCCTTGGAATGTCAATAGCGACGCGGTGAAAACAATTTTCCCTGATCCGCGTGCAATCATATCCCTTCCGATTTCGCGGGTAAGCACAAATTGTGCATTCTGGTTAATTTCAATGATTTGATCCCAGTATTCATCCGGATGCTCTGCGGCAGGTTTGCGTAAGATATTGCCGGCATTATTAAATAGGATATCAATAACGGGATGGTCTTTCTTGACTTGATTGATAAATTGATACAGTGATTCGCGGTTTGCGAAATCACATTGATAAGCGTAGAACTTACGTCCGATGCTTTCTACAGATTGCGCAACCTTTGAGTTTTCTAACTCCAACGACGCGGATACGCCAATAACATCGGCGCCGGCTTCCGCAAGGGCCTCTGCCAGCGCTTTCCCGATTCCACGTTTGCAGCCTGTAACTAACGCTACTTTTCCGGATAAATCAAATGTATTTAAAACAGACATTTTTTTCAAATTAAACTTTTTCAAAGACGAACGAACGCGGTTCACTGCGACATACACGTCCACCCTATGTAATAATCAACCTCTTGTTATTTTAAATCCGTTATAGCGCATTTATCCATGTCGTCGTAGTCCAGATTCTCACCGGCCATCCCCCAGATAAATGTATAATTACTCGTTCCTGCGCCCGAATGGATAGACCAAGGCGGAGAGATAATCGCTTGTTCATTTTTCATCCAGATATGGCGGGTTTCATCGATTGGCCCCATAAAATGAGAAACGGCTTGGTCTTCTGGTAAATCAAAGTAGAAGTATACTTCCATACGGCGATCGTGTGTATGCGATGGCATCGTGTTCCAAACCGATCCTGGTTGTAGTTCCGTCATACCCATCTGCAACTGACAGGTATCTAGTACCTTGTGTAGCAACATCTGGTTGATAACACGATGGTTCGCCGTTTCAGCCGCACCGAGTTCAATTTTGTTAGCTTCTGCCTTGGTGACACGCTTTGTAGGGTAGCTGTGGTGTGCCGGTGTAGAATTTAGATAAAATTTCGCTGGGTTAGCAGCGTCATTGCTACTGAAAAAGACCTCTTTTATGCCTTTTCCTACATATAAAGCTTCCTTGTGGCCTATTTCATATACGGTACCGTCGACTTCTACCTTGCCATCTCCGCCTACATTGATAACGCCTAACTCGCGTCGGGACAGAAAATAGGGCTCCTTTAAAAGATCGTCTATAGTCTCCAATTGTAAGCGCCCATCAACAGGCATCGCGCCTCCGGCCATATAACGGTCGTAATGGGTATATACAAAATGGATTTTATTCGGTGCGAAAACGGTTTCGATCAAAAAGTTTTCGCGAAGTCCTTTGGTGTCCAATGATTTAGTTTCATTGGGACCAATCGCGTATCGACTCTCGAAGACAGTGTGCTTTGCCATAGTATTATAATGATTATAACTAATAAATGTCCTAAGATAAGAGTTAAAGTGCACTTAAAGGCAAGTATCTTCGGAAACGTTTACAAAATGGTAGTATCTTTAACCTCTACTTTTGTCCAATATTTACTATATTTTTCTGCCGCAGCGGTATGGGTGGGGTGCGTTTCATAGGTATTGATGTCCTCCAAATTTTGGAAGGTAACCAACAGATTGTATTGAAATGAGTTGTCTACTACCGGCCGTGGATTGGTGGGCGCTGGTTTTCCGTATTGCAGTGTTTGCACGCCAGGGACTTCACGAAGCTCTTCAAAAAAATGTAAGAAATCCTGTTCTTCTTCCTGGGAAATGTCTTCTTTCAGCCAAAAATACACACTGTGCAAAATTGTTCCTTTAGCGATCGTGTTAGACGACGTTGATTCTCTATTGTCGAGCGGTGTACACGATGCGAGCAGCGTACCAGTTAAACCCGCGGCGGCAGCTGATTTTAAAAAGTTTCTTCTTTCCATATTGTTTTTTTGAAATGAAGATACAAATAAAATTAGAGATTTTTCTTATCCAACTTTTTTAGAGAAAGTTACGTAAAAATCGTCGCTTCAAACATTTGAGGAGCTCACTTCGTTCGGTTTTGGTTACTTTTTGCTCTCAAAAAGTAATGCCATGCCCCGGCGAGTGGCGGAAAGGTTGTGCGATAGGAAACGGAACTTTCCTGTAGAAAGAAAACCTTCGTTTAATTTTTATAAATTCGCACTATGGCGAAAAAGAAACCAACGATTTTAGTCGTTAACGACGATGGCATTACAGCTCCTGGCATCAAAGTGCTGTTGGAAGAGATGCAAAAAATAGGCAATGTTGTGGTGGTAGCTCCCGACAGTCCGCAGTCAGGTATGGGACATGCTATTACCATTGGGAGACCCCTCCGTTTAGATAAAATTGATTTGTATGAAGGTGTGGAGATGTACAAATGCTCAGGGACACCGGTGGATTGTGTAAAGCTTGCCGTAAATAAAATTTTTAAAGGCAAGAAGCCGGATCTATGTGTATCGGGAATCAATCATGGCTTGAACTATTCCATCAATGTGTTGTATTCGGGAACCATGTCTGCTGCTGTCGAGGGGGCCATAGAAGACATTCCTTCCATCGGGTTTTCGCTGGATGATTTTTCCCATCATGCCGATTTTTCTCATTGCCGGCCGTATATACGCACTATCGCCCAGCAGGTATTAAGTAACGGACTGCAAAAAGCTACGTTACTGAATGTTAATTTTCCGCATATCAGCAAAGAACTAAAAGGAATAAAAATATGTAGACAGGCTACTGCCAAGTGGTTTGAAGAGTTTGACGAACGCTTAGACCCTTACAATAGGGAATATTTTTGGATGACAGGCAAATTTCAATTGTTAGACAGAGGAGAGGATACGGATGCTCATGCATTAAGTAATGGCTACGTTTCTATTGTACCAACGCAATTTGACATGACAGCGCACCACACCATTACAGAATTAAATTCCTGGAGTTTTGATGTACAGTAGGAGGAGGGCGGATGAAAAATAGTTTTGTACTGGGGATAGCATTCGGCGTTATTTTTCCGCTGTTGGCTTATCTCGTGGCGACCTTTACCACGATTCAGACCTCGTTATTCGTGCATAAACCTATCGCTTTGTATGTAATTGCTGCCACCGCAAACCTGATTGGAGTCCGCTATCTCTACCGCTATGAGAAAGATGCTACAGCTAACGGTGTGGTGTTCGTTACATTTTTAGCCATGATTGTTTTGATTGTCGTTCAGAGAGAGTTGGTGTTTTCCTATTCTCGATAGTATTGTACTCTTTTTATCCCTATTTTTGTACTAAAAATAATAGAAATGAAACTTACCCTAGGCTTTTCACCCTGCCCCAACGACACGTTTATTTTTGATGCGTTGATCCATCATAAAATTGACACCGGAGGGCTGGAATTTGAAGTCCAATACCACGATGTAGAAACGTTAAATCAAAAGGCTTTTCAGGGCGAGTTGGATATTACCAAGTTGAGTTATCATGCTTTCGCTTATGCGGTAAATGATTATGAACTATTGGATGCGGGTAGTGCATTGGGTTCAGGTGTTGGACCATTGCTCATTGCGAAAGACCCGACACTGGCTGCCGGGCTAAAAAGAGCGTTGGAAAACAAAGTTGAGCTAAATGCTTCGGAAAGCGGGTTAAGAATCGGTATCCCCGGAAAGTACACCACCGCCAATTTCCTACTTGGATTAGCTTTTCCGAGCCTGCGTAATAAAGTTGAATTGATCTTCTCCGACATCGAGCAGTCATTGTTGGATGGTCGTATTGATCTTGGTTTGATAATTCACGAAAACCGGTTTACCTACCAGGCAAGAGGATTACATAAGGTCGTGGATCTGGGTGATTTTTGGGAACAAACAACTCGCAGTCCGATTCCTTTAGGTGGAATCGTTGTTAAACGTGATTTAGCGGAGAGTCTCAAGCTTCAAATTAACGAACTGGTTCGTGAAAGCGTGCAATTTGCCTTTAAAAATCCGAAATCAGGATTGAATTATATCCGTTCGCATGCACAGGAAATGGAAGAGGCTGTGATGTATCAGCATATTGAACTATATGTCAACGAATATTCGGAACATCTGGGAGCCGACGGCCGTAGAGCAATACAACAAATGTTCGACAAAGCGCAAGTATTAAAGCTTGTTCCACCGCTGGATAAGAGGCTTTTTTTGACCGAATAAAACTCCTTATTTCATAAAAAATTAAGAGGCTATTTTAGGAGTAGTACGACAACATAGGTTTTACAAAAAAATAAACTGGAATCCTGTTAGTTATCACATGTAATAATTAAATTTGCCCGGTTAGTGTCAAAATGTCTGTAAACATCGTGTTGGAGTCATTATTGCACAGCGATATACGGAGATAAAAATATTATGTTAAAATTTTTAAGTAAATTATTTGGCAGCAAGTCAGAACGAGATATCAAATCCATACAACCCATTGTAGATAAGATCAAAGAGGAGTACGAGAAGCTATCGTCGTTAAGCCATGACGAATTGCGGGCGAAGACAACCGATTTTAAAAGCCGAATCAAAGCATATCTGGCTGATATAGACGAAGAAATGGCGTCTTTAAAAGCAGAGGCTGACGGGGAAGGTGTAGAGATGGGTAAAAAAACGGAACTTTATGAGAAGGTAGATAAGCTCGCTAAGGATAGGGATAAGAAACTCGAAGAAGTATTGTTGGAAATCCTACCCGAAGCTTTTGCGGTGGTAAAAGAAACTGCTCGTCGGTTTACAGAAAATAAAGAAATAGAAGTAACAGCAACCGACCTTGATCGCGAACTAGCGACACTTAAACCGAATGTAATTGTTGAGGGTGATAAAGCGGTATGGAAAAACGCCTGGATAGCAGCTGGCACGGAAGTTACCTGGAATATGGTGCATTATGATGTACAGCTTATTGGTGGTGTCGTATTGCATCAAGGTAAGATTGCGGAAATGTCCACAGGTGAGGGTAAAACGCTAGTTGGTACACTGCCGACTTACTTGAATGCATTGTCAGGCCAGGGCGTACATATCGTGACTGTCAACGACTACTTGGCTCGTCGTGACTCGGAATGGAACGGGCCGTTATTCGAATTTCACGGAATGCGTGTCGATTGTATCGACAAACATCAACCAAATTCACCACAACGTAGGAAAGCATATTTATCCGATATCGTGTACGGAACAAATAATGAGTTTGGTTTCGACTATCTGCGCGACAACATGACACAGACGCCGGACGCTATGGTGCAGCGTAAACTGCATTTTGCGATGATTGATGAGGTTGACTCTGTTTTGATTGACGATGCACGAACGCCATTGATTATCTCCGGTCCAATCCCGCGTGGCGATCAGCATGAATTTTATCAACTAAAGCCGCGTATAGAACGATTAGTAAATGCGCAAAAAGCATATATAAATACGGTTTTTAACGAAGCCAAAAAAGCCATTTCCAACGGAGATTCTGACGTCGAAGGAGGCGGGATGGCATTGTTGCGTGCTTATCGTGGTTTGCCTAAAAACAAGGCACTGATTAAGTTTTTATCCGAAGGAAATCACAGACAACTGTTACAGAAAGTAGAGAACTACTATATGGCAGAGCAAAGTCGCAATATGCCTAAAGTGGATGCAGAGCTGTTTTTCGTAATAGATGAGAAAAACAATCAGGTTGAGCTTACTGAAAAAGGTATCGAACTGATTACCGCTTCCGGTGAAGACCCCACTTTTTTTATTATGCCCGACGTAGGATCTGAAATAGCCGATATCGAAAAATTAGAGCTATCGCTAGAGGAAAAGGCACAGAAAAAAGAAGAATTACTGCGGGATTACGCGATTAAATCAGAGCGTATACACTCTATAAATCAGCTGCTTAAAGCATATACCTTATTTGAAATTGATGATCAATATATCGTAGATGAGGGTAAGGTTAAGATTGTTGATGAGCAGACCGGCCGTATTATGGAGGGACGCCGTTATTCTGACGGTTTGCACCAAGCAATAGAGGCAAAGGAAAATGTAAAGGTAGAAGACGCTACACAAACGTATGCAACGGTTACCTTACAAAATTATTTCCGTATGTATCACAAGCTTGCAGGGATGACCGGTACGGCATCGACAGAAGCAGGCGAGCTCTGGCAGATTTATAAATTAGACGTGGTTGAAATTCCGACAAACCGGCCTGCGGCACGCGATGATCGGCATGATTTAATTTATCGTACAGCGAGAGAAAAATACAATGCGGTGGCACAGGAGATTCAAGCCTTGACAGAGGCAGGAAGACCGGTACTAGTTGGTACGACCTCCGTGGAAATTTCGGAATTGCTTAGCCGGATGTTGAAACTACGCGGTATCAAACACAATGTGCTGAACGCGAAGCTCCACCAAAAGGAGGCGGATATTGTTGCGGAAGCAGGACGCCCTGGGCAGGTAACGATTGCTACCAACATGGCGGGTCGCGGTACAGATATTAAGTTGACAGAGGATGTTATTAAAGCCGGAGGTTTGGCGATTATTGGTACAGAACGCCATGAATCGCGTCGTGTAGACCGTCAGTTGCGTGGACGTGCCGGTCGTCAAGGAGACCCTGGTTCTTCCCAATTCTTTGTGTCTTTGGAAGATAATCTGATGCGTTTATTCGCTTCCGAACGAATTTCTAACATCATGGTTAAAATGGGTGTGGAAGAAGGCGAGGTGATGCAACACAGCATGTTGACGAAATCGATCGAAAGAGCGCAACGTAAAGTGGAAGAGAACAACTTTGGTATTCGTAAACGCCTATTGGAATACGATGACGTGATGAACTCCCAACGTACCGTAATCTATACAAAACGTAAGAACGCGTTGTTTGGTGAACGATTGGACGTTGACCTAAACAACACCATTTACGATGTTGTTGAGGATATCGTGTCCGGAGCGAAAGAGGGAGGAACCTACGAGGAATTCCAAATCGAGGTTATCCGTTTGTTTGCCGTCAACCCTGAAATTACGGAGGAAGAGTTTACGCAAAGTGGCCTAGCGGTGCTGACCGATCGACTATTCCAACAAATCATCTCACATTATCAAAATAGGGCGCAACAAATAGCAGAGCAAACACTTCCTGTATTAACCAATGTGTTAGCTGAACGCGGCGCTATGATAGAAAACGTTGTCATTCCGTTTACCGACGGTATTCGTGGCATACAAGTTGCGACGAATTTGCAGAAGGCAGTAGAGTCTCATGGCAAAGAAGTTTTCAGGTCGTTCGAAAAAGGAATCGTTTTAGCACTAATTGACGAGGCGTGGAAAGAACATCTTCGTGAAATGGATGATTTGAAGCAGTCCGTACAAAATGCTGTATACGAGCAAAAAGACCCGATTATTATTTACAAAATGGAAGCCTACAATCTGTTCAAGAGCATGCTAGCTTCGATGAACAAAGAAATTGTAAGTTTCTTATTTAAAGGGGAAATTCCAGGTCAGCAACAAGAGCCACAAAATGTGCGGGAAGCGCGCCCGATACAAGCCCAGCCACCACAGGTTAGAGCGACTAAAGCGGAGCTGGCTTCGCCGACAGGGGTCTCCGCAGAAGATAAGGACACACGTGAGCAGCAGGTGACACAACCTATACGCAAAACGGAAACCGTGGGTAGAAACGACGAATGTCCTTGTGGCTCGGGAAAAAAATATAAAAACTGTCACGGAAAAAACGGGTAAAAAATTTTACGGAAGATGTTACATAAAGGATTGATATTTGGTTTTGTACTCATTGGATTAGCACAGTTTAGTAAAGCACAATCGGGAATCGTTGAAGTAGAAAAGGATTCATTGATTAATCTTTTGCAGGCATTCAGAGCAGAAAACGGTATCAATCCTAGCACCTCCCGTATGATTAGCTTGGGATCGAAAGTAGTCGATAAAAAAAATGGTAAACGGGTAAAAGTACGCGGATTTCGTGTACAGATATTTTCTGGATCGAGCCGAAGTGATGCCTATGCTGTACAATCTAGATTTCAGACCTCGTATAAAGATATAGGAAGTTATGTAAGCTATGACGAACCAAATTATCGCGTCAAGGTCGGCGATTTTAGAAGTCGGTCCGAAGCCACGAGTTTTATGCGAGAGCTACGCTCCCAATATAGCAATGTCTTCGTCTTCACCGAAGACGTTTGGGCGTATGAATAAGGAGAAAAATCATGTCCATGTTGAAAGAAAAGATAAGACAACTTGCCGAAGACTTCTTTGAAGAGACGGTCGGGTTTAGACGGCATTTGCATCAACACCCCGAATTGTCGTTTGAAGAATACGAGACATCTGCTTTTGTCAAACAGCAACTAGACAGCTTGGGTATTTCATATGAGCGTATGGCAAACACAGGTGTGGTAGGACTGATTCAGGGCGAGAAACCATCGTCTACTGTACTTGCGCTTCGAGCAGATATGGACGCCCTTCCCATACAAGAAGTGGATGGACGTCGTTATGGATCACAAAATGTTGGTGTTATGCATGCCTGTGGACACGACGTGCATACCTCGTCGCTGTTGGGTGTTGCGTCTATATTGCAATCCTTAAAAAGCGAATTCGGGGGCACTATAAAGCTTATATTTCAGCCTGGAGAAGAACGCCTGCCAGGTGGAGCCTCCATTATGATTAAGGAGGGGGTACTGGAAAATCCGACACCTACAGGTATTATTGGACAACATGTTATGCCCTTTATTGAAACCGGTAAGGTCGGTTTTCGCGCGGGAAAATACATGGCTTCCTGTGATGAGCTTTTTATGACCGTGAAGGGTAAAGGCGGACACGGAGCACACCCCCATCAAAATATAGACCCAATAGCTATTACAGCACAAATTATTACAGCGCTTCAACAAATAGTGAGCCGAAATGCAGACCCAAGGATACCGACGGTTCTGTCTTGGGGCAAGATAGTGGGAAATGGTGCTACTAACATTATTCCTGACGAAGTATATTTGGAAGGAACGTTCCGCACATTTGACGAGAAGTGGCGATCGGAAGCCCATAAGCAAATGGTCAAGATGGCAGCGGGCATCGCGGAAAGCATGGGCGCAATTTGCGATTTCGAAGTACGCAAAGGTTATCCTTTCTTGATTAACGAGGAGCGATTAACGACATCGTCCCGCACTTTTGCTGTAGAATACCTAGGGGAAGAAAATGTTGTTGAGTTGGATATATGGCCGGCAGCAGAAGATTTTTCTTATTATTCGCAAGAAACCAATGCCTGTTTTTATCGATTAGGAACCGGAAACAAAGCTGCTGGGATTTCATCAGCTGTACACACACCAACCTTTGATATTGATGAAAATGCGCTGAAAGTAAGTATAGGCTTAATGTCGTATATCACGCTACGACAACTTGGCGAGAAGTAAGTAATGTCCTCACATCACATTATTAGAGAGAATCAAGAACCGGCCTTAATTGTGGCTGCGTATGAGGCGCTCGATGAAGAATATATGGGACAACTTCTAGAATGGAGTCCGACGATAATAGCCAACGATGATACCATAGACTTCTTTTTAGCTGCTAACATTAAGGTGGACGTAGTATTCAGTGTAAAAGAAATAACATATCCGCAAGAGCAAATCAGAACCTTCCAGATAAAAAACGGATTCATACCAGACGCTTTGGACTATCTGATTCAGAACGATCACGAAGCCGTTAATATCGTGTGTGATGGGCCAGAGGACATATTAGCATCCTATTGTACATTGATCAATATTGTTGTGTTGTCTCACAGAATACGGTACGTATATGTTCGTGATCGTTACGAAAAATGGAAAGAGGCGGGTGCGCGTATGTTCGCTCCCGAAACCCAACTCAAATCGTTACTTGGGCTTAAACATATTAACCCGAATGAATTTGTCACGGAACGGGACGGTTTTATCTATCTGGAATTTAACACGGATGAACATGTTCGTATAGCCGAAGATATTTAGAAATGTTTACTATCAGGAAAGCAGACCCGGAAGATGCAGCGACTATCCAGCATTTGGGAACAGCGGTATACCATACGACGTATACAGCTATTTTAAGTCGTGCACAAATAGATTTTATGTTGCATAATAATTATAGTCCTGAAGCCATTCAACAGTCTATGTTAAACGGGCAGGATTTTTACCTTATCTTCCAACAAGAGACACAACCCTTGGGCTTTATGGCGCTTCAAAAGAAGAGTGAAGACATTTTGCGCATAGAAAAACTTTACCTTTTAGCAAGTAGCCAAGGATTGGGTTTAGGTAAAAAGCTACTGGATTTTGCATTAAATCAAGCTATAGAGCACGGTTTTTCCATCGTTGAACTCAATGTAAACCGAGGTAACAAAGCATACCACTTCTACCTCAAACAAGGATTCCGCGTCACGCAGGAAGTGGATATACCTTATTATGGTTTTATCCTCGATGATTACGTGATGCAGAGACTAGTCCGTTAGCTTCTCTACACGTGATGGTGTTTGTTCTCCGGAGACAATTCCCACAGCGCCCCTAGCAATGGCTTCGATGCTGGATTTTATATTTTGAATAGCTAATGTCGAAAGCTCGTCCTTCACCGTATGGTAGTACTCATCTTTATCAATCTGCGAGGTGGAGAAAGTATGCGCGGGGACTCCCAAAGCTGCTAATATAGCATTGTCGCTCCGATAAAAAAGGTTTTGTTGGGGGTAAGGATCTGCATGGAAGGTAAAGGTGGTTCCTTTCAGATTTTTTTGCATCAGTTCTGCCAGATTGGAATGATGGTAGCCCGTTACATAGAGGCTATTCGGCCCAAATTTCGAACCCTTGCCGATCATTTCTATATTGATCATTGCGATTACTTTATCTGCGTCAATATTATTGGAAAAGTATTTAGAGCCGAACATGCCAATCTCTTCGGCCGTGAAAGCAACGAATATCAAAGTGCGTTCATTGATGTCCTCCTTTTTGAAATGTTTAGCTAGGGCAATCATGGCCGTCGTGCCGGACGCATCGTCATCCGCGCCATTGGCGATGGAGTCTTTGCCTACCGGATCGAGGATGCCGATATGATCGTAATGGGCGGAGAAAACAACAAATTCGTCTGCTTTAGATTTTCCTGGAATAACAGCCGCGACATTAAATAATGGGAAATCTTCTTGTACCGTGCGAGCTTCTACGTGAAAACTTTTTATATTCTTTTTCTTGATGGCAAAGACTTTATTTGGGCTTTCAGTTGTGCTTGCTTGTTTTGGAATGACGTTTTCACGTGAGAATATCTTTTTGAAACGTGCCAACATAGGTGCAAAGGATGGGTCCACCCATACGATGTTGTTGTTCGGGTTGTTTCTGACGATGTCGCGGAAACGTTCGGAGAAATCGTCCCCTGCGCTGATTTCCATAATTTCTATTTGTGTATCTTGATCCCATAAGAGGTCGGGACTGTTGTTTAATATGATAAATTCGTCTACCTTGAGTGCTTTTCCATTAATCTTTATGGACTCGTTTTCTGTAAAAACTTTCGTGACCTCAAATGTTTGACGATAATTGTCTTCGGCATACGGTTGTAGCCCCGCCTGCCGGAATTCATCCGCAATAAAGTCTGCTGCGCGGGCGATATCGGGGCTTAATGCCGCCCTTCCTCGCATATCGTCGGCGGCCAGCGTAGAGATAATACGTTCCACGTCGGCTGTCTCCACTACTTGGGCCGTACCGAAAGTCGAGCATACCACGAGTTGTATGATGGACAGAAAAACCCATCGGATAAGTTTTTGTTTCATAAGTACAATAATAAGTATAGTTGGGTATAAAATCTGCATGGTGCGTTTGATAGCATTATATTATGTGCAATTAAATTGCATATAAAAATGAAATTAATTAGGTTTGATAAAGAAAAGTAAAAAGACATGAAAGAAGTAACAGTTCAGGAACTCAAAGAAATGATGGACCGCAATGAGGATTTTCAACTTATTGACGTGCGTGAACCTTTTGAATACGAAGTTTCTAATCTAAATGGCTTAAACATTCCGTTGGCAGGGATCGTAATCGAGTCCGACAAAGTTTCGAAAGACAAGCCCGTCATTATACAATGCCGTAGCGGAAAACGTAGTGCCCAGGCGGTTATGTTATTGGAACAGCAGGGGTTTGATAATTTAGCCAATTTGACAGGCGGTATTCTAGCTTGGAAAGAAGAAATTGATCCAGAAATGGATGTTTATTAAAGGCTTCTAGCAACAATTGTAAAAAGGAGAGGATAATCTCCTTTTTTATTTTTTCAAGAAAGTTGCTTCTTTTTAAATAAAATTGCGAGCAGACATTGTTGTTTTTATATAACGAAAAACAAAAAGCAGATTCCAACAAGAAAAACGTAAATATTTAATGCTGTTCGTATTTTGTGCTTAACTCCACCAAAGTTTATTAATTTTAAAGCATAAAACAATAACCAACATAAATATATAAATAAGCATGTTATGGGTATAACGAATACAGCAAATAACAGTTTCTTTGAAAGCGTTCAACGGAATTTTGACAAGGCCGCTCAGTTCACACGATTTGATCAGGGTATAATAGCCCAGATTAAAGCCTGTAATTCTATTCTTCGAGTAAAATTTCCCGTCAAGATCGGCGACAGTATTGAAGTCATCGAAGCTTATAGGGTGCAGCATTCCCACCATAAGCTTCCTTGTAAAGGGGGAATTCGCTTCAGCATGGAAGTGGATCAAGAAGAGGTAATGGCATTGGCTGCGCTCATGACATACAAATGTGCTATTGTAAACGTTCCTTTTGGTGGAGGAAAAGGCGGGATAAAAATCGATTCGCGTAAATATACTGCTTTTGAGTTGGAGAAGATAACGCGTCGGTATACATCAGAATTATGCAAGAAGAACTTTATCGGTCCGGGCATCGATGTTCCTGCACCAGATTACGGTACGGGGGCTCGTGAAATGAGCTGGATTGTAGATACGTACTCCTCGCTTAATCCTACAGATATAAATGCGCAGGCCTGCGTTACAGGTAAACCTCTTTCGCAAGGGGGTGTACATGGCCGGACAGAAGCAACCGGTTTGGGCGTATTTTTCGGAATACGTGAGGCATGTGCGTTTCAAGAGGACATGGAGAAGCTGGGCCTTACGCCAGGTATTGCGGGCAAGCGGGTCATTGTTCAGGGCTTGGGAAATGTAGGTTATCATGCTGCCAAGTATTTTCAGGAAGCAGGCGCAAAATTAGTCGGACTAATCGAATATAACGGCGCTATCTATGACGAAAATGGACTGGATGTTGACCAGGTACAGGCCCATAGGCAGACGACAGGAGGGATTCTTAATTATCCGGGAGCAATTAACTTTTCAGATCCCGCAGAAGGATTGGAGCAGGCCTGTGACATTCTTATTCCTGCCGCTTTGGAGAGTGTTATTCATAAAGATAATGCGGAGCGAATCCAAGCTAGAATTATTGGTGAAGCGGCTAACGGCCCCTTGACATCAGAAGCAGACACAATTTTGAACAGAAAGGGCGTTTTGGTTATTCCGGATATTTATTTGAATGCTGGAGGGGTAACAGTATCCTACTTTGAGTGGTTGAAAAACCTAAGCCATGTTCGTTACGGACGTCTTGAAAAACGTTTTAGTGAGAATATGTATAACGAGCTAATTGACATTATCGAATCTACAACAGGAAAACGGGTGTCTGATCTGGAGCGGAAAATGGTTCTGCGGGGACCCAGTGAAATAGATCTTGTTCACTCTGGATTAGAGGATACAATGGTAGACTCCTATCGCGAAATTCGCGAAATTTATAGAAACCGAGAGGGGGTAGAGGATTTGCGGACCGCGGCTTTTATCTGCGCTATCGACAAGATAGGTGTTGCATACGAGCAGTTAGGTATATTCCCTTAATGTATTTGTAGAGGCGCAATACATTGCGTCTCTACTAGATTATGTATTTTTGCGGGATGAAGAATCTCATTCATCAGACCCAGCAAGCATTTTATTTTAGCTTAGGTTTCTACATTCTAGCATTTATATTGTGGATGTTGAATTTTTCCTTGGCTCACATTTTGATAAGCATCGCATTGCTATTATCCTTGCTATGGACCTTTTTGGTTTTGCGGGAAATTATGCTCTCTGTAAAATTGACGAATACAGAGCGATTATTGTTAATCATTTTTATCATCTTTGGTAACATCATAGCCGGAGCAGTCTATTTTTTCTTTCTGCGTGAAAAGGTGATCGGGAAGGCTGTTAAAAAATAAACATGACAAAGTATTTTATTTTAAATATTGTTTTAAATCTTGCCATTGCGTTTTTGGTGTATAGTGGTATCATGTCCTTTCAAACGGGTAACCATCTATTTTTATTCATATCCATAGCCCTCCTGGTTGTATTGATTTACCTGAAGGTGGTCTTGTTAAAAGGGGTGAAGAAAAGCGTACGGGAGGGGAAGCAGCAGCTGAAAAGAAAGAAGTAGAGACGCGAACTGCCGCATCTCTACCGATATTTTATGCCCCTATTTCACAAAAGGCGGTTTTTTCACGCGGGCCTTTACCGCTTGATTTCGGATCGAAATGTATATCTCGGTTCCTTCTTTTGCGAAGGCTGTGTCGACATAACCGAGACCAATAGACTTTTTTAACGTCGGCGATTGTGTGCCCGATGTGACGCGTCCAATTTTATTGCCTTCCGCATCGACGATTTCATAATCGTGGCGAGGAATACCACGCTCAAGCATTTCAAAGCCGATTAGCTTCTGCGATACACCACTTTCTTTTTCGGCTCTTAAATTCTCACTGTTTACAAAGTCGCTTGTAAATTTTGTCACCCAGCCAAGTCCAGCAGCCAATGGGGAAGTGTTGTCGTCAATGTCGTTTCCATAGAGGCAGAATCCCATTTCCAAACGTAGTGTGTCCCGGGCTCCGAGACCGATTGGTTTGATGCCATATGCTGCTCCGGCTTCGAATACGCCATCCCATACTTTCTTAGCGTCCTCATTGGCAACGTATATTTCAAATCCACCGGCGCCGGTATAACCTGTCGCCGATACCAGCACGTTAGCTACGCCTGCAAATGTGCCTTTTTTGAAGGTATAATACGCCATCTCTGCTAATTCGATATCGGTGAGGGATTGTAATGCTTCGGCTGCTTTCGGACCCTGAACAGCAAATAACGACGTTTTGTCCGAAATATCCTTCATTTCCACCCCATACGTGTTATATTTACTGATCCAGTTCCAGTCTTTCTCTATATTGGACGCATTTACAACTAATAAGTAGGTCTGTTCATCGATGCGGTAAGTTAGAAAATCGTCTACAATTCCGCCCGTTTCATTCGGTATATACGCGTATTGAATCTTGCCGTCGTATAGCTTAGAAACGTCATTGGAAGATATCTTTTGGATTAAATCTATCGCTTTTTCACCTTTTAGGATAAATTCACCCATGTGACTTACATCGAAGACACCCACTGCGGTGCGTACGGTTTCGTGCTCATCGTTGATTCCTGAATATTGAACGGGCATGTTGAACCCGGCAAAAGGCACCATTTTAGCACCAAGCGCTATATGATGCTCGGCTAACGCAACGTTTTTAATCATGATAATCTAAATTTTTCCAAACCTAACGAAATTCATTTTTATATACAATATAATCGCATCTGTATATAAAATGAATTAAGTGAGCTTTCCTTTGCCATTCAACGCCTGAATATTCGGTTATTTTCAATTCACGAAACGATTTACCCTATCGCTTTGTTTTCATAAATCCAAAATTTGTCGTACACGGGTAAATTCTGAAAGCGTAGGCGCTTCAATATTGATTTCTTGCTGAGTCCGCGGATGCAGAAAGGCTAGTCCTTGCGCATGGAGCATCATGGTGTCCATGGAAAACTGCTCTTTCCAAAGCTTGTTTTGCTTATTGCAGCCATGAGGTCTATCGCCTAAGATGGGGTGGAAGATATGGGCGAGGTGTTTACGAATCTGGTGCATCCGGCCCGTCTCCGGTCTGACTTCAACCAGTGAGTAGCGAGAAGTAGCGTGTCTGCCAAAAGGGAGATCAATCTCCGCGCGGGATAACGTTCGGTAGTGTGTAATGGCGTCCTGTAGGGAGCTGTTTTCCTTACGGAGGGGATAATCAATTGTTCCTTGATCATCGGTGTAGCCTCGTACTATGGCCCAGTATGTTTTGGCGACATTTTTATTAGCAAAGAGTTGTTGTGTGAGCGAGTCCATTTCCTTGTTTCGTGCGAAGAGCAGAATACCGCCAGTCTTACGATCTAAACGATGAACAGGGTATACCATTTGCTGCAGCTGATCCCGCAGGAGCTGTAGGGCAAATTCGGAGGCATCCACAGCAATGGATGACCGATGTACCAACAGTCCATGTGGTTTATTAATGGCAATTAGATCTTCGTCGTTGTAAAGGATGTCCAACATTATAATCCCTCTTTTATCATTTTGGCTATTTCCGCAGCTTTTTCATCTATCTTCGGGCTAAGCCAGATGGTGCCGAAGGCTCCTCCGCCAATCGTATTGTCTTGATGGCCTACACGGATTTTCGTGAGGGAAAAAAGATAGTAATTCTCAACGCTTACATGGTTCTGCATAAATTGGTCGATTAACGTATTTCCAAAAAGCTGTATGCCAAAATCCACTACCTGTTCGTTTTGTTTGCCCGCCTGTTGTTTAAGAAGCATTATAGCTTTTTCCCGCACTATTTTTTCGTGTTGCTCCTGTTTGGGGTTGCTGAAGAAAGCTATCAGCATGAACACAATCATGCTGACGGCGAATATTCTTGTCTTACTCATTAAAGGACAAAAGTAGCGATTAGTGTGTAATGATTTCCACTTCGTTCCGGTTTTGGTTCTTTTTTGAGGTAAAAAAGAACTATAAAAAACTATAATAACTCAAAGATACCATCGATGTTACAGGTAAGCTTAATGGGGCGCACGTTGATGTCAAGATTTTCTCCCATACCTGCCGAAGTAGCATCTGCCATTTCCGCCTTTGCCGACATCGCATACATACGCGGAGTCGGTAAAATATCGTTCCAGCCAAATGAGCTGTTGTCATTAATGGCAAGTACCTTTCCGATTTTATCGCCAGTCGCGGTAGCAATAATCTCTGCGTTGGTACGTGCATCCTGTACTGCAGCCACTTTCAACTCTTTCTCGATCTGTCGCTTTTGGGAGTGATCGTAACCATTTATTGAAGTGTTCTGTATGCCTTTAGGGTCTACTTGATCCAGCATGGTGTTCAATCCATTGAGGTTGGACACTTTGATCCTATATTGTTTCGCTTGCAGCAATTGCTTGTTTTCTTTTTTCTTAGAACTATCATAATTGTAACTGTAGATATTTTGGATATTGAAATCGTCTTTTTTAACACCGATCGCCAACGCAGCATCGTAAAGTTGCTTTTCCAGTGTTTCTATATCGACTTTATTTTTGGTGTTGCCATCGACAAAATATTCTCTTAACGAAATGGAAATATACACAATATCAGGTGTTACCTCTTTTTCAGCATATCCTCTCGTGGAGACTCTTCTGCTGGATTCGAAATTATTCGTTTGCGCATTGGACATGGATACCATACAGATAGCTAAGATTAAAACGGTTATTTTTTTCATTTTATTTGTTTTTATTGTTACTATTACAAAATTGTATGCGTATTGTTTGACGGAACAAGCTTCATTTCGTTTAAAATTCAAAATAAATAAAGAGACATTAAAAATAAATTTCTACCTTTAGAAACAATACATAATAATAATACAATAATGCAAGAAGGCGTAGTAAAATTCTTTAATGAAACCAAAGGTTTCGGTTTCATTATCCCTAACTCTGGCGAGAGTGAAATTTTTGTTCACGTGTCAGGATTAGTAGACAAAGTCCGTGAGAACGACCATGTATCTTACGAAGTAGAACAAGGCCGTAAAGGTCTTAATGCGGTAAATGTAAAGCTTATCTAATTTAGATTTCAAATATATTTATTGTGAAGGGCTGTTTTCCGAAGAGGAAAACAGCTTCTTTTTTATAACCTATTTGGGATTATAGCAAAAGCCAGACACTATTTTTCATTTCTAGGTCTGGCTTTCTGTTTACGCATCGGAGTCGTTCCGAAATGTGCCGCCGCCTGGCGTCGGCGGGAAGTTACCAAATGGATTGGCACTATCACCACTTTCTTTTGGATCCGGCCCAAATTCGTTAGGCCCGTTGTCTCCCTCTTTTATCATTAGATACAGAAAGTACAAATTGATAAGCGGGATAAAGGCGAAAATAATGTACCATGTGGGACAACCTGTATCGTGAAGACGGCGTACACCTACAGCCAGGCTGGGGATGAGGAGTCCAAGAGAAACAAGACCCACGACAATATATACCAGACCGCCCAAAACAGAGCTGATATAAGCAAGGATGCCCGCCACGATACTGAGCGCAACATAAATTAGCCAAGAAAATAGAACGAATAACCAGAATTCCTTTCTGCGCGCTCGGCCATCGAAATTAGCATAGTTTTCTTTTAATGTTTTCAGAAACCAGTCCATAACAGTAGATTTAAATTAAAGTAAATAAGTAAACAAATTTTATTGCCATGTTAAAAATACCAATAAAAAAGTTACATAGTACTTTTACGTGAATATTTCTTCCAAAATGTATAGTGAGTTTACCTGCCCAAAGTTCTCCGTATGGAGTCTGTAGAACACCAGCACTTTCTCTATCAGGTGTTTTCTATCATCTTTATTCATTCTAATGCGATGTGCGTCTCCGAAATCAGTTTGGAGCAATTGGAGAAAAAGGGATGTATGTGGTTCCTGTAAAACGTGGCCATGTGCGGGAAGGTTCTTGCCAAATACACCTTCTAAAAGGTCAAAATAGGGATGTTTCTGATTATGATGGTGCAAAGGCAAAAAACCGAGAAATCGGCTCAATTTAATCAAGAATATTAAGTGAAAATTTGCGAGGCGTTCATCCGTTTCATCTAGCCATATAATCGACTGCTGTATGAAGTTAAAGAGATAAGCATCCGGCGATTGGTGATGAAGAACTTTATATAGTATCTCGTTTAGAAATAGCGCAATGGAAGATTTTGTGATATCCATGGGGATTTCTTTCAATACGGGGCGGGGATGTACCTCTTTGATACGCTGGAGGCCGTTACTTTCCTTATGATAGACAACAAGGTCTAGAAGATGCAAAGGTTGGAAGAGGTTCGCTGGAATCCGCGCTTTAGGTTTTCTCGCACCGTTTATAAGATAGGACTGCATGCCAAACGTCTGCGTAAAGATATGGGCGACGATACTGTTATCTGCATAGTTGGTCGTCTTGAGAGCAATTCCGTGCGTTTTGTGAAGCATGTTGTGTCTAAAAGGACAAACCTAAATAAATTCATTTTTATATGCAATCTAACTGCGCATTATATAAAATGAATTATTCATATTCGTATGCTTCCAAAAGGCATTCATGAGCACTACGTGGTTTATTTCGCTCTCCTCTGCCTTTGAAGCCTTATTTTATAGAGGAAATATACAAAAAGGAAAGGCTTCCCCTTATCTTTAAATATAATGTGAATTGTGGAAAACTTTAAAAATATTAATTCATTACTTGCATTTCACAAAAGAAATATGGATATTTGCAAACTCTTTGTGAAAAGAGCGATTGGAGAAACAACATTAAAAATCAAATATCATGTCAAGAATTTGTGATTTAACAGGCAAGGCGGCATTAACAGGAAATAACGTTTCGCACTCAAACGTTAAAACTAAACGTAAGTTTTATCCTAACTTACAAACTAAACGTTTTTATATTCCAGAGGAAGATCGTTGGATTACGCTAAAAGTATCTACTTCGGCTATCAAGACGATTAATAAAAAGGGAATTACAGCAGTAATTGATACATTTATCAAAAAAGGATTTATTTAATCGTTACCGCCTGTTATCAAAAATATTCATGAAATCTAATCCCTAGGGATTAAAATAAAGTAAAACAATGGCAAAAAAGGGAAATAGAGTACAAGTAATCTTAGAGTGTACCGAGCACAAAGAAAGTGGTCTTCCGGGAATGTCTCGCTATATCACCACAAAGAACAAAAAAAATACTACAGAGCGATTGGAATTGAAGAAATTCAATCCTGTGCTTAGAAAAGTAACTGTTCATAAAGAAATTAAGTAATTAACGCGTAGAGCATTAGCTCACTTAAAAATATAAGACAATGGCAAAGAAATCGGTTGCATCGTTACAAAAAGGAGGCGGTAAGGAATTTACCAAAGTTGTCGTAACTACTAAGTCTGCCAAAACGGGAGCTTATACCTTTAAAGAAGGTATGGTTCACAACGACAAGGTGAAAGATTTTGTAGCAGAAGCTGCTAAATAAGTTGCACAACAGCTATTCCTTTTTAAAGTTTTCTTTAAAAAATAAGAGAAGCCGTTTTGGTATTTACCGAAAGGGCTTTTTTTGTATATTTACCTTTTACTTTTTTCTCCATGGGATTATTTGATTTTTTTAAAAAGAAGCAGGAAACAGCAGAGGCACAAGAAGCTTTAGATAAAGGTTTGGAAAAAACCAAGGAAGGTTTTCTTTCAAAAATAACCAAAGCAGTTGTCGGAAAATCCACTGTCGATGATGAAGTTTTAGACAATCTCGAAGAGGTGCTTGTGATGTCCGACGTCGGGGTAACGACAACCTTGAAGATTGTTGACCGTATTCAACAACGTGTTGCACGTGATAAATATGTGGGCACAGACGATTTAAATCGCTTGCTTAAAGAGGAGATACAAGCACTATTAGCGGAAAACAACAGTAACGACTTCGAAACTTTTGAGTACGGTACCCACAAACCCTATGTAATTATGGTTGTAGGTGTAAATGGTGTAGGCAAGACGACCACCATCGGTAAGCTTGCCCATCAATTGAAAGAAGCGGGAAATAAAGTTGTTTTAGGCGCAGCAGATACCTTTCGTGCAGCTGCGGTGGATCAAATCAAACTATGGGGAGAACGTGTTGACGTACGTGTGGTAGCCCAGCCCATGGGATCCGATCCAGCGTCGGTAGCGTATGATACTGTTAAATCAGCTGTTGCGAACGGCGATGATGTGGCTATCATAGATACAGCTGGACGTTTGCATAACAAAGTTGGTCTGATGAACGAGTTGACCAAGATTAAAAACGTGATGCAAAAAGTCATACCGGGTGCTCCCCATGAAATCTTATTGGTACTGGATGCCTCAACGGGGCAAAATGCCATCGAGCAAGCCACACAGTTTACGCAAGCGACAGACGTCAATGCTTTAGCGCTAACGAAATTGGACGGCACAGCAAAAGGGGGGGTAGTTATCGGTATTTCAGACCAATTTAGAATTCCGGTCAAATATATCGGTGTGGGTGAGAAGATTGGCGATTTGCAGCTATTTAATAAAAAAGATTTCGTCGATTCGTTGTTTAAATAGTTTCCTTTTATACAATAGTCCTCGATGGCACATTCTTGTCATCATAATGAACAGCAATGAGAACAAAAAATAGCAAGGTTGCTCCTCAAGTGAGTAAACCAAGGGTGAATGTCGTGACGTTGGGATGCTCTAAGAATATCCATGATTCTGAAGTATTAATGGGGCAGCTGAAAGGCAACCAAATGGAAGTTGTGCACGAGGCTGCCAACATACAGGAAAGTGATATCGTTGTCATCAATACCTGTGGTTTTATTGACAATGCAAAGCAAGAATCTATTGATACTATTTTGCAATATTCGGCTTTAAAGGAAGAGGGAAAGATAAATAAGGTTATTGTGACCGGTTGTTTATCTGAGCGGTACAAACCAGAACTTCAATCTGAAATTTCGAATGTTGATGCTTATTTCGGAACAAACGATCTACCAGAATTGCTGACGACAATTGGAGCAGATTATCGTCATGAATTGTTAGGAGAGCGTTTACTGTCCACACCTTCTCATTTTTCGTATTTCAAAATCGCAGAAGGATGTAATCGACCCTGTTCGTTTTGCGCCATCCCACTTATGCGGGGTAAACATGTGTCCAAGTCTATCGACGATTTAGTGAAAGAGGCCAAGTTCTTAGCTTCCAACGGAACGAAAGAATTGATACTCATCGCGCAGGATCTAACGTACTATGGGTTGGATATTTATGGAAAGCGTAATTTGGCTGATTTATTACGCCATTTATCGGATGTCGAAGGTATCGAATGGATTCGACTGCAATATGCTTATCCATCGGGTTTTCCAATGGATATTTTAGATGTAATAAAGGAGCGCTCGAATATCTGCAATTACCTTGATATGCCCCTACAGCACATTTCTGATGCCATGTTGAAATCGATGCGTCGAGGAACGACGAAGCAAAAGCAAATCGACCTTGTTAATCAAATTCGTGATAGCGTGCCCGATATTGCCTTGCGTACAACCTTAATATGCGGTTATCCGGGAGAAACGGAGCAGGACTTCAATGAAATGTTGACGTGGGTAGAAGAAACCCGGTTTGATCGTTTAGGTTGTTTTACGTATTCTCACGAGGAAAAGACACATGCCCATACGCTAGTAGATGATGTATCCCAAGAGGAGAAAGAGTCGCGTGTCGACCAAATCATGGAGGTACAACAAGGTATTTCCTACGAAAAAAATCAAGAAAAAATCGGACAAACGTTTAAGGTACTCATTGACCGCCTGGACGGTGATTACTTCATTGGCCGCACGGAATATGATTCACCGGAGGTGGATAACGAAGTGGTGCTGGATGCGAAGACAGATTATGCGCGTATCGGAGATTTCGTTCAAGTAAAAGTAGAACGGGCAGAGGATTTTGATTTATACGGGCAAGTGCTTAAATAGATCGCTGACCGCATTTTGGATCGTAGCATGAATGTCTTTCGTCAAACGTTTGCTATAATTTCGGTCTCCGCGTGGCACCTTCGTTCAAAAATATGTAAATTGTCCGCTCAATCCGTAGATACTACGAGACGATACGAACTGCGTTAGATGAAAGCAACATATATTGATTACAGCGACACCGGTAGTTTTTCAGATACATTATTAGCCTACCTCGCAAACGACGAGCAATTGCGACCTTTTTACGGGCAACCACCGACGCGGGAAGGATTTCGGCAACAGATCGCCGAGAAGCAAAACTTTCCGCATAGAAATTTATTAACGACAACCCTTCGTGAGCAATACGGCCCGCTTTTAGCACAATCGCCGGAAGTGGAAGCTAACATCACCTTGCTGGGAGATAAAAAGACTTTTACGGTTACGACGGGGCATCAACTCAATATATTTACCGGCCCACTTTATTTTATTTTTAAGATTGTTACCGCGATACGGTTGGCGAAAGATTTAAAAGAAGCGTACCCTGAGTGTTCTTTCGTGCCGGTGTATTGGATGGCAACCGAAGACCACGATTTTGCCGAAATAAATAACACTAAAGTATTCGGGAAGAAGATAATATGGGACACGCCAACGGTTTCCGCTACGGGACGGATGCCCACACAAGACATTGCCGACACCGTCAAACAATATTGCGGCACCTTCGGCTTATCTGTCAACGCGGATAAGCTAAAAAGGATAGTCGAGGATGCCTACCTCCAAAACCGGTCTCTTGCGGCAGCTACTCGGTACATGGTCAATGAACTGTTCAAACCGTACGGACTGGTGGTTATTGACGCGGATAGCCAAGACTTTAAGAAAATTTTCGCGCCGATTATAGCACGGGATATTTTTGATGAAAATAGCTTTAAAGCTATTGAAGATACCTCTAGAAATCTCGAGAAATTAGGTTACCATACCCAAGTGCACGCGCGGGAAATCAACTTCTTTTACCTAACGGATGAATTTCGGGAGCGTATCGTGCGTAGGGAAGATGGTCGATTTGAAGTGTTGCATCGAGAGCTTTATTTTTCGGAAGAGGAGATGCGGACGGAAATAGAGCAATATCCCGAACGTTTTAGTCCGAATGTCGTTATGCGACCGTTATATCAAGAACTTATCCTACCGAATTTGGCTTATATCGGTGGAGGAGCGGAGATTGTGTATTGGCTGCAATTGAAGGCCAACTTCGATTACTATCAAGTGCCGTTCCCTATTCTTGTTCCACGTAACTCGGCCATGATCACAGATGATAATGTCGCGGGAAAAATTTTTCGTTTGGACTTGACTTTCAAAAGTATATTTAAATCAACAGAGGTGTTAAAGAATGAGTATGTCCGTCGCCATACCAAACATCGGTTGAACCTGCGTGACGAGTGGATGGAGTTCAATGCTATTTTTGGAAAGATTAAACTGCGTGCGCATAAAATCGACCCCAGCTTGGGCCCGAGCACAGAAGCAGTGAAAGCACGCTTAAAAAAAGCGGTTAATAATTTAGAGAAGAAGCTGCTGAAAGCCGACAAGCATAACCATGAGGACGCACTTGTACAGATAGAGCGTGTAAAAGACAAGCTATTTCCGGATGGCGGACTACAAGAGCGTACGGAGAACTTTGCATCTTTATATTTGAAACACGGTGATGATCTCATTCGGGAATTGGAAAGGCACTTTAACCCGCTCGAGTTTAAATTTACGATTTTATATTAAAGGCTTCTATGGAGTTCAATTGGCGAGAAAGTAATTTTTTTAAATATTATAGCGAGAAAGCTGAGCTTTCCGAAGAGGTCTTTGAACAACTAGGGCCGTACTTTTCGTTTAGGGAGATTTCCCATAATCAGTATTTGCTCAGTGCAGGAGAATTGAGTCGCTATGCCTTTTTTGTGGAATCGGGACTATTGCTTTCGTTTTCGTTGGACGAAAAGGGAGGAGAGCATATTTTGCAGTTTGCGCCGGAGAATTGGATTATCTCGGATCGAGCAAGCCAATACTTCAATAAGCCAACCGACTTTTTCATCAAAGCAATCGAACCTTCGATGATTGTTTTCATTCAACCGGAATTTATGGAAAAGGCGTCTCAGTTAAGCCATTCCTTCGCCTGCTTTATGGAGAGCTCGTTACAGCGAAATATCCATATACAGCAACAACGGATAAATTCGCTATTGGCCATGAGTGCCAAGGAACGATATCTGTTGTTTATGGATATGTATCCGAGTTTGCTACAGCGTGTCCCTCAATGGATGATTGCCTCCTATCTTGGTATAACTCCTGAAAGCCTTAGCCGCGTGCGTCGAGAACTACTACTAGAGCAAGGCATAAAAAAGAAAACTCAATAAAACACTTCAGCCAGCATACACCGTGCACTGCCGCCACCACCTCTTTCAATGGTGTTCAGGGGGCTATGTATAATTTGTCCCCAGGAAGACAGCAGCCTTAGCTGTTCTGCTGTAAAGCTGTGATAAGCCTGTGAGCTCATCACAATAAAAGGGTCTCCTGTAATAGACTGTACTTCCAGTATATTGCCTGCAAAAGAATTAACCTGTTGCTCCGATATCTCCACAATTTTCTTTCCGGTTTCTTTTAAGCGATTAACCAGGTTCCTTTTTTCGTATATATTGTCGATGCTGTCGGTACATACGAGGGCGAACCGTGTTCCTACAGACATCATCACATTGGTATGGTAAATGGGCTTGCGCAAACCATCTATTGTTTGGTTGGCTTCAAAAATGAATAATTCATACCCTAGGTCGAGGCAGAATTGATGTGCAATGCCGGCGTCAGCGCGGGGAGACAATGCGCAGTAAGCAATCCGGTTTATGCGATCTAAGATTAGGCTACCTGTTCCCTCTAAAAAGCGATTTTCTTCCTCGAAACCAGTATAATCTATGATAATATCGAACGTCAAGCCATGCTGTTTCAACGCTTCCAGATAACCCAATTTTCGTTCCCGCCGTCTGTTTTCAGCAAACATCGGATAGAAAATTGCTGTTTGTTTATGGAATGAAATACAGTTGTTTGGAAAAATACTGTCGGGCGTATCATATTCCCCTTCATCCTGTATGACAAGCGTATTTATTTTATGTAGGTTAAGCGTGCTTACAAAATTGTCAAACTCCTTTTGAGCGTGCTGAGCAGAGGAGGATGACGTTAAATCTTCTTGAAAATAATTATTTATGGCAGTCTCTTCGTTTTTCCGAAACTGATAGGGCCGAACTAAAAGTAATGTATCTGTTGTTTGCATACCCACAAAAGATTATTATTTCCACACATGCACTATTCCTTCCTTAACACTTAATGTCGCCTCCAGATATTTGAAGTCTGTAGAAATCTATCCTTAGCATTATCCATTATTTCAAATATCTGCAGCGACGAGATTTTTGTTTCTTTTTGACGGACAAAAAGAAAATAAAAAATTAATCTCGGTATAGTGGAAGAGTGGAGCAGCGCAACAGTCCCTCCTGTTTGCCAATTTCGTGATAAGGAACTTCTTCCACATGAAATCCTTGATTCCTAAGCCAATAGTTGAGTCGATCGAATCGTCGCTCCGTAACCACCGCATCTTCTGAAATAGAAAATATATTGCTATACATTTCATACATTTCGTCTGCTGTTATGGTAAAAATATTTTCCCCTCCGAAAAGCTTGCGGAGATAGAGATAGTCTGCAGGATTCCGGAAACCACCGGGATAAATGATAGCCTTATCTCTGCCAACAGGTTGAAAACAACAGTCTAGATGGAGTGCATTTTCCCGCGGATTAGTCATGGATTTTATAAGGTCAAATTCTTTTACAATTTTGTCAGGAAACATATCCTTCAAAAATTGCACACCTTTCACGTTCGTTCTGGCCGTATTTATAGCCGAGTAATCGTCACCCTTGTAGGTGCCCACAAAGAGGTATTCATTCCAAAGGATGACATCTCCTCCCTCAATGTGTACTTCCTCTGGTGCTTCAATAAGATCCTCTGGAGCGATCTGTTTGACAATATGCTCGATCGCCCGCCATTCTTCCGCACGGTCGGGCAGGATGTTCGCTTTTATAAAGTAGCGGTCTATGACAAAGCCGATATCACGTGAGAATATTTGATTTAAATCGGGAATCAAATCGGGCCGATATACTTTTACTCCATAACGCTCCAATACATCACGAAAGGCGGATATTTCAAAAACCAAGTCCGATTCTACTGGGTACGTACCTGCCACTATATGTTCCAAGGACTTTGGATCATAAGCCTCTTCTATTTTCGGAGCCGGGCCGTTTTGATTAGCGATGCCAAGCACGACCGCTCTTAATCTCCCTGTTTCGTTTGTCACATGAAGTTTTAACATACCTATTCCTGCTAATGTCTTAAAGATAAGTAATTTATCTCACAAAGGTTAATTTTTATATCGAAATACATTATTGATAAGATTCTTGTTAAAAGGTTAATAATTCATAAAAAGAAAGCCGATTTTATTTTGATTTTATTTTGAATATAAGCTTGGGTATAAAAAATACCGCAAACGATTGTTGTGCATATGAAGCTATACCAAGCACGCAGGTCCTATTAATTTCGATGATTAAATCGTATCTTTGCGGTCTCAAAAAGTATATGAAAGTATCGTCCTAAAAAGGTCTAAATAAGATGGTTTAGGACGATCATACGAAAAAGTAAAGCGCAAAATGAGCAACGTATTTTATCAAGAAAAATTTCAGGACCGCCACAACGGCCCGAGGGCAGAAGAGGTGCAAGAAATGTTAGGCTATTTGGGGCTACAATCCTTGGATCAGCTTATCGACCAGGCGATTCCAAGCCAGATTAGGTTAAAGAAGGCGCTAGCCTTGCCAACGGCATTGAGCGAAAAATCATTTTTGGCTAAAATTCAACAAATTGCAGATAAAAATAAAGTATTCAAATCCTATATCGGACAGGGATATTATGATGTTACCGTGCCTGCTGTTATTCAGCGTAACGTACTGGAAAATCCGGGCTGGTATACGCAATATACACCTTATCAAGCAGAGATTGCGCAAGGGCGCTTGCAAGCCTTGTTAAATTTCCAGACAGCGATCGCTGACTTAACAGGACTTGAAATTGCGAATGCGTCGCTATTGGACGAAGCTACCGCTGCTGCTGAAGCGATGTTTATGCTATACAGTGCACGTAAAAATAAAACAGCCAATGTATTCTTGGTAACCCCTAATATTTATCCACAAACATTGGATGTGTTGCAGACAAGAGCCGTGCCTTTTGGTGTTGAGATTCGGGTGGCTGATCTGGAAGAAAAAAACTTGAGCGAAGACATATTCGCAACGCTTATTCAATATCCTGCTGCGGATGGTACAATTAAGGATTACACCGGTTTTACCGCGGCAGCTCACGGAAAAGATATCACGGTATGTGCCATAGCCGATTTAATGTCATTGGCACTACTGACTCCTCCTGGAGAATGGGGAGCTGACGTTGTCGTAGGAAATTCACAGCGTTTTGGTGTTCCGATGGGATTCGGAGGACCACATGCCGCTTTTTTTGCAACGAAAGAAGCGTATAAGCGGAATATTCCCGGACGCATTATTGGTGTTACTTCCGACGTTAGTGGCAATTACGCGTTACGTATGGCGCTGCAAACAAGGGAACAACATATCCGTCGTGACAAGGCCTCTTCCAATATTTGTACAGCACAAGCGTTGTTAGCGATTATGGCATCGTTCTATGCAGTGTACCACGGTCCTCAAGGCATAAAAAATATAGCCAGACGTATTAACGATTTAACTAAGCTATTAGACAAGGCTTTACAGGAGCTCGGTTACGAACAGGTCAACGCTGCGTACTTTGATACCCTACGCATCGCGGTCGGCGATCAGGTTGGCGCGTTGAAATCAGAAGCACTCAACAATGAACTGAATTTCTTTTACCATGACGGAACGGTTGGTATTTCCCTTGATGAAGCCACCACCTTTGAAGACGTCGAAACCATTGTTAGGGTTTTTGCCAAAATTAAAGGAAAATCCTGGAATGATGTTGATCTACGGAGCTTGACAGCGCAATTGGAACCCTCGATTCCTTCGGAAGCCGTACGTACCTCTCCTTACCTTACCCATCCGATTTTTAACAGTTATCACTCCGAGAGTGAAATGCTTCGGTATATCAAATCATTGGAGGCTAAAGATTTATCTTTATGTCACTCCATGATTCCATTGGGCTCTTGTACCATGAAACTCAACGCAACGACCGAAATGCTGCCTTTAACATGGGCACGTTTTGGCGGTCTGCATCCCTTCGCTCCTGTGGATCAGACATCCGGCTATATGCAGCTAATCAACGAGTTGAACGACTGGCTTTCCGAGATTACCGGATTCGCGAAGATGTCGTTTCAGCCAAATTCGGGAGCCCAAGGCGAATATGCGGGACTGATGGTGATACACGCCTATCATGAAAGCCGTGGCGAGGGACATCGTAATATTTGTTTGATTCCTGCTTCAGCACATGGCACAAACCCAGCTTCTGCGTCTATGGCAGGCTTAAAAGTTGTGGTTGTAAAATGCGATGTCTATGGCAACATCGACGTAGCGGACCTTCGGACGAAAGCAGAAGAACACGCCGCAAATTTAAATTCCTTGATGGTAACTTATCCTTCAACGCATGGAGTGTTCGAAGAATCGATTATCGAAATATGTGAAATTATTCACCAAAACGGTGGACAGGTATATATGGACGGTGCAAATATGAATGCACAGGTAGGTTTGACCAGTCCCGGTTTTATTGGGGCGGACGTATGTCACTTAAACTTACATAAGACCTTCTGTATTCCGCATGGTGGCGGTGGCCCCGGTATGGGACCAATTGGTGTCGCGGCGCATTTGGTGCCGTTCCTGCCGAATCACGAGGTGGTAGAAATATCGGGAGAGCAAGGTATTTCTGCTGTTTCTGCTGCGCCTTTTGGGTCGGCGTCCATCTTAACTATTTCGTATGCATATATTGCAATGATGGGAGGAGATGGGTTGACCGACGCAACCAAAACGGCGATCTTGAATGCAAATTATATCAAAGCGCGTTTGGAAAGCCATTACCCTGTGTTATACGCGGGGGCGAAAGGACGGTGTGCACACGAGATGATACTAGATTGTCGGGCATTCAAGAGCGTTGGCATTGAAGTGAGTGATATCGCTAAACGTTTAATGGATTACGGCTTTCATGCGCCAACGGTATCTTTTCCGGTGGCAGGTACATTGATGGTCGAACCTACCGAATCCGAATCCAAGGCAGAACTAGATCGTTTTTGCGATGCATTGATTGCCATCCGGTCTGAAATTGCTGCGGTAGAAACTGGTGAGATCGATCAGAAGGAAAATGTATTGAAACATGCGCCACATACAGCAGAGATTGTTTCTGCCGATGAATGGAATAGACCTTATAGCCGTCAAACAGCCGCTTATCCACTTTCTTATTTAAAAGTGAATAAATTCTGGCCATCGGTAGGTCGAGTAAACGACTCGCAAGGGGATAGAACATTGATTTGTTCGTGTCCTTCTATAGAAGAATATGTAGAAGCCTAAAGAAGGGATGCTCGCTAGTTGGCGGATAATATGATTTAAAACTCCTGCGATTTTTTAATTGCAGGAGTTTTTTTATTTTAGAGAAAACTTAATCCTTTTATCATGCGCATAAGGAAGAAGCTAACTTTCGTCGGGTTGTTTATTTTATTTGGATTGACGTCCAAAGCGCAGGAAACTCTTTTTGAGTTTGGAAAGCGTAAGGATTTCAATACCTTAATAAGTGGTGGGTCGGAAGCGGAGGCCTTAAAATGGATTGACGTGAATACCGCCGATACAACTTGGTATCAAGATAAGGATATACTCATATGTCGTGGTTTACCGATTGGGGTTGTGCGTTCGGAAAAGATGTATCAGAACTTTATCATGCATGTGGAATGGCGCCACATGGAGAAAGGAGGAAACTCAGGCATCTTTGTTTGGTGTGATGCGAAACCAGAGAAACACAATAGGTTGCCGAGCGGAGTAGAAGTGCAGATGTTGGAGCTGGACTGGGTCAATCAGCATAAGCGAAATGGAGAAACTCCACCTATTGCCTATGTGCATGGTGAGCTTTTCGGAGCCGGGAAAGTTACTACGGAGCCGGATAATCCCAGAGGCGTGCGAAGCAAATCGATTGAGAACAGATGTCTAGGTGTAGGTAAGTGGAATAAATATACGGTGGTTTGTGTAGACGGAACTATTAAACTCGCTGTTAATGGAAAATTTGTAAATGGCGTACGGGAAGCTTCCAAAAGGAAGGGATATATATGCCTTGAATCGGAAGGAGCCCAGATCATGTTTAAGAACCTGCAGATTATCGAATTGGACAGCGGTTATATCCTGCCGGAGCACATCGTAGAGGAACTTTAAGAATTGGAGCATTTATTGCTTGGTGTTGGCAGAATAAGAAAGAATAGGGAGCAAGGAACACATATGAAACAATGGATATTCAACTTGAGCTGCGCCATTCTGCTGTCGTCCTGTGGCGGCGGAAAATACGCGGTAACGGAAAAAATTTATAAAGAGAAGGCGAAAGCCTTTGCGGAAATATATAGAGAGACACCTGTAACCGGTCAACTGGAAAAGGTTATTGTTCCGGAGAAGGAATGGATAGCTTCGGTCAATTTCGGTGTTCGCAAACCAAACTATGTGGTCCTTCACCATACGGCGCAAAATTCTACAGAGCAAACCGTTCGAACTTTCCATAATCAGAAGGCTGGGGTAAGTTCTCATTACGTGATCGGGCGTAATGGAAAAGTTATACAAATGGTGAATGATTTGTACAGAGGGCATCACGCTGGCGTGAGCAGATGGGGCAACGATACAGATCTTAATTCATCATCCATAGGTATAGAGTTGGATAATAATGGGACAACAGACCCTTGGCCCGATGTTCAGATTGATGCTTTGATTAGCTTATTACACTGCCTGAAAGAAACCTACAAAATTCCACAGGCAAATTTTATTGGACATATGGACGTTTCACCAGGAAGGAAGATAGATCCGTCTCGTTTTCCTTGGAAAAAGTTGGCAGAAGCAGGATTTGGATTCTGGTATGACGATAATCTGGAAACACCGCCCGAAAATTTTGATCCGCCATTGGCGTTACGTATTATTGGATATAATATAACAAACATCGATGCTGCGGTAAAAGCATTTAAGGTTCATTATATTCAAGACGGCTCCACTACAGCTGTTTTAAATGAAAGAGAACTGAAAATCCTGTACGCTATTTTTAAGAAGTACCTGTAATCTTTTCTCGGCTTATACCGTTTTCACAAATTTCTCGTCGTAGTTTTCGATATCGACAATATATTTATTTTGTACCAAAAAGTCAAATAGCGGTTTTGCTTCATCGGCAACGGGCATATTCTCGGTTGTGATAATCTCGTTTGTATTCTTATCTAAATAGGGGTAAGCATATAGTTTGACATCTTTACTGAACATGCCGGAGATGTATGAAAGCAACTCGTTGGTATATACGTCTTTGTTGTAGTTTTCCGTATTGAAAATGTTCTTCAAATTGGAGGTGTTGGTTGCGATGCCCACGTGTTTCGGCTTAAATGTTTGGATAAACTCCGCTAAATGGTTATTACGCTGAAAATTCGACACCATGATATTGTTTCCTGTTGAACAAAGGTATTCAGCGCGTTCAGCAAAATACTGAAGATCGTCGTTGGTGATTTGGTTCTCCTCGTCGAGCGCATTACCCATTAAGACCTCAATTAATACCACCGTATCATTTTCTGTAGCACTTGTGTTCTTCTTAAACTGCTCTACGGCGAGGTTGAAAAGATCGAAATTAGGGTTTGATTTCTGCCGATATTTGGTACGTAGAATGATGATATTTTTTTTGTACAGGTAGTCTTTAATCTGCGCCGCATGTGCATCAGGTTTGAATATAGCTGCTTGTGCGAACCCTTTTGCGATGAGATAAAGATTGAGCAGTCGTTCATTAACGTGCTCAAAAACAGGTCCCGATACTTTAACCAAATCGATTTCAACTGATCCGATGGAAAGGTTGTCTACAAGCGATTCAATCATGGTTTGCGGATCCTCTGCATAGTAATATGCTGCGAAGATAAGATTAACGCCTAAGATACCCAATACCTTTGTCTGTAACCGTGAATCGCTATCCAAGAGTCGTATATGAATAACGATATCGTTGACCGGACCACCAACTTCATGTTGAAAACGTATACCGATCCACCCGTGTGGGTCATTGGTTTTGGTGAAATTAAGCGTGGTGACGGTATCGGCAAAAGCAAAGAATTTTTTTGATTTATATTTTTCCCCTTGTAGGCGTTCCGTCAATAAATTAAACTCGTGCGTTAACATCTTATTGACCCGCGTTCGGCTCACATAACGACCGGATTCCTCCACACCGTATATGGCATCACTAAATGCCATATCGTAAGCCGACATCGTTTTTGCAATGGTGCCCGAAGCAGCTCCCACACCAAAAAAGTTACGGGCGACTTCCTGCCCTGCACCAATTTCAGCAAAGGTGCCATAAATATCGGGATTGAGGTTAATTTTTAATGCTTTTCGCTTCGTTTCAAAAATCTCTCTTGCCATGAGTGCAAAGGTACAAAATATTGAATATTATTCGGTGTGAAAGCTGTTTTTAAAAATAAAATTAGGCTTACTTAAAGTAAACCTAATTTTTGAAATGCGTAAAACAGGGCAGAAGCATGCAAAGCTTGGCCTATCTTATTGTCAAAAAGAAATTGTTTGGCCTCTTCGATGCTCATAATCACAACTTCGATATCCTCCGAACTGTCCAACTGTTGTTCTTGAATTTTCTTGCCTCCTTTTAAGACGTACGTATACGTTAAATTTCCACTCGTCGCCGGATTGGCATATAATTCGCAGATATATTCGATGTATTCGAAAATATAGCCCGTCTCTTCTAAAAGCTCGCGCCGGGCTGCCTCTTCTGGCCGCTCGCCGTCATCGACCACACCAGCGGGGAGCTCTACCATGATGTTGTTTGCGCCATGTCTATACTGCCGAACAAACAGGATATGATTGTCTTCGGTAAAGGCAACCATATTCACCCAGGTGGGATATTCCAGCACGTAATATTCCTCTTTGATATTTCCGTTTGGAAGCTGTAATTTATCAACACGCAAAGTAGCCCATGGACGTTGGATAATATACTTTGAATCTAATAAGGTCCATTTCTCCATAATTAATCTTTCACGATATCGGCCATAATGCGTTTTACCTTATCTTCCAATTTTGCGAGTACTTGCTCGTAAGCATCTCTAGATGCGAGATCCTCTTTGACAGAGCAGTAAAATTTAATTTTAGGTTCGGTGCCTGATGGTCTGGCAGAGATCACATCGCCATCATCGGTGATAAATTGAAGTACATCTGATTTCGGCAAATCTATGGATGTTTTCGTTCCATCTGCCAATACGTGCGCGACACTGGTGGAATAGTCACGGATTTCTTTAACCTTGATACCGCCTAATGATTGTGGAGGATTGGCACGTAGATCTGCCATCATCTGCTTGATTTCTTCGGCACCTGCTTTTCCTTTTTTGGTAAGCGAGATAAGTTTTTCTTGGTAGAAACCATAATTTTCGTAAAGTTCCAATAATACTTCGAATACTGTTTTCCCTTGTGTTTTGAAGTAAGCAGCCATCTCGGCGATAAAGGCACAGGCATTTACAGCATCCTTGTCCCGAACTAGATCGCCAACTAGAAAGCCATAGCTTTCTTCTCCACCAACAAGATAATTTTCTTTCTCCTCCAATTTCGTCATCACTTCACCAATGAATTTAAAACCGGTCAATGTGTCGTAATGCTTTACACCGAAGCTGCTGCCAATGTCGGTCATGAGGTTGGATGTTACGATGGTTTTCACGATAAAATCGCTATCACGCAATTCGCCCTTTGCTTTTTTAGACGATAGTACGTAATAGATAAGCAAACTACCGATCTGATTTCCGTTTAATAGCTGTATTTCGCCTTTGCGGTTCTTTACCGCTAAACCCACACGATCTGCGTCAGGGTCAGTCGCCATGACGACGTCCGCGTCTAGCTTCTGTCCTTTTTGTTTCGCCATTGTCATAGCCTCTTCCTCCTCGGGGTTTGGATATACTACCGTTGGGAAGTTTCCGTCTGGCGTCATTTGTTCTTCTACAACCTGTACATTGGTAAAGCCCCACGCAGAAAGCATCTTAGGAACGATAATACCTGTTCCGTGAATAGGGGAGAAAATAATCTTCAAGTCTTTTTGAGCGGATACAGCTTCGGGGTGTATGCTTAACTTTTTAGTCTCCTCGATATAGCGTGTATCAAAATCCTCATCCACGAGGGTTATCTTCGTATGATCACGTTCAAACTTAATAGCTGTTACGGATCGTATGGCATTAACCTCATCGATTACGTTTTTATCATGTGGTGCGACTAGTTGTCCTCCGTCGTTCCAGTATGCCTTGTATCCGTTGTACTCTTTTGGGTTGTGGGAAGCGGTTAACATAACACCCCCTTGGCATCCGAAATGGCGAACAGCAAAAGAAAGCATCGGGGTAGGGCGGAGCTCTTTAAATAGGTATACGTGAAGGCCATTCGCCGAGAAAACGTCGGCTACCAGATGACCTAATTGTTGCGAATTGTTCCGACAGTCATAACCTACTGCCACTTTGACCTCTTGGTCAGGGAACTGGCTTTTTAGGTAATTTGCCAAGCCCTGTGTTGCTTTACCGATAGTATATTTATTGATTCGGTTGGAGCCAACACCCATAACACCACGTAACCCCCCCGTTCCGAACGCTAACTCCTTGTAAAAAGCATCTATAAGCTCTGTTTCTTCGTTGCTGTCTACTAGGTTCTGTACCTTTGCAACTGTATCGTTGTCGTATTCCGCGCCAAGCCATTGTTGAATACGATCTTTTATTTCTTTGTCTATTTTGTTATTCATCTTTGCTAAAATTAGCTTAAAAATGCGTTCATTATATGATAAAAACAAATTATCTTTCTATTTAAGCATCGCACCAACCGTAAGCACGATCAAGCACAAACACATACCAATTGCCTTGATGTTTTTTAACGTGAAAAATTAGATTTTCGTCTTTTGTTAGCATAACACGGAAAGTACCTTTTTCTAATTGTTTGACCTCCGCAAGATCGGTGTCGTTGATGCCATTAAACTCATAATTAAAGGTGGCTATAGCTGTGAGTTCGTTTGCTTGTACAGTCGTGTCACAGAAAAAACCTAATTTATTCCATTTTTCCATGCCGCAGTCAAAAGAAGGAAGCTCCTCAAAGTTTAGCGCATAACCGTTCTCGAACGTCGTGTAGGGAAAATGTTCAGGCACCGGTTTGGCAAAATCGATGCTGTCCACGCGCTCATAAGTGTCTTGGGCACCGGGCCGATAAATGACATATAGACCCAAATCCGGGTGTATAAGGGCATTGGCTTTTTCATTATCCTGACTAAGATATGCCCTTGCAAAACGCGTAATGACTTCGCTTATTCCTTGTGTATCATCCGGAAAGGAAGCGGTCGGTATATCAAGGGAATCCTTTGTTTCTTCGCTTTTTTTGTTGGAGGAGGTACACGACGCTAACAAAAAAAAGATATAGCAGCATATTAAAATAGGAATGCTCTTCATGTTCATATGTCTTTGTTCTTTAATCTGTTCTTATTTAGTGAGATTGTCGATAATAGTTTTTAATATACGCCTCGTAGATGGTTTCCACCATTGTGTTAACATTTGCTGCACCACTTCTGTTTTATTTTCGTTGATATGTTGCAGTAGATGTTTGCGCATATTCAATTTCGTTGTTCCCCAGGCTTGGCGCTCAAATTGCGTCCATGATTTTGCTTTTCGAGTAGCCGAGGTATGGATGCGGTCTGCTGGAACAACCTCGTCGATAAGGCCACTTTGTAGTCCCTCGGCCGGAGAGAAAAGTTTTCCATCTAAAAGGTATCGATAAGCTTGGGCTTGCCCTAGCCATAGGCTGTAGAGATCAAAGATACTTGGCGGTACAATCAAGCCGATGGGAACTTCATTTAATCCGATAATAAATTCGCCGTCGGCCATAATACGGTAATCACAACAGATGGCCAAAACGCATCCTCCCGCGGGCGCATGTCCTGTAACAGAAGCAATGGCTGGCTTAGGAAACGACGCCAAGGTGTATATCAGATCGATAAACGTTTCCCATAAGGTTTTTATTTGTTCTTCATCGTACTGGTATAATGCGATGAGGTCGAGCCCAGCAGAGAAGAAACCCTCTTTGCCGTGAAGAATAATAGCCTCCACTGCGGGGTCTTCTTTCGCGCGTTCCAATTCACTTGTTAGTTCCTGCATCATTTCTAAATGCATGGCGTTGGACTTTCCCCGGTCAAGTCCGATATAAGTAATATGTTCGCTTATCTGTGCTTTGATGAATTCGCCCATAATATTCTTTTTGTGCTATTTTATGGAAAAATACGCAAAAAAACATCAATATTATAAATAACCAAGTTGCACTTCTTAAAAATAATAGATTATGGCAGAATTAACGAACAACCAGAAAGTAGGAGGAAAGAAAGAACGTAGGAGCATTCGAAACACAGCCGTGCCTAAAGTAGATTTGACTGCAATGGTTGATCTAGCGTTTCTCCTAATTACCTTTTTTATGCTCACCACCTCGCTGAATACACCCAATCAATTGGATATTGCCATGCCCGACAAAGGCCCTATAACGGAGCCGATTTTGATGAGTGAAGATCGAGTGCTGAACCTTATCTTAGGGGAAAATAATGAACTAACGTACTATCGAGGTAACGCCGACTCACCGAAGACTAGTCCTCAAAAAGTAGCGTATGGAAAGCTGGGTTTAGGAGAACTGCTGACAAAGACAGCTGTTGACGTGAAACAGGCAACCAATGGGAAGGATATTATCGTGCTGATTAAGCCCAGTGAAGGATCTATAGCGCGAAATCTTGTGGATGCAGTGGATGCAGTACAACGCGCAGCAATTAGTCGCTATATGATTACGAAAGTTAACGATATAGAAAAAAGCATGATGTAGCACTATTTTTATTTGACATTGACGATTAACGTTTTCCTCCCCAATCTTCCATAAAAATCCAGCCCTTCTATCGTTATAACGTATTCACCGGCTTCATCGGCAGTATAAAAGTCAAAAGTCGCTTTACCACTGTCATCCGTTATGATATTCGGTTCCCAATGGATGGTAGTTCGTAGATCCTGATGCAGTGTTGTTTCTGAATCAGGTTCATAGACAGGTTTGTAGAACGTCTTCTGAATATGGAAGCCTTTGGGTTGCACCGTAACGATACCTTTAGGAATATAGTTGCTTCGCATGGCGTCAGCGCCCGTTTTTGAGGTAATGATGATTAGGCCATTTCCACCGTAAGAACCATAAATGGCCGTATAGTTAACGTTCCGCAGTACCTCCACACTTTGCACATCCATGGGGTTAATCATGGATAACATATCGCTTTCTACATACATCCCATCCAAGATAACTTGCATTTCACCACCTCCACGGGTGGTGTACGGAATACCATTTCTGAACATGACCCCCATCAAACGCCCGTTTAGACACATTTCTAAAGTCGTACACGTTTCCAGGTCCTCTGCGGAGATTACTTGATCCGCATTGCCAGGACCGTTGAGGTTTGCGGAGCGTTCGGAAGCCTTATGTCGTGGGCGCTGGGCAGTTACGATAACTTCTTCAATCGCGATGGAATTTTCCATAAGCCCTTGCGCCTCTAACCCCGAGAAATATTTCTTACTGTGGAGAAGCTCGTCGACAAAGGTCGTATTCACATCATTCTGTTCGCCGGGTGCATTTTTGTTAGGGCCGATTACAGGCCAAGTGTCTTCAGGAACAATAATGTCGATGTTATTCCGGCCTTTTTCGTCTTTCGCTGTTATCAGGAATTTTATGCTGTCGGGGAAAAATAAATTGTTGAACTCGAAATAGCCCTCTTCGTTCGTCACCGTATCAATAAATTCCATAAAACTATGTGTTGGCACCAACACCATATTGGCCTTTGGGACGGGTGCCTTTCGACCGAGTTTTCGGGCTTGACCTTTGATAGATATACTCTTCTCAGGAGCAAAAGCAGGTTCGCTGACCTCTAAAGGGCCTGCAATGTCTATTTTTCTCCAACCTTGGGTTAGAAGTAAATTGTCTATTTCATTGGTTTTTATTTCACCATCAAAATAATAGCCGGGGTTTTCGATGTAGCCTTTTATGTCTGCGCTTAATAAAAGCGATGAGAGCATGTTGGCCGCTATTCTAGCGTTATCTTTCAATTTGGAGGCGTTGACTACTGAAGCGGATAAAACAGCAGTTCGTACGCTGTCCGATGGGATTCCCGTTTCAAGTGACACGGTTATCTTTTTTCTTCTGGTGCTTGTTGGTGTGGTCGTATTCGCTATTAATGGTAGAGTTTTCTTTTCACTGTAAACAAAAACGGGTCTTTCTATCAGTGGCTCCAGGTTGCTATTTAAGATGCTGATGGTTAATATGCCGTTGGGCAAATCAGTTTTAGGTACAGAAAAAACCAGTTCTGGCTTGGAAACAGGTTGTTTTGATGCGTAATAAACATTTCCCATGTATTGAACCACGAAATAGAGCTCGCTACCGTCTTGCTTATCGGTACTTACATTTACCTGTGCAAACAGTTTATCGCTATTTCCATTGTTCATCTGGATACTATAACCGGACGCGAGGGGTGTAGGAAGTTTCGATTTGATAGTCGTTCCATCGTCGAATGTGGTATGCGCGACCATGGGTTCTGTGTTTTGAATAAATAGTGGAGCCGAACCCATGCCCAAAATATTGGTTTCGATGGTTGCTGCGGTGTCCCCCGTCGCTGTCAGTATAATCGTCTGGCTCTCCGTGCCGAGACCGTCTGGCTTTAATGTTTTGACCGCGATTTTATTGATACGGTTAGCCAACAGGCTTCCTCCTTCCGGAAAAAATTGTATGCTATTTTCTAAAGCTGTTGCTTTCGGCAATTTGAAGATTTTTTCGATTTGTGTTTTTGCGGTATTCGTAAAATTAATGGAAAGTTTCGCTCCCGCGTAATCATCTTTAAAAGGAATCTCCAGATGCCCCCGATCATTGGTTTTAACACGACCCCTTCTTAGGTTTTTGCCTTCTCGGGAGATAATCTCGTATCGTATGATTTCTTCTGCCAAAGGAACGCCCTGAATATCCTGTAATTGGATGATAAAGTTGCGACTGTCTAGATAAGAACGCGAAAGAACGTTGTCTAACCTGCCGTTGCTAACCTGTATATTCTCGTTAAAAAAATAAATAGTGCTATCATTGCGCATCCAGTTGGTGTATGCCCGGATACGATATGTTCCTTCAACCAGCGTGTCCGTCAATGTAATGTCGCCTATGCCGATACCCGTCAATACAGGGATCCGGATGCGTGATACAACTTCTTCCTTCGGACTGATGAGCTCCACGTAGGCAATGTTGCTAATGTTAGACAAAAGGTTATCTACACCTACAGTAGCATAGGCTTTAAACCAGATAGTCTCTCCCGCTGTATAGGTATGTTTGTCCATATGGAGATACAACTTTTCAATAGGATGGGAGTCGTGGTATGCGTTTACTCTGGCAAGAAGACCTTGTAAATCTTGTGCTTTCATAGTAGCTGTAGCTAATGTGAAAAAGCATAACAACAGGAGTCTTTTCGTATTCATAACAGGCGAAATTTGAACTCAAAATACAAAAAAATCAGTATACATTATTATTTTTTGATGATTATTAATCAACATCGGTATCTTTGTTGATATGAATATCTTAATTATCGGTTCCGGCGGCAGGGAATCTGCCTTTGCGTACAAATTATCGAAAAGTCCAAAATTGAATCAGCTTTTTATCGCTCCAGGAAATGCAGGAACGAGCCAGTATGGACAAAATGTAAACTTGAAAGTCACGGATTTTGACGGGATAGCATCTTTTGCCGTTGAAAATGCGGTCGATATGATTCTAGTAGGGCCTGAAGAGCCACTAGTCAAAGGTATTCACGATTATTTTTTGAACCGAGAAGATGTGAAGCACATACCTGTTATCGGTCCTCAACAAAAAGGAGCGCAGCTCGAAGGGTCTAAAGATTTTTCAAAGGAGTTTATGTTTCGCCATGAAATTCCCACAGCTGCTTATAAATCGTTTGACAAGTCTAATCTGGAAGAAGGGCTGGCTTACTTAGAGACGCAGAAACTGCCTATCGTTTTGAAGGCAGACGGCTTAGCTGCTGGAAAGGGGGTTTTGATTTGTGAAACGTTGGAAGACGCTAAGACGGAGCTAAGTGCGATGATCGCGGATGCGAAATTTGGAGATGCTAGTTCCGTAGTGGTTATTGAGGAGTTTTTAAAGGGTATAGAACTTTCCGTTTTCGTACTTACGGATGGGGATTCATACAAAGTATTGCCTTCGGCAAAGGACTATAAACGTATTGGAGAAGGTGATACTGGTTTAAATACGGGAGGGATGGGGTCGATATCTCCCGTTCCATTCGCTGACGAGACTTTCCTTTCCAAAGTAGAGGACCGCATTATCAAGCCAACAATAGAAGGGCTAAAGAAAGATGAAATTCCGTACAAAGGTTTTATTTTTATTGGTTTGATGAATGTCGATGGAGAACCTTATGTTATCGAGTATAATGTCCGTATGGGCGATCCGGAAACAGAATCTGTATTACCGAGGATTGAGTCGGATTTGATCGATCTATTGGATGGAGTGGCGAAAGGCGATTTAGATTCTCGGAGTTATACAGTTAGCCACAAAACAGCTGTAACAGTAGTGTTGGTTTCAGGAGGTTACCCAGGAGAATATGAATCGGGCAAGGAGATTACGAATATCGAAAATGTAGAAGATTCTATTGTTTTCCATGCAGGAACTAAGGAGATAGATGGAAAGGTTGTTACAGCTGGAGGACGCGTTATTGCCGTAACGACACTCCAAGATACCTTGTTTGATGCACTTCAACAAGCAACCGCTGATGCCGGAAGAATATTTTTTGAACGTAAATATTTTCGGAAAGATATCGGGTTCGACTTGATATAAGTCTCACCAAAACGAAATTAAAGGGCGTAAACATCCTGAAGACGCTTTACGCCTTTTAAGACATGCCCCGTTGTAAAAATAACTTTTTCAGATTCAATGTATTATAAAATAGGGCGTGAAAAAGTTTTGGCAATATAGATATTGCTCTTATATTTGCATCACCGAAAGCAAATGGCCCGTTCGTCTAGGGGTTAGGACGCAAGATTTTCATTCTTGAAACAGGGGTTCGATTCCCCTACGGGCTACGGATAGGCTCCAAAGAGAGTCAAGAAGATTCAAAGCCGCCTTTAATATATTTAAGGGCGGCTTTTCGTTATGTGGCATCAGTGTATCCCGCTCCGACACGGTTTGTTCGAAGGAGTAGTTTGTTAACAGCATAAGGTTAGGTCATTGTAGCATAATGTACAGCGACGCCGTTATATAGGTAAATTAATTCACATAATTTTATAAACCATGAAGCACATTTATCTGTTATTTACTGTGTTTATTTTTTCTGCATGTTCAAAGGAAGAGGGATATGGCCCCTTTAATTTGAAAGAAGGGCAAGAGGTAGAACTCTTGGTCAGTCACCGCTACGGGGCTATCGGTGATATTCCATTGTTATTGCCACAAAATGAATCTCCGCAATTAGCACTTTCTGGATTCGACGATAGGGAGGCGGGCTATACTTATAGAGTGAAAGCGAAGATGGTTGCTTACAAAGGTCCCCAGATGATGGACGGTGGTCCCGGACACGCTCTTCAGTTTATGGAAACTATCAGTAAAGAGAAATATGAGGGCAACGAAACTTTTGAACTATCCCTTGTCCGGTCGATTGTGCCTGGGCCGGACGTGATATGGCTCCAGAAAGACGAAGGCAAGTATATGTACATTCTTAACATGGGAGTCCAGATCCAACTCACCTATACTGATGAACAAGTAGGAGAAAAATTAGAAGAAATATGGCAACACAATAAGGAAATACGACAAGGTTATGCAGAGGGCATCTATAACAATATAAAATGGACATCCATAACGGCTACCGTCACCCACGACCCCGAAAAATTCGGAAAGGCGTACTTGGTGTCGCATATCAAGCTTGACGAATAAACCACCGTTTCCATGTACCGCTTTCATCCGTTTCGAAGATAAACGAGTCTTTGTCAAGCCGTTCGCTGTTGGGATTCAATTTCACCGTTAATAAATACGCGTGTTGACGTACCGCAAAACACTGTGCACCTGTTTTTTCGCTTCCCCATCTGCTTCCGGATAGGAATAATAGATTTCTAGGAATTGATTATCCTTAAAATAGGTTTTTGCCGTACCGTCCACGTAACCATTTTTTGGCCGTTCTTCGTAGAAAATATCGTCATAACTGTAGCGGTAGCTATTCATTTCCTTGTTCGCCTCGTTGAAATCATCTTTGGTCATTTCCGTTTTTTGCAGCGAAGTATAAAGGGAAACGTCGCCACCGTTAGAACGATAGGCAAAATAATAATCCCCTTTGCGTGGCTTTTCATCTTGCACAAACGGGGTATCCTTTATTTTGAGATATACATCATGCGTGAATTTGTTTGGATAAATGCCGAAAAACGGATCTTGCCAAAAACTTTCCGGTTCGTCGACTTGCCGTAGTTGTGCTACCGTAGCATTTTCCCATTCAGGAACATGGAGTCCGAGATTTTTACTAATTTCTTTCATTTTGTTCAGCGTGGCGAGTGTATCGCTTCCCAGCAGAGGTACCACGGCCTCAAAAACCAATTGCCCCTGCTGATAAAAGCCCAACAGATAATCGCGATAACTGGTCCACACCCGGTAGATACCGGTCTTGTATTTCGGGTGTTTAGCAAAAACCCCGGTTTCATATAGCGATGCGCGATGTATATCGGTAACGGCCTCTACCCCGCCAAAAAACGGACTACCGGTCTTGAGGTAACTGTCGCTCAAAAATACCTCCCGGTCATCATAAAGTAACGTCGCGCCAACAAACAGGTCTCCCCAGACGGAATCCTGAAACAACACCTCCCTTGCACTGAAAATGACCGTATCTGAGGCGGGATCTCCGTATTGGCGAAGCTCTTCTACCGCATCATAATAACGGTTCATAAAAGGGAATACCTGCTTTGCATTGGTGAAAATTAATTTATCCGCTTCGGCTTGCTTCAGTTCGTTTCCAAAAGGTGCCTTCCGAAGCCATGTATTCAGGTTTTCTACACCTATCAGTTGCTTGACTTCGTCGTCCCACACGAATGGCTTTCGGTTGTGAGATTTTTTATCGCAGGATGTCAGCACGATGAAAATAAGCATCGTGCCGAGGATCCATGTTTTCCGTGTTATTTCGTTATAAAGATAGTTCATACCATACAAAAATGCATATTTTAAACTTCTCTATAAACCCCCAAAATTCGGTATTTCATTCGTTACATCGAATTCCTATCTATTGCAAATAAAAGCGAATTACTCATGATAATTTTATCCTTTAGGAATTCGTGAATGCAAAGCATTTTATATAGGCCGCCCATCTAGGAGCGGCCTTTTCGATTTAAAATTTATACCCTACAGATAAGCCTATTATTCGGTCTCGGCTTTCAAGGTCTTTACTGGTTTTATTGACGGAATGGTTATATCGGAGATCTATAGCAAAACGGTTTATATCAGTGCCGAGGTTAACAACACCATCATAAGTAAATCTATTGAAATGATCGTTACTTGTGGAGCGATTTTCTTTCAAATTATAGTTTACTTGAGGTCCTACAGACGCTCTTAGGTTCATTTGGTCATTTTCCACTATCTTGTAACCTAATTGAATAGGTAAATTCAACTGGTAGAATGTAGGATTATAATTTTGCTGCTGGAAGGTATACGCCGATTTAAAAGTGGAAAATGTTAAATCGCCTTGGAGAAAAAGTCGTTCAGATGTCCGGGCAAAGACGCCTGCCTGTACACCAAATTTCGAATCGGAATTGCCCACCGCATTATTATCATAGCTTGGCATATTGAATAGAATTCCGGCTTTCACACCATATTCAATATCCTGCGCATTAACGGTTTGTAGTAAACCAAGACATAAGACGGAAATTATAAATCCGTATCTCGCGTGTTTTTTCATTTTGATTACGTTTAAGATTAAATGTTATAGTATTCTTTTATGTTTATGACAATTGATACGAGATATACCCTTTACCTGAACTGAAAAAAATTAGCGCATTGGGTATTTTTGCTGGCAGGGGATCATTTAACCCTTTCGATGAAAAAGAAAAAGTAAGGCTCGTATAAGGGTTAAGCTCAAGTTGATTGTCTACATATATAGTTAGGGTCATCAGACAATGTACAGACTAAGAAATAAAAGCATCATAAAATATGCTATTGGATAAAGAGAAAAAATTTGAAGAAGTCTTTAGGACGTATTTTAAGGAGCTGTACCGGTACGCATTCAAAATATTGGGCAATGCGGATACGGCCGAAGAAACCGTTCAGCAAGTTTTTCTAAAGCTGTGGGAAAAAGATTGGCAACAGGATATCCACACGTCTGTTCGATCTTATTTGTATCGGGCAGTATATAACGAAAGTATGAATCTCATCAAGAGGGAACAGCGTAAGGTAAAGTACGAATTGTATCAGCAGAATACCGGCGCCGGTTCGGTGTATGCCCAGCAAAGTGATACCGAATTGCGGAAACAGTTGCACGTGGCTCTTGCGCAGTTGCCTGAAAAGAGTAGAATCGTATTTGAGATGAGCAGATTTCAGGAATTGAAGTATCAGGAAATAGCTGAAGAACTGAGGTTGTCGCTGAAAACAGTAGAAGGACATATGACCAAAGCATTGAAGCATCTGAGACTTCATCTTGCGGATTATTTAAATGTATTGACTTTAATCATGATGACAGGGTTATGAAGGAATTGATAATAAAATATATTGTTGGTGAAGCCGACAATCAAGAACGTCTTTTAGTGGAAGCATGGGTTGCTGAGCATAACGACAATAAAAAGGAACTGGAAGAAATGAAGAAAATATGGGATATCGGAGAAAATCTTAAACAGATTCCTGAAATAGATGTAGACAAAGCCTGGTCGGATTTCGTTCGGATGCGCGATACGCAAAGTAACACGGCAAAAAAAATAGATACCACACAAAAGCGAATTAGCCCGAGGTGGTTAAGCGTTGCTGCATCGCTAATGCTGTTTGGTACATTAGCTTTTTGGGGACTCCAATCCGCGCTCAGCGTAAAAAAGGAGTTAAAAACGGATATGCAGGTACAGCATGCCGGATTGCCAGACGGGAGCACCGTTCATCTTAATACCCATGCAGAAATGGTTTATCAAAAACAGTGGCTTGGAAAAGATCGAAAGGTTCAGCTGTTCAAAGGAGCTGTTTTTTTTGATGTGAAAAAAGACCAGAACCATCCCTTCGTTATTGAAAGTGGTAAAAGTGAAATCACAGTTTTGGGAACCAGTTTTCATGTTCGACGAGACGGAACCGATACCGAGGTTATTGTAGCGAGTGGTGCAGTAAAAGTTACCTATGGTGGACAGGAACTTATTTTAAAGCCCAATCAGATGCTTGTTGTTTCAGATACCTCCAATCAGAAGCTTCGTGTTGACACGGTTCCGGATCAACTTTATCGGTATTATGTCCATCAGGAATTTACATTTGAGAATACGCCCTTGCGGCGCGTTTTTGAAGTCTTAGGTAAAGCCTATGGAAAAAAGTTTTTAATTGAAGATCCGAAAACAAAAGAGCTGACATATACAGCAACTTTCGAACAGCAGAATCTAACAGAAATCGTGGATGTTATTCTGAAAACATTCGACTTAAAAATGCGCAAAAAAGATGACATCTATTATATTAAATAAGCATTCCATGTCTAAATATTACGACTTTATTAAACGTTTGAAAATTGTTATATACATCGTCCGGAAATCGAAACTTTTTGCCGTGAGCACACTGGTTATGTGCTTCAGCAGTTTATCCGCGGATGCTCAAAATAGGCTTTCAGATAATATACAATTGCCAAAATTCGAAGGGGCTACGCTGAGAGCGATTTTTGACGTATTGAAGCAAGAGCAATCGGTTTTTTTTTCGTACAACAGCCAGTTGCTTAATTTAGATGAAGAAGTTAATGTAGATCGTTATCAAGGTCTGTTAGTCGGTTATTTGGAAAAACTGCTCGGAGAAAAATATAGTTTTAAAGAAACCAATTCGCACATCATCATTACGTATGCCCCGCAACGGATGGATGTAAGCACGGTCGATATGGACACCATCAAAAATAATCGAACGAAGATTTCCGGTTATGTCAAAGACATCCGTACAAATATGCCTGTTAAGTTTGTCACGGTGTATGATGGTACGGCATATCAATTTTCTACATTGACTGACAAGAGCGGGTACTTCGAATTAGACGTTAAGAGTCTAGAACCTACTTTTACGATAGCGATGAGTAAAGAAAATTATCGAGATACAGCGCTAGTTCTATTGCTCCCGGTAGAAGTTTCACGCAAGGGTAAGGAAAGGAAAACGGGATATTACCATGCTTCGGATTCGAGCAAAATGATTTCGAACACCGCTTTTGGGAGGTTTTTTACCAGCTCTAGACAGCGGGTTCAAAATCTTAACTTAGGAGGTTTCTTTGTGTACAGCCCTTTTCAGATCTCGATGACTCCAGGATTGAGTACCCATGGCTTTTTCAATTCGCAGATCGTTAATAAGTTCTCTCTAAACATCATTGGGGGGTATACAGCGGGCGTGACGGGTACAGAACTTGCAGGAGCATTTAACGTAAACCAATTTGATATGCAGGGCGTTCAATTTGCTGGTTTATTCAATGTCGTAGGAGGCGATGTTCGAGGCTTTCAGGCCGCAGGAGTTAGTAATGTTGGGTTGAATAAACTGTCTGGTATTCAATTGGCAGGAATATGGAATAGCATAGACACGGTTACTTCCGGGATACAGTTGACGGGTGGAATTAATCTAGCCAGTAACGCGGAGCGGGGTATACAGTTGGCCGGCGCGATGAATTTAGCTAAAAGCGAAGTCGGAAGTCAATTGGCAGGAGGTATAAATATCGCTAGGAAGGTGCATGGTGTGCAGCTTGCCGTTATTAATATTGCCGATAGTAGCGACTACCCTATAGGCGTGTTTAACTGGATAAAAAATGGTTCTCGTCAGTTGTCACTGGGATTTGATGAGAGCAAGTTCATGGGTTTGAGCTTCAGAAGTGGCGGCCGGGTGATGTACAGCGTCTTGGGAATAGGAACTTACCTAAACGATGGTTACTTTAAATACGGAATTGAAGCAGGTATCGGTGCACATCTTATACAGCGAACAAGGGTTACGCTGTCGACGGAATTGGTTCATCGGACGCATTTTGATGAAGATCTTAAATATAATGATACCAATCGCAGTTCATTGCGGATCATACCCGCGATAAACTTGAGCCGACATCTTCAAGTATATGCTGCCCCATCGCTAACGTATTCGGAGGCAATACATCCTGAATTGGGGAATAAAGGGTTGATCTGGAAAATTTGGGGAGCAGACCAGAGACGAAATACCTTTCATGGTGGAGGTACCGTTGGTTTAACCTATCGATTTTAATCGGCATTCCTTTCCGTGCTGCGGTACATACGGAGGTAGTCCCAACTTCAGTACCGATAAGAACGCATTATTGTATGTACGAGGAACTTTGTGTAGGTTTGACAGCGTGTTTTCCAACGGGTAAGCACATCAGTTAAAATAAATATATGTGTATTCACAAAAGCCTCTTGATTGGAGATGATGCGGAAAGAAATTGAAATCAAGGACAAAATGGACGCTCAGCAACTGATCAAAGTCAGGCGATTTGATCAGTCTAAGCATCACACCACGGCCCACAAACATAATGGCTACCTGGAACTAGTGTTCTTGACAGAAACTTCAGGGAAACATTATATTGATGGTCGAGAAATTCTTGTCAAAGCACCATGTGTGCTGGTTATCCAACAAGGAAACGTTCATCATTGGGAATTGGCCCTTCCGGTAGTAGGTTACGTGGTTTTAGTGAAGAAACCATTCGTTGACCAGTCCTTGGATTTTGAAATTAACCGCCTTGTGAAGGAGGTCGGGAAGTATAACACGGTTTACCTGAAAGACGGTCAGTATCTTCAGCGCCTTTTAGAAATGCTTCAGGAAGAAAAGAATATGGTCTGCCAAGAGGGGTTGTTCAAAGTTATTTTGGCAAAAACATTAGAAGATGCACAAAAGATAAAACCGAGTATAACGATGCAAAACAGCCTTTTTGTTCGGTTCTGTGCGTTGTTAAGCGAAGACGGCAAAGTGATTAATCACGTGGCTTATTATGCCGAAATCCTACATACAAGTCCACAAAACCTGAATATGGCCTGCAAGAAGAACACGGATCTAACCGCTTCGGAAGTCATAGCGACCTATATTGTCAAAGAAGCGCAACGACTGCTCGTTTACACCGGAAAAACAGTATCGGAAGTAGCTTATACACTAGGGTTTTCTGATAAATCCCATTTTTCCAAGTATTTTAAGCGGTATGCTGGCACCACACCCAAGAATTTCCGGAATCAGCGAATTTAAAATTCTTTCTCACCAAATTCACTTTTAGGCAACTTGAATACATCATTCAGACGCTGCAGATTGAGCTTTAAATTAATCAACAGTATATTTTTCTCGTAGACGTAATTTGTCGTGGTATAGAAATCGTGTGCTTGTGTAGTGATTCTTTGCTCGTTGACGCCCCATTTGCCCAGTTCTATATTTTGCCATTGGATTTGGGCCGTCATAGCACCCCGCATAAAGGATTTGCTCAGATTAAAATGAGGAGTAACGAATCTAGAATCTACTCCCTGAACGGTAGGCCGTTCCGATAGGTAATTTACCTGCAGTCCCATACTCCAGTTATTTGCCAGGTTCGCCTGAATTCCGGTGTTGAGGGAATATACCCAATCTTGATTTTCGCGGGTTTCTTGATAGTCCAGCACCTGTCCAGCTATCTTGTAATTATAAATGTTCAAACCACCGTTCAGCGATAGCCATCGTGTAAGCTCCCCATTACCGCCCATTTCCATACCCCAACGACTCGCATAGTCTGCGTTAGTAAAAACCCGATGTAGAATGGTATCAGCATAGACCGCATTGACGCGCTGTATTGGATTTTTACTATGTTGATAGTACGCGTTGACAAAAAGACTCCCTGTGTTGATTTTCTTGACCAATCCTGTTTCGGCATTTGTAACGAACTCCGGCAGTAGCTCCGGATCTCCTTGTTCCAACGTTTCGGAGTGCTCTCGTTCAGGAATAGGATTGAGTTCGAAATTGTTGTTGCGTTGTACCCTTCTTGCAGCAGCCAATTTCCAGGACCAACCCGAGCCCAAATCGTGCATAAGATTCAAGGTAGGGTAGAGTTGGTGGATGGCGTAAGGAAATTGTTGCCCCGTGTTTAGTAAAAGCAGGTCCCGTTGATAGTATTCATACCGCAGCCCTAAGGATAGTTGCGTTTTATTAAACGTTTTATCATATTGGCTATATAGCGCATGAACCATATTGGTAGCATTTAATTTTCCGGTAAATTCAGGATTTAAGACCAGGTTCGTAGTGCCCGTGTTGGATTCATAATACGCGAAATCGCCCTTTTGGCTATCGTGTCGTAGCTGATAACCCGTTACCCATTCTGCTTCTCCTATTTTCCATTGATGCTGCAAAGACAACCGCAGGCCCTGTAATGGATTTTTATAGGGATTATATGTCCACTGAACGGTGTCAGCACCATTTTCAATGTTACCATTCTTTGTCGATCCGTATATATTGGCATACTCATATATACCATTGACCTGTATAGCATGAGCGTGATTTATTTTGTATTGATAAGATAAGTCAAGCAAATAAAACTCCCCCTGTTTGTTTTGCAGGTTCGGGTTGAAATAATTTACGGAGGATATTTGTTGGCCGGTTGACGGCTGGATAGTCCGATTAGTATAATGGATATCGGCTACCCGGTCCTGAAATCGACGGGAAACTAGAACACCTAAGCTGAGCATCTGCTTTTCGGAAAATGCATACGAGCCGTTTAAGCGTAGACCATAATTATATTTATCAAAGCTCCTCTCACCCGCTGAAGGAAAAAAAGTCTGTCTGTCGTCGATGATGGTATATACATCGCCGTCTCGGAAGCCGGCATTGTCATTCCTGAGGTAGTTTGCGGAGCCATTTAATTCCAGCTTGTTTTGCCTATACTGGAAGGCAATATCGCCGCCATAACGCTGTTGTCTCTCCTTGTTGTTATAATCGTCAATACTTGGTAAGCCACCTTGCAGATTAAGCATCCAAGAAAAACCTGTATCCGGTTTTCGGTTGGTTTTGATATTAATCATTCCGCCCTTTCCATCCGGGTCAAACTGAGCCGTCGGGCTACTGATGTACTCTACTTCGGACACGTCGTTAGCCGCTATCTGGCTTAAAATAGTCGCCGGATCCAAAAAAGAGGGTTTGCCATTGATCAAAACAAGAATGCCCGCGTTCCCACGAATACTGATATTACCCTGGGCATCGAGGGATGCGGCGGGCAGGTTTTTTACGATATCCAAGGCCGTTCCTCCGACAGCGTTTTTATACTGGTCAGATCGATATACTTGGCGATCAGAGCGATGATGGTGGGGAGCAGCATTACCTGTGACCTCAATCTGTTCTATTTCCGTGGTCGCAGGAGCGAGTAACAACGTCCCCAAATTAATATTTTGGTTACGGCTAATTTCAAAATCGATCTTTTGTTGATTGTATCCGATAGACTTGATTAGCAAATGGTATGTGCCGTCCTTTACATCGGAAAACTGGAAATAGCCTAGAGAATCAGATATAATGCCATCTAACACATTATGGTTGGTATCGACGATAGCGACGCTCGCGTACGAAACGGGTGATTGAGAAATAGCATCCTTGACCGTGCCGGATAATTTGCCGTATTGTGCTTGAAGAGGTAGGGAAGCACAAAATAAACTGAATAATACAATATAACGATGCATGTAGCTTTCTTTTCCTCCAAAAATAGAAAAGTTGATTTGTAGCGTGGAGGAATGTTGGAATTATACCATTTTATTTTCGAATAAACCACGTTAATGTATAATTTGCCCAAAGAGTTTAATCAAACAGCTCTCTCTTCTGCATCCACCTGTAACCAAACGCGGATAATTGGATCGTTTTTTTAGGATTGAACTCCTCATAACTTTCGTTGCTGAAAACCTCAAGATACCCGTTGATATCTTCCATCTCGATTTTGACGTGGACATCGTTACCGCTAAAGTTATGAAGTATCAGGGCGCACGCGTGTGCGCTTTCATATTTGATGGCCATAACGCTGTCACTGTCCGCCTCGATGATCTTAAAATTCGCATCGCCTATTTCGGATAATTGTTTCCTTATCCTAATAGCTCTCATCATCCAGTTTAGCAATGAGTTTGCATCCAAGCTTTCTGCTTTCGCATTCACCTTCTTATACCCATATGGACCTTTCGTAATAATATCTTCTATGAGGTTTTCGCTGTCCGCCTTGGAGAAACCGCCGTTTTTTCCGCCGTGCCATTGCATAACCGTGCGCACACTACCCCTACCTTCTTTAGAAAGGGCTTCCCCCATTCCGAGTTCTTGCCCGTAGCGGAACACCGGGGTTCCAGGAAGCGTGAGTAGCAGGCTATAAGCTAGCTCTAACTTTTTCCGATCATTCTGCAGCATAGGGGCTAGCCTTCTTCGGATGCCCCTGTCAAATATGCGCATGCCTTCATCTGGAGCAAAAACTTCAAACACCTCTTCGCGCTCTTTGTCGGTTAGTTGCCCCAGATTGAGTTCATCGTGATTCCGAAGAAAATTAGCCATCTGTTGATTATAACTTAATGTCGGAAGGTGACTTAGCGCCTTCAGGAGCGGCGTGGCCTTTTCCTGCGCAAACGCAAGAAATGTATAATTGTTGACGTAAAAATTAAAGAGCATGTGCATTTGATCATCATCCCCAAAAAAATGGCTGTATTGGTTTGGCTTGACATTTACTTCAGCTAGTAAAACCGCTTCGGGATTTCTTTCGCTGACAAACTGCCTGATCTTCCGGAAAATATCATGAGGGTCTCCGTCAAACTTTTGGTTGCCCTTCTGTCTGATAATATGCGGAGCAGCATCAACACGGAAGCCAGCAATCCCTAACTTTAGCCAAAAGTTAATGATTCGGAAAACTTCTTCTTGAACACCTGGGTTAGTCATATTCAGGTCGGGCTGATCGTTGTAAAATGTGTGGTAGTACCATTGTTTTGTTTTTCGGCTGTACTCCCAGTTTGAATATCCCTGATCTGGCCCAAAGATGGCATGTTTGCCATCATCGGCAGGCTTCTCATCAGCCCAAATGTAAAAGTTGCGGTATTTGGATGCTTTGTCCTTTGAAGCTTCTATAAACCACGGGTGCTTAACTGAGGTATGATTAATCACAAGGTCTACCAAGATCCGAATACCTGCTTTGGTGGCAGCATCGACAAATTCGGCAAAGTCACCTAAATTTCCCAACCGCTCATCCACCTCAAAATAGTTGCTTACATCATAGCCGTCGTCTTTATTTGGTGAGCCATAGAAAGGAAGTAACCAGATACAATCGATGCCTAAAGCGGACAAGTAAGGGATCCGCTCAATTAATCCTTGAAAATCGCCCACACCATCTCCATCCGCATCCATGAAGTCTTCAACATCCAAGGAATAGATGACAGCTTTTTTATACCAGTGTTTATTCATCTATACTATTTTTTTAAATGAGGTAGAACCTGTTCTCCAAAAAAGTCAATGAAAAGCTCTTGCTCACTGTTTACGTTGTGTATATATATTTTTTCAAAACCCATCTCGGAAAAGGCATTGATTTTCTGGACGTAAACCATGGGATCATTTGAAATAATAACATGCTGTTTTAAGTCTTCCTTACGCACAACAGTGCCTAAAGCATCAAATTGATCAGGTGTGCTGATCTCGGCAAGGAGCTCGCTGGGGAATATATTATTTTTCCACTGTTCCCAAGCGCCATAAAGAGCGTTTTCTTCGGAAGTGGCGTAGGATACCTGAACTTTTAATGCCATCGGTTTAGCGACACTTCCTTTCCGAAACGCAGCGACCATTTTTTCAAGCTGTTCCATTGGCTGTGATATGGTAATCATTCCGTCTGCCCAGTCGGCTAACCATTGCGCGGTCCTTTCTGTAAGGGCGGCGCCATAAACCACCGGAGTTGCTTGTGGCCGTGTAAACAATTTAGCGCGTTCAATCCGAATCAGCCCATTCCGTGTTACATAATCTCCTCGCCAAAGCTCCCGCATGATATCCACCGCCTCCTTAAGCCTCGCATTGCGGGCTTCTTTTACGGGCCACTGCGCTCCTATAATGGCTTCGTTCAAAGCCTGCCCGCTGCCCACAGCGATGTAAAACCGCTCCGGAAACAAGTTATCCAGTGTTGCCACGGCTTGTGCAATAATCGCTGGATGATAGCGTTGGCCTGGCGCATTGACGATGGCAAAGGGCAGCTGCGTTGCTTGCATAGCGGCTCCTAGCCAGCTCCACGCAAAGCCGCTCTCTCCCTGGGCATTGCTCCAGGGATGGAAATGATCTGATGAAAGCACGGCATCAAAACCGGCACGCTCTGCCAACTTTACCAGTTCGAGCAAATGTTTGGGTGAAAACTGTTCATGTGACGCGTGAAAACCTATTTGCATACGCAGTTGTTTTCTATATATACGTCGATCTGCTACCTTTGGTTTTAATAAAAGAGGAATTTCGGTGCCCTGATGTGATAATACTATGTAAAGCAACATAAGGCAAGACTGTGTGATTAGTAGTAAACAAAAACTTAATATGCTGGTAATCGTTTATTCATATGTAATCCCTTAATTTACATAAGGATTAAAACTTAATTGCCATGAAAAGGGTCGTTTATTTCTTCCAGAAAGTGTTCACGCGCTTGTTTTTAGCCCAGTTCTCCTCATTCTATTCACCTATGCGGTTCCATAAACTGTGACATACAAAAAGGGAAGAATTAGATGTCGTTGAATAAGGATGCCTTCGGAGAAGACTTCATCTGGGGCGTTTCCACGGCTGCTTATCAGATCGAGGGAGCGCATAACCACGATAGTAAAGGGTTATCGATCTGGGATGTCTTTGTAAAAAGAAAGAATAAAATCTTCCAAAATCAACACGGGGATATTGCATGTGATTTTTACAATCGTTACGTAGACGATTTGTATCTGATGCACAGCTTAAACATCCCGAATTACCGATTTTCTATCGCGTGGAGCCGTATACTTCCTAACGGGACAGGAGAGATTAATCAAAAAGGGATAGATTTTTATAATCGGCTTATTGATCTTTCGCTTGAATTAGGGATAACGCCGTGGGTAACGCTTTACCATTGGGATCTTCCCCACGCACTGGAATGGAAGGGAGGTTGGGTAAATCGTGATGTCAGAGAGTGGTTTGGCAATTATGTGTCCATCTGTGTCCAACATTTTGGGGACCGCGTGAAAAATTGGATGGTTTTAAACGAACCAGTTGTGTTTACCGGCGCGGGATATTTCTTTGGCGTACATGCTCCGGGTAGAAAGGGGCTGGGCAACTTTTTAGCAGCTACGCATCATGCCGCGCTATCACAGGCTTACGGAGCACGGATAATTAAATCTATACAAAGCGACAGTTGTGTTGGTACTACGTTTTCGTGCTCACACGTTGAGCCATTCCGCGCAATCGAAAAAGATATACTTGCTGCAAGAAAGGCAGACGCCCTGCTCAATCGTCTGTTTATCGAGCCGTTACTAGGCATGGGATACCCTACGCAGGATCTGAAGATTCTGAATCGAATAGAAAAATATATACAACAAAACGATGAGAACGATCTGAAGTTTGATATGGATTTCATCGGCATACAAAATTACACACGAGAAGTAATCCGTTTTGCACCTTTTGTTCCGTGGTTACAAGCAAAAATTGTCAGTGCAAAAAAACGTAAGGTGGAGGTAACGGCTATGAATTGGGAAGTTTATCCAGCGTCAATCTATCACGTATTGAAGAAATTCAGTGCTTACGAAAATATGCCTCCGCTGATGATAACCGAAAACGGAGCTGCCTTTCATGATGAGGTCCGAGATCAACAAGTAAACGATCCGAAAAGAAAGGCTTATTTACAAAGCACCATTGAGCAGGTGTTCCGTGCAAAACAAGAAGGGGTAAAAGTAAATGGATATTTCGTGTGGACATTCCTCGATAACTTCGAATGGGCAGAAGGGTATCACCCTCGATTTGGGCTGGTATATGTTGATTTTACAACGCAAAAACGTATTGTGAAATCTTCAGGCTATTGGTATGCAGACTTCCTTTCCATGCGGAGTTCTAAAATTATACCGCGTCACCTCGTAGAACAAATAAGCCCCAACGGGGAGGAGGGGCTTAGCTGACTAACTAACTAAACTAAACTTGATGATGTTGCAGAGGAAGGATTCGAACCTTCGGAACGTTACCGGCTAACGCTCTGCGGATGGCCAATTCTGCTGACCGGTGTAAATATACGGGCTATTTTTAAATCCGTCGAAACAAATAAATCATTTAACGCACCCGTAACAATTGCTTTATACACGGCCGTTTTCTGAAGCATTTTCGGGATCAGTCTAATTGATAATCAAAAGAGTTTTGCGGGCTTTCGATTATACGGGGTTGGACAAAGAGGAGGGATTGACATAAATTATCGTTTCTTAATATAGAGGTAATATTGGAACTTTAGATTTGCGACGTGGCTATGCGCGACTTTGTGATGAACGTGTTTGGTCGTTTCATCACTCCAAAAAGTCAAACCGAGTGTAACGAGTTCATGGGTATCATCGAAGCCAGACACGAAAGGGTAATGCCTTCGGAAACAGACACAAATGAATAATTAAATTATGCGAATGAAAAAGCGTACCGAATCGTATCTTGATTTGCCCGAGACGGCCTTACTGGCATTAGTAAGGCAAAGCGACCAAAGTGCCTTTCGGGAGTTATATAATCGATACAGCGGTAAGTTGTACGGGAATATACAACGAATGACCAAATGTAGCGAAATTGCCGACGATATCTTACAGGTCGTATTTATCAAGATCTGGGAAAACCGGCTTACTATAGACACGGACCGATCTTTCAAATCGTTTATCTTTCAAATAGCCCAAAATGCAGTTTTCGACAACTTCCGAAGAGAAGCAAGACAACACACACTGATTTCTGTTACTTCGCGTCGAAGAGAAGAAAGAGAAAAAAGCGAGTCCCCTACCGAAAAATGGCTCAGAGAAAAGGAAGATAAGGCGATCTTGGAGAGCGCTGTGGATCAGCTTCCGCCCAGAAGAAGAGAGATTTACCAATTATGCAAACTGGAAGGGCTAAGCTATGACCAAGTGAGCGATATGCTCGGCGTTTCCACTTCGACGATCAATGATCATATCGTTAAAGCTACTAAAACCTTAAAGGAGCATCTAATTGAGACACGCTATTACACACTACTTTTGTTCTTTCTTATTTTTTAAGCTTCCCCTACCATTTATTTTTCTTTCGCTTTCGTCCTTATTGAAAAAATAATCCGAGCGGAGCAGATGTAAATTTCTTTTCATACGTAATAGAGAAAAGAAAATACAAACGATTGAAAAAGCATCCACATACGGTTACGCATCTGTTTCAGAAATTTCTTCAGCGACAGTGTACTGCTGAGGAATTGACTCAGCTCTATCGCTATTTCGATATTGAAGAAAATGCGGACATGCTGAAAGAATTGATTCTGAAAGCGCTAAATAGGGAAGTCGATACAGCGGAGATTGCTGCGCAGCAGCCACACTTGTCTAATCTTTTTGATAAAATTGAGGAGAAGATCCAAACGCCTGCACCGAGCCCCCGCTATAGACCTTTAAATGCAGCACATTGGATGGCGGTCGCCGCGACAGTTGCGCTCGTAGCATTCGTATCACTATTTGCCTATCGCCATATAAAGCATAAACCTGAGGAGCAGATAGCAGTACAGGTAAATAGCTATCCGCAGCCCGGAAGCGACAGAGCTGAATTGACCTTGTTTAATGGAAAGAAAATAGTATTAAATGAGCTGGGACAAGATCAGCTGCTCCAAGAGGCGGGTATCACGGTGTCCAATACATCGGAAGGGCTGGTTATCTATCGGGTCGACGACGATAAAGTAGACCAGGCCGACCATGCGCTGAACACCATGCGGACGCCGCGAGGTGGTCAGTACCAACTTATTTTGGCCGACGGGACGAAAGTTTGGCTGAATGCATCATCCTCTTTAATTTTTCCAAGTCATTTTTCCGGAAGCAAACGTAGCGTGAAGCTCGAGGGCGAGGGCTATTTTGAAGTCGCGCATGATGCCACCAAACCTTTTTTTGTGCAGACCGCCGAAAGCGAGGTGGAAGTGTTGGGGACCACCTTCAATGTAATGGCTTATCCGGAAGAACAAAAGAGCCAAATAACTTTACTAACCGGCTCCGTCCATGTGAAAAGAGGCGAAGAAGCCATGCGCCTGACCCCGGGGCAGCAGGCTGAAATCCAGCGGAAAGAAACAGGAATTCGGGTGCGTGCCGTAGATATAGAACCTGTCATCGCCTGGAAAAACGGAATCTTTCTTTTTGACCAATCTGAACTGCCACAGGTGATGCGGCAGATAGGTCGATGGTATAATGCCGAGGTGGTTTACGGAGGGGAAGTGCCTGAGGTGAGCCTAACAGGAATGGTATCCCGCCAAGATCCTTTGGCTACACTTCTTTCTATTTTGGAGCGTGCAGGGGGGGTACACTTTGATGTTCAGAAAAACAAAATAATGGTCAAACAATTAAAATAAAAATCGATGTATAAATAAAACCCTATGAATGAAGAATCCTTCCCGGCGGCAACCGAGAAGGAAGACGTTCGACTAAATTAACTGCTGCCAACGCCTGTCAGCATATCCTTTTATGAATTAATAATCAAACATTTCAAATGTATGAAAGAAGTATTACATTTTAAACTCCGGCGGTCTAAAACGACGCTCGTTCATTCAAAAAACAGTAGAAAATCTCCCAGATTTCGACGAACATTTTTAATTATGAAGCTTACCGGCATTCTATTATTATTTTTCGGCATGCACCTAAGTGCACATACCCTTGCACAGCATGTAACGCTACAGGCCCGAAACAGTAGCCTGAAAAGTGTTTTTAAAGAGCTCAATAAACAAACAGGTTATTATTTCATTTACAATGAGCATCTTGTGAAGCGCACGAAATCAATAGCAATTGATGTAAAAAACGCTCCCTTGTCCAGCGTACTGGATGAAATATCAAGCAATTTAGGACTGACGTATACGCTACAAGGAAAAACCATTATCCTGGAAGCGAATGCAACGAAAGTGGCAACAACATCTAGCCGTCCACAGCAGGAAACAGTGACAATCAGCGGTGTGGTTTACGATACGCAGGAGCCGCCGATGCCACTGGCCGGCGTAAACGTCATGGTAAAAGGTAGCGCCGAAAATACAACCACAGATGAAACGGGCTTCTTCTCTGTAAACGCGAAAAAAGGAGACGTTTTGGTATTCTCGATGGTCGGCTTTCACCCTAGAGAACACCGCGTTACGAAAAGCGAAAGAAGCTTACCTATTGCCTTACAAAGCGATGTGGCGGCACTCGAGGAAGTTGTCGTCGTAGGGATGAACGAACAACAGAAAAAACACATCGCCAGTTCCTTGTCGACGTTACCTATAGAGAGCAATATTGCCGGCAAGCCCATAACAAATCTCTCGCAGGCTTTACAAGGCGGAGTGACCGGTATTCAGGTCAATCAGGGTTCTGGACTGCCCGGCGGCGATGCAGCGACGGTATATATCCGGGGTATCACCACGTTGAACAGCGCAAACCCCTTGGTGTTGGTAGACGGAATTCCAATGGACATGAACCATATTGACCCGGTAACAGTGGAAAGCGTAACCGTATTGAAGGATGCGGCCGCGGCATCCATCTATGGATCACGTGCCGCAAATGGTGTGATTGTCGTTACAACTAAGAGAGGAACACCCGGCAAAATGCAGGTGAATTACGACGGTTATCACGGTTATCAAGCACCTACAGCATTGCCCCAAACGGTGGATGCGGTCCGCTATATGGAGATGGATAACGAAGCCCACGTTGCCGCGGGTCGACTTTCACCGCATACTGATCTTACTATTGAGGAGACGCGTAAGGGAACAGACCCGCTCTTGTACCCCAATACCAATTGGGTCGATCTGATGCTAGACAAGATGGCGCCGATTTCGAGCCACAGTCTTTCTGTGAGCGGCGGTAACAGCCTGGCGCGCTTCGCGGTGACCGGAAACTATATGGATCAGGGCAGTATGCTCCCCAATTCGAATCTCAAGCGCTTTAATATCCGGGCAAATACGACAGTCACCCTGGCGGACAATTTTTTGGTCAATTTAGATTTTACGGCAATCAGACGGAATAGGGAACTCGTAAATCGGGTGACATCAGGCGGTACGTTTCGCTTTTTGGAGGATTTGTATCGTGTAGCGCCGAACGTATTGCCACGCTATCCCGATCGGGATGGACGACAATTTTATGGACAGTTTGCAGATATTGTGAACCCCTTGGCTTACGCGGAAGTAGGCGGAGTACGTAAAAATGAGTACACAGAATCACTGATCAACTTCCGTCCGAAATGGACGGTGCTTCCCGGATTAAATGTCAACGGGCAGTTTAGCTTCCGGTTGAATAGCGACGCACACCATAATGTACGCGAAAATTTTAATCACTTTGACTATTATACCGGCGTGTTGCTTCGGACATGGGGCCTGCAACGGGAGGCCGACCAATCGCGTTCGACCTATTATTTTGTGGGTTTGAATGCAGACTATACGCTTAATCGCGATAAACATAGTGTGTACGGTATTTTGGGTTATTCGCAGGAGCAGCGAAATCAGGGTGATTGGACCGTATATGCTTTGCGCTCGGCATATACCAAATTGAATTATTCGTACGATGATCGTTTTTTGATGGAAGGTACGGTTCGTATGGATGGATCCTCCCGCTTTGGCCCGGGCAAAAAGTATGGTTTCTTCCCCTCGGTAGCCGTAGGATGGAACTTGCATAACGAGGCGTTTTTGAACGAATCCACCTTAGTGAACAACCTAAAGCTAAGAGCCTCTTACGGTAGTCTCGGAAACGAGAACATCGACCCTTACCTTTATCAATCGTTGATCAATCCGAGCACCGCTTTGGAGATCTCACATGGGAACCCGGATATTTCCTGGGAAAAAGTCGATATGCTAAATGTCGGGTTTGACTTGGGTTTGTTTGCATCTAATAAACTGGAGCTGACGGTCGATTTCTATGACAAGCGGACCAACGGGATGCTTTTGCAACCACAATTACCCTTGACCGGAGGCTTCCAGGAAAAAGTGCCGGTTAATGCCGGCGAGGTACAAAATAAGGGATGGGAAGCGTCGTTAACCTATACAGAAAAGCTGAATAACGGGTTTGGGTTTTCGATACGACCGGGCTTTACTTACAACAAGAATGAGATTTTGAGCCTTGTAGGAGGGCCTTACGCCGGTAGCGGTGCTGTCCGCAACCAAGTGGGTTCAAGTATCGGTAGCTTCTTTGGGTACCGAACGGACGGTTTATTGCAGGCAGAAGATTTCTATGACAATGGAGAGCCAATGATTGCGGTCAGAAGCCACTTGTCAGCCCCTGGTGATATTAAATACATCGATATCAATCAGGATGGACAGATTGATGAAGCTGATCAAACAATCATTGGTGATCCTATGCCCCGCGTTAACTTCTTTTCCAACTTTAGGTTTGATTACAAAAATTTCGACTTGGAGTTTTTACTTCAGGGTACCGGCAAGAGTGATGCCATGCTGACGGGAATGTTTGCGCTTCCGCTCGATGGGATAGCCGATGGTGGCGTGCCTACAACTTATTACGCAGATAACTATTGGACACCCGATCGAACCGATGCGCGTTTTCCACGCTTAAATGTTAGCCCGAGTGATAACCGTATGGCATCCGACTTCTGGTTCCAGAATGGAGCCTATGTGCGTGTGAAGTTCATCCAGTTGGGCTACACACTACACCAGCACTTGGCCAACAGACTTAAGCTTTCCGGACTACGCGTGTTTTTGAACGCACAGAACCCCATGACCTTCACGAGTATGAAATTAGTGGATCCGGAAAGTCGGGGTGATCAATGGAAGCATAGTATCATGGCAACATATTCAGTAGGAGCAAGTATAAGATTTTAAAAAATGAACAAACGATATATTTATTCAGCATGTTTAGCAGTTGGTTTGTTGATAACAACTAGTTGTGAGAAATTTTTGGTGCAGGACCACCCTACCAGCGTATACGATGAGCTGTGGTGGAACACAGCCGCAGACGCGGAGCTGGGGCTCTACAGGTGCTATGTCGGCATTCCGCATGGTCTTTCGGGGCGGCAGATTATGTTTCTGGACGCCCTGAGCGACCAGCTTGTGGCACGGCAAGATACGCGTGGCGAATACGAAGCGTACGTCAGAGGGATACAGGCGTCGAACTGGGATAGAGCCAACCATATTTATATGGACAACTACAAAACCATCCGACGAACAAATCGCCTGCTCGAAAATATCGGTCGCGTGTATATGGAAGAGTGGAAACGGGAGCGATTTATTTTGGAAGGCAGGGCACTAAGGGCGTATTATCACATGGAGCTCCTGATGCTATTTGGGGGGGTGCCGATCGTAACCACCGCGCTCAGTCCGGAGAATAGCTATATGAAGCGAAACACAGAAGAAGAAGTGTATGCGTTTGCCATGTCCGAGCTGAAGGCCTGTGCAGAAAAGCTTCCTGCGCGCTACGATTTCGCCGACCGTACACGCATCACATCCGGGATTGCCTACGCACTGATGGCTAGGCTAGCTTTATTTTTCCATGATTACGAAGCTGCAAGAGAGGCATCATTAAAGGTGATAGAATCGGGAGAGTATGAGCTTTATCGCGCACCAAATCCATCCGATAGTTATACGAATCTGTTTCGTTACGCCGGCGAAGAAAACAAAGAACGGATTTTCTTTCGGGATCAGGGAAGTAGTGGCGCGTTTACAGCAATCGGCATGCCCAGCGAGGGCGGACTAAGTGTCCTATCGCCGACGGCCGCTATCGTCGATACGTATCAGCTCAAGGACGGCCGAAATTTAAACGAGCTTTCTGCAGATTCTATTGCGCTATTTCATCGCGACCCCAATCATAAGGATATGCGCGACCCCAGACTGAAAGCGTCTATATTTTTAGTGGGCGATACCTTTATGAGCTCTACCTTAAATCCGTTTGATAACTCCGGTGTTAACGCCAATCGTTTGGGGATCCAATATTCCACGGCTACCGGCTACTGGGTGAAAAAGTATCTCGATGAACGGGATAAGGAGAATACATCCAGCACAAGGATCCTTGATTTTATGATTATTCGTTATGCAGAAGTACTATTGAACTATGCCGAAGCCCTTGTCGAACTCGATGAATGGAATCATCCGGATGTGCTCTATTACGTCAACTTGGTGCGTAATCGTGCCGGTATGCCAAGTGCGACGCTAAGTAAATACGATTCAAAGGAAAAAATGCGTGCGCTTATCCGTCAGGAAAGGTCCGTGGAGTTGGCATTCGAAGGCGTTCATTATTTTGACATCCGACGCTGGGGAACATGGAAAGAGGTGATGAACGGTACGGTATATGGTGCCGTCGATCCAGAAACCGGAAGGAAAGTCGAAGTGGAAACCCGTACGACGAATGGTGACCGTTCCTTTTGGTGGCCTATCCCGGAAGTGGAAATTTTGTCGAATCCTAATATGGAACAAAATCCCGGTTACTAATTATTGAAAATTATACTTTAAAGATACATGTTATGAAAACTTCATTAAGTTTCTTGTTTATATGCCTGATGCTCGTTTCTTCATGCAGTAAAGCGCCTTGGGAAAGTTATGTCGCGCCGGTGGATCCAAATCCACCGACGCCCGGAGCAACAAATCCTGATGATGATAATGACGAAGAAGAGAAAAATCCGAACAACATCAAAATTATTTCTATCGGCATAAACAATGCGAATGCCGACTACTCGGCCATTACTCAATTAATAAATAGTGAACAAGCGGATTTAGTCGTGTTGCGGGAAGTTGATAAAAATAATACGCGTACGGGCATCAGCATCAATCAAGCGGAGGTTATCGCAACCGATGTGGGTATGCAGTATGTGTTTGCGCCGCAGCTTGATAACTACCGGGAAGGACAGTTCGGATTAGCGGTATTGTCAAAATTGCCAATCGAAGAATCCTCGGTTATGAAATTGCCCGTAGATCCTGCTGTAAACGGGGATGAACGTCCGTTCGCATACCTGAAAGTCAATTTTAGCAGAGACATCGATATAGCCTTTATTGGCGTCCACTTAGACGATGGAAGCAATGCGAATAGGAGAAATCATAACCGACCTTTACAGGCGGAAACCATCGTAAATTTCATTAAGGATATGGATATCCCCGTTTTTGTTGCCGGCAATTTCTTTTTTCAGAATGAAGGATCGGATATGCTACCGACCGTCTTGACAGATGAAATGACACCGGGTTGCCGCCCTTGTGAAGCGACGGTAAACCAGCACGGAGGAGACTTTATTGCGGACCATATTTTGTATAAGAATATCGATACACAAAAATTAGTCGATTATCGATTGGGGCCCTCTATCAGCAGTCGACGACCGGCAATTGCAGAGTTTAAAATTATTACAGAATAAGTGACAAGTTGTGGTTAAAAATAGTGACTATGCGTAAATACATGTATGGGTTTGTTCTGTTGCTCGGAATAAGTATTTCCTGCCAAAAGAATGAAACCGCCGGTCCAGAGGAAGACGGAGGCAATCCAAAAGGTGAGTCGACGTTTGTTGTTGCCAGTTATAACATCCTGCACGACACAGACGCTATACCGGCGCATTATCAATGGAGCAGAAGAAAAGATTTGTTAATAAAACAGGTCGTAGATCGGGAGATAGATATCTTGTGTCTCCAAGAGGATCAAGCAAACCAAGCGGCGGATATTCAAAGAGCAACCGGGCTGCAGATAGTAGGGACATCCAAAAGAATACTCTATGATGGACAGCGATTTGCTGTGCGCAGCGAAGGACGTTTCTATTTGTCTGAAACACCGGAGAAAAGCTCGTACGGTTGGGACGCGGCAGTAATTAGGTTATGTAACTGGGCGCTCTTTAATGACCGGAATACAGGGCGTAACTTCTTTGTATTCAACGCGCATTTCGATCATATAGGTGTCGAGGCACGGGAGAAATCTGCACTGCTCATGAAAGAAAGAATCGATTTTATGACCAACGGGCAACCCGTGATTTTGACAGGTGACATGAACGCCTTACCGGGCAGCATGCCGATCCTCACGCTGACACGCTTCCTTAATGATAGCCGAGCTATCAGTGAAACCGAGCCGGAAGGACCGATCGGTACATATAACGGAATGAATAACGATCGCGCCTATGAAGGTCGTATTGATTATGTTTTTACAAGTAGCCACTTTCGGGTTAATGAATACGCGGTACTACAGGATGAAACTGATGGGATTTTTCCTTCAGATCATTTTCCCGTTATCACGAAATTGGAGCTTAAATAAATTAAAAAACCCTTGGTCTAGACAAGCAGACCAAGGGTTTAGCTTTTAATCAAGCAGCTCAATCCACTTCTAGCGTATCCAGTTCCATCAAAAAAGCATTTAAATGTTGTGAGGTAGAACGAGCGACTGCTTGTAATTGATTAATCATCTGCGCTCGGGCATATAAATCATCCGCGCGATATGTTCCACCTTTGGTGAAGTTGACGGACTTCGCGGCAGCGTCCTTATCGTCTTCAAACTGCTACATAACCAAGCGTTCACATAGATAAATATTTTTTATTGCGTAAACTAAAGTTTCAACAGCGAAAAGAAAAAGGTTCAGACTTTGTACTTTTGTGTTGTTAAAATCCATGCACAACATGTACAGTTTCAAAAATGACTACGCCGAAGGCGCACATCCGGATATCTTGCAAAAATTAATAGCGACCAATCTTGTACAGCACGACGGTTATGGTGAAGACGAATATTCTGTAGAGGCTAAGGAAGTACTTCGACAAAAGATACAAAACCCCGATGCAGCTATTTATTTTGTTTCGGGCGGCACACAAACGAATCTAATCGTCATATCTTCGCTGTTACGGCCGCACGAAGCTGTTATTAGTGCGAATACAGGGCATATTTACGCGAATGAGGCGGGTGCAATCGAGGCTACCGGGCATCGGGTAATTACCGTTGATACAGAAGATGGTAAAGTGGCTCCTGCTGCTATCGAAAACATATTGCAAGCGTATTTGCTTAGGCCGCATGTTGTAAAACCTAAGCTGGTATACCTATCTAATTCGACGGAAATTGGTACAATATATAAAAAATCAGAGCTTGAGCAATTGTCGGCCTATTGTCGATCAAAAGACTTATATCTCTTTTTAGACGGAGCTAGATTAGGACATGCCCTTACCGCGGAGGGCAACGACCTGACCTTATCCGATGTTTCCCGTTATACAGATGTCTTTTATATTGGGGGCACGAAAAATGGCGCATTACTCGGCGAGGCAATTGTTTTCGGTAATTCGGATCTGGCGAAGGATTTGGATTACATGTTAAAGCAAAAGGGAGCTTTATTGGCGAAAGGACGCCTATTAGGTATCCAATTTCTGGAATTGTTTAAAGACGATTTATACTTCTCGTTGGCAAAGCACGCCAACAAAATGGCGATGAAAGTAGCCCGCGCGATAAAAAAATTAGGCTACGATTTCCTTACAGAGCCTGTCACTAACCAAATTTTCCCCATTCTTCCCAACGATGTCGTTGAAAAGCTTGCAAAAAGGTATGCATTTTATGTCTGGAAAACCATCGATGCGGATCTTGTAGCTATACGCCTAATCACTTCCTGGGCAACCGACGAAGATAAAGTAGACGCATTTATTGCTGAGTTGGAAACTGCAAGTGTACCGATTAAGCGATAATTTTTTCAAAAGCGCGTCGTGGTGTACCCCGAAACGTTACCTCTCCACAATAGGTATATCCCATCTTTTCAAAGATACTGAGCATGCCGGGGTTATCAAAGTTTGTATCAGCTCGCAGACTTGGGATATTGTGCTGTCTTGTGAAATCTTCGATATGAAGCAGCAGTTTTTGCGCAAGCCCCCTACCCAAATAGTGTTCAGAGATGGCAACGCGGTGGTAAACCACAAAATCTCCCTTTGTAAGCCATTTGCCCTTTATGTGGGCATATTCTGGTTCGTCATTTATTAATATGGCGCAGTAGCCCACGATAGTATCGCCGTCCGCTAATACATATCCATTTCCCTTTTCAATATCCGTGCTGATAACAGCAGGATTTGGGTAGCCATCCTGCCATTGATTGCTTCCATCTTCTTTTCTCCGTTGGATAGCATGTTCCAGAATTTGCCAGATATGAACAGCATCTTCTGGCTTTGCTTGTCTAAACGCGTATTTCATGTGATATCAATTTAATTGGATCGGACACCGTCGCTCCTGCTCTTACTTTTGATGGTTTGAATTTACGACTTTATTACATATGTACAACAACTGAGGATTTTGTATTTGCTAAAGTTAACGGACAGTGCTATTTCGCTTTTATTTCTTGTCCGTAATGTATATTTCCAATAGCCCGTTATCTGATTTCAAACGTATGTCATAGCCCGTTTGTTCTACTAATCTTACCGGAAGCATGTTTTCTGTTTCAAAATCGGTGCTGTTGAGTTGTTCTTTGGGTTTGTGGCCTCTGCTCATTTCTTTGGATTTCGCGAGGTAGTAAACGTCTCCTTCTACATTGAGGACCTTAAACCAACCGAAGCGACCTTCCATCCCCAACGGGTTTCCTTTTTCTTTATAGAGCTCGTACCGACCAAAGTAGATGTCGTCCACTAGAGGGGCCTGCTCCATCGCAAGGTGCTTTTCAGATTTTGCCGGAGGTGGCTTTACGGAATCATAAATTACGTAACCGAATACACCCATGAAGAGAAGAACAAATAGCCACCCGACAACGGTGATTTTAAACACAAAAGGAGGCTTGGGAGTGTCTAGTGCCTTCTGTTGATAATATTCCTTCATTTGAGGTGTCCAAAGCCGTTTCGGAATCCGTTTGTTCTCCACGGAGTCCCAGTATTCACCAAAGGTTTTCTTCGTATATACGGTATAGAGAATCGTCCGTGCTTTATTTCGGTAAACGCCTAGTACCATCGGGTTTCCTTGGTTTTTAGGGTTTTGTAGGTTGTCCGTATGATGCGTCGATTGTTCTATTTTTTGAATGTGAAAAAACATGGCCTTTATGTTTGTTGTACGTACTACCACGAAAGTCGCCATAAAAATTTGAAGTATAATAATGAAACGTATAACAAAGTATCTATCGGTGTTACGGATGTATATACAAAATATCTACAATTTTTTATGTTGTTGATTTATAGTTTATAAGCGATTTTGCAATCTTGAAATTATGGTGCGCTATTTTATATTAACATTTTATTTTGGTTATCTTGTTCTTTTGTAGATAACTTTTATGATGTTGACCAAAATATTTTTGTTTATTACTCTTTTCTTGATCTGTTCCTTAGGACATGCGCAGTATATTCTGCCAATTACACAGCAAACACTGGATACATTGGATGAGCTCCAATTGCGCAATAAATCTCCGGAAGCATTTACCGTCTTGGAAAAAGCGATAAAGGATACGGACTCTCCCACGGATTTAGCGTATTTGTACGCGCATCAAAGTGGTATGTACATCGCCGTGGATAGCCTGTTGAAAGGGAAAAAGTTATTGGATCTCAGCATGGAAAATGCAGAAAAATCGAAGAGTCCACACGCTAAGGCCATCGCTTACCGCGCTAAAGCCTACCTAAGTAATATACTCAATCTTCCGGATGCTGTCGTAGAAGATGCGCTGACGGGGTTGAAATATGTCGAAGATAGTGACGATGACTTGTTGACGAAATATCACCTTCATTATCTTCTGTATAGCGCTTACAGCAAATGGGATGATGAAGGAAAGATGGAAAAATATATCCGTATTTGCCAACAGTATGCACTTTTAGCAAGCAATATTAATCTGCAAGCGAACGTAAACAATGGTATGTCCAGTATGTTTCTTGCTCGATATAAAGCATCCGGTCAACAAAATTTATTGGATAGTAGTTATCACTATTTGGATAGGGCGTTAACATTATATCAGCGGTCGCCCGATAAAATCAGTGGCAATACGTCGGTTATCACCTGCATCAATCTGGCAAATTACTTTCTGGAGTTTTCCGAAGAGGATTTGATGACCCGCCGTCAAAAGGCCTATCCATATCTCGATCTGGCAGAGGAGAAGCTTCAGCGTGCGGACGCAAGTTCAGAAAAATGGATTAATGTATATGGCATTAAAAGTGGCTTCGCGAAAAAGGAAGGGGATTTTGTGCTTGCGGAACACTATCTCCTGCAGGGATTGAGTCAGTTGATGAATTCCAGCAGAAATCATTTTAAACTGGAGTATGCGGTCAACAAGGATCTAAAAGAGATCGCATTAAAGAATAATGACGTAAAAAAAGCGTTGACGTATCAGCAAAGGGCAGAGGATTTGCTAAAAAAGTCTTTTGATGAACAGCAACTCTTCAATGCCCAAAAACTGGAAGTCCAATATGAAACGGAGAAAAAGGATCAGCAACTGAAATTGTTGGGGGAGCGGGAGGTATTCCGTAAGAAACAAAACTACATGTACGGCGGGATCGCGGTAGCTTTGTTATTCGGGTTTATTTTCATGTTTGTTTCCTATCATTTTAGACTAAAATATGCAGTTGAAAGAGAAACAAAGCTGGCCAAGGAAAAGGAAGATGCGGAACATCAAGCAGCAATGGAATTAAAAATTGAGAAAGAGGAGCAAGCTAGGCTAAAAGCTGAACAGGAGCTATTGGACCTAAAACGGCAACAGTTGGAAAAAGAAGCACTGGCAAATTCATTAATTATCGACCATAAAAACGATATGTTGAAGCAGATACAAGGCAAAATTCGAGAAGGCGATACTTCCGATATCCGAAAACTGCTGAAAGAAGAAATGCTACTACGGGCAGATTTTGATGATGTTAAGAAGCAAATCCAGGAGCTCCACCCGACTTTTTTCCAGCAGCTGACGGAGAAAGCAGTCCATAAGCTTACGCCGCTCGACCTGAAATACTGTGCGTATATCTATCTCCAGATGACGACCAAGCAGATCGCTCAGGCATTACACGTAGAACCACAGAGTGTCCGGATGTTCAAATACAGGCTGAAACAGAAATTTGGCTTTGGTAAGGACGTCGACTTGGAGAAGTTCTTGTTATCCCTGTCTTGACGGTTATTCCCATTCACTACCACTGCTCGGATCGAATCTTGGCAAGGGGAAGGGTTTGTGAGCGACGGGCTTGTTTTTTAGCAGCGTTCCGTTACGAACATGAAAAGTTGCCATGATGTCGGTGGCGTTATAGCGGTTGTGTTCGGAAGGACCGTCTTTCGTTGCTTGCATATTGAACAAATAATACTGAGCCTTGCCTATAACGATAATCAGGCTGTCCTTAAATAAATCCGGTCGCATGGCGGTGGTCAAACTTTTACCTTCTTTAGGGGGATTCTCGAAAACCATCGTCGTATGAGCGGTTGCCGCCTTCTCCTTCGGATCCGTTCGATTGATAACGATAAGGTGAAACGTCATGCCGATACGGCTTAAGCGAGGCGGGTAACTTTGCAACGTCCAATTTTTCTGTTGGGGAAGTGTAACTTTTACCTCGAGCCTGTCTATATCGAACGAAATTTGTGGACGCCAGGGGAGAATAGTGTTCCAAGATGCGCGTTTGTTTAGTGGGAAGCCTTCCAAAATGTTAATGTGGGTATACTCGTCGACCGCTTCGTTAGAAAGTGTTTGATCTCTGTTGCGCATTTCCCGAAGCAGTGCGACCAGCTCATTGAACGTACTTCCGGCTTTTAAGCGCGGACTGAGCGTGGTTAGATGTTGGTATATTTTGGAGGCGATGGTGCTCAACTGCCCGAAATCCTGCGCCGTTACCCGGCTGTTCTCGCTTAATTGATAATCTTGCCCCTTTTTGCGTAGCTTTTTAGAAATAAATTTATTAATGAGGTCATCCATGTCTAGTCCAGTTAGCTTTTTTAGCTTTTAGTTTCTTACGAAAATAAAAAAAATTACTATGTTTGAAAAACCAAAGACATGCCTGCTCGCATTTCGTAAAAAATCTTAGCAAATAAGTCTGGAAAAGTCCACACAAGTCCGTTAAAGTCCGCTCAAGTCCGTAGACAATTCGCTTTAACCTCAGTCCAACCTAACTTTAACTTCGCTCTCGGTTCGGAACATCATCGAGGTCCCTACGGATAACTATCGGCTATTTATCGATAATTACCCGAACAATAGCCTTTCGGCAGGCGAACGAAAACCGAACGAGAACAGAAGAAGGTCCGAAGAAGGTCCGAAGAATGTCTAAAGAAAGTCCGAAGCAGGGGCGAAGCAAGTACGATGCGATTCTTTCGTTCCGATTATTTAGCCGTCTGTAGCGGGGAATGATAAGATGTTATATATTTTGGAAAAGTTACATCACGAAATCATTGAATTTCTAAACCATCTTTGTATTACGGGACATAAATCAAAGGACAACAATGGATAATAATCAAGCTTACTTAGTATGTAGTGGAGACCTCAGGCCTTCCGCAAATATCAAATGCTGGCCGATGCAGCAACAGATGGAGGAAAAACTCCAACAGGCATTGCAGCATGTTGGCTGGACCATCAAACGAGCGCATGGGTACGACGAAGAAAAAGGACATGGTTTTATCGATTACCAGCATATTGGGGTTAAAATATTCAGAGGAATAGATAAAAAAGCACCACTTATTGTTGCAGAGAGCGTCTGGCAATATAGCCATCATGTTTTAGCAGGACTTATTTCGCACGAAGGACCTATCTTGGTCGTGACCAATTGGGACGGAACTTATCCAGGCTTGGTCGGTGCTTTGAATTTGACAGGGTCATTGACCAAAGCCAATGTGAAGTATAGTTTCCTTTGGAGCAAAGATTTCAATGACGACTTTTTCAAAAGTAAACTACAGGAATGGTTGGACAGGGGAACGGTCACGCATGACTATTCCCATGTGCGAGCATTTGCACCGCAGGTCCTCACGGCAGAAGATAGTACATTGGCCGAAAGATTTGCAGCGAAGATGCAAAATGACAAAGTGATCATGGGCGTCTTTGATGAAGGCTGTATGGGGATGTTTAACGCGATTGTGCCGGATGCGTTAGTTCACCAGTTGGGTCTGTTTAAGGAACGTCTTAGTCAATCCACGTTATATGCCAAAATGTTGACTGTTTCTGATGAAGAGGCACATGCTGTATTGGATTGGCTCTTAAAAAAAGGAATGAAATTCGGCTGGGGTACCGATCCGGTGAACGAACTGACAAAAGAGCAGACGCTAGAACAATGCAAAATGTATGTAGCGGCACTCCGGTTAGCGGATGAATTTGGATGTGATACGATTGGTATACAGTACCAGCAGGGACTGAAAGACCTGGTGGCTGCGAGCGACCTAGTAGAAGGTCTTTTGAACAATACAGAACGACCACCCGTTTATAACGAAAAAGGAGAGGAACTGTATCCAGGGGAAGCGTTACCACATTTTAATGAAGTAGATGAATGTGCTGGGATCGACGGCTACCTCACGTATCACCTCTGGAGACAGCTAGGGTTAAACGGTGATAATACGCTACATGACTTACGTTATGGTGAGAACTTTGTAGTAGATGGAAGAGAGGAATTTGTATGGGTGTTCCTAATATCCGGAGCGGTCCCCGCGTCTCATTTTGAAGGTGGGTATACGGGTGCGAGCAGCATGCGCCAGCCGCCGATGTTCTTTAAAAAAGGAGGAGGTACACTTCGTGGGGTAAGTCGTCCTGGAAAAATCGTGTGGAGCAGAATCTATATCGAGCAAGATGAATTGTGCTGCGATATAGGTACAGGACGTGCTGTGGAATTGCCGAAGGAGGAAACAGAAAGACGATGGGCGCTCACCGATCCTCAGTGGCCAATTATGCACGGGGTGCTGGATGGCGTGAGTAGAGACCAGATGATGGCGAAGCATAAAGCCAACCACATACAGGTAGCTTATGTCGACGGCGATTTCGACGTGAATAGAGCGGCAGAACTTAAAGCGGCTGCGTTGCAGGCGCTGGGTATCAAAATTAATTTTTGCGGTATTTAGACTAATTGGTATATGATACATGATGAATAACTTACCGATCATAGATCTGGTTGTAATAGCTGTGTACTTGCTGGCGATGGTACTGGTCGGTGTATACTTTTCCAGAAAAAACACGACTACTGATGCTTATACCAAGGCTGCAGGCAGCATACCTAGTTGGGCGATTGGGATTTCGCTTTATGCGACATTTTTAAGCTCAAATACCTTTCTCGGGGTTCCCGGTAAAGCATACGGCGCCAACTGGAATGCTTTTGTTTTTAGTCTTTCTATGCCGCTAGCGGCTTTTATTGCGGCCAAGTATTTTGTGCCTTTTTATAGAAACCATAAGACGGTGTCAGCCTATACTAATCTAGAGAATCGGTTTGGCGCCTGGGCAAGAAGTTATGCGGTAGTCTGCTTCCTACTGACACAGGTAGCGAGAATGGGCTCTATATTCTTTGGCATTTCCCTCACCCTGCAAGCCTTGACAGGGTTGGATATGTCGGTAATCATGTTGGTTACCGGTGTGTGTATTGTCGTATACACCGTGCTTGGTGGATTGGAAGCTGTGATATGGACGGAGGTGGTACAAGGATTACTTCTGACAGTAGGTGCGGTGATTGTTATTGGAACGCTGGTTTATAATACTCCCGGCGGCACTGACACCATTATTGATATCGGCATGAGAGATGATAAATTTAGCTTGGGGTCGTTCTCCTTGACGGATTTTTCCTCGTCGACGTTCTGGGTGATTTTGTTATATGGCTTCTTTATGAACCTCACAAACTTCGGGATGGACCAAAATTACGTCCAACGTTATCATGCCGCACCAAATGCGAAGGAAGCCACCAAATCGGTGTGGTTGTGTGTGTGGCTTTATCTGCCTATCTCCCTGTTGTTTTTTGTTATAGGTGTCTGTTTATATGCTTATTACGACGTCAATCCGGAATTGTTGGCGACAGTTAAAGAACAGGCGGCTTTGGAACGGATGGGCACAGGAGGCAACCTTGCGGGGACGATGAATGCCCTAACCCCGGCAGATTACGGCGACAAAGTGTTGCCGCACTATATGGTAAACCACATTCCGGTAGGAATCTTGGGGCTGATTGTTTCTGCTATTTTGGCCGCCGCTATGAGTACGATCAGTTCAGGGATGAATGCTTCTGCCACCGTTTTTACGGAGGACATCTATAAACGCTACATCAATCCCAACATATCGGATAAGGGTAACCTCCGCCTACTGTTAATCTGTACAGGGGTATTTGGCGTGATTGGGATGTCGGCAGGCATTGCAATGATCGGCGTCCAAAGTATATTGGACGTGTGGTGGACCTTGTCTGGAATCTTTGCAGGCGGTATGCTTGGCCTGTTCTTACTTGGGATTACCAATAAGAGGGTAGGCAATAGCGATGCGATGTTAGCTACCGGTGTGGGAATAGCCGTTATCCTATGGATGACATTCTCCTATCTGCTACCTGAGCACTATGCGTTCCTGAGGAACATGCTTCATGCGAATATGATTATTGTGGTCGGAACGATGGCGATTCTCTTAGTGGGGAATATTAGTCAGCGGTTACGACCTAAAGCGTAATACCCGATAACTAAAACATATGAATATTGTAACGATGAATAACAGCAAAAAATTTATACCGGTGATGCTGATGCCGTTTAAAGAAGATTTGAAGATTGATTACGATGCATTGGATCGATTGGTTGATTTTTATCTTGAAAGTGGAGCCGGCGGACTGTTTGCCAACTGTCTGTCCAGTGAGATGTATCAGTTGTCGGTAGAAGAAATGGTCGATTCGGTAAGCCATATAGTAAGTCGTGTAAATGGACGTGTTCCTATCGTGGCGACCGGTTCTTTTGGCGAAACGATAGCGGTACAAGCCGAGAATGTAAAGAAAATATATGAAACGGGCGTTTCAGCAATTATTTTGATATCCGGTCTGTTGGCGAAGGAAGAAGATTCAGAAGAGGTGTTCAGAAAGAATGTCTATCAATTGCTGGATTTGACAGAAGATATTCCTGTGGGATTTTACGAATGTCCGATTCCTTACAAGCGTATCATATCTCCTGCGTTGCTAGGCGAACTGGTGGCTACCGGACGTGTAAAATATCATAAAGATACCTGTTTGGATATAGGAAATGTGCGCCAAAAAATAGCGGAGACGGAGGCGGAGCGCACCTTCGGGTTGTACGACGCTTATATGGTGCATGCAGTGGAGTCTTTAAAAGCCGGATCTGCTGGTCTTTCGTGTATCCAAGGAAACTATTTTCCGGAGCTTGTGGTGTGGCTGTGTGATAATTACGCCAAAACTGAAAAGCAGGATAAGATAGCCAAGGTACAGGAGTTTTTCACAAGCAATATGGCCGTTATGCACGATACCTATCCAGCCAGCGCAAAATATATATTGAAGCAGCGGGGAATGAATATCGGGTTGACTTGTAGAAATGGAAGTGTGCTGCCGGGCACGGAAACGACGAAACAACTGGATTTGTTGCTGCAAGATTTTGAACGTTTATCCGTTGAGATAGACTTGAAAAGCATCAAATAGCTTTCAATACAAAGGGGCACCATCACAGATGCCCCTTTGTATTACGCTATCGAACAGACAGCTATAGCCATGTTACGCCTATAGCGCCTAATATCCGAAAATCTCCTCTAATGAAACCTTTTTAACTTCTCCTGTTTTCTGCAGTTCTTCCATGTTTAAGCTTTCTTCATCACCAATCACGCAATAATTATAAGGCTTGTTCGCGAGTTGCTCAGCGTGGAATGCTTTTAGATCCGCATATTGTAACGAAGGTAATCGTTCATAAATATTCTTGCGGATATCCGTTGTATTGCCGAGACGTTTCGCCATCAAGTAATTATTGAGCTTGTTTTCGTTCCCTATGCGATCACTGGCGATCGATTTTTGAAGACTTACGCGAGCTGTTTCCAGTGCCATCGGTGATTCAGGTAACGTGTTTAACAGATCATTCATGCCTTCTAACGCTTCAGTAAGTTTATCAGATTGTGTAGCGATATAAGCCCCCACCATGCCATGATTTTCTTTCTTGCGGGGCTGGCCGTAATAAGCGTAAGTGGTATAGGCTAGTGCTCTCGCTTCGCGTAGCGTTTGGAAGACAATACTACCCATGCCACCACCGAAATAACTGTTAAATAATGATATGATTGGTGCTTTTTCGACGTCGTATCTTTCTGTGTTACGTAACCAGAATATTTCGACCTGTTTCATATCGTAGTGTGCTAATAAAACCTGGTTCGCCGTTGTCGGTTTTTCAATAAACCGTTCACCTCGTTTTACCGTACGATAAGCCCTGTCATTGTTTTTTAATGGTGGCAATGCAGCTGTGAGTTGTTGTATCTGCCAAGGTCCATAATACAAAATCGTGTGTTCTGTCTCTGCCAAATCGTGTAGAATGCTAACCAGATCTTCCGCTCGCAGTTGGTCGAGTTCAACGTCTGTCAAGGTATAGTTAAAGGGGTTTTTTGCGCCATATTTGGCATAAGCCTGCAGACCTGCCAATATATTTTTCTTATCGTTTTTAGCGTTCAGCCGTGACCTTTTCAGGCGACCTTTAAATGCTTCAAACGCGACCTGATCTGCTACACACTCGCGCAGCAGCTGTTGAATTAAGCGGACCGTCTGCACAAAGTTCTCATTCAATCCAGAAACCGAAATCGTTGTTTCCTCATCACCCGCGGAGACTCGGAACGAAGATGCCAATTTGTAAAATTCGGTACTGAAATATTCGCTGGAATGATTTGCTGTGCCTAAAAATTGGAAATAGCCCAATGCTAACGGCAATAGTTTATTGTCCCATCCTCCCACATTGAATTGATAAGACAGGTTGAACAGTTCATTTTCTTGATTTTGAACAGTAAGTATTTCTTGGCCATCTAGCACTCCTTTGGAAAGATCTTTCTCGTAATTTATCCATTGTGGTGTAATAGGCGCCTCTGGGATTTCATTGATCTTTCCTTGAAAAGCCGACTGTGCATCTCTATTGATCGTAATTGGAGTGATAGCTGGTTTTGCTACTTTGTCGACGGTAGCATCGGTTCCCTGCCGTTTGTACACTGCTACATAGTTTTGCTCGTTCAAGAATTTATTGGCGAAGGCGACTACGTCCTTTTTGGTGATTTTTGCTAAGCGTTCCATATAAGCTAGCTCATCTACCCAGTTTACTTCTGAAGTAAAAGCATTCATCAGATCTTCTGCCCGGCTCTTATAGCTGGCCGTACGCATAATTTGGCTTTTCCGCTCGTTATTGATAATTGAAGTAATCAAGTCATCCGAAAAATCGCCGTCTCTAAGCTTTGCTAATGTCGTCAATAACAATTCTCGAACCTGATCCAAGGATTGGCCCTGAGAAGGGTTGCCTTGTAATATCAGCATAGAATAGTCTTTTAGGATGTAAGGGAAAGCACCGGCACCGAGTAGCTTCTGGGACTTTACAAGGTCAAGATCGATTAATCCGGCAGACCCGTTAGTGAGTATGCTTGCCATGAGATTAAGCATCTGTGCCTCTTCTGTGGCTGCGCCGGGAAAACGAAAGCCCATTAACAATAATTCTGGGTTAGGCCCTTTTACTTCGCGGACAATCGGTTTGGTGATAGGTTCTTCTGCGTCGAATTGATAGGCTGGAATGGTTTTAGGTTGCATGTAAGCAAATGCTTGGTCTATCTTACGGATCATTTCTGCCGGCTCGAAATCGCCGGACATAATTATACCCATATTGTTCGGTACATAATAAGTATTGTAATATTCATTAATGGCCTTTAACGAAGGGTTCCTCAAATGTTCTACCGAGCCCAATATCGTTTGCTTTCCATAGTTGTTGTTCGGAAATAAGGAAGAAAATATAGCTTCAATGGCTTTTCTATTATCATTATCTAAGCTCATGTTTTTCTCCTCATATACGGTTTCTAACTCGGTGTGAAAGAGGCGGAGTACTGGGGCGCGAAAGCGTTCTGCCTGTACGGTCAGGTATTTGTCGATAACGGTATTAGGGATGTCTTCGATATATACGGTCTGTTCATACGAGGTAAAGGCGTTCGTTCCTTCGGCGCCCATGTTACTCATAAGTTTGTCGTATTCGTTCGGAATCGCAAACTTAGCCGCCAATCCTGATACACTATCGATTTCGCGATATATAGCTTGACGTGTTTGAGGATCTTCTGCCTTGTTGTACCTCTCGTACAACGCCTCAATCTCATCCAATAGCGGTTTTTCTTTTTCCCAGTCTAGCGAACCAAATCTAGCAGTTCCCTTAAAGAGCATATGTTCTAAGTAATGTGCTAAGCCGGTATGGTCTTTTGGATCGGTCTTACCGCCAGCTTTCGTTGCGATATACGTCTGTATGCGCGGCTCCTTTTTCGTCGGGCTCAGGATGACTGTTAGCCCGTTATTCAGTTTGTAAAAGCGTGCTGCCGTTGGATCGCCCGGGACATACATGTAGCTGTACGCACCGTCTTTCCCTTCTTTCCATGTGTAGGAACCTTGCTGGGCGATACTAGCGCTCGTCCATACAAGCAGTAAAATGAAGGCAATTGATTTGAAGGTTGTGTTCATCTATTAATTTTTTCTGTGGTGGAAAATTTTTTCGTCTATGCTCCTATCGGCAGAACAAATGACGAATAAGCAAAGTAAGGGACAAGTAATATTATTTTCAACTACTTTCGATAAGTTCCATAATTTTTATGGTATTTAACTCTTTTTAACGAAAATATTTTTGTGTATACCCTAGTTGTATTCGGAATGTTAATTTCTGTAAAGAAATCTTTCTGTAAATTAGTCGACGCGTTATGGACAAGATGGAAATTTATACAGAACAACTATGACAAAATTTTTGGTTTTTTTTATCGCTACGTTTTTTATCGCTCTCCATAGTTTCGCGCAGGAGACACGTATCAATATTCGTGCAAAAGCTAAGGACGCCAAGTTTATCGGCTCCTCCTTGGGTGGAGCGTATGTTATCGTCCGCGATAAGGTCAACGGCCAGATATTGGCAGAAGGTAAGACCGAAGGTTCGACTGGTGATACAAAGTTGATCATGGATCAGCCTTTGCAACGAGGAGAATCGATTGCTACCCCGGAAACCGCCAAATTTCAGGCGGTATTAAACATTGACGAGCCTACATTCGTCGAGATCGAAGTGCTGTCGCCGATCAACCATAAAACGTCGCAAATTCGGGCGAGCACCGAATTGTGGATTATTCCCGGTAAGCACATCTTAAACGATGGCATTGTGCTTGAAATACCGGGGTTGATTATCGACGTGCTCAAGCCTCGGACACACGAGTACATCTCCTTAAAGAGCCTTACCAGTCAATCATTGCCTATACAGGCCAATGTGGTTATGATGTGTGGCTGTTCTGTCGAATCTGGTGGGCTATGGGATGCCGACAAAATAGAAATCAAAGCGATGGTAAAGCATAATGGTAAACGTATCGATGATGTGATCTTAAAGTTTGCGTCACCGAATCTCTTCGAAGGCGGGATACCTGTCACTGAAACGGGTAATTATGAAGTTATTGTTTACGGTTACGAAGAACATACAGGGAACACTGGGCTGGACAAAGTGAATTATATAATACGTGATTGACGATGTCGTGTAGTCCCATTTATTATCATTGAAGAACGGCTTTTCCAATTAAAATAATTGGGAAAATAGGAAAGAATGCAACAGGACATCCTAAGTACGAGGGATGCCCTGTTTGTAGAAATAAGGACAATGAACTAAGGTTAAATACCCATAAACTTAAAAGGTTTAGCTTCTTTAAAAGCGCTGTTTGATAAACCGCTGAACGTCGCATGTCCCTTTAAATCCAACATCATGGTTTTAGCTCCTTCCTGCAAATCGAACTTTGTCAGATCGACCCAAAATGTATTTGGGGTTAAGACCGTTTCAAAATAGTAGACTTTATTCTTTTGGTCTGCTACAGATCTCCAACGTGTTGATGATATATTAGGTTCTGTTTCCGAACTAATTCCAAAAGGTACAGAGCAATTTCGGATAACGCTGAATACACTTGCAACTGCTATCCTCGTATCTTCCGTCTGCGGAATGGCATTTATGTAATAAGAAGCTCTGACAAACCGATCGGCTGCCCGGTTTGTACCAGGCAACATAATGGTTCCCGGAATACCTTGCCAATAGTTATTCAAAGCAAGCTGCTGGTCGAAAACCGGCGAGTTGGTCATTACGGTATATGACGGGTCATGATGGATAACAAGTTTTCCATCTATATATTCAAAAATGGCATTGTCGCCCGTAGCATCTGAAATTGACAGGTGGAGCGTTGTAAATTTTGTTGTGCCGGGTATGTAGTCACTAACGACAACAAAAGATTCATCTTTTAATGCCGCTACCGCTTCATTTACAGTCGCGAAATTATCTAAGACATATTGTGCCCAGGCTGAGATGGCAATGCCCTTCTTTGTGCCCTGAGGATCAAATCTAGGATAGCTGGATTCTACTAACCACAATACATTCGCAACAAGCCCCTTTTCGTTTAAGCCATCTGCGGTTGCAATATCCCAAGCACTCGATATTACACTTCCATATTTCGAAACCCATGTGAGCGACTGTGGACCAACTTCTCCACTTCTTGCCATACCACGAGGAAATACCCAAACGTTGGCAGCTATATCGTCTTTCCAATCCATACTGCGGGCCGTTATAACGGTTCCGTTCGGCCCCTTATACACTACCCGTGTACAAGCTGCTGTTTCTTGTTGAAAGCATAAAAATGCTGCCAAAATAAAATAGAGAAAATACTTCATAACGTAATATAATTTAAATTAAATGGGTATTTCAATGTCAATACACTATGGTCTTAACCTTTGTATAGTGCATTTTGTTTGAAATTATTCCTTTGTTTTCCCTGCTAATTTTATTGTTCGGATTTAGCTACATGATTTTGGCATTATACTTGGATACGTCCTTTTGTAATTTAAAATTAAGAATGATGAAAGGATTAACATTTAGAACCTGGATGTTCCTGCTTACAGGAACAATTCTAATGGGGCTATCGTCTTGTAGTAAAGAGACCGTGGATAATATTGGCAGAGATACAGCGTTGAATATTATTCGTTCGAACAAGTGGTTTGATGTGGTGAAAACAACAACGGTAGCCGGTCAGGCCGATGTTCGGGTAACGTTAGTGGGAGAAGGTGAAAATATGGAGTTTAAATCCAACGGATACGCTTATGTGTATGGGACAGAAGGAGAAACAAGCTCTTATTCCTATAGTATGCCAACCAGTAAGAAGATGGTTTTTGACAATGTAGAGTACGATATTCAGGAAAATATCATCCAAACCGTAGCTAAATTTACGTTGGTAAATACAGCGGGCAACATCACTACAAAAATTGAATTTAGGCGGAGATAGCGAAGAATATCACAGACAAAACCTTATCTTCGGGAATAGATATATAAACCGAACACATGGAAATCATCTATATCCTTGGTTTTGTGGTGCTCATCGTACTGATATTGCGTCAGAGAGACGAAATTACGCGCCTTAGAAAGGGTTTGGAGCAGACATTCGATCAGCTGCTGGACATCAAGTCACTATTGGAGGATAGTCGGAATAATCCGTCGATACAGCAAGAGCAAACACCTACAACTGAAGAGCAGCCGGTTCTTCCCCATACCCAACCGGAAGAACCGGTTGTCGTATCTGACGCTATGCCCGACGCCATTCATGAAGAATCACATTTACCCCCGGTTCCGTCAGTATCAGAATATAATGAACGGCCTGAACCAGGAGCAGTGCATAATGTCGCACCGGAGGAAGCCGAACCTACGTTGTCTTGGTTTGACCGTTTTAAGCGTGATAATCCTGATCTAGAAAAGTTTATCGGCGAAAACCTCGTCAACAAAATCGGTATCGTTATCCTTGTGCTTGGCATCAGTTTCTTTGTGAAATATGCAATCGACAAAGATTGGATTAACGAACCGGCACGTGTGGGTATAGGCATGCTTTGCGGCGGGTTACTGCTTGGCGTGGCACACCGTCTCCGGCTAAAATATAAAGCTTTCAGTTCGGTTTTGGTTGCCGGAGCCATTGCCGTGTTTTACTTTACGATAGCCATTGCGTTTCACGATTATAAACTGTTCAGCCAGACGACCGCCTTTATCCTGATGGTGATTATTACCGCGTTCAGTATTTTTGTTTCGGTGCTGTATAACCGCCAGGAGCTTGCTGTGCTGTCCATTATCGGGGGCTTTGCCGTGCCATTTATGGTGAGCGGTGGAGAAGGCAATTACCATGTGCTGTATACCTACCTATTGATTCTGAACGCCGGTATGTTGGGGATTTCCTATTTCAGGCGCTGGTTCTTTGTCAACTTTGTAGCTTTTGTGCTGACCATCGGGATCTTTGTCGGCTGGCTTGCCGCGGCAGACGTGGAACAACAGGAAGCCTTAGGGCATGTTCTGATTTACGCTTCTGTGTTTTATAGTATGTTTGCGCTCGCCTTTGTGCTGAACAACGTACTGTATAGAAACAAATTTACCAACTACGAAATAGCAGCGCTTATCAGCAATACCGTGGTCTACTACGCTGTCGGGCATTACATAGTCGGCGTTATCGCACCGAAAAGTTTAGGGCTATTCACGGTTGTGCTGGCGTTGTTCAATTTGTTATGTGCAACCATTATCTACAAAAAGTACAAATTCGATAAAAACATCATCTATGTATTGATCGGTTTGGCATTGACCTTGGCCACCATCACCATTCCTGTGCAATTCTCCGGCAAATACATTACGCTGTTTTGGGCATGCGAAGCGGTGTTGCTGTTCTGGCTAACCAAACAATCGAATCTGAAAGGGTTTACCCTTGCTGGTATCGTCGTGCAGTGGCTTGCCGTAATCAGTCTCCTGATGGACCTGCAAACCTATCTGGGTGACGATGTGCCTTATCACCCCGGGTATAACTCGATGTTTCTTACTGGACTTATTGTCATCGCTTCGTTAGTGCTAAGTTATAGGTTGTTTAAGATCAACGATTACAGCAGCGTTATCTTAGGAATTAACTTCGATCATGTTGTCCACCGGAAAATCTTTTACAACCTTGCGTTGGTACTGGGTTACGTATTGCCGCTGATAGAAATTGGCTATCAGGGCAATGCTTATTTTGGCAATTCGGCGACGATTTATTTTTTTCTGTATCTATACCATATGCTGTACAGCAGCACGCTGTTGTTTTTTAGCAGCCGGCAGTCAACAGAAAATATCAAATGGGCAAATGCTATCGCTCTTTTTAACATGTTGGTCTATATCGTTATCGCCTACAGACTGCCGTTGATGGAAAAAGAAGATATGTTCATCGACGAAGTTCGTGTATTCCCTTGGGCGATGACGCTGCATTATATAAGCATGCTGTGTTTGCTCTATCAAACTTGGTTCTTTATGAAAAACAAAGCGACAAACGATCGGTTTACTGCTTTCAGCCCCCCATACATCTCGTGGTTTCTCGCTTTCTTTATCGTATACTTGTTGAGCACGGAAGTAAACATTGCCTTTCTCTCGACCACAGGTGAGTGGGAGGCGTTTTATGAAATGAAGAACAGTGTGATTCGGGTCGTATTCCCCGTTTTATGGGGCATCCTGTCGTTTATGTTCCTTATTTTCGGTATCCGCCGGAATATGAAGACTGCACGTATTATTGCCCTCTCGCTGTTGGGGATTACCGTCCTGAAGTTGTTCCTGTATGATATTCGTATGGTTTCCGAAACCGGAAAAATCATTGCGTTTATACTATTGGGTGTATTGATATTAATAATTTCTTTTGTATATCAAAAAATAAAAAAACTGATTGTAGATGATAACGAAAAGGCAGGGTAGCAATATGCAAACAATAAACGCAAAATACATGGCTGTTGTTTTCCTGCTGCTATGGGGTCAATTTGCGTCGGCGCAGCAGGTGGTAAAAGCTACCATAGAGGCGAAAGTTGACGGATTGCAGGCAATACAGATCCCGCAGGAGTTTCGGAGATGGATAGGCAACGACGTTGCTCCGTTACGCATACACAATGCGCAGGGTAACGAGATAGGTTTCGTATGGAAGCCCGATATTCGTGAAACGACTACCTTTCAAACGGTGCCTTTTCACAAAATGGTCACTGACAGTACCGACGCATTCGTTATTCACAATCCCAAGAAAGAAAGAAAACAAGGCTACATTTTCCGTATCGCTAACTCGGCTGGCAGCAAGGATTATGTTATTGAAGGTAGCGATGACCAAGAAACCTGGTTTGGGTTGATGAACAATGGTAAGTTCACCCAGGTATATAGTGAAGATCACACTTCTGTTGTGAAAAATGTTAGTTTCCCGCTGACGGACTACCGCTATATCCGCGTGACGCTGGATAATAAAAATTCGGCACCGGTGCAGGTGCTGGGCATTGGCGAACAGGTTACACATGAGATTGCACAACGTTACGAACCAATACAACATGTTTTATGCGAGCGGAAGGAAGACGGTAAAAACAAAAAAACTATCTTAACGATTCGTAAAAATGGTCGTTCACCGATAGATTATATCCAATTTCACATCACTGCTCCGGAACGCTACCACCGTCAGGCGACATTGTACACCACACACACCGAAACTCATAAGCGTCAAACACATACGTACGATCAGCCGATGACCTATATGACTTTGAGTGACCAGCAGGCAAATGAGGTGACCGTAGAAAATCTATCGGAAGATACATTTTGTATTCTTATTGAAAATGAAGACAATGTACCATTAACGATAGATAGTCTGTCCTTTTTTCAAAAGCCGATTACGATACTGGCTGATCTAAAACAAGGAGAAACATACGTGCTGGATGCCGACAGTAGCCGGATGTTACCAAACTACGACTTGGGCAGGGCAACGATCGATTTCACGACGAATTTTCCACGGGCAACCCTCAAGGGTATTGAAAAGGTGGCACCACCACCTACAAACGGGCGGCAACACGACATTGGTCGTCTCATGCTTTTTTTAGGATCGGTGATAGGCGTTCTAGCAATTTTTTACTTTGGCGCAAGCTTGCTGAGAGATATGAAAAAGAAATCAAAATTACCTTAAAAAGCATAGTTCCGACAAAATAAGTATTTTAGTCCGATGAAAGCGATTCTTTTCATCGGACTTGTTTGGCCTGAGCCTCAATCATCTGCAGCAGGAACACGGATTCTGCAATTAGTTCGGATGTTCCAAAGCGTGGGTTACGAAGTGGTTTTCGCTTCGGCTGCTGTCAGATCTCCTTATAGCCACCCGCTTTCTCGAGAGGGCGTTCGGGAAGAAGATATTCAGCTCAACGACAGTAGTTTTGATACCTTTATTACATCCTTAAAACCTGATATTGTTGTTTTTGACCGTTTTGTCAGCGAAGAGCAGTACGGATGGCGGATAAGGCAATATTGTCCGTCTGCACTAACGATATTGGATACAGAAGATTTACATTTTCTGCGTCGGGCGCGACAAGAAGGCGTGCAAAGGAATACAGCGCCGGACTATTATAATGATATTACCACGCGAGAGATTGCCGCGATACTGCGTTGTGATCTTTCTTTAATTATTTCGGAGAGCGAAATGAAACTGCTTTTGCAGACATTCCGTTTGCCGGCCGAAATTTTATGCTATCTCCCTTTCTTGGAACCAAAAATAGAAGAATCAACAATGAATGAATGGCGTCCTTTCGCGCAACGGAAGGATTTTGTGTTCATCGGGAACTTCTTGCACGAGCCTAATTGGCATACGGTTCGGCTACTGAAAACAGATATATGGCCAAAAATAAAGAAGCGTTTACCCCGGACGGAATTGCATATTTACGGCGCTTATGCAAGCGAAAAAGTCAATCAACTACATCAGCCCAAAGATAATTTTCTGATAAAAGGAAGAGCCGACGATGCCCGTAAAACCCTCGAAGCCTACCGGGTATTGATTGCGCCGATTCGGTTTGGAGCGGGTGTAAAAGGTAAATTTATCGATGCTATGCAGGCGGGAACTCCCTCCGTTACGACTGCAATAGGCGCGGAATCGATGACGGTTGATGACGTCTGGAACGGCTATATTGAAGATGATCCGGATAGCTTCGTCGAAAAGGCGATTCTATTATATGCAGATTCGAAGGTCTGGCACGAAGCACAGGAAAGAGGAGCAGGCGTACTTAACGCAACAAGTAGTAAAGCGCAGTTTGAAACACCATTTCTTACGTACATAGATGAATTAAAAGAGCGATTGCATACGCATCGTCGGCAAAATTTTATCGGACAAATCTTACAGCGTCAGCACCATAATGCCAGTAAATATATGTCGCTTTGGATCGAGGAGAAGAATAAGCGTCGCTGAACATTCCCAAGAGACGGTAGACAACTTCGGTAATAAATATGATAACATTCTTCTCAAATTAGATTTTTTTTTTACTTTGGTGGTGGCTAAACAGTAACAGAGAAGAGAAAATTTTTTTACCGCTTTTTACAAATTCATAAAATATGGGCGAATACCAAATAAAAGAAAGTCCGGAGGTTTACGACGCCATTGTGGTGGGATCGGGAGCTGGAGGAGGTATGGCGGGCTATATTCTGGCCCATGCAGGATTGAAAGTATTGATGTTGGAGGCAGGACCATTCTATGATCCGGCGAAAGACGCATTGCAATTGCGATGGCCATGGGAGTCGCCGCGTAGAGGAGCGGGAACAACCCGTCCGTTTGGAGATTTTGATGCCGCTTATGGTGGCTGGCAGTTAGAAGGGGAGCCCTATAGCACAGTCAGCGGAACGGAATTTGAATGGTTTCGTGCGCGTATGCTCGGAGGTCGGACCAATCATTGGGGTCGAATTTCTTTACGGATGGGACCGGATGATTTTAAACCAACAGACGGTGTTACCGAAGAATGGCCGATCACCTACGACGAGGTCAAGCCTTTTTACGATCGTGTAGACCGTATGATTGGTATTTACGGAACGGTTGAAGGTATACGAAATGAGCCGGACGGCATTTTTATGAAACCACCGAAACCCCGTTTGGGTGAGCTTTATATTGCTCGGGGAGCGAAAAAAGCAGGTGTTCCGGTTATTCCGGGACGAGGCGCAGTTTTGACCGAATCTTCTCCGGAGATCAAAGGACGCGGAACGTGTTTCTATTGTGGACAGTGTGGACGAGCCTGCAAGGTGTATGGTGATTTTTCTTCCTCTTCTTGTTTGGTCATGCCAGCAATGAAGACCGGAAATCTGAAAGTGATAGATAACGCTATGGTTCGCGAAGTCCTCACAAACGATGAAGGGTTGGCGACCGGGGTTTCCTATGTGGATACCAAGAATTTACAAGAGTATGCCGTGAGAGGAAAAACGGTGATTCTTGGCGCGAGTGCTTGTGAGAGCGCACGTATCATGTTGAATTCCAAATCATCCGCCCACCCAGGTGGACTTGGTAATAGTACTGGTTTAGTAGGAAGATATCTACACGATTCGACGGGATCGAGCGCTTGGGGATTCTTACCCCAGTTATTGGATAGAAAACGTTTTAACGAGGACGGGGTGGGCAGTGTGCATATTTATTCCCCATGGTGGGAAGACAATAAAAAACTGCGTTTTCCCAGAGGCTATCATATTGAATATGGTAGTGGCCTGAATATGCCGGGATATGGATTCTTGAACTGGGTACCCGGTGCTGTGGGTATGGTGGCCGGTAACGATGGAGAAAAGCGAGATAGTGGAGGATATGGTGCGTTACTGAAGCAAGATTATCGCCGTTTTTACGGTGCATCCATCGGGATGGCTGGACGTGGTACTGCTTTGGCAAGAAAGGATAACTATTGCGAAATCGATCCAACACGAGTCGACAAATATGGTATTCCTGTATTACGTTTTCACTACAAATGGGCCAACGAGGAAGTGGAGCAAGCCAAACATATGCAAGAGACGTTCAAGTCGGTCATGCACGAGATGGGGGCTGTTGTTTTGTCGCCAGAGCAGGGGCCAGAAACAAAATATGGCTTGGAAGCGCCGGGTGTGATTATCCATGAAGGAGGAACAACCCGTATGGGAAATGATCCCAAGACGTCGGTTTTGAATAAATGGGGACAAGCGCATGAGTGCAAGAATTTGTATGTGGTGGATGCAGGCCCTTTTGTGCAACAAGGCGACAAGAACCTGACTTGGACCATCTTGGCGATGTCAATGCGGACAGCAGAATATATATTGGAAGAGAAGAAAAAGTTAAACGGCTAATCGAAAAAGATATGAATAGACGAGAATCTCTTAAGGCATTAGGTTTACTTGCAGCAGGAGCGGGCGTTTTAGCCACAGCCTGCAACGGAGAGAGTGCGAAGGAAGCGAGAATCGCTAACGAGACTTCTGATAAGTTGCCCGGAGTCGAAGATTGGGAACACGAGCGAACGCAGAAACTGCTCGAAGAAAAGTTTTTTACAGACCATGAGATGGCGACCATTACGGTATTAGCTAATATTATTATACCAAAGGATGATATTTCTGGAAGTGCCTCAGAAGCAGGTGTGCCGGAGTTTATAGAATTTATCGTAAAGGATCTTCCATCCAACAAGATTCCGATGCGCGGAGGGTTGAAATGGATGGATGTACAATGCCAGAAGAGGTACGGTGACGCATTTATAAAGTGTACTAAAGAACAACAGATTGCACTCATCGACGAGATTGCTTACCCTGACAAAGCTAAACCAGAAATGCAACAGGGGGTTGCATTCTTTTCTTTGATGCGTAACTTAACGGCTTCAGGATTTTATACCACCGAAATGGGCGTTAAAGATATTGGCTACGTAGGGAATAGACCCGGGGTGTGGAACGGTGTCCCAGAGGATATATTGAAAGAACATGGATTTGACCCTGCACAATTTTTTGGATAATCCAAGGGTTTAATAGAAAAGAATATGTTAGGACTAAAATTATTGACAGATCCTCGGTGGGCAAATATCGCAGCATCCAATTTAGATGAAATTCTCACAGATCACGCTTGGTGTGAACAAAAAGCAGCATCTAATGCGATTACGCTAATTACGCAGAATCCGGAACACGAAGATCTTGTTCATGAATTGACCGCTATCGCGATCGAAGAAATGCAGCATTTCCAAATGGTAATCGATATTATCAAGGCCCGTGGCTATACGTTGGGAAGGGAAAGAAAAGATGATTATGTTGGACAATTGATGAGGTTTTCAAAGAAAGATGGCTCCCGTAATCAAGCGTTTATTGACCGTTTGTTGTTTGCAGCAATGATCGAAGCACGTAGTTGTGAGCGTTTTCGTGTTCTTTCCAAAAATATAGATGATCAAGAACTAGCAAAATTCTACCACGATTTGATGGTCTCTGAAGCTAACCACTATACGACATTCCTCCATTTTGCACGTAAATATACAACAGATGTTGATGTAGATAAAAGATGGCAGGAATGGTTGGATTTTGAAGGGGAGTTGATCCAGAGCTACGGTAAAAAAGAATATATCCATGGTTGATATTGTTGTGTTCTTTTTCCCGTAAAAAGAACCAAAACCCCGTCGCTGAAAAATTTTGAAAGGATGGGATAGTACTAAGGATGAAATTCTACATGTTTCAAAATTTTTGAGGCGACATTTAGCGTTAAGGAGGAATTGTGCAAATTCGTATATAAAAGTGATCAATATTGCTTTGCGATTATGCGGGTTAAATCGACATCGTATTGTTCTGCGTTGATTTTTACGAAGACTATTCCGTTAAAAACAGCATATTGTCTGAGCGGAGCGAGTTTCATGCTGTTTAGGAATAGAGGAGAAAAAATAGCAGAACTATACAAGTCGTGATCTTTTGTTTCTTTTCCATCTAGGGAAAAGAAAAAGGAAATACTTCTTGATCTACATCAATACCCACCGCAAAAAACATCCCTATCTTTGTTATAGATTAGAAAGGAAAAAGGCTATGATCGAATTAGGAATAGGTATGTTCGGGGATGTTCATATAGATCCCACAACAGGCAAAATGCAATCTGCGGCGCAACGTACGCAGGAGATTATCGAAGAAATCAAATTGATGGATGAAGTCGGTGTGGATTTCTTTGGGATGGGGGAACACCATCGTATAGATTACGCCGTTTCTTCTCCGGAAATTATATTGGCGGCAGCTGCTACGGTAACGAATAAGATCAAGTTAGGTAGCGCGGTTTCGGTTATCAGCTCGGCAGATCCCGTTAAGTTATTTCAGGATTTTTCGACGGTGGATCTGCTCTCGAATGGCCGAGCGGAGATCATGGCCGGTCGGGGATCCTTTATAGAGTCTTTCCCACTATTCGGGTATGACTTAAAGGACTATGCCGAACTTTTTGAGGAAAAGTTAGCGTTGTTGCTCCGACTTAATAAGCAGGATACAGTGACTTGGTCGGGTAAGTTTCGGAAGCCATTGGTAAACCAAGAAATTTTTCCACGACCTGTCGAGGGTTCTCTGCCCATTTGGGTAGCTGTTGGAGGCACTACTTCTTCGGTAATTCGTGCAGGAAAATTAGGGCTGCCAGTTATGTTTGCGATTATAGGTGGTGCAATTGATAACTTTAAACCTCTGTTTGAAGTGTACCGACAAGCGTGGGAAGATAACGGACATACTATGGATAACTTTCAAGTAGGCGTCCATATGCATGCATTTTTTGGCGAACAAGGGCAGGAAGTGGCGGACCAATATTATCCGCTCTATGCTGGACAGATGAATAGAATCGGTGCATCGAGAGGTTGGCCACCTTATCAACGCTCGCAATACGATTTCGGACGTTCTATTCATGGACATTTGGTGGTAGGGGACGTGAACCAGTCGGTAGAGAAGATATTACATGTTATAGAGACGTTTGGCCTGACTCGTTTTTCCGCCCACACCGATGTGGGTAGTCCAAATCACAAAGATATGATGAAAGCAATTGAATTGTACGGTACGCAAATCATTCCCAAAGTGAAGGCCGCGTTGAAATAAATTTCCTTATCTTTGTAGCGTGGTACAGCAGCGTAAATTAATTGATATCAGAAGTTTAAGTTTATCTGAATTGAAAGATAAACTAACCGCGATCGGTGAGCAGGGGTTCCGGGCGAAACAGGTATATGAGTGGCTATGGTCGAAATCCTGCACGGATTTCGACCAGATGACGAATCTTAGCAAGGCGTTGCGTGAAACGCTGAAGGATAATTTCGAGATACGCGATGTTAAGGTCCGAGAATCACAAGTGAGCTCGGACAAGACGATCAAAAGCAGTTTTACGCTTTATGATGGAAATGTGATAGAAGGTGTTTTGATTCCAACCCCTGATCGAATGACAGCGTGCGTAAGCTCGCAGGTAGGTTGTAGCTTGACGTGTAAGTTTTGTGCGACGGGTTATATGGAGCGTAAACGGAACCTACAAGCCGACGAGATATACGATCAAGTAGTATTGATTGCCAAACAGGCTGAAGAAAAGTACAGTCAACCATTAACCAATATCGTCTACATGGGAATGGGTGAGCCTTTGTTAAATTACAGCGGTATGATGAAATCGGTCGAACGCATTACGGCGCCTGATGGATTGAATATGGCAGCGAAACGCATCACAGTATCCACAGCGGGTATCGCCAAGATGATTAAGAAATTAGGAGATGATGAAGTGCGCTTTAATCTAGCCCTGTCGCTACACGCCGCAAACGACGAAAAGCGAAATCAGATTATGCCGATCAACGAGCAGAATTCCTTGAAGGCATTAGCAGACGCATTGAAATACTATTACGCAAAGACCAAGAATCCGGTCACATTCGAATATATTGTGTTCCATAATTTTAATGATGAATTGCAAGATGCAAAGGAGCTTGCCAGATTTTGTAAGCATGTACCTTGCAAGGTGAACATCATCGAATATAACCCCATTGCGTTAGCTGATTTTGTGAACGCAGATGCAGATAAGATTGATCAGTTTGCGGAGTACCTGCGTAGCCAGCATATTGTGACGAACGTCCGTCGGAGCCGGGGGAAAGACATCGATGCCGCTTGTGGCCAGCTTGCTATCAAAGAAGAAACCGTCGGTTAGCAAATAGGAATAAGGGAACAAACAAAAGATAGAAAGCTACTAGTTTTATGTACTGTCCTCCTATTAACGTTTGGTGTCGCCTCCGGAACTTTGACATCTGTAGAAATTCATTCTTAGTACTACCCTTTCTGTCAAAGATCCGAAGCGACGATTTTTTTGGTACTTTTTTGAGGGAAAAAAGTACATAAAACCTTAGATTTGTATACCACCAATTGTAAACAGTATGCAACTAATATCGTATTGGGAAAGCTTTGTATCTATCTTATTCCCGCCATTGTGTGTTTCCTGTGAAAATGTACTGTTGTACCAAGAAGAATTTATGTGTACAACCTGTCGATTCCATTTACCGATCAATGATCATTATCTGTTCATGCAGAACGAATTAACGCAGCGTCTTTTGGGCAAAGCTCCGGTTAATACCGGTGCAGCTTACCTTTCATTTTCAAAATCTTCGTTAGTACAAGCTATAGTCCATAAGTTGAAATATCGTCAGGATTATCGTATCGGAACGTATTTTGGGAGATGCTTCGGCATGGATTTGTTTACTTCGCCATTCTATGCTGATATTGATGTGGTTGTCCCACTGCCACTCCATCAGAAGAAAAAGCGGATTCGCGGATATAATCAGAGCGAATATATTGCGCAAGGCGTTGCCGAAGCAATGTCATTGCCTTTAAACCAGTCAGATTTCGTACGCCTTGTAAATACAGAAACACAAACGAAGAAAAGCCGTTTAGAACGCCACGATAATGTCGAAGACGCTTTTACCTGCGTGAGACCTTCAGTCTTTGAAGGCAAGCATGTATTATTGGTTGACGATGTTTTCACAACTGGGGCCACCGTTGCTTCTGCTGTGCGAACGCTGACGGACCAGTGTACCTGTAAAGTTTCTGTCGCTGTCTTAGCGATAGCATGAACCCATCTGATCGCTCACGGAGATCAATCAAAATGCGGATCTCCGATAGAACAAAATATAGCTGAAAAGAGCCATTCCTATCCCAACGTAATCAGCAAAAATATCCCACCAATCCGCTTGGCGTCCTTCGGAAAAGAAATATTGAATAGCTTCTGTGCCGAAAGCGAAGATACTGGCAATAAGAAACGTAACGATGATCGCTTTTATTTTGCTAGGCCTGTTGAGTGGTTGCGCTATGGAGCCAAATAACAACAATGCCGTAAAAACGAAAAAAAAGCCACAATGTACCAATTTATCGAACCCTTCAAAAAATCCAACGCTTGGTATATCGTTTGAAGGTAATCCCATGAGGAGGAGCATAATTGCACCCCAAGCGATCGCCCAGATATAGTTAAACAACTTTCTCAACATGGGGGGTAAAAGTCGTATTAATTACGGAACTTTCAAAAAAAATCATATTAAATCGTGGTTAAGGCCGATACTTTATAAAAATACACAATCTCCTTTCTGCTTATACAAAAATTAATAATCTGAAAATCAGACATGTATACTTTTGTTTTCAGTTTTTATAGTACTATGTATTGCATAGTACAATATAAAACCTATATCTTTGTCATGTTATGATAGCAGAAAATACACAAACCCAAATGCGGAAGGGAATATTGGAATACTGTATCCTTTCGATAATTTCCCGAGGGGAGATTTATGCTTCAGACATTATTGGAGAATTAAAAAAGGCCCAATTGCTGGTGGTGGAGGGCACATTGTATCCTTTGCTCACCCGTTTGAAGAACAATCAGTTACTGAGTTATACCTGGAAAGAGTCCACTTCCGGTCCCCCTCGTAAATATTATCAGGTTACAGCAGAGGGACGAGCGGTGTTGGCTAGGCTAGATGTAACATGGAAAGAACTTGTTTTCGCGGTGGAAACATCTTTACAGGGACGAAACGATTAATAATACTCATCTACATATATTAAACGGGGTTATGAACAAGACAATTATTATAAATATCAACAGTATCGTCTTTCACATCGAGGAAGATGCCTACGACACGCTGCGGTCGTACATGATTGACATAAAAAAACATTTTGGGAATACTGCTGAAAGCAAGGAAATTCTGGAGGACATTGAAAATCGGATTGCGGAAATGTTTAATGAGCGTATCCAGACAGGACGTAAAGAGGTGATCAACCTAGACGATGTCCAGCAAGTCATTGAGCAAATGGGGCGCGTAAGCGATTTTGAAGAGAGCGAAGCCGTAACTGTAGAAGAGGGCTTCCGTGATGAACAACAGACGAGACAAGCGCCTCATGTAGAATATGTCGGTAAAAAACTGATGCGTGACCCGGACGACAAAATGCTCGGCGGGGTGTGTAGCGGTTTGGCACACTATTTTGGGATAGAACCCGTTTGGATTCGTATTTTATTGGTGCTTTTTGTCCTAATTGGTGGTTCCGGCATTTTAGCATACATTATCTTATGGATTGTTATGCCCATCGCGGAAACCCGTGCTGATAAAATGGCTATGCGGGGGGAGGAGCCGAATTTACAGAATTTTAAAAAATCGTATGATGAAAAAGCTAAAGGTTTTTCAGAGACACTATCTGGAGCGGGCGAACGCGTTGGTTCTGGTGTCCGTACCGCAGGTAATCTCGTCAGTGGCTGTTTAGGCTTGATTGGTAAGATGATTGCGTGGATTATGCTCATCTTCGCGGGGCTAAACCTGCTAGGGTTGTTTATCTTTTATATGTTTAATATGATGAACTTCTTTGGTCTCGAAAATCCGATGTTTTTCCCGCCATTGAAAGGGTTGGCGACCAATGACGGCATTATTGCATTGACCTTTGGTTTCTTAGCGATTGCTATCCCTTTTTTCGCCCTGTTTTTTTGGCTTATACGAGTATTGTTTAAAACGGATAAAATCAACAGTTACCTCTCACTGACGATGTTTGCGGTATGGATTGTATCTATCGTTGCGATCGTCTACTATTGTATAGCTGCGTCCCAAGATTTCCGGGAAGAGAGTACAATTAATGTGCAAAAAAACATACAGCCACAAGAAATTTATTATTTCACAGAGAAAGATATACGTGTTTTAGATGCTAGTGAGCAGGACTCTTTGAAATCGAAATTCAATATTCAGCTAGACGGACAGGATTTACGAAACTACCTGCACCGTGATATCAGCATCTATTTTGAAAGCATCGATTCACTAAGCCAGCCTTATATACAATATAGTTATTCGGCGAAAGGGAAAACCTATCAATTGGCGTCGGAGCGAGCAGATAATATTGCTTATGAGGGCATCCAAGAAGACCAAACTATTTTGTTTCCAAGTCACTTTTTGTTAAAGAAAAATGCTTTAGATAGAGATCAGCGAGTAAGAGTTGTTGTATATCTGCCTCAGGGAGCTAAGGTAGTGCTCCAACGGAACATAGAATCCAAAATTCGTGACATATCTTACTGGGAGTGTCAAAATAACTATCCTAACGGAGGTCAACAGAAATACACGGAGTGGACCATGTCAAGTACCGGATTGCTATGTGCGCAACTGCCGAAGCCTAAAAAAGAAGAGGAGCAGGAGGAAAAAGATGAGGTGGAATCCCGCAGAGAAGCTTCGCTAGATAATGTGGCGATAGAGAAGGATTCAGTTATCCACATTGATGGTTCTAACGTGACAATTGAAGTAAAAGACAAAAACGTAAAAATAAATACCAAAAAAGAAGACAGCTAATTTATGCGCGCGATTTTAAATATATGTATTCTCCTGGTTGCTGTACTGACAGCACAAGCACAACAAGGGGAGGTAAGCGGTCGTGTTTTGAACGAACAACAAGAACCCTTATCGAATGTGTCGATTTATTTGCTGACGGCAAAAGCAGGGGCTCTCCTAAAAACGGGAGTAACCAATGAGCAAGGACGATATGTTATCAAAAATGTACCTCATGGCGAGTTTGTCATTCAAGCGTCCTCTGTCGGATATGAAACATTGAAATCCGCTGTAGTGAAGGCCACTGGGCAGTCGCTGGTGATAGACGATATGCTATTAAAAAGCGAGTCGCAAACCATAGATGCGGTTGCGGTGGAAGGGCAGGTTCCACTTGTCCAGCAACGAGATGGAAAATTAATTTTGAATGTGGAAAACTCTACCTTGGCAGCAGGCAATAATGCATTAGAAGTGGTGCGGCGTGCCCCGGGAGTAAGCGTTGACAAGGATGAAAATCTTCAATTGATGGGACAGCAAGGTGTAAATGTAACAATTGATGGCCGACAGACATACATGAGTGGCGAACAGCTGTCGACATTCCTCAAATCTATGAACGGCGACCAGATTAAAAGTGTGGAAGTCAGCACGATAAGGAGTGCAAAGGAAGATGCGGAAGGTACGGTGGGCACCATCAACATTGTTTTGAAAAAGAATAGACTTGAAGGTTTCAACGGATCGTTTCTGGCCAGTGGCGCGCACGGTAAGCATGCACGGGGAAATTCGTCACTGAACCTCAGTTATAAGAAAAACAACACAACTGTTTTTGGAACGTATGGGTTCACTCGTAATAAGAGACAATTTGATTTAGGATTGGAGCGAAAAATCCCTTCTGAAGAGGTCGGTGACCGGGTTTTTGATCAAGACGCTAGCTTGGTGGAAACTAATAAAACCCACAATTACCGAATAGGGATAGAACAGAAGACATCCGAACGAAACACCATGCTATTGCAATTTTCTGGCGATAACGATAAGGAAAGCTCCGTTAATGCGAGTTTGACCAATATCGGTCCGGAGTTGGGTCTCGTGGACTCGGTTCTACGTACGGTAACGAATAGTAGAACACCTTTTAACCGTTACTCCCTGAACTTTAACAATGAACTTCAGCTGGATACGTTAGGCGGAAAATTGATATTTGACTTTGACTGGACAGCATTTCGCAATGATGCCGATATCGATTACGACTATAAAACCTATCTTCCAGACGGGAACCTGTCTTATGCTCCAGAAAAATGGCGGACGGGGATGCCGGTTGATATTGATATTTACGTTGGGAAAATTGATTTCTCTAAAAAGTTGGGAAAGGGAAAGCTAGAATCGGGGCTAAAATATAGTCGCGTAAAATCAGATAATAATTTAGCTTTTGAAAGATTTGTTGATGACACATGGGAGGATTTTGAGGGGCGCCAAAATCACTTTATCTACACCGAGGAGATTGCAGCGGGTTATTTGGATTACAACCGCTCTTTCGGCGCAACCGATATCAAGGTCGGTGTCCGGGCAGAGTATACGTTTTCGGATGCCCATTCGGTCACCAACGGCGTAACCAATAAACGTGACTATCTGGACTTCTTTCCCTCGGCGAGTATCTCTCACACGGTTAATGAGAACAATATTATTTCTTTAAGTTATGCGCGAAAGATCTCTAGACCAAACTATCGCTATTTGAATCCCATGCCCTATTATATAGACAAGTTTACGTTTATGTTAGGGAACCCCTATCTCAGACCTCAGTATACAGATGGATTTACATTAAATTATACACTTTATAAGATGTTTAATATAACACTGGGTACGGATATCACGAACGACGCTATGGTAGAAAGCATGGGGCAAGACGATATTAAAGGCGAGTCGTGGGTGACGCGCGAGAACCTTGCCAGAACAATGACTTCCTATCTGAATATCAATGCGCCATTTAGAATTGGAAAAATTTGGACGATGAACAATAACCTGACGACGATTTATATGCATTTCAAGGGTCCGATAGCTGGAGAGTATGCCGACCTTGGTTCTGTTTTCTTTCAAGGCCGTAGCACGAATAATTTTAAGCTGACCAAAGCACTTTCTGCGGAGTTGGCCGTTGATTACAATAGCCCATTCCTCTATAATATTTATAAAATTCATGCACGCTGGGGAACGGATATAGGTATTAACTATAATTTCAAAGACGAGCGGAACGCGCTGAAATTGGCAGCAACAGATATCTTCCGAACACAACAAAATAACGTATCGACAGATTTTGGGCAGTTCAACTCCATGATACGTCAGTACAACGACAATCAAACCGTTCGATTAACTTATACCTATAAATTCGGTAATCTGAAACAGCAAATGAAAAAAAGGGGCGAGGAATCTGAAGAAGCAAGCCGCGCCCGGTAGGTCGATAAACCAAACTCCTAAAAAATTGTTATCTTGTATGGGTTTAAAATAAAAAAATATACAAATGAAACGATTACTTCTTTTTTCTTTAGGAGCTGTATTGTCCACAACGGCGTTTAGTCAGCATCAACTGACGGAATTATGGGAAACGAAAAATTTACCGGTTCCCGAGTCTGTGCTTTATCATGCCGGAAATGATGTTTTATACGTGTCATTGATTGACGGAGACGGTGCGACAAAAGACGGACAAGGCGGTGTTGCGGTGTTAAATCTGGATGGCAGCGTGAAGGATCAAAATTGGGTAACTGGGATGAACGCGCCCAAAGGAATGGCTAGTTACAAGGATTTATTATATGTGGCTGATATTACCGCTGTTGCGGTTATCGATATGGAGACGGGTAATGTCGTGAATGAAATTGAATTTCCGGGAGCTGTTTTCCTGAACGATGTGACAGTAGATAATGACGGCGTGGTTTACGTATCAGATACGCGTACCGGGACTATTTACCAGATGCGAAATAACAAGCCAACGGTATTTCTAGAAAATGCGTCGAATGTCAACGGGTTGAAATTTATTAAAGGAAATCTTTATGCTTTGGTAGGGCCGGAATTATGGAAGATCGATGCCAACAAGAAAAGCACAGTTCTCGCAAAAGGCTTTGAGCTGGGGGGTGATGGGCTGGAGCCGGTCGGTAACAACGGAGATTTTCTTGTTACATGTTGGGGAGGCCTGGTGTATTATGTAAAAGCAGATGGCTCTTTTGAGAAAATGATGGATGTGCGGGGGAAAATGAACACAGCAGATTTGGGTATACACCCAGAGACAAATACGATATACATTCCTACGTTTAATAGCAATAGCGTCAAAGCTTTTAAGCTTGATAAAAAATAAAAGAGGGTTGAGACGGCTATTAACCCTTTCCATCTTCTTCCACTTCGTCTGCAATTTATGTGCGCAGGATTTGACGATGTGGTATAATAAACCCGCCGCTCGCTGGGAAGAAACTTTGCCGTTGGGCAACGGGCAGATCGGCATGATGCCCGATGGTAAAGTTCTGGACGAATCCATCGTACTAAACGAGATATCCATGTGGTCGGGAAGCCCCGAAGATCCGAATAACAATGATGCGTATAAAAGCGTCGATGCTATTCAAAAGCTGTTGTTCGCGGGGAAGAATGGACAGGCAGAAGCGTTGGTCAACAGGAACTTTGTAACGAAAGGAAAAGGCTCGGGAAATGGAAACGGAGCAAAGGTGCCTTATGGCTGTTTCCAGAACTTCGGATTCCTCAATTTCTTACATTCCATACAGGGCGAGGTTTCGCAATACAAACGTACGCTGAACCTAGCAAATGCTACCGCGACAACGTCGTTTGAGGCAAATGGGGTACAGTATTTACGTGAGTATTTTACCTCTTTTGACGGGAATATCGGTGTAATCCGTTTATCAGCCAATAGGAAAGGAGCCATTACCTTTGCTACACATTTTTACAGGGATGAAAATGTGCGTCATATGAACGTGACTGATAACGAAATGACATGGAGAGGCACATTACCCGACGGAAAAGGAGGGGATGGATTACGGTTCGCGGGGAAAGTAAAAGTCATTACCAATGGTGGCAGCCATAGGACGCATGACCATCAAGTCATTGTTAAAAATGCGGATGAAGTACTGCTAGTTTTTGCGGCGTCAACGGATTATTATGGACACCGTCCTGACGAGGCTGTTGAGCGTTTGTTGGCCGGTGCTGCTAAATGGACATACAAAAGTCTGTGGAAAGCACATCGCCAGCGATTTGGAAATGTTTTTGGTCGTGTCTCGTTACATTTGGAAGATAACCGGAACAGCCGGGACATTCCTACCGACCAACGCATCGAGCAATTTTTTGAGGATCCTGCGCAGGATAACGCCATGGCGGCTTTGTACTATCAATTTGGCCGATACCTTAGTATATCCAGTACCGCGCCGAACGTAGGAAACGCGCTTCCCCCAAATCTGCAGGGTTTGTGGGCGCATCAAATCCAAACGCCCTGGAATGGAGACTACCATTTGAACGTTAACGCACAGATGAACCATTGGGGGGTCGAGGTAAATAATCTTTCGGAGTACCATATACCTTTTATTAATTTGATTAAGCGTATTGCGAAAGAAGGTGAAAAGACAGCCAAAGCTTATTATAATGCGCCCGGTTGGGTGGTCTATATGATGACGAATATTTGGGGGTATTCGGCGCCGGGCGAGCAAGCATCGTGGGGCGCAAGTACAGCATCGGGCTGGCTTTGCAACCACTTGTGGGAACATTATCAGTTCACAAAAGACGAAAATTACCTCGCTGAAATATATCCAGTACTAAAAAAAGCCGCTGTTTTCTACCATGCGACACTGGTTAAAGAGCCTAAAAACGGTTGGTGGGTAACTGCGCCGTCAGTTTCGCCGGAAAATGCTTTCAAGATGCCGAATGGTAAGGTGGCGTCGGTAGCGATGGGCCCTACAATAGACAATCAGATCGTCCGGGAGCTGTACGAGGCGGTAATCGAAGCAAACGATATACTCCAATTAAAGGACCCATTTGTGGTAGATCTGGAACGGCAACTTCGTGATGTGCCGCCCCCGGTGGTTGTCAGCAACTCAGGGCGTGTGATGGAGTGGTTGGAGGACTACGCAGAAGTTGAGCCTCAACATCGCCATGTGTCACACTTATACGGACTATATCCGGCGCATTTCATTTCGCCGGTTAGTACACCTGAGTGGGCCGAAGCGGCAAAGAAGACGCTGCTTGCGAGAGGCGACGAAGGTACTGGCTGGTCCCGAGCGTGGAAGATTTTGTTCTGGGCTCGGCTGCATGATGGTGATCGCGCGTTGGAGATTCTCCGGCAATTGCTCAAACCTGCTTTTAAAGATGAAGCGAGTTATGTAGGCGTGGGAGCCGGAACATATCCAAATCTTTTCTGTGCGCATCCACCGTTCCAGATCGACGGCAACTTCGGCGGCTCTGCGGGAATTGCCGAAATGCTCATACAGTCGCATGACGGTTATATCCACTTGCTCCCCGCGTTACCTAAAGCGTGGCATAGTGGTGAAGTGAAAGGATTGAAAGCACGGGGAAATTATACCGTGGATATTCGATGGAAGGATGGTCGCGTCACCAACTTCAAGGTGCGCGGCAAAAAGGGTGAAACCGTGAATGTTTTCGTAAATGGGGATAAGATCAAGAAAAAGATATAGTAAGTTTAAGGGGATAAAACTACCTTTGTCTAAAATTGAGCAGCATGACAATCGAGCAGTTATATTCTTTATATAAAGAACATCACTCGGTATCTACAGATACGCGTAACATCATACCCGATAGTATATTTTTCGCCTTAAGAGGAGAGCGGTTTAATGCAAATGAATTTGCAGGGCAAGCGTTAGCGAGCGGCGCCAAATGGGCAGTTGTCGATGAAGCAAAATATGCAACGGATGAACGCTATATTTTGGTAGAAAATGTATTGGCTACGTTGCAAGATCTGGCACGGTATCATCGTGGCCAGCTAAACATACCATTTATCGGGATCACCGGAACGAACGGGAAGACCACCACTAAAGAGTTATTACATGCCGTATTATCGCAACGCTTCAAAACGTATGCGACAAAAGGAAATCTTAATAATCATATCGGTGTTCCGCTAACCGTGCTTTCGATAAATGACGACATTGAAATGGCGGTTATCGAAATGGGTGCTAATCACCAGGAAGAAATTGCATTTCTGTGCGACATTGCTAGGCCCACACATGGTCTGATTACCAACGTAGGAAAGGCACATTTGGAAGGCTTCGGTTCGTTTGAAGGGGTGAAGAAAGCCAAGGGTGAGCTGTACGATTTTCTTAAAACTCATGATGGTGTGCTGTTTCTACAAGGAGATAATGAACATCTGCGAGAAATGGAAATACAGCGCGGAATTTCAAAAATTGTTCGCTATGGTTTTTCATCGGCAAATGACGTCATAGGACGACTGGAATATGCAAACCCACTACTTTGTGTTTCTTGGAAAGTCCATGATGCAGCGGTATACCATACCGTGTCAACGCAGTTAACGGGCTCCTATAACACGGAAAATATATTAGCCGCGGTTACGGTGGGGCATTATTTCGGCATGGATGATGACCATATCAGCCAAGGGATTGAGGCGTATGCACCGACCAATAACCGTTCCCAAATTACTAGGACGACACACAATACTATTATTGCCGACTATTATAATGCAAACGTAAGTAGTATGGAAGCCGCGTTGGCGAATATGGCAGTTATCGAAGCGGATCACAAGGTAATCGTATTAGGCGATATGTTTGAGCTGGGTGAAAACACGCAGGAAGAACACCGTCACGTGGTCGATCGTGCTTTAGCAATCGGTGCCGATCGGACTATATTTGTGGGTGAAGCATTTTATGCTCATCAAAATACGAAAGCGGAATTTTACGAAACTACGGACGCTACTAAAAAAGCATTCCGCGAACGACCTATTGTTAATAGTACGGTCCTTTTGAAAGCTTCTCGTGGTATGGCTTTCGAGAAATTGACGGAAGTACTGTAGGAAGTACTAGTGGGTCTACTCCAAGGACAACTGCTTCTCCTTATTGATAAGTTGCGCCACGCTCGTGTCGTTGAGGATCTGTAGCATCGCGTTTCGAACCTCAATAAAGGTGTCTCGGATACCGCAAGCATGCTCTTCCACACATTCCTCACAGGAGCGATAAAAATTAAGACTCACGCAAGGCAATAAGGCAATAGGGCCATCAATTAACCGCATAACTTGGGAGAGGTAGATGTCTTCTGGCGCTTTATTTAAACTGTATCCCCCGCCGGCCCCTTTTTTAGAGTATAGTATACCAGCATTCCGCATTTCCAAAAGAATCTGTTCCAAGAACTTTTTCGGAATACGTTCCTCTTCAGCAATCTTTACAATTTGCATAGGTTCTTTTCCGTAGTTACGTCCCAACACCATGAGCGCCTTGATGGCGTATTTTGTTTTCTTAGAAAGCATGCGTTCCCTTTTTTGGATCAATTAATAGTAGCGAAGATACGGAAAAAAATAATTTGCTCTTGACTTATTGCCCTAATACCTCTACGATAGGCTTTCCGATGTTGCCATTCGGCTCCATAATATGTAATAACGATGCGAGCGTCGGCGCTATATCTACCACATGAACTTCTTTATTGCTTACGCCGCGTTGTATCCCCCAACCCATGAAAACGAGCGGTATATGCGAGTCGTATGGCGACCAAACACCATGTGTCGTTCCGGGGCTACGTGGTGTTCCAGCATACCATTGGGGATCAGCGATAATCTGGATGGCGCCGCTGTGCTTGCGGTTATAGCCGTTGATAACTTTCTCCCGGAGCGGAGCGGGAATGAACATATGCTGTGCCCCCTCCATATCGATAACATACGTAATACCATCTTCCTTGTTAAGCGAATTGATAACCGTTTTCTTGATCTCTTTAAGACTTAGCTGAAGGGAGTCGATGAGGCCATAGTTAAGATGTACTTGGTAATTCATCAGGCTTCTGACGATTTTGTCGCTGCCAAATTTTTTCTCAAGTTCGTTATTCAGATTACGTTGGATTTGGCGCGCGAACAAATAGCCTCCGTTGCCTTGTTGGTCCGTATAATACATGGGGTTATAGGAAGCCGCATGATCGGCCGTCAGGAAAAAAGTATAGTTACCTTTACCTATATGTTTATCTAAATAAGCCAAAAAATCTGCAATATCCTGATCAAGACGAAGATAAGTGTCCTCCATTTCTATGGCTGATAGTGAGTAACGGTGCCCGATATAATCCGTTGACGATAAGCTCACGCATAAAAAGTCTGTCGTGCCCGTTGAATTGTTTCCCAGTTGTTCCTGTTTGATGGCTTCCTTGGCGAAGTCTAAGGTCAGGGTATTTCCCTGTGGCGTTGTTTTGATAAGCTCATAGCCAGCATCTTTCATTAGTTCGGAAGTCTTTCTAGGGAATGTGGGAGTCTCTTCGCCAGGCCACTTGCCTTCGTAAGGCGTGTCGTCCGCAGTACTGTTAATATACGTGTCGATAGGGTACAGCGTGTTCCAGTCCTGTTTTAAATAGTTGTCCGCTAGTTTTTGTTTGTTAAAGGTTTCCACCCAACCCGGGAGTTTCTCCATATAGAAAGTGCTCGAAATCCAGTTGCCTGATTTTCCCTCAAACCAATACGCCGCATCGGCAAAATGACCTGCTGGCAAGATTCCGCCACGGTCTTTCATCGAGATGCCAATTACTTTAGCCTGAAAATTCGTCGCTAGTTTCAGTTGGTCCGTGATGGTGGATGCTAGTAGGTTCCGAGGCGACTGTTGCCCCTCCCTTTCCAGCGTGCCTACTCCCCGGACGTTATCATCCTGCGTGCAGTACATAGGCTGTCCAGTTGCCTGTATAACCCAGTCGTTCCCCGCGATGCCATGGATGGCGGGAACGGAACCAGTGTAAACAGAGGCGTGCCCTATAGCGGTAACCGTTGGAATATAATTAAGAAGGGCATTTTCGCACGAGAACCCCTCATTTAAAAGACGCTTGAAGCCATCATCTCCATAACGGTCGGCAAAGCGGTAAAGGTAATCCCATCGCATTTGGTCGATCATTAACCCCACAACCAATTTTGGACGTGCAGGTTGTGCTTCCACTTGAATAGCGATGGTTATGGTCAAAAGAGCCGTAAAGAAGAATTTCCACATGACAAAGTTAGCTTTCAGATTGAACGATTAAAGATAGATGATTTTTTAGGTACTTCCCAGTGTAAGACACGTTACATGCTACCAAATCCTCCGGTGTACCTTCAAAAACGACTTCTCCTCCTTTATTCCCGCCTTCCGGTCCGATGTCGATAACCCAGTCCGCTGTTTTTATCATCTCCATATTATGCTCAATGACCAGAATACTGTTGCCTAGTGCAATCAGCGCGTCAAAGGCTTTGAGTAATTTGTGAATATCGTGGAAATGCAGTCCTGTTGTCGGTTCATCAAAAATGAAGAGTGTTTTTTTGCTATTGTTCCCTTTGATTAAAAAAGATGCAAGCTTAATCCGTTGCGCTTCACCTCCGGATAGGGTGCTCGAAGGCTGTCCTAGTTTCACATAACCCAAGCCAACATCCTGTAGTGGTTTAATTTTTGCAATGACTTTAGGGACGTCACTGAAAAACTCCATAGCTTCGTCCACGCTGAGATCCAAAACGTCAGCTACTGATTTGCCGTGGTATTCCACATCTAACACATGTTGTTTGAACCGTTTACCGCCGCAAGCCTCACATGGTAGGACAATATCCGCCATAAATTGCATTTCGATTTTTACCTCACCGTCTCCTTGACAGACATCGCAGCGCCCTCCTTCCACGTTGAAAGAGAAGGCGGCAGGCTTCAGCCCGGATGCCTTCGCCGCGGGCAGGTTAGCATAAACTGACCTTACCTCGTCCCAGCCCTTTACATAGGTTACCGGATTGGAACGAGAGGATCTGCCTATCGGATTTTGATCGATCATCTCGATTTGTTCAACGTTTGTCGTATCGCCTTCGAGCGCATCAAATATACCGGTTTGTTCTCCACTGTAATTCCCGATGGCTTTTTGTAAAGCGGGATAAAGAATCCTTTTAACAAGTGAAGTTTTGCCGGATCCGGACACCCCCGCTACCACAGTAAATACATTTAACGGAAAGGTTACATTGATTCCCTTTAAGTTGTTTTCCCGAGCTCCTTTGATCGTGATGGAATCACGCCATTTGCGTCGTTCTTTCGGTATGGGGATAGTCAATTGGCCATTTAAATATTGTCCTGTCAAGCTGTGTTTATCCTGAAGAATCTCCGGGTACGTTCCGGCGAAAACGAGCTGCCCCCCATTTATACCAGCCTCCGGTCCGATGTCGACCAGGTAATCCGCCGCTTCCATCATTTCCTGCTCGTGCTCTACGACGATCACCGTATTACCTATATCACGGAGTGATTTCAGCACACCGATCAAACGCTGTGTGTCGCGTGGATGCAAACCGATACTGGGTTCGTCCAACACGTAGATAGACCCCACCAAGGAGCTTCCTAAGGATGTGGCTAAGTTGATGCGCTGCGATTCTCCCCCCGAAAGTGTGTTGCTCAAACGGTTTAGGGTGAGATAGCTCAACCCCACATTACAAAGGAACTGGAGCCGGTTGACGATCTCGGCGAGCAAACGCTTAGCGATTAACTGTTCGTGTTCGGTTAATTCAAGCTCCTGAAAGAACTCCAATGCTTCTTCCAGCGGCATTAACACGACGTCCGTAATCGATTTATCGCCGACCTTTACATAGGAGGCGTCTTTGCGCAGCCGAGAACCTTTGCATTCAGGACAATCAGTTTTACCGCGATACCGCGATAACATCACTCGATACTGGATTTTGTAAGTCTGTTGTTCCAGTTCTTCAAAAAATTGATTCAACCCGCCAAAATATTTGTTGCCGGACCACAATAGCTCCTGCTGGGCTGCGGTAAGATCGCCATAAGCGCGGTGTATAGGAAAATCAAACTTAAGGGCGTTGCGTACCAAGCGATTTAACCATTCACCCATTTTTTCCCCCCGCCACGGCGCGATAGCGCCGTCGTAAACAGAACGACTTTTGTCAGGGATTACTAAATCGGCGTCTATGCCGATGACCTTTCCATATCCTTCGCAGCGTTTGCATGCACCATAGGGGTTGTTGAAGCTAAAGAAGTTTGGTGTGGGCTCTTCAAATAGAATACCGTCGAGCTCGAATTTGTCGGAATAATGCTGTGTGTCACCATCGATATCGATATAACATTCGCCTTTCCCCTCAAAAAAAGCGGTCTGTAGCGAGTCTGCGATACGGCTGTTTGTCTCGTCCTGTTTATCCAAGCGGATACGGTCTACGACAATCTGTATTTCTCCTGCCTTAAAATCTTTATTATGTATCGTCGTATCTTCGATAATACTTTCTATCTTCTGGATCTTTTCTTCGAAAAGAACACGTACGAATCCTTTTTGAAGCAGCAAGGACAACTCTTCTTTCAGCTTTCGCTTATTAATAGGTATCAGTTCAGCAAAAATCGTAATTGTGGTATCCTCAGGATAGACCATCAACTCATCGATAATAGAAGATACCGTATCTTTTGTGACCTGTTCGCCCGAAATTGGAGAAAAGGTTTTGCCGATCCGTGCGTAAAGAAGTTTAAGATAATCGTATATTTCAGTAGATGTACCTACCGTAGATCGTGGATTGGACGTGATTACTTTCTGTTCGATAGCAATTGCAGGAGCGATTCCCTTAATGTAGTCTACCTCGGGTTTATTCATCCTTCCCATAAATTGTCTGGCATAGGAAGATAGACTCTCGACGTAACGCCGCTGTCCTTCTGCATACAGGGTGTCGAAAGCAAGAGAGGATTTCCCCGAGCCCGACATCCCGGTGATAACGACTAGTTTGTTTTTGGGAATATCGACATCAATATTTTTCAGGTTGTTGACCCGCGCACCCTTAATTTGGATAAACGATTTAGCGTTTTGTTCCGATTTTTTTGACATAACCCACAAAGGTAAGGATTTTGTCTGACTCTGTCATCCCGGAAAACGATCGTTTGCGTGGGGATATATTAGTTATTATTCTCATATTTAGGTTTTTAAATCTAAATTTTATTAACAGGTGATGAATGAACATATTATCATAAAAGTTGTTAAAGTTTTTTTGCTGATCTGCGTGGCCTATCCGACGTACGGACAAGGTGCCCGGAGCAAACTCAAGGTTGTTAATACGCACTGCGATTTGCTCCGGCAATCCGACTATCAGTCGCTGCAAGGATATCGGCTGCAGTCCGAATGGACTCCCCAAGCCTTCGAGCAGGGAGAATCGGTTGTTGTCAAGAATAAAGTACCTGTATTCGGCTGGATAATGAACGCGAGAAACACCTCCACCCGGCAACAATATTATCAATTGTTGTTGGCAGATAATCTCGAAGATATAATGGAAGACAGAGGCAACTTATGGAATTCGGGAAAAGTATGGTCGTCCGAATCGACAGCGGTGCTTTACGGAGGAAACGACTTACGTTCAGGTAACCTTTATTATTGGAAAGTAAAAGTCTGGGATGAGCAGGGAAATGAAAGCGAATTTAGTCCTGTGTCCTGTTTTTATACGGGCCAATTTGTGGATGGATACGAAACAACTACTTACCCTTTGCAGCGAACGGATCAAGTCCCTAAGAAATTGATAAAAAAGGATCAAGAGTACTTTGCCGATTTTGGAAAAGCTGCTTTCGGCCAGTTGAGATTAAATATTGATAGTCCGGTCGCCGATACGATTTTGGTCCGGTTCGGTGAAAAAATTACATCAGAAGGACAAATCGACAGAAATCCAGGTGGCACGATACGTTACCAAGAGTATAAGCTTTCTTTATCTCCGGGAACGAACACGTACCGGATCAAATTTAGAAAAGATCGACAGAATACCGGGCGATCAGCTATCCTGATGCCCGATTATATCGGAGAAGTTCTGCCTTTCCGTTACGTGGAAATTGAAGGCTACGACTATCCTTTACACCAGGCTGATGTACAGCGGTCTATGGTGCATTATCCTTTCGACGACAAGGCATCTTATTTCCGTTCATCGAATGAAATCCTGAACCAGGTCTGGGACTTAAGTAAATATAGTATTAAGGCCACCAGCTTTGCCGGAATATACGTTGACGGCGACCGGGAACGCATTCCTTACGAGGCGGACGCCCTTATCAATCAATTGTGTCATTACTGTGTAGACAATGAATTCCCAGAAAACTGATGGGAATCGAGCCCCTAGAGCCCGGGTGGAGGACATTTAGAATACAGCCACAACTGGCCGACCTTGAATACGCTAAGATCCGTTTTCCCACCATTAAGGGTTATATCGATGCAGCATACAGACAATCAGCGAATGGGCTGGAAGCGCAGTTGTCAATACCGGCGAATACCGTCGCTGAAATTTATTTGCCACGTAAAAATAAAAGCGGTAAGCCTGTTTTGCGTGTGAACGGGAAGGAACAAGAATATGAACTCCGTCAAAATTGGATAAAATTGCCAGACCTGGGGACTGGAAATAAAGAAATCGTGGTCGTATATCATCCATAGTAGCAGGATAGTGCAGGACAGTTGTTGTTGTTCGTTTTGATATTTTTGAAATATCCAGTTGTATTAGGTAATGTATTCATTGCCATCGTACATTTTATAGTATAAGCCTACAGGAATATGATACAATCTTTTGGTAATGGCCCAAATTTTAAATACGATATCGGACGTTGAATTTGCGGATTTCAAGATCGGAGACCATAAGGCCTTCCGCAAAGTTTTTGATGCTTATCATAAGTCAATCTATAACTATGCCTATAAGTTTAGTAAAAATCATGACGAAGCGGAAGAACTTGTCCAGGAGGTGTTTGTTTCCCTATTTATAAACCGTGATAAGATAGAAAATCCCGAGAGTCTTTACCCTTATCTATTTATCATCACCAAACGGATAACAATTTCCATTTTCAGAAAAAAGGTGGTGAAATCCAAATTTGATCATCATTTGAAGTATAGTTGGAAAGAAGCGTGTGAAAGTACCGAACACACACTCGATACGACCGAGTTGACCAGTATATGGACTAGTGCTATTGAGCGTCTGCCCGAAAAGCAACGGGAAGTCTATGCGTTAAATAAAATCAATGGGTTATCCTATGAGGAGATTGCGAATAAGGTCGGTGTATCCAAATACACCGTTAAGAATCAATTGATCATGGCATCCAAAACAGTGAGGTTAATCGTGAAAAGTATTTATTTTTTACTTTTTTTATTGAAAACTTTGTTTTGATCTAGTCCTTTTTTCTTGTTACCTCGTTTATATAAGTAACCAGTAATTATAAACGTTGGAAAAAGGACAGCTCATTCATCTCATACATCAGTATATGGATAATTCCATATCTGACGACAATCTTGTTTTGCTTAAAAACGCGTTGGAGCAGAAAGCAGATGAAGATCTCTTATGGCTCTGGGATATCCTTATGGAGTCGTCGGCAGCCACGAAAGGACATGCCCCCGATTCCGACCACCTATTCCAACGGATTATGTTGGATGGGCGGCTCCAGCCGAATTTTTCTAAAGACACCAAAAAGATTAAAACAACCAAACGTTTAGTCACGCTGGTGGCTGCCGCATGTATCCTTGTCTTTTTAAAATTTGCAATAGATTTTATAAATGGGCCAGATCCAATTGAGGCGGGGCTCAGCACTAAGAGCGCGATTGGGACGATTACGCCGGGAGGAAATAAAGCCCGGATTGTTTTGGCGGATGGAACTCAATTAGACTTGGAAACGGTGAAAATTGATACGGTAATTCAGTTGGAAGGGTATGCTGTGCATAAGACAGCCGACGGATCCATTACCTACACCGTAACGGATGAACATAGCCTGAACGGCGACATGTATAACACCATTATTACGCCAAAAGGTGGAGCGTATAATTTAACCCTGTCTGACGGTACAAAAATAGCGATGAACGCCTCATCCACGCTTCGTTACCCTATCCGTTTCCAGGAAGATGCCCGCGCTGTTGAACTGAAGGGAGAGGCATATTTCGATGTCAGCAAACAATATAGAGATGGTAACCGGATTCCCTTTATTGTGGAGACGGATCAGCAAACCTTGGAGGTACTAGGTACTGCTTTCAACGTCAACAGCTATGGTAGAATGATTCAAACAACCTTGGTAGAAGGATCAGTAAGAATCTCTTTCGACAATGGACAAAGTCATGTTCTAAAACCCAATCAGCAAGCTGTTTACACGCGGAAATCCAAAAGAACAGCCATCAATACCGTGGATCCTTTTTATGTTCTCGCTTGGAAAAACGGATCCTTTGCATTTGAGGATGCCTCGATAGAGGAGGTTATGGAAAGTGTTGGCAGATGGTATGATGTGGATGTGGCGTTTAAAGGTGATTTAAAGGATAAGCGGTTTTCCGGTACGATATCCAGATTTGAGAATATTCAGAAGTTGTTGCAAACGGTCGAGTTAACAGGATCAGTAAAATTCGAAATCAAGGGAAGGAGGATTTTGGTTATGGAATGAAAATCAGCAGAATTTGAAGAACATAACAATCAGGAGCGTTGCGACCGCCCCTGATTAACCAAGTCCTACGGGCTTGTCGATTGATGTCTTAGTATATAATAGTAAACAACCAATCTTAAATACAAATGTATAAAAATTATGATATACTTACGCCGTTTTGCAGGCGTTTAAAACCTAGATTGTTCGTCATGAAACTATCCTTGATCTTAATGTTTGTAGGTACGTTGCAGGTTAGCGCATTTACATTCGGTCAAAAAATTACGCTTAGCCGAAAAAACGTAAAACTAACTGTTGTTTTGAAGGAAATCCAGCAACTAAGCGGATATAATATTTTTTACGATAAATCTGTCATACCAGCAAATGCAATGGTGGATTTGCAGGTGCACGACACACATGTCGAGAAAGTCCTCACCGGACTGCTGGAGAAGTTTCATATAAAATATAAGTTGGTGGACAAGAACATCATATTGGTACGAAAGGAAAACTCTTCGATAGCAGCCACGGACAATCTGAGAATAAACCAAGAAAGAATAGTGAAGGGTAACGTGACGAATCGCGGAGGTGAACCGCTCGCGGGAGTTACTATTTCGGAAATAGGGAAAGCCAACAGTACGATGACTGATGAAAGAGGAAATTATATTCTCCGTACAGAAGATGATGCCGCGATGCTGCATTTTTCGTTTGTCGGATATGAAGATCAGGAAATAAGTCTTGGAAATAGAACGGTGATCGATGTTGTACTAATAGATCGAACGGATGAACTTGATGAAGTAGTTGTGGTAGGGTATGGGACAGTACGGAAGGCGGATTTGACCGGGTCTGTAGCGCAGGTAAAGGCTCGAGAGGTAAATGCATTTCCTAATGCCAGCGCATTACAAGCCCTCGCGGGCCGAGCCCCGGGGGTACATATACGCCAGAGTTCGGGTGCCCCCGGTCCCGGTATATCCGTTCGTGTTCGCGGAGGAAATTCTATTCAGGGAAGTAATGAACCGCTGTATGTTATTGACGGATTTCCCATAGCCGGTTCTAATCCCTCCATAGTCAATACCGCTGATATAGAAAGTATTGAGATTCTAAAGGATGCATCAGCTACGGCAATATATGGTTCACGTGGTGCCAATGGCGTCGTGATCATCACGACAAAAAAGGGAAAAGAAGGGCGTACCGACGTGTCGTTTGAAACCAGTTACAGTTCGCAGCGGCTCATCCGTAGACTCGATCTTATGAATGCGCAGGAGTATGCGAGATTCTACAACGAACAGGCGGCGAACGATAATGTGGCACCTTATTTTAACGAAGAAGAGATAAGTGGATTTGGGGAAGGTTTTGACTGGCAGGATTTTGTCTTTAGGAAGGCCCCGATGACCACGGCTGCGCTTGGCATAGCTGGCGGAAATGAGAAAACGCGGTTTTCCATAAATGGTAGCTTTTTCGGGCAAGGTGGTATCATCCAAGGAAGTAATTACAATCGTTATTCGCTGCAAAGCAGTATTGATCACAAAATCAACGATAAGATTTCCGTCGAATTGAATACGATCCTCTCGCGCCTGACAACCGAAAGACGAGACAGTGGAGGAGGCAATCGAGGCAACTCCATGATTGCTGCGGCCATTTCTGCTCCTCCGATTCTGACACCCTATAACGAAGACGGTTCCTATCGAATACTTCACACAGCTTATCCATTTTTGGCAACAGATCTGCGCAACCCTATTAACTGGATCAATGAAAGTACAGCACAGACCAAAGCCAACGTAGCATTGATCAATACGGCTGTATCCTATCGGATTACCCCCGAACTTATCTTCAAAGTGGCTGGAGGGTTGGAGAACCGCGATGACCGTTCGGATAATTATACGACGACCAAATTTTTTGATAGCCCGGGGATTGCAAATGTATCTTCCACGCAGCAGACCAGCCTGTTGAATGAAAACACATTAAATTATAATAAAACGTTTCGTGACAAGCATAACTTCGCTGCGGTAGCGGGGCTGACCTACCAGAATTTTATGACTACGGCTGTAAATGCCGGAGGGACGGATTTTCTTTCTGATATCTATGAGACCTACAATCTGGGGGCAGCTGGTACACCAGGCGTTCCCGGGTCAGCGTATACAAAGTCTGCATTAATTTCTCTCTTAGGGCGTGTCAATTATAGCTACGACTACCGTTATCTCGCCACGGTAAGTTTTCGTCGTGACGGATCCTCGCGCTACTCGCCGGGAAGTAAATGGGGGAATTTTCCTTCAGCAGCGCTTGCGTGGCGTATTTCAAACGAAAATTTCATGAGTAATGTTTCGGCCTTTTCGGATCTCAAGTTGCGGGCCAGCTGGGGGCTAACCGGTAGCCAGGCCATTGATCCGTATACTACGCTTAATCTACTGTCCCCAGGTAAGACGATATTTGGTAATGAATATTTCAATACGGTTAGTCCATTAACACGGCTACCGAATGACTTAACTTGGGAAACTACCGAGCAGTTTGATATTGGAGCAGATATTGGCGTCCTGAATAATAGAGTCTTGTTAACCGCGGACTACTATGTAAAGAATACGCGCGATTTGCTAAGTGATGTCCGGTTGCCGGCTTCCATGGGCTATACGACAACAATCCGAAATGTCGGCAGGGTACAAAACAGAGGCGTTGAGTTAGGCGTGGAAGCAAGGCCTTTTGAAGGCAGTTTTACGTGGAATATAAATGCCAATATAGCCTTTAACAAAAACAAAGTAATCAGTCTATACAACGGCGAAGATGTTCTGCGGGATAATATCGGTATGGTCATCGTGAGCGATGCTACCAGCATATTGAGGGAGGGGAGACCTGTCGGACAGTTCTGGGGTTACATAGAGGATGGTTACGACGAGAAGGGAGACATTATTTTTCGTGATATCAATCAGGACGGTAGCATCACATCTGCTGACAAAACATATATTGGAGACGCTAACCCCGATTTTACATATGGATTTAATTCAGTAATGAATTATAAGAATTTCGAATTTTCGTTTTTTCTCCAGGGAACGTATGGAAATGATATTTTCAATGCGAGCTCTGTTACGAACACCATGGACTATGGCTTTGGTCTGAATATGCCCAAATCAGTGTATGAGAATCATTGGACGATCAATAATACAGATGCTGACTACCCGCGGATCAGTAGATCGACACCCGTAAAGGTATCGGATCGATTTATAGAGGACGGTTCTTTTTTGCGACTCAAAAACATATCCTTGGCGTACAACCTACCGCTGCAGGCATGGAATGCGAACAAATTACAGCGGCTGCAGGTCTATGTGAGCGCACAAAATCTACTTACGCTCACCAATTATTCATGGTGGGATCCGGAAGTGAATTTTCGACTCGATCATAATAGCTACCCGTCTGCGAAATCGGTCACCTTCGGTATCCGTGCCGGTTTCTAACTTTTTACAGTTCATAGGATGAAGAAATTGAAATTAAATACGATGAAGAGATTAATATGCATGTGGGGTATAGTTGCACTTTTTGTTGCGTGCGAAAAGACCCTCGAAGAAACACCTAAGCAGATCTCGGAGGAGAATTTTTATAATACGACAGAAGAAGTGGAAGCCGCGGTGAATGCGATTTATAGCCCGTTGCGTAAAGACCTCATGCCGAATTATATTGCTGCGCTGGAATGTCATTCAGACTGGATGTATGGTCGTGGCAGTTGGACCCCCCTGAGTAACTACCAGGGGCTGGATGACGCGAACATAACGCGCGTCCAAGGTTTTTGGAATGGTTTCTATCTGGCGATCAGGAACGCAAATCTGGTTGTCTTGAATGTGGTAGAGGGGGAAGCGTTTGCGGAATACGTTGCCGAAGCAAAGTTTCTGCGTGCTTTTTCCTATTTTCAGCTGGTCAGGAATTGGGGGGGTGTACCGTTGCGCACGGAGGAAACAATGGACGTAAAGGATCTTCCGCGCAGTACAGAGGACGAAGTCTACCAGTTAATTCTAGATGATTTGGCAACAGCGACGATATCGCTGCCAGAAACTGCTGCGTCTAGTGGCCGCCCTACTAAATGGGCCGCTAAAACACTACTGGCTGATGTGTACTTGCAATTGGAACGCCATAACGAAGCAGCTGAACTGGCCAACGAAGTTGTCCAAGCGGGTTTTAGTTTAGTAAGCGTGAGTGGCCCCGAAGACTACCAGTATAAAATTTTCGGACCGGATATCACCACAAGCACTGAGGAGATTTTTGCGCTGAAGTACGCACGTCTTCCTGCGCAAGGCAATTACATTTTGTGGATATCCAACCATCCAAGTACTAAGCTGCTCACAGCAGGCGGTACAGGCGCTTATGCCGTCCATGGCGACGCGACCAACGCGAATTATATCGAGTGGAATAACGATGATATCCGCAAGCAGCTCTGGGACCAGATTAACTTTGGTTTGGGACCAAATACGCTGGTTAGTTCGAAGTATGTGGATCCGGATGCGCTTGATGCGAATACTTCAGGAAATGACCTGCCGATATATCGGTTATCCGATGCTTTGTTGATCTTCGCTGAAGCGTCTGCAAAAGCTGAAAATACCGTCACCGCAACGGCGATGGAGGCACTGAACAAGGTGCATCGGAGGGCTTATGGCTATGCGCCGAATGCGTCAGCTCCAGTCGATTACGACGCTGCCGATTATGACAGTGACACCTTTGTGGATCTCATCGTCCAGGAACGGGGATATGAATTCATATATGAAGGGAAGCGTTGGTTCGAATTGAAGCGAACTGGAAAATTGGATGAACGCATTCAATATAGCAAAGGAAAATCGGTTGTCCAAAAGCATTTACTTTGGCCGATTCCCCTTTCCGAGACAAATTATAACAATGCAATTGACCCGGTGACTGATCAAAACCCCGGGTATTAACAACTAGAAACCTTTAAAGGAATGGACAAAATGAAAAGAAGGTCAGCTATAGCCACGTTGGGAGCAATCTCCTTAGGATTGACTACGCCTCGGCTACTCAAAGGAGAAATGCTACAGGGACCACGTGTACTAAAAAAGGAAATGCTCACTACCGATATTCTAGTAATCGGTGGCGGCACAGCAGGCGTAGTAGCTGCGGTGCAAGCCGGAAGGGCGGGGAAGAAAACTATTTTGGTCGAAAACGGAAGTATGTTAGGTGGTACTACCACGACCGGTGGAGTCGCGTTTCCTGGTATTTTTTTCGCATGGGGCAAGCAGGTTATTGGCGGCATAGGCTGGGAAATGGTGCAGGAGGCTGTCGCATTAAATGATGACAAATTACCTGACTTTTCCGTTCCTCATGGCCGCCAACATTGGCATCATCAAGTGCGTTTAAACGGTCCGCTATATGCGATGATGATCGAAGATAAATGTGTGGAGGCGGGTGTGAACCTGAGATTTTACGAAACGCCGGTAGAGGTCGTGCAACATAAGGAGGGTTGGAAAGTAACCACGATCGGAAAAGGAACGAAAACGGAGATTGTCTGCAATCAATTGATTGATTGCACCGGAAATGCGTTTGCTGTCTCCTTGGCAGGATTCAATTTGCTGCGGGAGAAAGAGACGCAGCCGGGAACGTTGATGTTCCGTATTGGTGGATATTCCGTGGATCAACTCGATATGAACTGGATTAAGGATGAATTTAGCGCCGCGGTAGATCGTGGCGACCTGATTAAAGGAGAGTTTTTAAATGTTGAATCTTTGCTTCGTAACGCCGGCGATAACGTGCAGCACATCGCCGGCGCTGACGCCACCACCTCTGTATCGCACACTATTGCAAACATCAACGGACGGGCATCGCTGTTTAGGACGCTGAAGTTTCTTCGAACGTTGCCAGGTTTAACGGGTTTAAAGCTGTTGGATATGCAAAACGAAACAGCCGTCCGGGAGACCTATCGCATTGATAGTATCTACCGGGTTACACATGAAGATTACGTTATGGGACGAATTTTTGAAGATGCGGTTTGCTATTCTTACTACCCTATAGACCTTCACGACGAACAGGGGGTTATTCCCAAACACCTGGAAGAGGGACGGGTCGCATCCGTGCCGTTAAGAGCCCTAATACCAAAAGATAGCCGCAATTTAATCGTTGCTGGTCGTTGTATTGGGAGTGACCGCTTGGCAAATTCAGCTTTACGTGTCCAGGCATCCTGTATGGGCATGGGGCAAGCTGCGGCTGTCGCAGCCGTATTGGCGCACACGCAGGGCAAAACGCCAGCGGAGGTTTCGATGTCAGATATAAAGAAATTATTGATGGAACACGGCGCTATTGTGCCGGCAGGATAGGTAGAAAGATAAGATTTGGTCATGAGGGTTTTAGAAACCATTTTTATTGTACTCCTTTTTTTCTATGGGACTACCTCGACTTTCAGCCAGCAGCGTCAGGAAGACACCATTCGTTATTTCACAACGCCCACGCTACCGCAAAATGTCGCTTATGTCAATAGTATACTCATCGATACAGGAGGCGTTTCGACGGCAAAAGACACTCTTTTTCAACTATTGACTGAACGCGGCGATCCGATATCGTATTATCGGGAGATAAGCACAGAAGTCTGCTTTGACGGGTCTTGTCGGTTGCTGAGGGTAAACCTTTATTGGAATGTGACGGGTCGATACCTTGGCTTTGAACTTCCTCCAGCAGAATTTTTAAGCAAAGCGGAGCATGAGCCTTTCAATGCGCAGGAGTACCAGCTACTACACACCATATTGGCCGATAGTCTTTCGCCCATAGGCAATTTCAATTACCAAAATTTAATTCCGGAGAGCAGTGCAGCTGAAAGCGTGGATGCTGTAACCCGTCCTACATCCAAGGATGTACTGCCGTATGTCGTAAAAGGAGCGGTCTTTACTACCCACAGGATGTGGAGTCTCGTGTATGGCCAGATGCAGCGGGATGTTGAAAACGCAACCGAAGCTGCGCTGAATCCTGGTTTTTTACTTGATATGCTGAATAGCGATGATATCTGGGATAGATATTGGGCACTGGATCGAATGCATATGTTGCCAGATCACCCACTTCAAGTGAAAGAAAAGGTAGTTGGTTTTTTATGCCATAGTTCATACAACCTTGTATTACATACCTTAACCGTTTTACCAAAGGAGTGGGGTGAAGATTCTTCCTTCCAGCATAAATTATGGTTGGCATTTGACTGCGTTCCAGCAGCACTGAAACCAAAGGTGATTGGAAAACTTTGTACATACGAAAAACTAGACAGATCAATTATGTTGGACATTACCGACCGCTTGCCAACAATGTACGGCCCTGTATTGGCTGCTGCACTGCACTGTCTACGGAATTATCTCCCTCAAGAGCCGGAAATCCTTCGGCGTGTAATGGCATTGCTTAATCATAACAACCCGTATATTGTTAAGCAGATAAAGAATTTCCTTCAAGAAGTACCAACGATTGATTAATTTGCATAGGATCAAAGTGATGCTCCAAAAGCAGTTAAAATAGTCCGACATAAACCAGATAAAGAAAAACTAGTATGAAGATGAACCGAATGTGGCTGCTAATATTTTTTTCTATCGTTTTATTTTCTAACCGGATTGCGGCCCAGCAATGGGAAGGTAAGTGGATTGGATTAGCGTCTCAAGATACAAGCTCAACCAACATCTGGGCAGGTTTTCGGAAAGATTTTAACATAGATAGATTACCCAAGCACGCTATAGCAAAGATTGCAGTAGATAGTAAATATTGGCTTTATGTCAATGATAAACTTGTCGTATTCGAGGGTGGGTTAAAAAGAGGACCCAGTCCAAGCGATACCTACTACGATGAAGTGGATATCAGCAAATACCTTAAAAAAGGAGACAATACCATCGCAATCAAGCTGTGGTATTTTGGAAAACATGGTTTTTCGCACAATAGTAGTGGTAAGCTGGGGCTCTTGTTTGATTTGCAGAGTGAAAATCTTGAACTTTCCAGTAACAAGAGCTGGCTTGTCAAGCGGTTGGTGGAGTATCAGTCGGCTCCGGGAAAGGAACCTAATTTCAGGTTGCCTGAGTCCAATATTCTTTACGATGCTCGCTTGGGAGACGAGGGCTGGTATAGCAGCGAAGGAAAGCTGACTTCTTTCGAACCAGCTATAGAGCATGGTGCTTTCGGATCTGTACCTTGGAATAAGCTCGTTAAACGGCCGATTCCATTATGGAAGGACTTTGGTCTTAAAGCGTTTCGTTCCCAGGACATCCTCCGAAACGGGGATACCGTCATCTGCAAACTGCCATATAACATGCAGTTCACCCCCTATTTTGATATCGAGGCCAATGAAGGAGATTCGATTCACATAGTTACCGACAACTACTTATATTATAACGGTTCGGCCGAAAATTTACGCGCAGCCTATATCGCCAAAAATGGTCGCCAGCAGTACGAAAGTCTGGGATGGATCAACGGACATGTGATGTACTTAATCGTTCCCGAACATGTCAAGATCAATCAGCTAATGTATCGCGAAACGGGATACGATACGGAATTTGCAGGATTTTTCGAATGCTCCGATCCCTTTTTCAATACACTTTGGCAAAAGGCTGCCCGTACACTTTATATAACCATGCGTGACACCTATATGGATTGTCCCGACCGTGAGCGAGCGCAATGGACGGGGGATGTGGTACTTGAAGCGCAGGAAGCTTTTTATGCGTTAAACCCTTCTTCTCACGCCCTGGCAAGAAAGTGGCTGTATGAGCTGATTGGTTGGCAAAAAGCAGATGGTGTGCTGTTTTCCCCTGTTCCTGCTGGCAACTGGGATAAAGAACTTCCTGATCAAGCGCTTGCGAGTATTGGCTATTATGGAATTTGGATGTATTATATGCATACAGGCGATAAGCAGGTTCTTGTGGATCTTTATCCAGCTATCCAAAAGTACATTTCGCTTTGGGAGAAGGATAAAGATGGTCTGGTTCTGTTGCGGGAAGGGGGGTGGCAATGGGGTGACTGGGGAGAGAATAAAGATATGTTACTGCTCTATAACCTCTGGTATTATCTAGCTTTGAAGGGAAGTTGTCTGATGGCTGATGAAATTGGGTATAAGGAGGATATGCGCCGGATCGAGGCTGAAATGAAACAATTTAAGCGAACCTTCAACCAGCGATTCTGGAATGGGGCAGCATACCGCGATCCATCCTATAGCGGAAAGACAGATGATAGGGCGCATGCTTTGGCAGTTCTCGCTGATATTGCTGATAAGGATAAATATGATCTCATTCTAGATGTCTTTTCGAAGCAGGAGCACGCAAGTCCTTATATGGAAAAATATGTGTTTGAAGCGATGTACAAAATGAGGGAACCTGTTTTGGCTAATGTCCGTCATAAAAAGCGCTTTGCCGAAATGGTCAATAATCCTAATTTTACTACCCTATTCGAAGGTTGGGGCATCGGTAAGGATGGATACGGCGGGGGTACTGTAAACCATGCTTGGAGCGGGGGAGGGCTTACCATCATGTCTAGTGAGGTTTGTGGAATTAAGCCATTAACACCGGGGTATAAAACGTTCTCGGTGACGCCTCAGCTAGGTAATCTATCGTTTGCCAAAGCCAAGGTTTCTTCCATCAAGGGCGAGATAGAGAGTTCTATCACGCAATCTGCTGATCAAATGGTGGTAACGTTCAATGTCCCTAAAGGTTCAGCGGCGGTTTTTGAGCTTCCTTTAAAGAATTATGCATCTATTCTTATCAACGGAGTCCCTGTAGACAAGATCATACGAAAAGGAAAAATAGCTGTACGAAATTCGGACGGTCAATGGGTAGTTCCGGAAGGAAAGTGGGAAATTAAAATAAGTATCTAATTCGTAATCCTTATCTTTGCCAAAAACTAAACAACACGAATGAATAAATTAAAATTCTTACCATTTTGCATCGTCGTTGCGACAGTAGTCGTGGGTTGCCAAGAGACGGATAGTACCCAAAACGAAAACAACCCGTTGCTATCGGCTTATGACACCCAGTTTCAAGTACCGCCGTTCGACAAAATCAGGGACGAGCATTTTCGACCAGCATTCAAAGCTGCTTTGGAACAGCACAATCAAGAAATTGATGTTATTGTAGACAATACCGAGGAGCCTACTTTTCAAAACACCATCGTGGCATTAGAAGATGCAGGGAGCTTGTTAGGAGATGTTTCGCGCGTATTTTTTAATCTTAATTCAGCGAATACAAACGATTCTATTCAAGCCATAGCCAAAGATATGGCTCCTGTATTGTCAGCACACGGGGATGAGATATCGCTGAATGGAAAGTTATTTGCACGTGTAAAAGCAGTATACGATAATCGTGCTTCTTTAGCGTTGAATGCGGAAGATGCCAAACTGTTGGAGGAAACATATAAAGGGTTTGTTCGCGCAGGGGCAAATCTTTCCGAAAGTGATCAAGAGAAACTGAAGAAAATTAATTCAGAATTATCGGTACTGACGAATGATTTCGGACAAAATCTGTTGGCAGAAACAAATGCCTACGAATTGGTTGTAGATAATGAAGAAGACTTGGCCGGACTACCTGCGGCTTTAAAGCAAGCGGCTGCCGATGCGGCTAAAGCGAAAGATAAAGAAGGAAAATGGGTGTTTACTCTCCAGAATCCTTCTGTAATGCCTTTTTTACAGTATGCAGATAACAGGGAATTACGTAAGGAAATTTGGAATGCCTACCAAATGCGAGGCAACAACGGCAATGATAACGATAACAAAGAAATCCTGCTTAAAACAGCGAACCTCCGTTTAGAGAAGGCAAAATTATTGGGTTACGATTCACATGCCGCATATGTGTTGGAAGAAGCTATGGCAGAAAATCCAACGAACGTATATGCGCTACTGAATAAAATATGGACACCGGCGTTAGCAAAAGCAAAAGTGGAAGCGGCTGACATTCAAAAAGAGATCGAAGCCGCTGGCGGAGATTTTCAGGTAGCGCCGTACGACTGGAGATATTACCAAGAAAAAATCCGCAAAGCAAAATACGCGTTGAATGAAGAGGAGATCAAGCCCTATTTTAGTTTAGCAGCAGTACGACAAGGCGCGTTTGATACCGCTAATAAGTTATTCGGTTTGCATTTTGTCGCCTTGAGCAATGTGCCGACCTACCATGAAGAGGTCGAAGTATACCAAGTAAAAGACAAAAATGATAAACACCTAGGGCTGCTTTATGCCGATTTCTTCCCTAGGGAATCCAAAAGAGGGGGCGCATGGATGACGTCTTACCGTTCGCAAAGTACAAAAGATGGAGAGCGTGTAGCTCCTGTTATATCTATCGTATGCAACTTTACAAAACCCGTGGGAGATGAGCCTGCACTATTAACATTCGACGAAGCGACCACATTGTTCCATGAATTTGGACATGCGTTGCATGGACTTTTATCGAATGTAAAATACCGTAGCCTGGCCGGCACATCTGTATCGCGCGATTTCGTGGAGCTACCATCGCAGGTTATGGAAAATTGGGCGGCTGATCCGGCGGTATTGAAAACCTACGCCAAACATTATCAAACAGGCGAAGCTATTCCAGATTCGCTGATCGAAAAAATGGAACAGGCAGGAACGTTCGACCAAGGTTTCGCAACTGTGGAGTATGTTGCAGCTTCTTTGTTGGATTTGGATTATCATGCGACAACGAAGCCTATTGAGGGTGATGTAAATGCATTTGAGGCGGACGGTATGCAAAAGATCGGATTAATTGATGCTATTATTCCGCGTTATAGAAGCACCTATTTTCAACATATTTTCTCTGGCGGATATTCTGCAGGCTACTATGCTTATATCTGGGCTGAAGTACTGGATTCCGATGCTTTTGCAGCGTTTAAGGAAAATGGTCTTTTTGATCAAGCTACAGCGACTTCTTTCCGGGAAAACATCTTAGAAAAAGGCGGTACCGGTAATCCGGCTGAAATGTACAGACAGTTTAGGGGTAAAGACCCGGACCCGGTTCATCTCATGAAAAAACGAGGACTGGATTAAAATCAGCAGCAACCGTTATTTGTACGGTTGCTTTTTTCCGTTTTTAACATCGCAAGCCTATTTATTGACTATTTCTTTACAATAGTCAGTAAATAGGCTTGTCGTTCTTTATATATATTTGCGTATGTTAAATCGTCTAGCCGTCCGGCAAATTTTGCTTATATTATTGTGCTTATTGTTAGGAGATAGTGTTTTTTCACAAGTGGGACTCGGCGTGAAACTAGGAGGCAATTTGTCTAGTGCTGACGCATTTTCTTTTCGTTCATCGAAGCGTTTGGGCGTTCAGGCTGGTGTGATGATGAACTACCACTTTCATCCGAACATGGCCATTCAAGCGGAGCCTACCTTGAACCTTACGCGGATACGGGCAAATGCCGAGACCACCCAGGAGACAAACGGGATTGACAAAGGAAACAAAGGCCTGCGTTTTTTTGATTTGCCTATCTTGTTTAGGTTAGATCTTACTCCGGAATTTGCGTTATTGGGAGGGGCTGAGTTCAATTCGCTTTTAAATGAAGACAGGTACCGCTTGCAAAACGGCGAATTGGCTTTCAAGGGTGGGACCCGACTGGGATACACTGTCGGACTAGAATTGGGAAAGTTCTATTTTCGTTACCGTGGATTTGAACGCTCAACTAACGTGCACCGTAGTTGGACAACAATGATTCAGCAATACCAGGTCGGTGTAAAGTGGCGCATTTTATGATTATATGCCTAACGAATTAAACTGAAGATCGTAAAGCTTTTTGTAATAACCATCTTTAACAGCCAGCAACTCCCTATGTGTGCCAATTTCCTTGATTTCTCCTTTATCGAAAACGATGATTTTATCCGCTCGCTGAATAGTAGACAGGCGGTGTGCAATGACTATAGCCGTTCTACCGACCATCATCTTTTCGATTGCGGTCTGAATGAGTAATTCGGTTTCTGTATCGATCGATGATGTTGCTTCATCTAGGATCAATATAGCGGGGTCATGTACCAATGCTCGGATAAAAGAGATTAACTGGGCCTGCCCTGAAGATAGCGTAGCACCTCGTTCCTGTACTTGATAATCGAAACCTCCGGGCAATCGCATAATAAAACCGTATGCTCCGACCTTTTTAGCAGCTTCTATAACTTCTTCCTCGGTAATATCCGAATTATAAAGGGTAATGTTATTGAATATGGTGTCGGAAAATAAGAAAACATCTTGTAAAACGGTGGCGATGTGTTGACGGAGAGAATGGAGTTTGTACGCACGTATATCTTTGCCATCTAATAAAATACGGCCTTGCTGTATTTCATAAAAACGGCTGAGTATATTAATGGTAGACGATTTTCCGGCGCCTGTGGCCCCTACTAAAGCGAGGGTTTCTCCAGGCCGGACGTGGAAACTGACATTTTTCAATACCCATTTTCCATTGGCATAAATTTCTTTTTCATCCATAACGGAGCTCTCTGTCGAGAGACGGATGGTATCCTCGTTATAAGCAAACCAAACCTTATCAAACTCGATCTCACCCGCTATGCTATCTGGCGAAAACGTTCCGTTATCCGGTGTAAATTCTTTGGTATCTAATACATCAAATACCCGCTCTGCGGAAACCATCCCCATTTGTAGGGTATTGAATTTATCTATTAGTTCTCGAATAGGTCGGAAAATCATATTGATGTACATCAGGAAGGCAACTACAACTCCCGGCGAGATAGCGTTGGCGAGAATCTGTTTCGATCCATACCATACCAAAAGGCCGATCGCAATAGCGAGGATAATCTCTAAAACAGGGAAAAAGATAGAAAAATACCAATTCGCGCGGATATGTGCGTCCCGATGCTTGCTATTGGCCGCCTTAAACTTTTCCATTTCTTGCTTTTCCCGTGAGAAATACTGAATAATAGCCATACCGCTGATATGCTCCTGTAAGAACGTATTCAGATTGGATACCCAAGTACGCACATCGACGAAAGCCGATTTCATCGATTCCTTAAATATATAGGTCGCCCATATCAAGAGCGGCATAGGAATGAGCACGATAAGCGTCAATTGCCAATCTGTATAAAACATGACGCCTGCGATTACAACCAGCTGCAGTAGATCGCCAATAATTTGAATCAGCCCTTGGGAGAAAATATTGGAGATTGTCTCGAGATCGGAGATCGTCCGTGTGATCAATTTGCCGATAGCCGTATTATCGAAATATTTTAATCGTAAATTAATGATATGATTAAATACCTGTATACGGATATCACGAATAACGTTTTGTCCCAAGACGTTGGTCGCCAACGTATGATAATAGCGGATTACCGTCTGTACGATTAACAAGGCGATCATGATGACTAACATCCACGTAAGCCCCGTAGCATCAGCTTTTAGGATATACTTGTCCAAGGTGTACTCCACAAGCATGGGCAGCGCAGGTGCTACCGCGGCCAACAGGATGGTCAATATGACAGAAGCCCAAAATATACCTTTGTAGGGTGCCATATAACGCGCCATCCGTTGGAGAAGTTGGGAGTCGTATGTTTTGCCAGTTATTTTTTGTTTGTTCAAAATGTTGTATCAATATAAGGATAAACAATTTTTGTTAAATATAAGCCGTGTGCCGGCACCGAGGTACCCGCTTTTGATCGGTCTTTGCTACCGATGACGTCCAGTATAGATTCGGGCGTTTTCTTCTTCAGACCGATATCCAACAAGGTGCCCACGATGGCCCGAACCATATTCCGCAAAAATCGGTTAGCGGTTATGTGAAAAACAAGGCCATCTTTTGTCTCTTGCCAGTACGCTTGTGTTACAGTACATATATTCGTATATACTTGCGTGTGACTCTTCGAAAAACATTCGAAATCCTGGGTACCCACTAGAAATGCAGCGGCTGTATTCATAACCATGACATCGGGGCGTTCGCGTAGTTGCCAAGATTTATAAAGAAGAAAAGGGTTTTTCCGAAAGTGGATGTGATATTCATATGCTCTTTCCGTTGCGTCGAAACGGGCATGTGCCTCTTTGTCAACGGCAAAAACACGGTATACGGCAATATCGTGAGGGAGCAAAGCATTTAGTGAATGCAGAAAACGATCCTCGTTTTTTATGCTGCTCCCGGGTATATCCAGATGGACAAAAAGCTGCTTAGCATGCACACCGGTATCTGTCCTGCCTGCACCGATGGTTTCTATTGGATAACGTAAAATTTTACGGAGCGCTTCATTTAGCCTTTCCTGCACTGAAATAGCATTATCCTGCACCTGCCAGCCATGGTAGGACGTGCCGTCATACGCAATTTCCAAAAAAAAACGTTGTAATGAATCTTCCACTATACAAAGTTACTTCTTTTCTTTTTACTTTTTTTCCCTCAAAAAAAGTAACAAAAAAAATCGTCACTTCAAATGTTTTACATATGGGATAGTGCAGAAATAAGTTTGTACAGTTGTAAAACATTTGGATGTGACCTTTTAAGTTAATTAAGGGATAGTACAAATGCGTAAATAATCACGGGCAATAACTGCTCGTGGATAAGCGGTATTAAATCGGCCTTGAACTTTTTCGCGCCCATTTTTCAGCAGACTATTCCGTTAAAAACAAAATATTGTCTGAAGCGAAGCGAGTTTATTTTGTTTAGGAAGAGGCAAAGAAAAATAGCGAAAACGTTCTAAGCCTTGATTTTTTTGTTTCTTTTTTCATTAAGGAAAAAAGAAAATAGGAGTATCTTTGTTAAACAAAAAGAAAGTTTAGTTATGATTCAACGTATTCAAACATTATGGCTTTTAGCTGCCGCTATTATTTTATTAGGTCTTTTTGTTTTTCCCTTTGTGAGCTTTATTGACTTGGTGGGTCTTGGTAAACAAATCTATGTTACGGGGATATATTCTTCAAATAACAATGAATCTGTTCGGGAATCTACATCGATCGCATTAGCAATTTATGCAGGTATTGTGACCATTGTACCATTACTGATTGTCTTTCAGTACAAAAACAGAAAGAGACAGGTACTTTTCGCGATCGTAGAGATCGTATTAGTTATATTGCTGGGAATATGGATGTGGAGTACCGCGCATACGACGTTGGATGTGATCAATCAAAAGTTGCGAGCAGGAAATATTGGCGTGGGCTTTTTCCTTTTGCCTATTGCTATAATCTTTTTAGGAATGGCTGTAGGGGCCATTCGTAAGGATGAAAAATTGATAAAATCAGCCGATCGTTTGCGATGAAAAGGTTAATATATTTTTTGTTTTTACCCCTATGTTGGCTCTCTTCCTATGAGCTTTTAGCACAAGAACAGGAACCTGTAAAAAATATACAGGATGATATTCAGGTTGACGTAAAATCGGTGAAGACACATGCGGATGGGGATACTATTTCCATAGCGTTATTTCTCATTTCTTATCAAATGGATCCGCGGGAATTTAAACTGAATACGTTTGCCACGCAGATTGTAGATAGTGAAGGGGGTAAACACCTGTTCTCCACCATGAAGATGGGGCGTGTGTTCGTGCGACTAGCAGACAGGCAAAATTACTTACACTATTTACTGGACGAAGATGTGCCCGTACCTTTACTTATACAGGTTGGGGATTGGAATGGAAAGAAAGCATCTAAAGTAATACTCGTGTTTGAAGATAGTACAGAGGAAGGAAGGTTTATAACACAAGAGGTTGACTTATTCTAGTCAACCTCTTGTGTTATTCTTTATCGGATAACGTTTATCTAGAATACCTAAATTGCTGTTTATCCATCATTCCCATTTGATTCTTCATCATTTTAATCTGATCAGCGAGCAGCTTATTTTTATCCGCCTTTTTTGCTTCGGCCAAAAGTTTCTCCGCTTCGCGTTTATTGCGTTTTGCCATTGCTACGCCTGCTAAACTTAATTTTGCCAAGGCGATATTATGACTCATATGCAAGCCCAAAGATAAAGCCTTCTTAAAATATTTTTCAGATTGTAGAGGGGCGCGTTGCGATTCTAGAATGCCCAATAGCATATGGTAATATCCGTGTTGGGCACTGATAAGTTGTTTCTCGTAATTCTTGATATTTCGCAACCATTGTTCCGCTTTAACCATGTTCTCCTTTCTCAGATACCACTGTGCGATAAGCATGTTTTCGTTAAAAAAGACAGTCACCCAAGCTAGAATAGTAATAAAAATTCCTAAAATACCCCATCCCCAATGGCCGAACCAAAATAGCGCTACTGTTCCAATTAAGAGAAAGCTGCTCAGGATAATGCGAATTATATTTGACATATGATTTACCTAAAATAAAATTATGCACAAATATCCGGTTATTTTGGAGTTTATCCAACTTGTTTGCGTGATAAAATTGTAAAATTTATTTAGGTTTGTATTATGGCAGAACGTTATGACCCTAGCTGGGAGCCCGTCTTGAAGCCGTTGTTCCGGCAAGACTATATGCGAGCCCTTTCGACTTTTGTACAGCATGAACGGAGGCAAGCCGTAGTCTTTCCGCCTGAAAATCTCGTATTAAATGCTTTCAGCCTAACCCCCTTTCACGATATTAAGATTGTCATACTCGGCCAAGATCCTTATCACAATGATGGGCAGGCTCATGGATTATCTTTTTCGGTGCCGGAAGGGATCGCATTACCGCCGTCATTAAAAAACATCTATAAAGAACTAGCTTCCGATATTCCGGGTTTCCGGTACCCGACGTCCGGGGACCTAACAAAATGGGCTAGACAGGGTGTTTTACTGCTGAACGCTACGCTTACTGTGCGCGCTCATCAAGCAGCCTCCCATCAGAGGCGAGGCTGGGAAGAATTTACCGATCAAATCATTCACTTGATATCTCAGAAGTTGGAAAATGTAGTTTTCATGTTATGGGGGAGCTATGCACAAAAGAAAGCTATGCTGATCGATTCTCAGAAACACTTGATACTAAAAGCTGTTCATCCATCGCCGCTGTCGGCGCACAGAGGGTTCTTTGGGTGTAGGCATTTCTCCCGCGCCAACGCCTATTTACAATCTAATGGCAGAGAGTCAATAGATTGGCAAATTTAAGCGAACCGTTCTTTTAGCAGGCTAAATTGATAATCCTGATTTGCCAGGCGTTGTAAATGGTGAATGCGTATCTTTCTTCCATGTTGTTTGATATGCGTGAAGAGAAGATGGCTGTCGTACGTGATTTCATACGGCTGGGATAAATCGAACGACTCCATTGCTTCACCGAGAATGACATACTCCAACTCCCCTTTTGTCGTAAACCGTCTAATAATGACTTGGTCTTCTGTCGCAGGTTGTATACTGAACCATGCACCATCACCTACGCCGCCCAGATATTGAGCGTCTTTTGGTACAGCAATAGGTCTGGATGTGAAGTTCATACAGCCAATGATCAGGTCGTTGGGCAAAAGATCTGCTTTCTTTTGTGTCACGTTGTCGCCCAGTTTCTTTAGCAAAAAGCCAAAAGATTGCCAGCGGTTCATTCGAAAGTGTTTTAAACCTTGTTCGGGCGAAAATGAATAAATCATGCGGTTTGGGACCGCGTTTACCACATTGCTAATGGGGCTGGCTTTTATCGTTTCCGGGAAATTAATACTGTGTCGCCAGGTATACTGTTTGGACGAACGAATTAGCATGCGGGCAATAAAGCGCGAACAATTGTTATTGTGGCGTGCCACAGCACCATAAGGAAAGGTTCCTTGATGGACGCAGTCATCCCCGTACGCCTTAGCTAGTTCAAAATTAATGTGGCGGGCGACAGAAAAATAAAGAATGCCGTCGCCGTACATCGCGGGTTTCAATTTCTCGAACTGTTCTACAATTTCTCCGAGATTGATAATATCATTTTTTTTAAATCTAGCCTTGAGCTTTATCTCCAGGCGGGGGTCTGAAAATTTGGAGCGTGCCCGGCCATATCCCCGGGGTGTGATGTACCGTCCGAAGTCATAGAAGAGCATTTCGCCAGTTTCCCGCTTAATTATAACGATACCCGTATGGCCTACTTTGAAATTTAAGTTTTTTACAATGCCGATCTTCCTAAAAAACATCATCCATTTTTCGTCCCCACGAATGGTGGCATCAGGCCATGTAAGGATAAGGGCTATATCATTATACGTTATGGTCGACTGCATAGATTTCCTTTTACGTTAGTATTCTAAAGGGATGATGGGTTCTTTTTTGCTGGTCGACATGATCATCATGGTTTGAAAAGTTTTGACAAACGGAATTTTGGATATTTTTTCCATAATAACCGCTTCATACGCTTTGATATCCTTTACGTAAACCTTTAACATAAAGTCGCAATTGCCCGTAACATGATGACATTCAGTCACCTCGGGTATAGTTTTGACTGCTTCTACAAACTCTGGTATCGCATTGTGTGTGTGGAAGTCTAACGATATTTGGATGAATGATTTAATGCCCAACCCTAATTTTTCTTCGTCTACAAACGCATGATAGCTTTTAATAAACCCTGAGTTTTCTAATTTACGCACACGTTCCAATGTGGGAGCGGGCGAAAGGCCGATGTTTGAAGCCAACTGCAGGTTGGTAATTCGTCCATTTTCCTGTAAAAGTTTCAGGATTTTCAAATCTGTTTTATCTGGTTGATATGGCATTTCTACAATCAGCTAACGTGAATATTATATTTTACAGAATGTAAATATACGGAATATTATTTGGCGAACAAAAAACTTCGTAAAGGCTTGTTTGTTATAGATAAATCTTATTATATTTTCTTTATGTTATTGTTAAATATTATCATGAATCATGATAATGTCAAAAATATAGAGGCGATACGCATTTACAAGCGCAGAAATGACTTTTGTCATTTTTTTTTCTAAAAAGGACGTTGGAATGGTCGTTAGCTTAGGGTATGTCGTCTATTAATCGTATCTTTGTTGTCCAAATTAAGGTAGGAATCGCCGAATAAAAAAAGGGGTAGAGAAATGAGTACCAAAGACGATGAATTACTAAAGGAGCTAGAGCTCGAGGAATATAAATACGGGTTTACGACGGATATCGAGATGGAAATAGCCGCCAACGGGCTAAGCGAAGATACCGTTCGTTTTATTTCTGCAAAGAAAAACGAACCTGAGTGGTTGCTGGAATGGCGATTAAAAGCATTGCGTCATTTTTTGACGATGAAGATGCCGGCATGGCAAAACTTTGAAAGTCCGGAGGTGGATTTTCAAGCTATTTCCTATTACGCAGCACCCAAGCCGAAAAAACAACTAGAAAGCCTTGACGAGGTTGATCCAGAGTTACTTTCAACGTTTGAGAAATTAGGAATCCCACTGGACGAACAAAAGGTTTTAGCTGGGGTGGTGGCTGTTGATGCCGTATTTGATTCTGTTTCCGTGAAGACTACATTTCGGGAGAAGTTAAAAGAGCAAGGTGTTATTTTCTGCTCTTTTGGTGAAGCCGTACAGGAACACCCCGAATTGGTAAAAAAATACTTGGGCTCCGTGGTACCGCAAACGGACAACATATACGCAGCGTTGAATTCCGCGGTCTTTTCGGATGGTTCTTTTGTGTACATCCCAAAAGGTGTAAGATGTCCCATGGAACTTTCTACGTATTTTCGTATCAATGCACAGAACACCGGACAGTTTGAACGCACACTGATCGTTGCAGAAGAAGGCTCATACGTATCCTATTTGGAAGGGTGTACAGCGCCGATGCGTGATGAAAACCAACTACATGCTGCGGTGGTTGAACTGATTGCTGAACGAGATGCTGAGATTAAATATTCGACTGTACAAAACTGGTATCCCGGAGATAAGGATGGCAAAGGCGGTATCTATAATTTTGTAACGAAGCGTGGTATTTGCAAAGGTGACAATGCTAAGATTTCGTGGACACAGGTAGAGACAGGTTCTGCGATCACGTGGAAATATCCTAGCGTCATTTTGAAAGGGGATAATTCTGTAGGGGAGTTTTATTCCGTCGCGATGACGCGGAATAAACAGATTGCCGATACGGGAACGAAAATGGTACACCTCGGAAAAAATACACGTTCCAAGATCGTGTCTAAAGGTATTTCTGCGGGTCAGAGCCATAATAGTTACAGAGGGTTAGTGAAAATTGGTCCCAACGCAGATAAAGCTAGAAACTTTACGCAATGTGACTCCTTATTAATTGGAGACCGCTGTGGAGCACATACATTCCCTTACATAGAAAACAAAAACCGGACAGCGATGTTGGAACACGAAGCAACAACATCAAAGATTGGTGAAGATCAGGTTTTTTATCTAAACCAAAGAGGTATAGATCCAGAGAAAGCTGTTGGTTTGATTGTCAACGGTTATGCCAAAGAGGTGTTAAATCAGCTGCCAATGGAGTTTGCTGTAGAAGCACAAAAATTATTAGCGATTTCTTTGGAAGGATCGGTAGGGTAGTAATTTTCAAATTTCCAAATTCAAAAAAATGTTATCAGTTAAGAATTTACATGCCTCTGTTGAAGGCAAACAAATATTAAAGGGATTAGACCTAGAGGTCAAAGCGGGAGAAATCCACGCGATTATGGGACCTAACGGTGCGGGTAAAAGTACTTTAGGAAATGTGTTAGCGGGCCGCGATGCTTATGAGGTTACGGAGGGATCAGCGATGTTGGATGGTGTTGATCTGCTGGACCTAGCGCCGGAAGAACGTGCTCGAGAAGGTCTTTTTTTGGCGTTCCAATATCCCGTGGAAATCCCCGGCGTGTCCAATATTAACTTCTTGAAAACCGCTGTAAACGATATTCGGGAGTATAAAGGTCTGCCACCAATGGAAGCAAAGGAGTTTTTACAAACTGTGAAAGAAAAACAGAAATTAGTAGACTTCTCGGCGAGCCTTGCCAACCGATCGTTGAATGAAGGGTTTTCGGGCGGTGAGAAGAAACGGAACGAAATATTCCAACTAGCGATGTTAAATCCGAAACTGGCCATCCTCGATGAGACAGATTCAGGTCTTGATATCGACGCGTTGCGCGTTGTAGCAAACGGTGTAAATCAGTTGCGTTCCGAAAACAACGCATTTGTGGTTATTACACACTATCAGCGTCTGTTAGATTACATCGTGCCCGATTTTGTTCATGTATTACATAACGGACGAATTGTGAAGACAGGGCCGAAAGAATTGGCGCTAGAGTTGGAGGAAAAGGGTTACGATTGGCTAAAAGAATACGACACGCAAACCGCTTAATAAATTTATCAATGGATAATTTGGACAGCGGATTGATAACAAAGAATATGAGTACAATAGTTGCAGATTCATTATATCAACAGTTGGTTTCGGTGTTTCAAGAGTCGGACACGCAAGGACCGTCACATTTGACAGCGTTGCGCAGAGGAGCTTTTGAACGTTTTCAACAGGAAGGTTTTCCGACTGTTAAGAACGAAGAATGGAAATATACCAATATACATTCTTTAATCAATTCAAGCTATGCGTTGGATACACCGGTAGATGTGGATGCGGTGGATACGCGTAAAGCAGATATTACCGGGTTAGATGCCCATCGGATTGTGTTGGTTAACGGTCAGTATATTTTAGCGTTTCCTTCTTTGGAAGACGAAATTGGTCTGGTAATAAAGCCCATTACCGAAGCCTATACAGAAGCTAACTTTGAAAAACACTATGCGCAGCATGCCGATAAATCGGATAATGTAATGGTGCAGTTAAACACCGCGCTAAGTACCGCAGGCATATATTTATCGGTCGCTAAAAACAAAGTGATTTCCAAGCCGATCCATATCGTGCATGTAGCTACGGGAAAGGACGCATTTTTTGCCCAAACACGTAATCTGGTCGTAGTAGAACCCCATGCGGAGGTAGAAATTATTGAATCCTTTATTACCATGGATGGCACTGCCAAAAATGTACACAATAAAGTGACAGAAATTGTTGTAGAGGAGGGCGCAAAAGTACAACATTACTACCTGCAAGTGGCCGACACAGCGAGCCATTACATGATGCATACAGAAGTTTACCAAGCGCAAAACAGTCTGTATAATAACTATAACTGTAATTTGCCGGGAGCATCTTTCGTGCGGAATAACATTAATGTACGTTTAGATGCAGAACAGGTGGAATCGCATCTGTACGGTATCAATTTGACGGCAGGCCAACAATTTGTAGACAACCATACTGTTGTGGATCATATGAAACCACATTGTGAATCTTACGAATGGTATAAGAATATCCCGCAGGACGAATCCATTGCGGTGTTCAACGGTAAAATTTTTGTTCGCGAAGATGCACAAAAGACGAATGCCTTTCAGCAAAATAATAATATGCTTATCGGGGATAAGTCAACTGTATATTCAAAACCGCAGCTAGAAATCTTTGCAGATGACGTGAAATGTTCTCATGGTTGTACAATGGGGCAGTTTGACGATGATGCACTGTTTTATTTGCGCGCCCGCGGTATCGGTGAAGAATCGGCCCGTGTGCTATTAGTACATGCCTTTGCATTTGATGTAACGTCTCGTTTCTCCAACGAAATTGTTCGTCAATACATCGAGCACTTAATAGAAAAAGGATTGGAAAAGAGCAAGTAGTTTTTTAGGTTTTCATCCGGATATCTTATGCGTGCCTGATGATACTATCATGCTGATTTTAGAGCATGATATGGATGATTTGACTAGACATACGGCGATGTCTAGTCTTTTGTTTATAAGCCTTTTATGAATAACTTTTTCTTGTTAATAGAAAATTAAGGAAAAATTAATACCTGTTCGATATTCTTGTTACAAATTTTAGCGAGCTTCTATTATTAGACTAGGGGCTTTTCAGAATTTATCGATAGCATATATGAAAAATAAACTTAAATACATCCTTGGCGTCGATATAGGTGGATCTCATATCACAGCAGCAGTAGTAGATATGGAGAACAAGAAGGTGTTGACAAATACGTACATCAGGCGGCATGTGAATTCGAGGGGATCAGTCAGTGAAATAATGGCGCTTTGGACAAATGCCATACAAAAATCTATAGGGCTGTCGGGTATAGATGTTTCGTATATAGGCCTGGCTCTTCCGGGCCCATTTGATTACGATCAAGGAATATGCTTGATAAAAAACCAGGATAAATACGAAAAACTTTATAAAGTAAATGTAAAAGAAAAACTTGCCAAATCACTAAAATTACCGATAGATTATATCCTATTAAGCAATGACGCATTCTGTTTTCTTAAGGGAGAAGTATTTGTAGGCAAAGCTACAGATGTTGCGAATGTATTGGGATTGACATTGGGAACCGGACTGGGGTCGGTGGTGTCAATTAAAGGTGAAGTAAGAGATGCCGAATTGTGGTGCTCAGCTTATAAAGATGGGATAGCCGAAGATTATTTGTCTACCAGATGGTTTATAACAAAGTACCTAAATTTAACAGGAAAGCCTGTTAAAAACGTTCTACAGCTTTGTGAAGAAGCTCCAAAAGTTCTGATCGACGATATTTTTACTGAATTTGCGAATAATCTTAAAGAATTTCTACAGCTGCAGATAGCTGCTTTTCGTGTCGAGAAAGTCATCATTGGAGGTAATATTGCGAAAGCTTCTGCATATTTTATGCCGGTATTGCAAGAGTTACCAGTTTCGATTGAGATTAATGTATCCGGTGAAGGTGCTGCGTTATTAGGTGCCGCAAGTAATTTTGTCGAAAAGTATGAAGAACACACTATTTTTAATTCTTAGTTCTATCTGTAAATAATTATGAAAACTGATCAAGATAAAAAAAATACAACGATCCCATTAGTAACGTTAACATTGCTTTTCTTCATGTGGGGTTTTATAACCTGCATGAATGATATATTGATACCTCATCTTAAAGAATTGTTTAGCCTAAGTTATCTGATGGCTATGTTGGTACAGTTCTGTTTTTTTGGGGCTTATTTCATAGGATCTTTGGTGTACTTTTTTATTTCATATTTTTATTCGGACCCTATCAATAAGATCGGATATAAAAATGGTATTCTATTAGGTTTATTGATTTCTGCAGTCGGCTGCGTCTTGTTCTATCCCGCTGCCGAATATGTGCAATATTTCTTATTCTTGTCCGCTTTTTTTATCTTAGGACTTGGGTTTACATTACTGCAGATTGCAGCGAATCCTTTTGTCGCGTTATTGGGCGATGAAAGGACAGCTTCGGGAAGATTGAATTTGGTGCAAGGATTTAACTCCCTAGGTACAACTATAGCACCTATGGTTGGTGGATATATGGTTTTTGAACTGTTCGCTGAAGGCGAAAGTATATCGGGCGAAGAAACCAAGAAGCCCTACTTGGTCTTTGCAGCTATTTTTATCTTGCTCTTTGTATTGGTGAAGATTGTCAAACTGCCTGTTTTTAAAAATGCTCAGGAAGAAACGAAAGGTTTGGGAGCATTAAAATTTCCACAATTGAGGATGGGTGCATTGGCGATTTTTTGTTATGTAGGCGCAGAAGTAGCAATAGGAAGTTTTTTAATCAATTTTTTGAATTTGCCTGAGACAATTGGTGTATCCGAAGCTGTAGCGAAGAATTATCTAGCATTGTATTGGGGCGGAGCGATGATTGGTAGATTCCTGGCAGCTATTTCCTTTAACCAAAACATCCCCGTTGTCAAGAAAGCACTGTATATGTTCGTTGTGGCATTTACGGTATTTCTCTTGATTTTCGGTATGGTCAATCTGACGTTTGAGCAGTTGTGGGTATTTCCTGTACTGATCTTGCTCAATTTATTGATGTTTTATATAGGGAAATCGATAGCTTCCCGTACTTTACTGTTATTCGCAACTATCAATGTTTTATTGCTCATATTGGCGGTGTCGATGGGCGGACAGGCGGCTGTATGGATGGTTTTGGCGATAGGCCTTTTTAATTCTGTCATGTGGTCTAATATATTTACCTTATCTATCTCAGGTTTGCAGGAATATACTAGTCAAGGATCTTCATTATTGGTCATGGCCATATTGGGAGGCGCTATTGTTCCGCTGATACAGGGAGCTATAGCTGATTTTTATGGATTACAGATTTCTTTCCTGCTTCCTGTACTGTGTTATACTTTTATTGCATGGTTTGGATATTTCTGTCATAAGAATAAACTGGATACGGGCGGTTCAACTTTAATGTCGTCCGGACATTGATCGGAATGTTAGAAATTTTAGTGAAAAAAATCAAAATGTTTACAAATAAAAAAGCAAGAGGCTACCTCTTGCTTTTTTATTTGTAAATGACTTATATTACTTTTCTATACCCCAGTTCTTATTAGGTAATGGACCCATTTCCAATACCAATGTGGCTCCATTAATAATGTCATTATGCGTAAACCAAGGTGTAGGTAATTCCTTGCCATTAAGCTTAGCTGACTGTATATACTTGTTCCTTTTAGAAGCTCCTTTCGCCAGGATTATAAATTCTTTACCTCCCTTTAACTTCACCACGGATTTCTCAAAAAACGGACTCCCAATTGTATAAATTGGACTCCCGGGAGTTACAGGATAAAATCCCATTTGAGAAAAAACAACAAAAGAAGAAAGACCTCCTCCATCTTCGTCTCCCGGAACGCCCATTAAATCGTTTCTGAACCATTGATGAATTAAGGTTTTGATTCTTTTTTGTGTTTTCCACGGTTGACTAGCATAATTATATAAATACGGAATATGCAATGAAGGTTCATTTGCCATGGAAAATTGTCCTACATTTCCCGTATGGTCTGGCAACTGTGCATAGAAACTAGACTTGGACTTTCCTAGAGGTTCATTAAACATATCTTCAAGGTAGTTGACAAACTGATCTTTCCCACCCATTAAGCTTATCAGATCTTTTATATTGTGTTGTACATCCCACCGATAAATCCAGGCATTATTTTCTCCATAATATTCTCTTGCGCCCTGTCCACCCGATAAAGCATAATCAAAAGGTTCGATAAATTTACCTTTGTCGTCTTTTGGATGAAAAAATTTAGTTTCATGATTAAATAGATTACGATAATTAAGAGATTGTTTTATAAATAACTCGTAATCATTATCATGGCCTAATATTTTAGCTATTTTAGCTAAACACCACAGATCATAGGACGTACCGAGCGTCACTGCTATAGGTTGCCTTTTCTCAAAATGGTGAACCTCCGGGATAGTTTCTTGTTCTCCCGGATATAACGCAGGTATATACCCTTTTTCTTTGAAAAAGTTGTCTAATTCACCGGCAGGCATGGCAGACCATGGAGCTAATGTTTTTTCTGTTAATGCGCCTTTTGCCGCTTGGTATGCTTTTTCAAGATCAAAACCTCTTAGACCTTTTTCGTAAGCATCTAATAAAGAGATGACCCCATGGTTAGAATTCATTCTTCTACTATCTCCATTAATTTCGGGGAAGGTAGGTAGCCAAAAGTTCTCCATTTGTTCAGACATTCTGACAAAGGAGTTTAAAATATCGGCTTCTTTATCTCCATCAATTAACACATTTAAAGGATGATGTGCTCTATAAGAATCCCATATCCAATCATCTGTATAAAAAGGTCGTCCATTGTCCGCATGAACCTTTCCGTCAAATCCGCTAAAATACCGTCCGTCTTCCGAAATATTTACCGGACGCTCAAAAGTCCTATATAACGAAGTGTAGAAAACGTGTTTATCTGATTCCGATGCACCGCTTACTTTAATTTTACCTAGCGTTTCGTTCCATATCTCTCTACCGCGGTTCTGTACTTCGGCAATATCAAAATTCTTAATTTCGCGGTCTACGTTGGACTTGGCCTGTTTTGTATCTATAAATGATATTCCGTATTTAATTTTAATATTCGATTTCTTATCGAACGTCAATATTAAGCACGCGTTCCTGCCGTCTGCCTGGTTTCCTTCAGAAATTGTTTTATGCTGTAGCACCTTCACATGGACAGGCGCAGTCTCTGGTTCGGCATATAAATAAACAATGGTGTTGTTACCGATGTCTTGGCTACCGGTAAGTCCTTTTCCATCCCATTTTAACCCCCCATTTTTAGAATTAAAAATTAAATGGGGGGTACTATTTTCGGGGAAATCCAAAGAGTAGATAGCCGATTGATGCGATAGCCCAAAATCAACATTTATATTTTCTTTTTCCAGATAAACGTTGTAAGAATATGGGGTAATAACTTCTTGATCGTAACTATAATCTATCACCGGTTTAGAAATATCAATTTCGCTATGTGCCGGACTTAAATTGAAGGCGGAGTTACCTCTATGGCTAGTTACTATTAAAGGCAACCCATGTAACCTATCGGTTGTAAAATCGCCTCTTTCCGGATATACCCTCAATAAGCTGTTGGGCAAATGGATGGTTGGATACGTCGGCACCAATAAATGGCTTATATTACCCATATACGGATTGACATAATCGATAGGATCTATATCTATTGCTTTCTTTGAGGAGCAGGCAGTAAATGTCGCTAATCCAAGCGTAATGGTGACACAATATGTCGATAAATAGTGCTTCACCTTGGTATAGATTGGTTGTTGTAACATGTTAATTTTTAAATGTTTCATTTATAATTCTTAAAAAATCAGATTGGTGCTTTTTCGTTTCTGTATAAAATTATTGATAGGTTAAGTTGAATATCAAGTTTACCAATAGCTTTCCTGCCACAGGATCTGTTTTTGCTTTATGGAATAAAATCTCTGAAAGGATAACCTCGCCCTTCTTATCTTTGATCTTCACGAGAGGAAAGCCCCTCATAGCGTCTAAGGTTTTTATTCTTTGCTCTATCGGCCCCTCTAAATAACCGTGTACTTTTGTAAACACAGCTAATGGTTCGATGTTGGAACCACGGTTTATTTGATAAACGCTTTTTGCTACTAGAGGATTTTCTCTGCTATTATCATTAAAGTATCTTAGATCCATAGGTTCAATCCCGTCAAAAACCGAGGATTCCGGAATTTCCATTGAAATTATTTCTGCATCTTCTTTAATCAGTCCTCTGATTAAATTCGGGTAGAGCATCGTAGCATTCTCCTCTGGATTTAGGATGATGGCCTTGCCTCCATTCGCTATATAATGCTTCAGTTTATCGATATCTACGTTTTCTAAATCAGATACGACAAGTAAATCAGACCTATGTTGTATAGCACCATCAAGAGTTGTTGCTTTTGTATAGCTAACGCCTTGATAGTCTAGTACTTCAGATAGTCCTCCTTCGCGATCTAAAACGGTAATTTTTTTCTTATCGACGGCGTCTGCATTTAACCATTTTTTATTCGCAATGGTTATTTCATATTCATTTTCGGAGATAATGTGATCTTCTTCTGAGAGCCTTAAAACTAATTTTGCGTCTACTCGGTCGGCGGGTAGATTAGTGGGGGTATTCATTTTCAAATCCAGATATGCTCTTCCGTAATAAGGTATAGCACGGTACTGTTCTTCTCCCGATGTCAGCGGCTTTCCGTCCACAACGATACTCCAGGTTAAAGTCGTAGGTTTGAGATCACGATTGTCCTCACTATCATTGACAACATACACTCTTGCGGGCAATTTTTCACCGGCATAAAAGTGCCTGCCCCATATTTCCGCAGATACCAAAACTGGCTGTAATGCTTTACGCATTAAATCGTAAGTGACGTGTGGCACTATTTTGTCATGTAAATAAACATTCTTGAACCAGGTGAGCGTAGCAAAGTGTAGAATTCCGGCGGCGTTATCATTGCTTCTTCTTATTGCTTCCGCACTTTCTCTGGATATGAACGATTGCGCCTGTAAGAAATACTTCGGATCGGCATACTCGTAAGCATAATTTCCAACTAAGGAAGCAGGATTTTGATGAACGTACGTGTAGAAACGTGTAGGATGCCCTGTTTCACTTGGATACCCGGTTGAAAACTCTTGGCTGATTAATGGCCGATTCGGATTTTTGAATCTTTTTTGCCACTCTCCTTTAAATTCTGAAAATACAGATCCATGATACCAATTGATATACCAATGCTGATCGTCGATATCTCCATCATCTATTTCATTGAAATAATCTTTACCAAATTTTTTCTCATTTCTTCTGTAGTTTGAATCAAAGACAATAGGCCTTGTTGGATCTATTTCTCTCATTTTTTTTACGACATCAGAAATTATTTTCATTTTAATTTTTACCCGTTCAAAATCTGGATCGTTATCATAGAATTTCATTTCGTTATTGACCGTCCAGAACAATAAAGAAGGGTGGTTTCTGTACTTTTTCATCAGATCGAAAAACTCTTCCTTCCATAGGTCGATTAAATGCTGGTCTGGGAAGCTTTCGTGAATCATCAGCCATGGCCACTGCCCTTCATAACTCAGGCCTATTCCATTCTTATCCGAGGCCTGCATCCATGTTTCGCTATAGGGAGCAGTATGTGTCCTGGTTATCGCAATATTGGCCTGTCGCATCAATTTAGAAAAGGTATCCGCTAGAAGTGTATCATTGGGCGCCAAAGACATAGGAGTATGATTACCACCTCTTAGCCAATATTTATGACCATTTAAGTACAGATAGTCGCCCTTAGCTTCAAATGTTCTGAAAGCCGAAGTCACTATCTTCTCGTCCACTATTTTTTCTTTTTGTTTGATAACAAAGGCAAAGTCATATAAATTTGGATTTGAAGGAGACCATAGTTTTGGGGATAAGCCATTTACCTCGTATACCAGCTTCTTTTCTTGTCCTGCTTTCAATCTGATATGTTGAATCGGTTCTTTATTATAGATTTGTTCTTTGGTGAGCTTGTCTGTTATTCGCATGCCTAATGAAAAAACGTCATCTTTTTTCGACTGATTTTTTATGGTTACTTCAAATTCGCTGCCTTGTAGATTCGGTTTGATAAAGACATCCTCTACTTTTAAAAGGTCTGTTATTTCCAAACTGACGGGTTGCCAGATTCCGGCCGGATCATCATTATAAAATCCATGCGCAAGATCTTTAAGCATTTTATTGGTAATAGGCACCGTTACCGAAACATCTTTTATCTCACCGGGATTTTCTATATCCTTAACATAGTCACGTGTAACTTTTACTACGATCATATTCCTACCGGGTTTGATCACTTTGGTAGCATCTGCCTTGAATTCCCCGAACATGCCAATATGATGTGCTACCTTTGTACCATTTACATAAACTTCAGCTACTTTAGAAACGGCATCGAATTTTATCACAAATTTTTTGTTTCTTGCATGGGTAGGCAGGTTTATCCAGTGGCGATAATATCCTACTTCCGTTTTTTCATAATCGAATGTATAAGCTTCGCAACGTTCAATTTCTTTCTGATAAAAATTATCGGAAATACCCTTACTCGCGGTATTATACTTTTCTCCGTGCAGCCATTCTCTATTCGGATTCCAAAAATCCGGAACATGCATGACGTGCCACTGTGCGTCGTCGGCTTTACCGTTTATAATATCTGCTTCATTGCTAACTTCATAGCCCGGCAAAAACAACCATTTCCCATTTAGTAGAATACTTATTCTTTTATCTACAATCGAACTTATGTTGATACTTTTGTAAGCTGCCCGTTCGCGTTGCCTTTTCTCTTCTTTGTTAATAGGCTTTCGTGAGAACTCCGTAAATGGCAACGTTATATCAAAGTCTCTTACGGATAGGGACCTTACCTTTAAATCGTCAAATTCATTGATAAGCCAACTACCCCCTAAGACTATTTTTCCTGTAGGGGAAAACCTGGAATACATATCTTCTATATCTATTCTAGGTAAAGCCTCATTATTTAAGAAAACCCGTATCCGATTCCCAAACACCTGAATTTTAACATTATACCACTCGCCTGGATGTAATGGGAATTCAAGATGACGAAGTGCTAGATGGTCATCTGTTCCCATATAGCCCAATCTGGCCAAATACAGGTCATTTTGGATACCGCCTCTAATTCCTAAAATATATCTATCGTTACGGCTAGACGCTCTAAATCCTGTCCATATCTGGACTTCTTTTTCTGTAGCAGATGTTCTTGCTTTGAAACTGACTTCATAATCTGTCCAGTCATCTTCTCCAAACGTGGCGTAAGCCTCTTTCGTTTTTAGTTTTCCTTCCTCTATTTTTACGATACCTCTATCGACTTTGGTAAATTTGGGGATGTCGTTATCAAATTTGGTATCTAATCTAAAATCTGTTTGAGCATATGCCCAAGTCTGCGTGACAATAATGGCTAAATATGTCAATAACGGCCAATACTTTTTTTTACTTTTCCTCATAATAGTATGTTGATATTTAAAGACTCTTGCAATAACAGCGGTGAGGAATAAAAAAAGCTTAATAAAACATTAATAATCGCTATTTGGTTAAGCTTTAATGCATTAGTGCCTGTTTAATCGGTAATTCTTTAGGTTTCTCTTTTTTCTTTTTAAGGATAGCCGATGCTTCTTTTGTTAGAAAGAGATAATAATCTGAAGGAAGGCCTTCTTCAAAATTTACAAAAACACTTTTACCCACAGGCGGATCTTGATCAATTTTAAATATAGCGGTTGCTTCGTCAATTTCATCAAACATCGCGACATAGATCATATTCGCACCAGCATCTATGGCTCCCATTAATTGTTTCCAATAGAAACTGCCACGATTTCGGGAAATGTGATTAGATTTACTGCTCGGATGCATATTATGCCAGCTAAATCCCGGAAATACAACCGGCACGTAGTCAATTTTATTAATTCTACACCATTCCAGATCCTTTTTTATAAGTTGCTGAAATCGAGGATAACCTTGTTCATCAAATCGACCTACAAACCAAGGATGAATAATATCCGCTTTCTTACATATTTTAGTAAATAATGTATCTTTTACGGCATCTCCCTTTTGCTCTCTCCAAAAAGTCGGCACTCCAATTAATATGGAACAATTCCCGTATTGAGGATCATTTTGTAAAAAGTCAACTATTTTGTTAACCACTTTTAAGGAGTATTTTCTCTTATCATTAAAACCGACCCCCCACAGAGCCACCAGTGGTTTTTGATTATGGTACAGATAACTTTGCTGTGGCCCTCTATTTGTTATCTTCATGCTATCAACAAGAAATTTCCAGTCCTCAATAACAAATTCAGCATCACTATCCTGCATGCCGGAAAAGTCATACATGACGGATATTGCCCTGTCATTATTTTTGGCAGCATGTAAAGCGTTTTTCAATACGGTGTTTTTCTGATTTAAGCTCTTTTCTCCTTTAAGATTGGTGACGAACCGTTGTACAAATGCACCATCGATATCGTATTCTCTCATCCATTTAAAGTGTAACTTAACGGAAGACGAGTCATAGGAACTAAATACATATGCATTATTTCCATCTTGCTTTAAAAATGGAGTCCGGTATATCACCTCATATTCCGATACATCTGGCCACATATCTACACTACTAAATCCTTGTTCAAATTTGCCTTGCCTGGAATAATGAACCCACCCTCTTCCAGCTCCATCTTGTGGCGTATTAAACCAGCCCTGATAACCTGTCATGATCAGTCCTTTGTAGCTTTTAAAGGCAGATGTTTTATGATGTTTAGTTTGGGCTTGGGAAAATAGAGGGATAAAAAAAATATAGATAATATAAAATAAATTAAAACTAAGCTTCATTCTTTATCTTGAATTATCAAGTTTGATTGTTACACCCTCTCATAGCGGTGTAACGATCAAACTTGCTGTATGTACATTTGCATGATTACTGGGCGGTTCTAACAGGCCTGGTTGACGTGTATGTTCCGTTACCCTTTATCCATTTTGTAGCCTCTCCTGCGAGCCATAAATAATGATCGCTACCTAATTCAGGGTCAATCCCAACAAATCTCCCATCACCATTTAGCGGAAGTTTATCACTTGTCGCACATTTAAAAATCGCCGTACCTTCGTCAATCTCATCGAACATCGCAATATAAAGCGATTTTGCCCCCGCTGTTTTGGCTCCGGCTATTTGCATCCAAAAAAAATCTCCTTTCAATCGGGGGTTTCCGTCGTAGACTCTATCATTTTCATTGGAAGACGATTCATATAAATTTGCCCAGCTAAATCCCGGAAACACAAGCGGGGCATAATCTATATTATGCTGATCACACCATGTGATATCTGGCTTTAAAACAGGCGTTGCAACCGTATTATAAGACCCACTGTTATATCTGTTCACAGCCCAAGGCATAATAACATCTGCCTCTTCTTTAATTAAAGTGTGAAAATGAACATTATTCTCTGCGTCTCCTCTCAATTCCCGCCAGTGATAAGGTACACCAAGTAATAATGAATATTTCTTCGTTCCTTCCCCTTGCAACCTATTAATAAGATCTTTTATATTTGCTGTAGAATATCTTCTGTCCCTAAATCCTATTCCCCATAATGCCAATAACGGCTGTCCGTTATGTCTTAAGTAGCTGGGATTTTTAACATGATTAAAGAGATCATGTTTTTCTTGAAGACTTTCCCAATCCTCCACGATCATTTCCAAATCTGCTTCTATACCTGTTCTGTCGCTCAATCCACTAAGGTCATACATTAAGCTGACCGCTCTTCCGTACTTATTGGCTGCTTTAAGTACATGTTCAAATACTTTGTCTACTTGATTTTTTGCGCCTGGATTGCGTAGCTGTGAAATAAATCTTTGAAGATAAACGCCGTCTATTCCATACTCCTTCATCCATTTAAAATGAAGATCTACCGTTTCATAATCATAGGAGCTAGGTAGTTGCGCAATGGAGCCATCTTCAAATCTAAATGGACTATCATACAATTTCGTATACTCCGTAACATCCGGCCAGAAATCTACCCCTACACATCCCGGGCCGAACGTGCAGCCTCCTTTGGTATAATGCGTCCAGCCCCTATTTGCACCATCGTCAGGCGTATTAAACCACCCTTGATAACCTGCCATGACTAAACCCGTATAGCTGGTATAAGCTAATCCGGTTTCGTCATAAACGACCTTCTCTCGCTTTTCTTCGTTTACTGGATCTCCATCTCCATTATCTACAGGCCCATCACTTCCTTTTGAACACGATACAAAAAGTAAGAAAAAAGCAAAGAGTTGTACTGTTCCTATCTTCATATTGATAAATGATTAAGTGCAGGGTATAATAAAATACCCTGCAGTAATTAAACGTTGATTTTATTCTGGTATCTGAACCGTTTTGACCGAACTGTAATTATACTTTTTAAAACTATCATCTACCCTCACCCCAACTCTGACATAATAAGTTGTTGCATATTTCATCGGGTTTTGGGATGTAATGGATAAAGACGTCCCCTCAGCGGCGTTTCCTACAGAGGTAGGTTGCCCGTTTGATACCGAATTATTATTCCCTACATATTTGGTTGTCGAAATAAAAAGCTGATAATCTAAGACATCCGGTTTGGCTGCACCAGCACTTGGTTCATTCCGCTTAAACTTAAAATTAGCGACGACCTTTTTATCCGCGGTTACTTGTGGATCTCCATCCCATTCCACGTCTAGATAGGGTATTACCGTGAAATTATGCGTAGTATTACCTACTACCTCAACCGTATCGCCCAATACCGGAAAGAAAGGGCCATCAATTGGCGTAATGTAATATTTGGAAGCAAACACTTTTGTATTTATGTAGGTTCCGTCCATTTTAAAATTCAAGTAAAATGGAACCGGAGTTTCCGTAAATCCGAAATCCTCCATCCTGATTCTTGCGCTTCCCTGTCCTTGCTCCAATTCCAGCCTTTTCCCGTTCGGATCAACTATTTCTCCCTGCAAAGAGGCATCGGGACCCTCGAAATTATCTATTTCACAAGAATGAAAGGTTAGAACGAGAATCATCAGGTTAAAAAATATTTTTTTCATATTGTTCGTATTTTAAAAATGACAAAAATTAATAGTTGTTATTTTGTTTGATAATTCCATTCGTTGCGGTAATCTCATTATTAGGGATACCTTGATAATATCGTGTTGCAGGAACTGTAAAACGAGCATTCCTTTCTTCATACCTACAGTCAAAAATATACTTGCCTCTTACATAATCAGCAGACTCAACGATAGCCCCTTTTGCGAAAAGAAATGGATTACACTTTCTCCAAGTACGGTTGTTTACTTCTTGGTCCGCGGTACGCCATCTTACCAAATCCCACCAAAGTTTATTTTCAAAAGCTAATTCTTTTCTACGTTCTACCCTAATAATTTGTAGGCCTCTGGTTGGTGCCAATACGTAAGAGCCAACACCTGTATTTTTTTCTAAAGGAGCCGCGGAAGACAATTCACCCGAAGAAGTTAACAAAGTTGCACCCGCTCTTTCTCTAATCAGGTTAATACTTAAATAAGCATCTTGTTGAAGATTTACGCCCTCCAATGTAGGAACGCCATTTTGAGCTAATTCTAAAGCCGCTTCTGCTCTATTTAATAAAACTTCCGCATATCGGATATCTATCCAAGCCTGATCTGAAAGATGTAAATTTGTCTGTGCTTTGGTAATATCAGACTGCAGCCATTTACGTCCATGAAATCCGGTAATTGTCCCGGTATTGGCATTGGTTGGCCCGTCAAGACCAATTGGGTTGATTTTTGTTCCATTAGCCAATGTAACCTGTTCTTGATTATTAACATTTCCAAAGGATCTTATATTGGCTTGATAAAAAGGATTACTGTTATAAGAAACGGTTGTTTCTTCAGCAACCATTTTTTGAATTGGAGTTGCCGGATCGACACTTTCTATAATGGTTCCTCTTCTCAGATCCGTTCTAAATCCTTTAAATGGCTGTCCCGGTAAAAGTACTGTTCCTCTCAAACGGGGTTCCACGTTTGCCCATAGCTCGTCCACCGTGTTGTAAACGACATAAGTACCATTCGGATGGAGTGTGTTCAGCTGCCCTTTTGCATTTTTCGGTAAACCATCAAATAGCTCAACATAATCCAATGTAATATTATACCTGTCCCCATAATCGGAGGTCATGTGAGTCGGTGAATAAACGGCATCAAAACTATGTACTGCATAGGGGTATTGGTAGGCTCTGGAAAAGATCGTCTCCGGACTTTCCGGATCTAAAAATAAATCAGCATAGTTATCTGCCGTGGCGAGTTTATCCGTTGCAGACCATTTTTTCTTATATAGGGAATATACCCCTTCAATTGCTTTTGCCGCTTTAAAGCTCTGGGAAAAATAATCGTTTGCCCTGCTTTCCGGTATACCTGTCAACATGACACCGTCAACGGCATACCTTTGTAACGCTCCGTATCGCGCTATAGATCCGGCATGTAATGCAACCCGGGATATCAAGGCCGCCACCACATTTTTATTAACACGACCTTTTTGTTCACTTACTGTCGGCATGTTCGCATAAGCGTCATCCAGATCCGCTAATATAAAGTCGTAAGTCTCTTCTTCACTATTTCTAGGTACTTTCAAATGATCATTATTATCTGTCTCCAGATCTGCCGATAAGACCTGGTCAATAATCGGAACACCTCCGTATCTTCTTGCTAAAGCAAAATAGGTATATGCTCTGATGAATTTTGCTTCTGATATCCATCGTGTTACGTTGTCTGTTCCAACGGATTCACCATATTCTGGTAAATTCTCAATAATATAATTCGCATTTCTAATCAATTGATATCCAGATCTCCAATATTGCCTTGTTCCGGGATCTGCAAAATTTCCCTGATTACGATTGGCTATAGTTCCCGTATTTAGTTCCGGAGTAACAATACAATTCCATGTATTAAAACCTTCCTCTGCACCACCGTCACTTAAACCATGTTTAAAATCCTCGATGGGCAACCTACTGTATAAAGCGGCCATATAAGATCTCATGCCCGCATCTGTAAACACATCCTTGTCCTGGATAATATTTAGGGGCGCGATGTCTATTTTATTACAAGCGCTACCTAAGGATAATGCTGCTATAAATAACGCCAATATTTGCTTTCTCATAATTTTATAAAACTTTAGTTAAAATGTAATACTTGCTCCGAAATTTACCGTTCTTGTGATAGGGTACATAGCGCCATAGAGCTCGGACGGATGTTCCGGATCCAAGAATTTTACTTTTGTCATGGTAAACAGGTTATAGGCATTCGTGTATAGCCTAAGGTTTTTTGCTCCCACACGCTCGCAAATTTTTAAAGGTAATGTATAACCTAGCTCTGCGCTTTTTAATCGCATATATGCACCGTTTTGTATATTTCTTGCCGAGTTCGCGTCAACTCCGGTAACGGTATACCCATAATGACCAGGGATCCATTGTGTTTTTGGGTTATATGGGTCGGCCAACGGATCTACCGGACGCCATCTGTCCATAAACATATCTAGTGCATTCCCGTCCCATCCTAGTGGCTGGGACAATTGTTCCGGATAGGAGATATAAGACATCGCACCTCCTTGGAACAATAGGTTCATGTCGAATCCCTTATAGTCTAACCCGATATTAAAACCATAGGTTATTAATGGAAAGTTATGTCTTGTTCCGTCACCTCTATTTGTACCAGTAGCAATAGGATATCTATCCAGATCATCAATGACACCGTCATTGTTCCAATCTTCATATTTATACTGTCCGGGTAACATCGCTATCCCCGTAAAATAAGGTGCATTAGCAAGCTCTTCGTATGAAGTAAATTGTCCTGCATCTCCATAGCCCCACCAAATATCATTGTATCTGTTAATCGGATCGTTTCTCCATTGCATGTACTTACTGCCATCCATATTTCTTTCCTGAAAAATAACCTTTGTCCTGGTGTAATTTAGATTAGCAGAAATGTTGACGTTTAAGTCGTTGATTGTATTTTTATGGGATAAAACGAGTTCCCAGCCACTTGTTTGGTCCTCGTTCAGATTTTGCTGCGGTAACGCAGCACCAAACGTTGCCGGCAAGGTTACGAGTCTAGTTGCTAATAGCCCTTGTCTGTTTCTCCTGAACAGATCGTAACTGATTCCTAATTTTCCGTTCCAGAAATCAGCATCAATACCTATATTAGAAGTTTGTACTGTATACCATGTAAGATTTACGTTGGGCAACACGGTCGGCCACAAGGAGGACACAAATACGTCGTCAAATATGGCGCCCCCAGCTAAAGACAATGGATTTCCCGAAAATGGATAAGTATATCCGTTTATATCCTGATTGCTATTTGCCGAATCATCTCCCATTTCTCCATAAGTCGCTCTTAACTTAATGTTGTTGATAAAAGACAAAGAGGAGTTGTTCTTAATGAAAGACTCTTCTGAAATACGCCAGGCTACTAAAGCTGAAGGAAAAATTCCCCATTTTTTATTTTCAGTAAATTTAGAAGAGCCATCTCTCCTGACGGTCCCCTCTATAATATATCGTCCTTCAAAATCATAGGTAATTCTACCTGCAAATGCTTTGTTTGTATTTCTATAAATGCCATTGGCATTAGATGTTGCTTGCTGATTTAATGCATTTCCTGCAAACAAATAGTCCAATGGAAGAGAAAGTTCCCTTAATGCACCGAAATTATCTCCATCATAGGTGCTCTCTTCATATAATGCCAACGCCCCTATGTTATGCTTCTCTGCAATGGTTTTATTGTACGTTAAAGACAGGTTGAGTAAGGTTTGTGGATTACTGCCATAATTACGCGTGATTTGTTGGGGCGTATTATTACCCGTTACATGGTAAGTATAGGTACTCTCGTCAAAAAGATAGGTACTATACTCTTTTCTGTAATTCGTATTGTCCGTCAACCTTCTATCGTAACTAAATGTTCCCTTTGCTTTTAAGCCTTCTACATACGGAATTTCGTATTCTAAACTAAATTGACTTTGAAGCCAGTTATTTTTACTTTTATTATAGCCTGATATGGATTCATCTGTAATAGCTCCGACATGTCTAAATAGCGGTTTGAATAAATAATCAGGATTATTATTCGCATAATAAGGCTCTGTAGGCTGTGCTCTCCATAGCGCGCTAAAAACTTCCCAAGTAGGGGTCGATTGTCTTTTAGCCTCATCTACGACGCCATTAAGGTTTAGTGATGCAGTCAGTCTTTTTGATATTTTTGCACTAATATTAGAACGCAGATTGTATCGGTCATACTTTGTAATTCCACTTCTCCATAGCCCTTCCTGATTGGTATAGCCGAGATTTAAAAAATACTTGATGTCATCATCCTTGGTGCTTCCCGCGGTGCTGATATTATGTTCCTGTTGTGGAGCATACCGTCTTAAAATGATATCATGCCAATCTGTACTTACTCTTGTACCATTTCTATATGCCTCAAATTCTGATTCTTCGTAAGTAATTACAGGAGATTCAACATTATGCATACTTTTTTCATTCATAAGGGTCATTCTGTCAATTGCACCGACTGGTTTTGGGAATCCAATAGGTGTTTGTGTACCATAGTACCCCGAATATTCAATTTTTGGTTTACCACGCCCCTGCTTAGTGGTCACCAGGATTACGCCATTAGCCGCTCGGACACCGTAAATAGCTGCAGATGCATCTTTTAATACCGAAATACTTTCTATTTCATTGGGATTTAACCGTGTGATATTATCTCTGGGGACACCATCGATAACAATTAAAGGATTACCAAAACCCCTTATATCAAATTGATTATTAAACTCACCTGGTTCGGATGTTCTTTGGACAACGCGTACACCCGGCAGTTTCCCTGTCATCATATTCTGAACATTCTGCGTCTTTGTCGTAGTAAGTTCTTTACCTGAAATAGCGGCCACCGAGCCTGCCACGGTTTCTTTTTTCTGGGTACCATATCCAACGACAACGACTTCATCAAGACCCGTATTTGAAGAGATCAAAACCACATCAATAACTTTTCGTGTCCCTATTTTAATTTCTTGCGATAGGAGACCTATATATGAAAATTCTAGAATTGAATTGGGGTCTTCAGCTTGTATGGAATAGCTTCCGTCAATATCCGTTTGTGTTGCCAGCCCGCTCCCCCTCAGTTTAATTGAAATTCCAGGAAGCGGCTTTCCCGACTCATCGGTAACTTTACCTCTCACCGTTACATTTTGAGCGCATAGGCATATTGATGTAAAACACATCAATATGGAAAAGAGTAATTTCTTCATGCTTTGTTTTTATTACTTGGTTTATTAATTAATTATATAATTATAAGTTGTTTGTTATGATAGATGTTATCTAGATTCATGGTTGCCGATCATAACAGCTCTAAATAACTATTACAGGCTTAAAAAAAGATTAAAAATTGATTAATATCGTAATTAAATAGATATTTTTTATCTTGATTACAGACCGTATCCGCATTATCTTTTTGGTATAACCGTGCTTAATGGTTTTTCTCCCCGAAGCACCTTCCTCGCTTCTCCGGTTAGCCAGAGGTAATGATCGGGAGGCGTATTAAAAGCGACCACATATCAATACCTACTTTTTCTTTACCCGAAAATAATGGCTAAATCCAGCATGGCTACCGTCGCCTTCAGCCCTAAACCAACTTGGATAAACGGTAAACTACATAAAACTTCATCTTCACGAGCTGGTAAGCGGTTTTGGCGGTATCAATCAGCTAAAACGCCTCTAAAATACCCTGCTGACTCTGCCAGGCCCGGCAAAGGATCTTTCATGTCCTTTTCATGCTCTAAGCTACATTTGCCACGATAGTTTACGTTCCGCAGCGCTTTAATAAATAATGGAATATTTATGACGCCCCGTCCGACTTCTGTGGTTGATCCTTCCGCTGTCGCTGAGGTCACATTTTTAAGATGAATATCCAAAATACGCTTATGATAACGCTGGATGTCTTCGATCACATCTTGTCCATCTCTTGCGTCATGGCCCATATCAAAGCAGATTCCTACATTTTGGTGTAAGTTTTTAATAAAATTATAAATAGCGGTAGCATTAGGATAAAGCTTATCTTCCGGGCCGTGGTTATGGATAGCATACTTAATTCCGGTAACTTTAACTTTCTCTGATAAATAGGTTAGATCCTCGGGGTTTGGTACACCGATGATCAAGCTCACGCCCACTCTATTTGCATAATCAAAGGCATCATCAATTTCCTTTTTCGACTTGGTATAAATTGGTCCGACAGCATAACCGATAACCCCAGCATGTTGCAGTTTTGCATGAAAATCGGCAATTTCATTTTCAGTGCTGTTATAAGGTAAATGAAAATCCTTGATGCATAGGTATTTTATATCCAAGCGTTTCATCATGGCTAGAGATGCATCAAGCTGAAAATTAACGAAGCTGAAGCCAGCTATTCCTAAATGAAATGGATTTTCTTTTACTTTCTTTACGGGTTGAGCAGCTTGAGCGGTAGACTGGATTGTGTTTCCCAATGCTATTCCCGACAGGCTCAGTAGTCCTTTTTGGAGAAATCGTCTTCTTGTATTCATATAACTTAGTTTTTGATTATTTTTCTTTAAATTTCCCACTAAATATACATAAGGGCATTTAATAAAAAATTAATATTTAACTAACACTCCAGGTGATATTAAAGGCTCTTATCCTCTCTTGATTCAAAGGACGATGCATAGTTTTTGCCCTATCCAAACCGGAAATTGCCAACCTGGGAGAAAACCTTTTCACAAAAACTCGTACAATTAATTATTTATTTATCTTTTATTAATGTTGCGAGCTATACTTGCTATAAAATCCTGCATAGGTTAATCAATATATAAATAACTAAATTTTAATTCATGAGTCTAAGCCACTTAAAGAATGGGGCTTTTCTACAATTTTCGGGTAAAGAAATTCCTCTACTGAAAAAGACAGGATCAGCGCCATCAAAAGAAAAACCGAAACTTTCCATAAAACAACAGCGTTATGAAGATTAAAAATTTAATCCTTTTCGCTTTTGTGATGTTTTTTTTCATAAACCAGGCATGTAAAAAAGCGAGTCCAGCATCAAAAAAAGACAATGAAGAACAAGTAGAGCCCGAGGATGATGGGAACAACCCGCCGCCAGAAGAAGAAAATGGAGATGGTAAGATAACACACTCTTTTGATAGACTGGAAAATAATGAAGGGTGGCAGTCCCCGGGCAACGAACTCACCATAGACCAAACGGATAAAACAGAGGGAAACGGCTCGTTAAAATCAGAAGGGTCATCGACAGGTAGGTTAATCAAATCATTTTCTCCCTTTAACATAACCATTGATCCGGATGAAGCGTACCTATGTTTTTCTTTATACGTTTCCGACTTGTCTAAATTAACGGGATCGGGGCAATTTGAAATTTCGAGCTCCGGGAAAGCCGATTTAGATGAAACCGCTTGGGACTTTAATTATTTAGGCCTTAAAAACGGATGGAATGAGGTGGTATTAAAGCTAAGTGCTGGTTCTAATACAGGCGGCACGACCGATTTCACGGGCATTAATTTTTTGAGATTCTATGCTAGTTCAGAAGATGGGGAGTCTGTTATCTTTAAGATTGACCATATCCGTTTCACTAATTTTTATGATAATGGACATGTTGTAGATCCTAATTTCCACATATATATATTAGCCGGGCAGTCTAATATGGCTGGATACGGTTATCTAACGGATATCCATCCAACATTAAATATAAAATATGCGGACATCGCCAACGACCGGGTATTGGTATTGAACTCGGAAAATGAATGGGATATTGCTAAACATCCTTTACATCCGGAAGAACAAAACAACGCCGGCGTTGGTCCCGGTTTAGATTTCGCAATTAAAATGTTGGAAGAAGCTGATCCGAAGGTAAAAATCGGGCTTATCCCTACAGCCAAAGGTGGCAGTAATGTTGGTCATTGGATACCGGGAGGTAGCCTTTACGGTCCTTCGATAGGAAAATCACTTTTTGCAGCAACTGATGGCGTAATAAAGGGGGTACTTTATTTACAGGGGGAAGCAGATGCGTTTGCAAATACCACCGTGGGGTGGGGGGATAAGGTTAAACTTATTATTAACGGATATAGGAAGGAGTTACGGGACCCGGACTTAAAATTTCTAATCGGAGAAATAGGTAGAGATTTTAATGGTAAGGAGAATTTTATATTGATCAACAACCAAATTCCGGCGCTTATACAATCCGTTCCAAATACGTATAGAATTTCTTCTGAAGGCCTCACTGACAGAGGAGATGCTTTACATTTTGACAGTAAATCCGCCACACAATTAGGATGGAGATACGCCGAGCAATTAAAAAAATCAACTCAATAATTAACTAAAAATCATTAAAATGAAAAAAATGAAGCTTTTAAATTTATTTCTGATATCGATTTTCATCTGTTTTACAACGGCTTGTACAAAGGATGTGGCTCCTCCGTTAATTCACGGAGAACCTATTACGGGAACTCCCCCAACTCCGGATCCCGGTGATACAGATCCGGATCCTACGACCCCTATCATTACTAAGATTTTTGATAATGCTGATCTGATCGATGGTTGGGAGCAGACTGGAACCAACTCTCTCTATACGGATAGCAAAGAAGGTGCTGCATCTGTGAAATTCACCATAACGTCGGGACTTGACCTAAGGATGCAAAAACAGTTAACCCGACCGATAGTTACGCAGTTAACCAAGGAAACAGCACAACTAAATTTCTGGTTATGGATAGAAAATGTGAGTAAATTAGACATGAGTACAGGACAAATAGAGATCACCAGTTCAGGCGGGCCTGATGTCAATGAATTTAACTGGTCTACAGCATCTTTGTCTCTAAAAGACGGATGGAATGAGGTCAAATTAAAAGTAAGTCAAGCCGGTGCTTCCGGCGATGGAGGAGCTGATCTGGATGCCATCAATTTCTTTAGAATGTACTTTAAGCTCAAAGAAGCAACGACAACCCCGTTCTCTGTTGCTTTAGACGATATAAAATTTGTGGAAGCTGAAGTTATAACAGATCCTGTTGACAATATGCTGCTTGATGCCTGTGATGATATTACCGGCTGGAATAGGGGTACCGCTGCAGAGCTTTCGCTGAACACTTTGGACAAGCAAGAAGGCACGGGGTCATTAAGCTTTATATTTAAAGATAGACCTGGTAGTCCGGGTACACCTACCAGTACAGCTGAAGGGGGAAGCAGTGCTCTAGAGTTCAAAAAAGAATTTGCTACACCATTAAACCCGGAAATAACCATTGAAGATGGTAAATTCACATTTTGGTTATGGGTCGCTGATGTAAGTGAAATAGACTGGGCAGCAACAAATTCGCAGATCGAATTAAGCAGTTCCGGTAGAGCCGATATGAACGAGATACATTGGTTCCCTTCCCAAATAGAAAATCCGAAAAACGGTTGGAATAAAGTAGAACTGAAGCTGTCCGAGGGAGCAGAACAGGGAGGAACAGTTGACTTGACAAACATTAACTTTTTTAGGATGTACTTGAGAGCTACCGGTTTAGTATCTGAAGAAAATCCGCTAACAATAGGTGCCGATCACTTAAAATTTGAAAAGGAGTAATGTTATCTAACATGTAGCGGTTTTAATACCGTCACTTATGTATCAGTAAAGGAAGCCGAAAATGTATAACCAGGTTAAACACGTTGGCTTCCTTTATGATAAAAAGTACTTTTTATCATAAAATTGCTGTTCATAACAAACGCATCTATTATCCGGGATATGCATACCAACCTGCCAGTATAAACTTTTTCTTCCTGTAGCCGTTTTTTAATTTTTCAGTAGTACTTGTTTTATATACTCCATAAATAGCCGGTAGTTAGGTGGTTTGTCGTCGTAAAGGGATAATATCTAATCAGATAAACAAAAATTAAAAAAATATGAAAATGATCGCTGTAAAAAAAATTGGGCTTTATAGCCTTTTAATAGTAGCCCTAGCCTCCTGTTCTAAAAAAGAAGCCGCTATATCCCCTGAGAAGGAGGCGATGGCCAATACTAAAAATATAACGACAGATATATTACGTTCGCCCGTTGGAGACGTAGTCGGAAAATTAGTGGTCGGTTACCAGGGATGGTTTGGAGCTGCTGGTGATGGTTCTGCGTTTAATTCCTGGCGTCATTGGGCTGCCTCAGGAACACCGGCTCCCGGAAATCAGATGTTTGAATTATATCCTGACACAAGAGAATATTTAACCACTTTCCAGACCGGTTATGGAAACCTTGGGAATGGCCAGCCGGCTAAACTCTTTTCTTCCTGGACGTCCCAAACCGTTGCCAAGCATTTTCAATGGATGCAGCAATATGGGATTGACTGTGCTGCTATACAACGATTCGGCAACTATCTTTATGTTGATTCCAGAGATAAGGCATTCAGGGATGGCATCGTAGCGAAGGCAAGAAACCAGGCAGAAAATTATGATCGAAAATTTTACATCATGTATGATATATCAGGATGGAATAGTTTTCAGGCAGAGATTAAGACAGACTGGACCAATGCGATGCAAGTTCACACAAATTCCACTGCCTATGCCAAGCAGAATGGTAAACCAGTAGTATGTATATGGGGAATTGGCGTTTCGGGAAGGCCCGGCGATGTTACATCCTGGACAGATGTAATTAATTGGTTTAAAGCACAGGGATGCTATGTTATAGCAGGTACCGCCCGTGGCTGGCGTACTGATGCGACAAATATGGCAGCTTATCATGCCGCAGATATGATTACGCCATGGTCCGTAGGCACCTTTTCAAACCTGGCAGAAGCAGACACGTATGCTTCAGTCATGCAGGCCGATGTCGCCTATCTTGATAGCCGTGGGCAGGATTACCAACCTGTTGCCTTTCCCGGATTCGCATGGTCAAACTGGAAGCCTGGTACGGCGCAGAACATGATCCCGCGGCTTCATGGTGATTTCATGTGGCGCCAATTTGCTAACATCAGGGTGAAAGGGATTCCAAGCGCATACGTAGCTATGTTTGATGAATACGACGAAGCGACGGCAATAGCCAAAGCTGCAGAAAACAGCTCCATGATACCAACCAACCAATATTTCCTGACATTAGACGCAGACGGGATTGCATGTTCCGCAGACTTTTATCTGCGATTGACAGGGGATGGGGCCCGTATGATTAAACAACAGATTCCCCATACCAGTACGCACCCCACGGCACATGTACAGGCGTCAACCAGCACAAAGAAATTAATTGTCGGCAGCACGGTCTCCCTTACCGCACTTGTTAACGGAAAATATGTATGTGCTGATGATGGAGGAAACAGCCCCCTCATTGCTGACCGTACTTCTGCCGGGCAGTGGGAAAAATTTACAATTGTTGATGCGGGTAATGGCAAAATCGCCCTTCGTTCTTTAGCTAATAACCAGTATGTATGCGCAGATAATGGTGGCGCTTCTCCTCTGATTGCCAATCGCACGGTGATTGGATCTTATGAAACCTTTACGGAAGTTGACGCAGGCAACGGAAATATAGGATTGTTGGCAGACGTTAACAATAAATACGTTTGTGCCGATAACAGCGGTAATTCCCCTTTAATTGCAAATCGTACTTCAGTCGACGAGTGGGAGTCATTCATTGTGACGACATATTGATTATCATTTAAGAGCCCAAAATCAGCCCGACAGGCGAAGCATAGTGCTTAATATCTGGCATGCGCCAGATATTAAGCTTTGCAAAAGAATCGATTAAGTTCTTTATTTATTCCAGAATTTCATTAAAGCTTTTATAAAAATCCTCGTCATATATGGCCTTATATTCTTTACTGAAATTATCAAAAGTAGTCTTAGCCAAAGAATGTTTACCCAGATAAGCCAACGCTTTGCATTTAAACACCATGGCCTCTTCATTTACTGGATCAAAATAAAAAATGTAATTAGCCAAACCAATAATAAACTCGGGATCTTCGCTAATTTGTAGCGTAGACATATAATGTAGATAGGTATCTATAACGTCATTCGATATTTCAGATTTAAATGGATCCAGCCACTCATATTCCAGATTAGATAAAAAACTACCTCGTTGGACAATCTCCGTTAAACGGTTGACTTCCATCTTGGAAATTTTTTTCTCCCTATTTACAATGTGTAAATAATCTTTGTAATCTATATATGACGGAGCATCTACATTAATTTTCCAGTAACCAGTTTCTTTAGATACCTGGAAGCCCTCTAGCTTATCTAAAATACTTTTCAGCTTTGCAATATTCACTGAACGATTGTTCCTCGCACTTTCTGTTGTTTTATCGAACCATAAAATTTCCGTCAATTTTTGGGAGCTTATTCCCCTTCCCCATCTTAAAGTATATAAAAGGGCTATTAACAACAGTTCCTTAATCAATGGGGTAAAGAGTCTCGTAATATCATTTCCTTCCTTGTCATAGATTTGAAAATCCCCAAAAAGGAATATGGTATTTGTTTTTGGCACATCCTCCGGCTCCGCCTCTTGAGCGATGATGGCGGGAGCCCCTTGCTGAGGTGAAAGCGTAGCGACATCTTCCGGGACGTTGGGTATCTCTTCCCGGTGCGTTGTTTTTTTTCCGACAGTTCTATTTTTGCGATTGCGAAAAAATAGAAACAAGAAGACAATCAATCCGAAGAGCAGTATTAAATAAACCCAGCTGTTATAAGATAGAAAGCGGTTATTGAACTTCATTTCTAGCGGAGGGCTTCCCAAAACGTAAATACTTATATCCGTCTGATTACTTTCATCATCATGAAACGTGGTTACGGCAATAAATTGCTTACTTCCCGGACTATAATATAAATCAGCGAATGAGTGAATATCGTGGAAAGTATAGGGTAGCTCGTTCCCTAATAATTTATAATATGCAGAATCAAGAGAGCCCTGTATTAACTGTAAATGTGAATTGTATTTATGGTTCGGAAAAGTTAGCGCATAATACCTACGGTTCTTGGCATCAACAACCATCGAGTTGGCAAAGGCAAAATTTTCTTCCTTAGGATCGAGCTCCAGAATCTTTGTAACGGTCTTGTTTTTGATATCAAAATAGATTAAATCGTATAAATTTCTTGGATTTAATATCTGCTCTCCGGTAGTGCTGCCATATCCCCCTAATAGGTAAGCCCCATCTCCCAGCTGTCCTAATGCCGCCAAATATCTCGGTACAAACCCTTCCGCTGGATTTACTTCCGTCCATTCCTTCGAGGGCAAGTGGTATCTATAAATATTACTTTTATACTTAAATTGTCCATAACCCCCAACCATATAAAGAGAAGAATCCAATGAAGAATAAAATTTATTATAATGCCAAAAGTTCGTAATGACGTCTGGGAATATATATTCACTTGTCCAGCTGTTTGTTACAGAATCGTACGTAGAGATTAGTTGTTGATCTATATATAAATTAAGCAATCTATCTGAAGCAAATAAAGACTGGTTTCCGGCCAATAAATGATAAGTATGGGGATATGCTTTGAGGCTAAGTGTTTTGTTGATTATATTATATATATAGAGAGAATCCTCGCCAATGAGATACATATCGTTCTTAACACTGTCAAACGCCAAGCTTGCAACTCCTTTGATGGTAGCACGTTTGACGAGATCCCAGTCCCGATGTTTTTCCCTAATCCAAATAGGATTAAAGGTTATTGCCGCCAGCCCGTTATTTTTGTCAACTATTATATCATCTTCTATACCGTCGAGCGGCCAGAAATAAGCGGTGTTATTTTCCTCTTTCAACTTAATATTTTTAAGTTTCATCGGGGGAACATCGGTAACCTTAAAATCTTTATAGTTATTTGCTCCAAAAAGTATTTTATAACAGCTTTTTTTGAGTTTAACCTTGTCAAGTAGCACTTTGTCGTTAACAAATACGTGCAGTTCACTTTTTTCAACATCAAATTTTAACTTGATGGTATGCCAGCCTTTGAATAATTCCTCGAGGCTGATGTTGAATTTTATATTCGAAGCCTTATCTCCTATAATAATTTTAAAGTTTTCTTTTTCTGAACGCCGGTGGTCATAAATTAAGTCTATATTTTGTTCTTCATCATTTATTATCCGGAATATGTAGCCAAAATATTCTGAATAGCCGGAATAAAAAGAAAAATCAAAAGACAACTCAAAATTACGGTCGAAGCAGATGGTTTTATTTGCACTTAAATCCAACGAGGTCCGTTTATCCTGCACAATTTCGTAACTGGCAAAGCGTAATCCAAAAGGCTGAGAGAATACTTGTTTGTTGATGCCTACAACGATTAATAATATGAAAATTAGCTTATGTCTCATTTTTTGGTTTAGCGTAATCAGAATTGTACGAAGCCTTGCACAAATTTAAGTATTAATTCCTATTTATATATGTTCTTTATCAAATAGAAAGTACGTTAACCTCACGTTTTCAGAAAATTCCGTTAGTGAAAAACAAAAAGCCTCTGCATATACAGAGGCCTTTCTTCGAGCGAAAGACGAGATTCGAACTCGCGACCCCAACCTTGGCAAGGTTGTGCTCTACCAACTGAGCTACTTTCGCTGATTGTGGTACAAAGATAGCGATTCGGTATATATCTGTCAATAGCTTTTTGAATTTTAATATTTCAAAATAGCATCCACACAATTGATCCCGTCGATTGCCGCCGATACAATTCCGCCGGCATAGCCTGCACCCTCCCCGCAGGGGTAAAGACCGGAAATTTCCGGATGCTGCAATGTTTCTTGGTCTCTTGGAATCCGGACAGGGGAAGATGTTCGGGATTCAACACCCACCAAAATGGCTTCATTGGTATAGTACCCCTTCATCTTTTTACCAAACAGCGGGAGCGCTCCACGTAATGCTTGATGCACGAAAGACGGTAACACCTCATTAAGATCGACACTTTTTGTCCCCGGCTTATAAGAGTTCCCGGGGAGCGTTGTGGAGACTTTTTGTTGTACAAAATCGACCATACGTTGTGCCGGAGCAACCAGGTTGCCTCCCCCTAAATGAAACGCCCTTTGTTCTATTTCTTGTTGAAATCGCAAGAGCGCGAATGGATCCAATAACGAATTGGGCACATCTTCTAAGTTAATCTGGGTAACGGTACCCGAATTGGCATGCGGATTATTCCGTTTTGACGGAGACCAACCATTAACGACGATCTCCCTATCTTCCGTAGCACAGGGGGCAATGATTCCGCCCGGACACATACAAAAAGAAAAGACACCCCGGTTGTTAACCTGCTCTACCAGGCTATAATAAGCGGGTGGGAGGGTTTCGGGACGTGTCGTGCAATGGTATTGTGTCTGATCGATGATCTCCTGCGGGTGTTCGATCCGAACGCCTAAAGCAAAAGGTTTAGCCTCTATCGACCAACCTTTCCGCTGAAAAAGATGGAAGATATCACGGGCAGAATGTCCCGTAGCTACTATAACGTGATGCGCATGTATCGTGTCTCCTAACGACGTGCGTACTCCTTTTATCTTTCCGAAATCGGTAAGAATATCATCGACCCGACAATCGAATCTTATTTCTCCCCCGTGTTCCAAGACGGTGTTACGCATATCTTCAATAATATGGGGGAGTTTGTTCGTGCCAATATGCGGACGGGCATCGACCAAAATATCATGTGGAGCACCGTGTTGTACAAAAATCTGTAGCACTTTTTCCACATCGCCGCGTTTATTTGACCGCGTATACAATTTGCCGTCTGAATAAGTACCTGCCCCACCTTCGCCGAAACAGTAATTGGACTCTGGGTTCACAACACCCTCGCGGTTTATCTTTGCTAAATCCCGTCTTCTGTCCTTTACAGGTTTTCCGCGTTCTAATACGATTGGTTTAAATCCGCGTTCCAAACATCGGTATGCTGCGAAAAGTCCAGCCGGTCCAGCTCCGATGATAATGACGGGTTCAGCATGATGCACGTGATTAATGGAGGAAGTAAATACTTCCGGGAGACGAGGCTCGTCGATATAGAAAACGACGCGAAGACGATACACAACTTTGCGGCCTCTGGCGTCAATAGACCGTTTGCGGACGTGATACCCCTGTATACGCGAGCGTTCTACCTTTAGTTGTTCCGAGCCAATCGCGATAAGGTAGTCGATATCGTGAATCTGATCCGGAAATACGGTAACTTCAATTTCTTTCTGCATAATGACGATGGTTGGGTTTTTATCCCAAAAACAAATACAAAGGTAGTCTCTTTTCTTTTTTCCTTGACGAAAAAAGAAACAAAAAAAGTCAAGACTTGCAAGGTTCCGCGACCTTTACTTGTCTATTCCTAAACAGAAAGGAGCTCGCTGACGCTCGGACAACTTTCTGTTTTTAATGGAATAGTCTGCGTAAAGCTGACCGCGGAACAATGCTAGGCCGTTACAGCCCATATAACCGCGAAGCCATCCTGATCGCTTTTATATACGCATTTGCACCATCCCCAATAAACATAAAAGGTCACATCCAAATGTTTTACAACTGTACAAACTTATTTCTGCACTATCCCATATGTAAAACATTTGAAGTGACGAGTTTTTTGGTTCTTTTTTACGGAAAAAAAGAACGATAATTAGTATTTTTATAAAAATTTGAATAAAACGTCACAGATGAAAAGATTACTTATTGCAATCGTAGGTTTGTTTACAGCGCTGTCATTCAGCTCTTGTGGGTATAACACCATGGTCTCTAAAGATGAGAATGTAAAAGGAAAGTGGGCACAGGTAGAAAACGCCTACCAGCGCCGTGCGGACTTGATTCCTAATTTAGTAGCAACGGTAAGAGGTGCCGCTGAACACGAAGAGGGGACATTAACGGCTGTTGTGGAGGCGCGTGCGAAGGCTACTTCCGTTACAGTTGACCCGTCTAATCTAACTGAAGAGGCTATTGGTAACTATCAGCAAACGCAGGATGCATTGTCACAGTCTATTGGCAGATTGTTAGTGAGTGTAGAGGCTTATCCAGATTTGAAAGCAAACTCCAATTTTCAAGAATTGCAAGTACAGTTAGAGGGAACGGAAAACCGTATCTCTGTGGAACGACGTTCATATAATGAAGCTGTTCAAGATTATAATACGACAGTAAGGAGTTTTCCAAATAACATTATGGCCGGCATCTTCGGGTTTAAGCCGAAAGGAACGTTTAAAGCGGCGGAAGGATCTGACAAGGCGCCTACGGTGGAGTTTTAGCATACATTTTAATAACGAAAAGTTGAGTAGGAGGGTTTGATATGGATATATTTTCATCAGAAGAACAAGATCGTATTGTTCACGCTATCAATGTAGCAGAGGCAAAAACGTCGGGTGAGATTCGTCTCGTAATCGATGAAAAATTAAAGGCATCTTCTGCGATGGATGCGGCGGTGGCGTATTTCGAAAAATTGGAAATGCATAAAACGGGATTAAATAACGGCGTGCTTATCTACATGGCAATAGATGATCACGAATTTGCCATTATAGGAGACCGCGGTTTAGATACAAAATTAGAGGCCAATTTTTGGGATGAGACGCGGGAACTGATGATTTCTTTCTTCCGTCGTGATGATATCGTCCAAGGGCTCATTGAAGGGATACACCATGTAGGGGATCAGTTACAACGCTATTTTCCTCGTGGTGTTGATGACGTGAATGAACTTCCAAATGATATTTATTTTGGAACAAATTAAAAATCCAATGCAACTATATATATTGTTTAAGCCGGCCATAAAATGGATTGGAGCTGTATTTCTTGTGCTATTGGGCTCAATTTTTTCGCTTTTTGCACAAGATTTACCCGATGCCCCGAACCAACTGGTTACGGATTATACCGGAACGTTGAGCCGCACTGAAGTCCAAGCATTGGAGCGGAAATTGCTGGCCTTTGAAGACTCGACATCAACGCAGATTGCTGTCGTGTTGGTGAGGACAACCGACGGCTATGACGTTGGGGATTACGCCGTTCGATTAGGGCAAAAGTGGGGCGTTGGGGGTAAAAAATATAATAATGGGGTTATTTTGTTGGCTGCGTTGGAAGACAGGACAGTTACTATCCAAACAGGTTATGGTATGGAAGGAGTCTTGCCGGATATCATCGCGCATCGGATTATTCAGAATGAAATAAGACCCCACTTTAGTCGACAGCAATATTATCAGGGCCTCGATGCGGCAACAAATGCGATTATCGCGTATACAAAAGGTGAATACAAAGCTGACGCCCGGGAACGGCGAGAGGGCGGCGACGGTGTACCTGTTATCTTGATTGTCATTATAGCGATCATCATCATATCCCTATTTTCAAAGGGTGGCGGTGGCGGACGTGGAGGACGTGTGATGACGGGGAGAGGCGCTTCAAATATCTTTTGGTGGACTTTGCTTAGTGGTTTGGGTAGAGGTGGCGGCGGTGGCGGCGGCTTCGGTGGAGGAGGAAGTGGTGGTTTTGGAGGTTTTGGTGGCGGTGGCTTCGGTGGCGGCGGAGCTAGTGGACGTTGGTAATTTGTGAAAACGAGTAACGATGTGTCAGGATAGTAGACGACATAGTAACAATAAACAACATAACACATTAAAATGAAAACAGGAATATTAACGACGATAATGGCAATCCCAGCGTTGCTATTTGCCCAAGAGGACTTTACCATAAATGGAAAGGTAGGGGGTGCGCAAGAAGGAGCCAAAGTCTTTTTTCAATATAGAGATAATGGCCAAACCGTTTTGGATTCCGTGGTTATGGCGAACGGTGCATTTAAGTATCAGGGGACGGTCGCACACCCTACCCGGGCGATGCTAGTTTTAGCAGCGAACGGGGAGACGATGGATGAATTGCGTGCCAGCGGGGAGCGACCTCCTATAAATTCAGTGTATCTCGCTAAAGGAGTTGTCAAGTTTGAAGGAGATGATTTTATCAGTGCAAAAGCAACAGGTAACGCTATCAATGATGACTTTTCGAAGTATCAGGGCTTGTTGAACGACATTAATGAGGGGTTTGCGGCCTTAGATGCCGAGTATCAAGCGGCTCCAGACGAGCAGAAGCAGGATGAAACCTTTATTCAAGGTCTTCAAGCAAAGGCAGAAGAGCTCTATGAAAAACAAGCGGATATTAGCGAAGCATTCGTCACTTCGAATCCCAATAGCTATGTTTCATTAACTATCTTGGATGAGGAAGCATCTCCTGAAAAGCTAGCCAGTTTCGTAAAGCCAGCTTATGAAGGCTTATCAAGCAGTTTAAAGGCTACAGGTTTGGGTAAGCGGTTAGGGGAAAAAATTGCGAATATGGAGAAGCTAGCGATCGGCGCCCTGGCACCCGATTTTGTATTACCTGACACAGCTGGTAATGAGTTAGCGCTTTCTTCCATGCGCGGCAAATATGTTCTAGTGGACTTTTGGGCGAGTTGGTGTGGCCCCTGCCGGAACGAGAATCCAACGGTAGTTGCCGCTTTTGAGAAATTTAAAGACAAAAACTTTACTGTTCTAGGGGTCTCGCTGGATCGCCCGGGAAAAAAGGAAGATTGGATAAAAGCGATTCACGATGACAAGTTGGAGCAATGGCCGCATGTATCCGATTTGCAATTCTGGGAATCACCGGTAGTGAAATTATATTCTATTCGGGGTATTCCGCAGAATTATTTATTAGATCCGGAAGGGAAAATTGTGGCGTCCAACCTAAGGGGGCCAGCACTGGAAGAGAAGCTGAATGAGATATTAAACTGACAGTAGGGGCGCGCATTGCGCCCCTACTTATTTACCGCCAGGCTTTGTACTGGTTGATCAAGCCGTTTGTAGATACATCGTGTGCATTTACGGGTTCGTCGTTTTCTAATTCGGGAAGAATCTTATTTGCTAATTGTTTGCCTAGCTCTACACCCCACTGATCGAAACTGAATATATTCCAAATAACGCCTTGAACAAAAATCTTGTGCTCATAAAGGGCTGTCAAGCAGCCGAGCGTATAGGGCGTGATTTTCTTAACAAGGAACGAGTTGGTGGGACGGTTACCTTCAAATACTTTAAAATTTTTCAGTGCTGTAATTTCCGCTTCTGTTTTACCGGCTTTCTGTAGCTCGCCTACCACTTCTTCTTCCGTCTTTCCGTTCATAAGTGCTTCGGTCTGTGCGAAAAAGTTGGATAGCAGTAATTGATGATGATTGCCGATGGGGTTATGTGAGACAGCAGGAGCAATAAAATCACAAGGAATTAATTTCGTGCCTTGATGGATGAGCTGATAAAAAGCGTGCTGTCCGTTGGTGCCGGGCTCTCCCCAAATAATAGGACCTGTTTGATAATCTACCCGGTTGCCGTTCCTGTCAATATATTTTCCGTTACTTTCCATATCACCCTGTTGGAAATAGGCTGCAAAACGGTGCATATATTGGTCATACGGTAAAATAGCATGGCTTTCTGCGTCAAAAAAATTATTATACCAAATGCCCAGCAAAGCAAGTATAACAGGGATATTCTGTTCAAGCGCCGTGTCTTTAAAGTGTTCATCTGCCGCATGGGCACCTTGAAGAAGCTGTTCAAAATTAGCATAGCCGATACCTAAAGCGATGGATAATCCGATGGCTGACCATAACGAATATCGACCACCTACCCAATCCCAAAATTCAAACATGTTGCTGGTGTCGATGCCGAACGCAGCTACACCTTGTTCATTTGTACTTAACGCTGCAAAATGCTTTGCTACATCAGCCTCTTTAGCGTCGGAGGCCAAGAACCAAGCTTTTGCGGATTTGGCGTTAGCCATTGTTTCCTGCGTTGTAAAGGTTTTAGACGCGATAAGAAAGAGAGTTGTTTCCGGATTTAGTCCTTTTAATGTCTCCGCAATATGTGTGCCGTCTACGTTGGATACAAAATGCATGTTCAGCCGCGTTTTGTATGCCTTCAGGGCTTCCGTTACCATCACGGGCCCTAAATCTGAGCCGCCAATGCCGATGTTCACCACATCCGTTATCTCTTTGCCGGTATACCCTTTCCATTCGCCCGAAAGAATCCTGTTGGTAAAGTCTTTCATTTGCGCCTGCACAGCTTTTATTTTGGGCATAATATCTTCACCATCCACCAACACGGGACGTGTTGACTGATTGCGTAAGGCGGTATGCAATACTTGTCTTCCCTCCGTTTGATTGATTTTTTTTCCGCCGAACATGGCTTCGATAGCCTCTCCTAGTTGACATTCTTTTGCCAGCTGTACCAAAAGTGCTAGCGTTTTGTCATCTATCCTGTTCTTCGAAAAATCCACCAAGATATCCTCCAATTGTAGCGAGAACTTCTCGAAGCGCTGTGGGTCTTCGGCAAATAGCTGTTTTAAGGATTTCTCATTAATGGAAATATAATGGTCTGCTAGGTATTTGTACGCTTGTGTGGTTGTGAAATCTACGTTTGGAAACATATTTGTGTTCGTTTGTTTTGTTTAGATCAAAGATAGCTTTTTTTGACTTTTTTTCTGAATTAGGATTCATGAGGGTTTTATTTTATTTTTGGGCATGACCAAGGAACAAATTCAAGACTTGAGGGATAGAGTAACGTCCCTAAGGAGGCATCTTTGACATCGATGCACGGAAATCAGAGATAGTAGAAAAAACAGAAATTACGTTGCGCCCCGATTTTTGGGACGAACCCAAAGCGGCGGAGAAAGTTTTGCATGCGATTAAGGCGTTGAAAGTATGGACAGATCATTTCGACGAAGTGTCGGCCGCGGTGGACGATGTGGGCGTCATGTATGAATTTTTTCAATCTGGTGATGCGAGTGAGCAAGATGTAAATGAACAATATGAAACGACCCTTGCTCAAGTAGCCGAATTGGAATTTAAGAACATGTTAAGTTCCGAAGAGGATCAGCTTGACGCTATTTTGCAGATTACAGCAGGAGCGGGCGGTACCGAATCCTGCGATTGGGCTTCCATGTTGATGCGCATGTACATCATGTGGGGCGAAAGACACGGATGCAAGGTAGTAGAGCAGGATTATCAGGAAGGCGATGTAGCGGGAATCAAAACGGTGACGCTACAATTTTCGGGAAACTTTGCATACGGCTATTTAAAAGGGGAAAACGGGGTGCACCGCTTGGTTCGGATTTCACCGTTTGATTCCAACGCGAAACGGCATACGTCTTTTGCTTCGGTATATGTTTACCCGTTGGTGGACGATAACATCGAGATCGACGTGAAAGACGCCGATATCGAATGGGATACTTTTCGCTCTGGAGGTGCCGGCGGACAGAACGTGAACAAAGTCGAGACAGCCGTCCGTTTACATCACAAGCCGACAGGTATTATCATTAAGAACCAGGAGTCGCGCTCGCAGCTTCAGAATAAAGAAAATGCGCTGCGCTTGTTGAAATCCCAGCTTTATGAGATTGAAATGCGGAAACGTCAGGAAGCGACCGCAGCGATTGAAGGTTCTAAGAAAAAGATAGAATGGGGTTCGCAAATCCGGAATTACGTGCTGCATCCCTATAAATTGATCAAAGACCTGCGTACGAATGTGGAAACATCCAACACGCAAGCCGTGCTGGATGGCGATCTCGACGCGTTTTTGAAGGCTTATCTCATGGAATTCTAATAAAGAAGTTGCTTGCAACTTCTTTATTAGAATGCATTTTTCCACATCATGCTCTCTACAGGACGGATGGTTTTGTTATTGTATTTGGCATTTCCTTTCGTGTTATAAAGCGTTTCGATATCGCCGTCAACGACGAAATAGATAAGTTGGCCGACAGGCATGCCTGCATACACCCGGACGGGTTGCGCTACAGAGATCTCCAGCGTCCAGGTATTACAAAAGCCTACATCTCCTTTACCAGCTGTCGCATGGATGTCTATTCCCAAACGACCTGTACTGGATTTTCCTTCCAGAAACGGGACATGCCCGTGTGTCTCGGTGTATTCCAATGTAACGCCTAAATACAGTTTCCCCGGTTGGAGGATAAATCCTTCTTCCGGTATTTCAAAATGTGCGATTTCGTTGTGCTTTTTTGCATCTAGGACATCGTCTTTATAGGTGGCAAGATACTTACCCAAGTGGACATCGTATGAATTTGTTCCCAAGCATTTTCGGTCGAATGGTTCGATGACGATGGTGCCGTTGTCTATTTCTTCTAGAATTCTTTTATCTGATAATATCATTGTCTTTGTTATTACATTTTCAACCCAATCTCACGCAAACGCTCGTCCAGATATTGTCCTGCCGTATAATCTTGATATGCCTTAGGATAATCTTCGGAAATGCAAGCGTCTAAACAGGCTAAGCTCATGGAAGCCTTGGGATGCAGGAAGAAAGGTACGGAATAGCGCGATGTCTTCATGAGTTCACGTGGTGGGTTTACCACGCGATGGGTGGTAGACTTGAGTTTATTGTTCGTTAGCCGCTGTAACATATCACCGACGTTGACGACGATATCTTCTCCTTTGGCTTTGATCGGTAACCATTTGCCGTCTTTGGTCCACACTTCTAGGCCGTCCGCGCTGGCACCAATAAGCAGTGTGATCAGATTGATGTCCTCGTGGGCTCCCGCACGAACGGCGTCCGCCGGTATCGCTGCTGGATTTTCAATAGGGAAATAATGGATAGCTCGTAGGATGGAATTGCCGTTGACAACAAACTTCTCAAAATAGTCTTCTTCCAGATCTAAATAGGAAGCAACGGCTTTAAGCAGTTCACGTCCGGCATTTTCTAATCGTTTATAGACTTCGCTCGTTACTTCGTTAAACCGAGGCAATTCGTCAACGATAATGTTATCTGGAAAGTCCGTTTTGGTATAGTTTTCACCTACGACGGTCTGTCCACGCTGCCAAAATTCTTTTAAGTCCGGTGTATTCGCGTCTTTGGCTTTCTCTTTTCCTTTAGCGGTATACCCGCGTTGTCCGGCTAATTCCGGAAATTCGTACTTCCTTTTGACCGCTTCCGGAAGACCAAAAAAAGCTTTCACGACAGCGTAGAGGTCGTCAATGAGTTCTTGGCTCAACCCATGGTTTGCGATAGTCACGAAGCCCGTTTCGTTAAGTGCCTTTCCTATATCTTGTACAAATTGTGTTCGTTCTTCCGCACGACCTTGCGTATATTGAAGCAAATCCAGTCGCGGGATATTTACTAATGCCATGGTGTTTTTGTGGTAAAAATAACGAAAATTATGGGATAAAAATTGATCGATGTCATTTTTGCTGTATCGACATTTTAAAAGAAGGTTTTTCTTTTATCAATTTTTCATCTTCTTTTTTTCCTCAAAAAAGAAGCAAAAAATATCGTCGCTTCAAATGTTTTACAATAGGGATAGTGCTAAGGATGAGATGGTGCAGTCGTAAAACATTTGGATGCGACAATTAAAGTTAAGGAGGGTTCATGCAATTGTATTATCCCTCCCTTAACACTCAAATGCCGCCTAACAAAATTTTGATAACTGCAGGAATATCATTTCTGTACTATCCTATCCTATCAAAACCTATTCTCGATGCGGGAAAAGTGCGGGGTAGTGGGACGCATCAAATTTTTCAGCGGCGACTTTTTTTGTGTACTTTTTTTGAGAGAAAAAAAGTACAAGCCCCGCCGCGGCTCGAGCGGCAAAAAAGTTGCTTAAGAAAAACCTTCTATTGCTGTCGATGCCGATCATATTGCATATGAAAATGAATTTAAGTAGGTTTGCTTTACACAGAAGCACGTATTCGTGCGATGCTATGATAAAAAGAAGAGAACAACTTTATGAAGAATCGGGGCTGACGGAATCAGTGACCGTTCCGGTGCGCTTTAGTGAGGTGGATTCCTTAGGTATTGTGTGGCACGGCCATTATATATTATATTTCGAACAGGGTAGAGAAGCGTTTGGGAAAACCTACGGTATTGATTATATGACTGTACAAAAAGCAGGATTTACGACCCCCATTGTAAAATCCACCTGCGAGCATAAATTACCGTTACGTTATGGGGATACGGCACGTATTGTGACGGCATACGTCGATACACCCGCCGCAAAGATGATTTTCCGATTTAAGGTGTATAATAGTAAAGATCAATTAGTCTGTCACGGGGAAACGGTACAGGTGTTTTTGGATGCAGGACAAAACCTCGTGTTAAGTGTCCCCGATTTTGTGTTAGACTGGAAAAAACAGGTAGGCTTGCTGTAATGACGTTTGATCCCATATATATACACGGCATGAATTGCGTCACCCCGTTGGGCATGGATTTGCTATCGAACTGGACGCAACTGTTGATGGGAAATGGGGGGATTATACGGCACGATGTCGGTCGGATAAAAAATAGCTATGTGGCGAAATTTATATCGGAGGAGGCTGCTGGGCTGTTAACACCTGTGCAAGACAGTACCTTATTGGAGCGGATGTTATTCACAGCGGCAAAACCGATTGCGTCAAAATATGTACTTACGCCACGTACAGCTTTGGTGCTGTCCACAACAAAGGGTAATGTTTCGCTTTTACAAGATGGAAGAATGGCAGACGCGCAGCTTAACGTGTTAGCCAATAAAATGGCAGAGGCGCTGGGATTCCAGACACAACCTATTGTCGTATCGCATGCTTGTGTATCAGGCTTACTGGCGCTATCGGTTGCCAAGCGCCTGATTCAGATTGGTCAGTACGACGACGCCGTGGTTTTGGCGGGAGATGTTGTCTCTGAATTTGTAGTGTCGGGTTTTCAGGCATTCCAAGCCATGAGTCCATTTCCCTGCAAACCGTTTGACAAAGATCGAGCGGGGGTATCCTTGGGTGAAGCGGCTGCTTGTGTATATGTTTCCAAAGAAAAGGGGGAGTTCAAGATTTTAGGAGAAGCAGCTATCAATGATGCAAATCATATTTCGGGGCCATCTCGCACAGGAGAAGGGCTTGTACAAAGTGTGTTGCGTGCCGGACGAGAGGCGAGTATCGATATAAAAGATATCGATTTCATATCGGCCCATGGAACGGCAACGCTGTACAACGATGAAATGGAGGCTGTTGCGTTTCATCGGTTAGGGCTGCAGGATGTTCCCATTCACAGTCTGAAAGGTTATTATGGGCATACATTGGGCGCGTCTGGCTTATTGGAAACGGTCATCGCGTTGAAAGCCATGCAAGAAGAGGTACTGCTTCCGACATTAGGATTTGAGGAGTTAGGTGTTTCGCAACCGGTGAACATCATTCGCGAAGCAGGTTATAGGCCACTAACCCGTTTACTGAAAACAGCCTCTGGTTTCGGTGGAAGTAATGCGGCGATGCTGGTGGAAAGGTGTGGTTAGCCGTTCAACAGTTTTTGCCAAAGTGTGTGCGACGAAGCTTCATGGCGTAGAGATTGGAGTGCCATAGGCATTTGAGAGTACGGTAGTGTTTGATTAGATTTGTGAAGCCTTAGGGAGTCCTGTAAATATTATGCTAGAAAAAATCACTATACAAAAATCCTGTACCATTGAACAACATCGGATTGTGGTCGACGATATGCTCGTTTGGTCGAGCGCAACGGATATGCCATTTTCAGATTTTGCAAAAGATGCTTTCCATCATCTGGACATCGACTATCCGAAATTCTATAAGATGGATGCCTTGAGTAAGTTGGCTTTTCTGGCGGCAGAATACATCTTACGGGGCGAAGATAAGGATGAACTAGCACTGGTGTTGGCAAACAAGTCCGGTAGTCTGGATACAGATATAAAACATCAGGAAAGCATCCAGGATACGGAAAACTATTACCCTCGGCCGGCGACTTTTGTTTATACCCTCGCCAATATCTGTGCCGGCGAAATCAGTATCCGGCACGGTTTGCAAACGGAGAATGCGTTTTTTATTGCAGAAGAATTCCCCGAGGAAACTATTTTTGCTTATGCCGATTACCTGTTACAATCCAATAAAGCAAAACGGGTTTTATGTGGATGGGTAGAATACTTTCAGGAAGATTATCGGGCACTTTTTTATATTTTTTAGTGAAAATAGTGCTTTTTGTTTAGGTTTGTCTTTATTTTTAATATATAATGACGGCATTAAAAGAAGAGTTAAAAAGACAAATTATTGAAGTCCTCAATCTGGAAGATATTACGCCCGCTGATATCCAAGATGAAGAAGTGTTGTTTGGCGAAGGGCTAGGGTTAGACTCTATCGATGCATTGGAGCTGATTGTCTTAATGGATAAAACGTATGGAATTAAGCTGTCTGATCCGAAAAAAGGAAGAGACATTTTTCAATCTGTCGAAACGATGGCTGCTTATATATCGGAGAATAGAACGAAGTAATGACAGGCAGGGGAGTTGCGGTTACGGGGATAGGTATTATTTCTTCAATTGGTAATACTGTAGAAGAAAACCTGCAGACAATATTAGCGGGTAAACATGGTCTTTCCCGGATAGCAAACTTTCCCACACGTTTACAAGAATATATTTGGGTAGGCGAGATAAAACATAGCAACGAAGCGCTATCGGACAGTTTGGGGTTAACTTCACCTCACGCTTTTACAAGAACCGCCCTTTTGGGAGCTTGTGCTGTTCGCCAGGCGCTGGAATCAGCAAACGTGCAAGATGTTTGCGATTTGCGGACGGGATTGATATCATCGACCAGTGTCGGCGGTATGGATTATACGGAACGATATGGCATGACCTATCTTACGTCGTCCGAATGGCATCGTTATATCCCTTCGCATCCGGCGGGTGATTCTACGCATAAAATCGCCCAGTATATAGGAATAAAAGGTCTGGTTACCACTGTCAGCACGGCCTGTTCTTCCGCGGCAAATGCCATTATGATGGGGGCTCGTTTGATTCGTTCCGGACGTTTGGACCGCGTGATCGTTGGCGGAACGGATGGTCTGAGCAAGTTTACCGTCAACGGATTCCATGCCCTAATGATTTTAGCGGATGCCCCCTGTCAACCTTTCGACATGCACCGTAAAGGGCTTAATCTAGGAGAGGGGGCTGCATACCTTGTATTAGAATCTGAAGAAATTGTACAACGGGAGGGCAAAGGTGTATTGGCCTACTTGACAGGGTATGGCAATGCTAATGATGCCTTTCATCAAACCGCATCTTCGGAAAATGGAGAAGGGGCTTTTTTGGCGATGGAGAAAGCATTGGCGGTGGCGCAGTTAACACCGCACGCCATTGATTATGTCAATGCACATGGAACAGCAACACCAAACAATGATCTGTCAGAAGGACGAGCCATGCAGCGTATCTTTAAAAACACTGTCCCGCCATTTAGCTCAACGAAGCCTTTTACGGGGCATACATTAGCTGCGGCTGGCGCTATTGAAGCCGTATATAGTATATTAGCGTTGCAACAGGGTATTATACCAGCTAACCTTCATTTCGATACACCGATGGAAGAACTCGATTTGATTCCGGAAACGGAGACACAACACCAATCATTATCGCACGTGCTTTCTAACTCTTTCGGATTCGGTGGTAATTGTTCATCCCTTATTTTTTCAAAAGCGTGAAGAGAAGTGTATTCATAAACGGGATTGGTGCAGTAACTGCACAAGGCGTGTGGCGGCCGGAAATTTTTTCAGATGCACAGGTAATAGCGGACGCGATCACACCCGCTGACCAACCCTCGTATAAAGGACTTATTTCACCCGGGGTGATCCGCCGGATGTCGAGAGGAATGAAGATGGGCATTTACGCTGCGAAGCAAGCGTTAGAAGAAGCGTCCGTGACGATACCCGATGCCATTGTTACCGGAACAGGGCTAGGATGCTCCGAAGATTCCGATAAATTTCTCCGTAGTTTGTGGGAAAATGAGGAACAATTTCTCACGCCCACCTCTTTTATCCAGTCTACGCACAATACCGTTGCCGCGCAGATCGCGTTGCAATTACAATGTAAAGGATATAACGTAACCTACGTAAATGGAGCGATCTCTTTTGAATCGGCTTTGCTGGATACCCTGATGCTGTTGCAAATGGGCGAAGGGGACAATGTGCTGCTAGGAGGAGTAGATGAGGTCGCTGAACAGACCTATTCGTATTTGCAAGCTGGAGGGTATATAAAAGCAGGAAGTATCCATGAAACGGTGAAAACAAGTGTCTCTCCCGGTGTCAATTATGCAGAAGGGGCACATTTTTTTTCGATGGGTGGACATAAAATAGCTTCCTCGTACGGCGAAGTAGTGGATGTTGTTCTACAAAATGACTTAGAACCCTCAGAAGTGAGTTCCTTTTTACAAAGTTTTATTGCGACAAACGATTTACGACCTGATGATATGGATGCGGTCATCCTCGGCTATAATGGCGATGAGCAGGATGATCTGTTCTATTCAGCTATACAGCTGGAACTTCCAGCTGCAACCTCCTTGTATTATAAGCATCTGAGTGGTCAGTTTGATAGTTGTTCTGCTTTCGGTTTAGCGGCGGCGGCCTTTGTAATGAAATATCAGACCGTTCCGCCCGTTTTGTATTGGAACGAGAAAAACTATCCGAAAACAACTTGGAGAAATATCCTGTTATATAACCAGTATCAAGGTAAAGATCACGCTCTTGTTTTTGTTCGAGCATGTTAAAACACGCTATACTATATCCGTTGTTTCTGGTGGCAGGATGCATCGCCTCGCTTGTCGGAATCTTTGGTGGCTCTTTTATATGGTTTCTTGTTGTCTTGCTGTTGGCCATTGGGTTGACAACCTGGGGTGCATTTGATATCCGCCTGGGATATTTTACCCCTACTTTTTTCCGAAAGAAATATAATGCCGAAGGGCGGGTTGCTCTTACTTTTGACGATGGACCTTCGCTTCATACAACGGAAGTTTTACGATTATTGAAAGCTTATCAGTCTAAAGCTACTTTTTTCTGTATTGGAAAGCAGGTGTTGGCATACCCGCATATCGCAAAGCAGATCGTGGACGAAGGACATACCATCGGCAACCATACCTACGCTCATCCTAAAAGTTTTGGTTTTTTAAAAGAAAAGGATGTTGTTGCGGAGCTGGAACAGTGCAGTTCGATTATTTACCAAACAGTAGGCAAAACACCTAAACTATTTCGGCCTCCTTTCGGTGTGACTAATCCATCGGTAGCCAAAGGAGTCCAATATACCAAACAGCAGATCATCGGGTGGAGTAACCGCTCATTGGATACGGTGACGTTGCAAGAGGACAAAATATATGAACGGGTATGTAAGAAGCTCAAATCGGGGGATATCATACTTTTCCACGATACTTCACAGCGTACCGTCAATGTTCTAAAGCGATTATTGCCTTATTTACAGAAACAAGGATATATATCAGTTTCTGTGGATGATTTGTTAAATTTGCATGGATATGAAAAATAAACTGCTTTATTTTTTAGTGTTATGGTTGCCTTTCTGCGGATGGGCACAGCCTAGGGAAATGACTGCGAACGAGCGGGCTAGTTTCCAAAAGTCTTTGCAGCAGCTTGTGGAAATTAAAACCATATCGGCAGATTTTGTGCAGTACAAGCACCTAAGTTTTATGAAGAATCCGGTGGAATCGTCGGGGAAACTATATCTAGCACACCCTGATAAACTCAGTTGGGCATATACCGCGCCCTTTCAGTATAAAATGGTTTTCAAAGACAATAAGATCTATATCGATGACCAAGGTAAGAAACAAACTATTGATATGGGCAACAGTAAGCAGTTTCAAAAAATAAGTGCCTTGGTTTCGTCCAGCATGCGTGGAGGAAAATACGATGAAAAGGAATTTGCGGTTGCCTATTTAAAACAAGGCAAGGCCGATATGTTGCGTCTGACGCCGAAATTAGCTGGCGCGAAAAAATATATTAAGGAAATTGTGCTGTTATTTTCACCAACAGATAAGCACGTAGAGGAAGTCAAACTAGTGGAGCCCTCGGACGACTATACACGTTTTGTTATAAAGAATAGAAAAGTAAATGCAACGATTGATGAGTCGATTTTTAACCTGTAATTTTTTCCTGCTGTTCTTTTTTGTTTCCTGTGGCACCTATCAATACCCGAATGCCTCTGGGATACGTGGGTCAGCGCCAAAGGAATTAAATAATTATTATATCGATACCGCCCAGACCTTAGTGTATCGCGCGAAACTAGATGCTTTTAAGAAGCATATTAATGGGAGCTTATTAGTGAAAACACTAGGTCGGAATGAACACCGTGTTGCATTGGTGAGTGACTTTGGGCAAACGTTGTTTGATGTCAGTGTCTTGCCAGATGGATATGAATTACATTATGCGATGCACGACTTAAATAGACGCATGATTGTAAAAGAGGTTGTTAATATTTTTCGCACGATGACCGAACAGCGCTACGCGACATCGGCCGTGATGTTTGCAAATCAACAGCATTATTACCCCGTATATGTGGTCGACAATTGCTATTATGTGATAAAGGAACGTAGGGTGGAACGCATTCAACAGATTAAAGGAGCTAAAGAGCACTTAACTATTCTGTACAGTGAGTGGAGTGAGGAGGATATGCCGACGAGCATAGTGGCAGAACATAAAAAGTTTCCTTTAACAATAGCTCTTACTTTAGATGTAGACCAATCTACCTTTTAAAAAGAATGATATGACTTTGTTGCCGGATTTTTATCATGTACAGCATATCACGTCTTTATCAGATAATAGATACATTGCGGAGATATCTTTGAATCCTGCTCATCCGATATTCGATGGCCATTTTCCGGATAATCCGGTTGCTCCGGGAGTATGTATGATGCAGATTTTGAAAGAGTTGATGGAAGAGATCGTACAAAAAACACTATTTTTAGTATACGCGTCAAGTGTTAAGTTTACCGCTCTAATCAACCCTAATGAAAATCCAGTTCTGCATTTCGAATTTGAAATCTCGTATGATGAGCAGGAACAGGTGAGAGTAAAGAGTATAATGACCTTTGCGGATACCATTGCATTGAAATTAGCGGTTACGTATAGGGCTTCTCTTTCCCGGTGAAAAAGAAGATAAAAATCATTATTTTTGCCCGTGATGTATAAACGTGATTCATCACGTTAAACTTGAAAATGGTTGAACGCGAGACGATAGCAGGAGAAATAAAACGTTTGGGCATTGTTGTTATTATACCGACGTATAATAATGAAAAAACCTTAAAACGGGTATTGGATGGTGTGCTCCTATACACCACTGATGTCATTGTGGTCAACGACGGATCTACCGACACGACAGCAACGATCTTAAAGCAATATTCACAAATAGACGTCATCACATCCGCGCGTAATCAAGGAAAAGGGATGGCCCTGCGAAGGGGAATAAAGCGGGCGAGATTTCGACGTTATCAGTATGCGATCACCATTGATTCCGACGGTCAGCACTATCCGTCTGATATTCCGGTGTTTGTGAACGCTATTACAAAAGCAAGCCATCCGGTCTTGCTAATCGGAAGCCGTAACATGAATCAGGATGCGGTACCGCGAAAGAGCAGTTTTGGCAACAAATTCTCGAATTTTTGGTATTGGTTTGAAACAGGAATTAAGCTGACTGATACGCAATCGGGGTTCCGGGCGTATCCGCTAGCGGCGATATCCCAAAAATATTATACCCGTAAGTTTGAGTTTGAGATTGAAATCATAGTCCGTGCTGCTTGGCGTGGCGTTGACGTACAGAATATTCCTATTCGTGTGCTGTACGACCCCCAAGAGCGTGTATCCCATTTTCGTCCATTTAAAGATTTTACACGTATCAGCATCTTAAACACGGTGTTGGTTTTTTTAACGTTTTTCTATATCCTGCCGCGCAATTTTTTTTGGAGCTTCAAAAAAAAAAGATGGTCTGACTTCGTTAAGGAAAATATATTGGGCAGTACCGATTCCCCTGTAAAGAAGGCCTTATCTATCGGTTTAGGCGTTTTTATGGGGATTGCGCCGTTTTGGGGGTTTCAGACGGCGATTACGATTACGTTAGCCGTTTTCCTGCGCTTGAACAAAGTACTCGCTTTCGTTTTCTCCAATATTAGCTTCGCTCCGCTGATTCCATTGGTGATATACGCTTCATTAGTAGTGGGTAGCCTTGTGTACCCGTCTTCTACTACTGTTCAACTTGACAGGGTATCATTGGAAACCGTTAAATCACACATTTGGCAATATATTATAGGCAGTTTTATACTTGCTGGTGTAATGGCAGTGTTGATTGGTTCTTTCAGTTATTTTTTTATCAAACTATATAGGCAAAAACCGGTTTCCGTTCATTAATGGAGAAGATTTTCTATCATATCTATGTTCGGACACAGCGAAACAAGCTGCTCGCTGCTTTTATGGCGTTACTGTTTCTGGCGAGCTGTGGGCTCATAGCTTCCAAGCTTCGTTTTGAAGAAGATATTACCAAGGTTATTCCCAAAAACGAGCAGACAGATGAGTTTTCAAAAGCACTAAGCCAAATTCGTTTCGCAGACAAAATCGCGGTTTTGATCGAAAGGGACGGAGAAACCGAAGTGAGTGCTCTAACGGCGGCTGCGGATGCGTTTCTAGACTCTATTGAAGCAGATAGCCTTTATATTCGTGAAGTTACGGGCAAGATCGAACAAGACGAGATGGAAGGTGTGTATGATTTTGTCTATCAAAATCTCCCACTTTTTTTAGATGCAGGAGATTATCGGACGATAACGAAACGGCTAGAACTGGATTCTATTTCGGAGCGGGTATCCCAAAATTATCGCACGTTGATTTCGCCGACCGGCCTTGTTATGCGAACCTTTATCCAAAAAGACCCTTTGGGGTTGGCGCTTTTAGGTTTGCAGAAGATGCGACAGCATGCGGTAGGCGAGAATTTTAGGCTTTACGATGGATTTATAACGACTACGGACACAAGCCAACTTTTGCTTTTTTTGGACCCGACGTTTCCAAGCGCGGATACGGAACACAATACGCTGCTCGTAGAACATCTTTACCGTTTGCGAGCGCAGTTACAGCAGCGTGCTGAGCAGAAAGTCACCATTTCTTATTATGGAGCGGCTTTTATTGCGGTAGCGAATGCCCAGCAGATAAAGACAGACATTTTAACGACGGTGCTGATTTCGATGTCAGTACTCATGGTGTTGCTTATCTTTTTCTATCGCAGCATATACATTCCCCTATTGGTTTTTGTACCTACTATTTTCGCCGCTTTGTTCGGGATGGCTTGCCTTTATCTTTACAAACCGGTGATTTCGGCGATCTCGCTCAGCGTTGCCGCGGTTTTGATCGGTATAACCGTCGATTACACACTGCATATCCTGACGCACCATAAAAGATCAGGTAATGTCCGCCAACTTTATCGTGAACTGACGCGTCCCTTGTTGATGAGCGGAGCCACTAATGCGGTGGTATTTTTGTGCCTATTGTTTGTGCATTCAGAGGCGCTGATTGATCTGGGTATCTTCGCGTCGATAAGCGTTTTTTCCTCAGCTGTTTTGACATTGCTTATTGTTCCACACCTTTATCGCCCGAAACGAGACCTTCGTCATAATTCGGTACTGGACAAATTAGCTGCATTTCCGTTTGAACGAAGCAAGATATTGATTGCTATTTGTCTGATTATTTTGGTGCTAAGCTGCTTCACAAGCGGACGAGTGGGCTATAACAATGATCTTGCTGATCTCAATTTTGTGCCGACAGCATTGCGGCAGGTGGAGCATAAGTTGGATAAGCTCACGAATGCATCTTCGAAATCTGTTTATTTGGTGTCTACTGGAAAAACCTTTGAAGACGTGGCACAAAAAAGCGATCGTTTAGCCGCGTATCTGCTTGGAGCCAAAGCAAAAAATGAAATCGTGGATTACCAAGGTTTACCGATAATACCCCTATCAACAACTTTACAGCAAGAGAAAATTGGCGCATGGAATAAGTTCTGGGATAGTCAACACACGGATGAGCTGATCTCCCGGCTACAAAAGGAAGGAGAAAAATATGGATTTGAAGCGGAAACGCACACCGATTTTTATGCGTTATTAACGGAACGACCGCAACCATTAGCATGGCATGATCTCCAATCGCAACGTGCGTTACGATTATCGGATTTTGTGGCCGAGCGAGATGGGTTCTTTACCGTGTCTATTTTGGTGAAACTGGATGACGCTAAGCGTGAAGCTTTCGTCCAGACTATGGATGCGAACCAAGACGTCTTCATTATTGACCGGCAACAGCTGAACGAAACGTTTTTAGGACAACTGCGCGATGATTTCGGCAGTTTGGTGAGCTATTCGTTCTTCGCGGTTTTGTTTATACTTTGGGTGTTTTTTCGTCGCTTGGAGTTGGTTTTGTTGAGCGCGATTCCAATCGGTCTTACAGGATTGGTTACCGCAGGGCTCATGGGTCTTTTCGGGTTGGAGCTAAATATATTTAGTGCGATCGTGTGTACCTTGGTTTTTGGACACGGGGTGGATTTTAGCATATTTATGACAGCCGCCTTGCAGAAACAGTATAGCACAGGCAAGGATACATTGCAAACGTATCGCACATCGATATTGTTGGCGGTATTGACTACGGTACTGGCAATTGGCGCACTGGTGTTTGCTAAACACCCCGCGTTGTTGTCCATTGCATCCGTATCTTTGATTGGTGTGTTTGCCGCCGTCATCATTACCTTCGTATTCTACCCGATCTTGTTTCATTTCTTTATTTCAAATCGCGCGAAGCGAGGAAAATCTCCCTTTACGATAACCATCCTTTTATTGTCTTTGTTGTTTTTTGCTTATTATGGCATAGGGAGTTTACTGGTTTCTTTTTTCGGACGGGTGTTACTGGCTGTTTTACCGTTATCGAAGGAAAAGAAAGACCTACTTTTTAGGAAAACAATGGCTGCGTTTATGAAATCCGTGCTATATCTTCATCCGCAGACAAAGCATAAGACGATAAATTTGCATGGCGAAACATTCGACAAACCCGCCATCATTATTGCGAACCATAGTTCATTTCTCGACACGTTATCGCTCGGTATGCTTGTTCCGAAAGGCATTTTTCTGGTAAACGATTGGGTCTGGAATTCCCCTCTTTTTGGCCGAGCGGTAAAGGCATTAGGGTTTTATCCCGTCAGTCAAGGATTGGACAACGGGGTAGATGTACTTCGAGAGAAAGTTGCACAGGGTTATTCGTTGATTGTGTTTCCTGAGGGTACCCGTTCCTACGACAATGTCGTGAAACGTTTTCATAAAGGCGCCTTTTATCTTGCGGAACAATTGCGGCTGGATGTCCTACCTATCTATCTGCTGGGCAATGGCGATGTATTGCCCAAAGGTGATGTACTTATTTTTGGAGGCGCCACGACGCAGGTTATCGGAGAGCGCATTCGTTTGGATGATCCCGTTTTTGGTGAGGGGTATCTGGAGCGTACTAAGCGGGTGATGCGGCACTTTCGAAAAACGTATAGCAGGTATCGGCGACAAGAGGAAGATATGCTGTATTTTCGAGCGAAAATACAACTGGCCTATTATTATAAAGATGAAGATATCGTGGCGGATGTCAAGAAAAACCTAACGCAAGGTCTCCGCTATTACCACGAGCTGAATCCGTACCTCGGCGAGGAGGTTCACGTGGCACACCTTTCGCACACTTATGGCGAATTTGACTATCTGTTGTCCTTACAAAGTGGAAACCGGAAAGTGCTGGGGGTCATTGTAGATGATGAAAAGCGTGCGGTAGCGGAAAGTATTTACTGGAGAAAACAGCGCCAAGTACGCTTTGTTTCAGCGCTGGATGTTTCTTGTCCGATATTGATTATCCATCCGTCCGTTGAATTCAGGTGCCTGCCGAGTTCATTTTTGGAGGACTTTGAAGAAATCTATATTTTTGAGAGAGCGCAGCGATTACTGACTTTAGGATGGAAGGAAGAGGAGTTGTCTGCTACCCTAATTTGCTATACCAAATGACCGGAGGAACACATAAACAATACGATGTCGTTATCGTGGGGAGCGGACTGGGCGGCTTGGTATCAGCAGTTATACTGGCAAAGGAAGGGCTACGTGTTTGCGTGTTGGAAAAAAACAATCAGTTTGGTGGGAATTTGCAGACGTTTTCCCGCAATAAGAAAGTGTTCGATACAGGGGTGCATTATATTGGGAGTCTGGGGGATGGACAGAATTTATACCGTTATTTTTCCTATGTGGGGATTATGTCTCATCTTCGGCTAGAACCTATGCCTACGGTTTTCGACCAGATTTGTTTTGGTGACGAGAAAGTTTGTTATCCCATTGCACAGGGCTATGATGCCTTTGTAGATTATTTGTCGGCGTATTTCCCGACCGAACGTTCAGCATTGATAAAATATATTGCTGATTTACAGTATACCTGTAAGGCGTTCCCATTATATTGTGTGGAAGATGGAGAGGGTTATGCACCGGAAGTTATAAGCCTAAGTGTCAAGGATTATTTTACAGGGTTAACGGACAATGAACGTTTGCGTGCGGTATTGGTTGGGAATAATTTCCTATACGCGGGCGAAGATGATAAAACGCCCTTTTATGTCCATGCACTCGCCGTCAATTCTTATATCCAAAGTGCTTATAGATGCGTACTTGGGGGTAGTCAAATCAGTAAATTACTGATTCGTGAACTGCGGAAATTAGGCGGGGAGGCATACAAACGTGAAGAAGTAACGAAACTAGAAGTCGAGGGTGGAAAGATCTACAGTGCGCTAACAAACAATGGAAATCAAGTGAGGGGCGATTTGTTTGTAATGAATACAGACCCTAAAAGAGCGTTGCAATTAGTTGGAAAGGAACATTTTCGAAAGGCTTTTTATGACCGCATCCAAGCATTATCGGTAACGACCTCTTCGTTTAGTTTACATGGTATTTTGCAACCAGCAAAGGTACAGTATAAAGGCCACAACATTTACTGGCACCAAAATGCAAATTCCGTTTGGCACGCAGCAACTTACCAAAAAGATGATTGGGCAAATATGTTTATGCTATCTATGACGGAGGACTCGCGACATCCTGGTTATGCAGATACCTTTACGGTGCTAACGTATATGCATTTTGATGAGGTGGAGGCTTGGGAAGATACGATGAATACGGTAATCCATCCAGAAGGCAGGGGCGCGGCATATGAAAGTTTTAAAGCAGCTAAAACGGAACAGTTATTGGAGAAGATGAAGCGGTATTTTCCGGAGTTGGTGGAGGCCGTCAATCGGACATATGTATCGACTCCCTTATCCTATCGAGATTACATTGGCATGCACCGGGGTAATTTGTATGGCCATATAAAGGATGCCAGGGACCCCTTAAAGACGTTTGTCGCGCCGAAGACGAAGATAGAAAATCTATATCTTACAGGGCATGGGATATATATGCACGGTATTTTGGGGGTCACGGTGGGTGCCATAGCGACCTGTTCCGAAATATTGGGGAAATCGTATTTATTAGAGAAGATTCGTGGGGCATGATCTGCATTAGGGGCCATACTTTGTACTAAATACTTAAAAATGGAAAGACAATCGCCGGAAGAAATTAAGGCTTATCAAGAAGAACTTTTACGCAGGCAGTTGCTATATATCCAGGAACATTCACCTTACTACAGGCGCTTGTTTGAGCGGCATGCTATTGAAGTGGCCGAGATACAGACGCTTGGAGATTTAGTGCATATACCAACAACGAGTAAAGACGACATTCAAGCGTGTAATGAGGATTTCTCCTGTGTCGGACGCGAAGAAATTATAGATTATTGTTCGACATCGGGAACTTTAGGCAAACCGGTAACGTTTGGACTTACGGAAAAAGACTTGGAGCGTTTAGCGTATAATGAGATGCGTTCGTTTCAGACGATTGGTGTAAAACCAGGTGATGTGGTCCAATTGATGACCACGATGGACAGGCGGTTTATGGCTGGCCTAGCGTACTTTCTCGGTCTACGAAAGCTTGAAGCGGGTATTTTGCGTGTGGGTTCGGGAATTCCACAATTACAATGGGATGTTATTTTAAAGCATAGGCCTCGGTTTCTGATTGCCGTACCGTCTTTTTTATTAAAGCTGATAGAATATGCTGAACAACATAACATTGATTATTGCAACGCGGGTATAGAGGCGGTGTTGTGTATAGGGGAGTCGTTACGGGACGCCTCCCTAAACGATTCCGTGCTCACGAGACGTATACGTGAAAAGTGGCCATTGAAACTGTATTCCACGTATGCTTCTACAGAAATGGGAGCGGCGTTCACCGAATGTGAAGCTTTTCAAGGCGGACATTTACACGAGGATCTTATTATCGCCGAAGTATTAGACGAGGACGAACGACCTGTGCCCGATGGCGAAAGTGGCGAGCTCGTTGTCACAACCTTAGGTGTGCAGGGTGTGCCGCTGTTGCGATTTAAAACAGGTGACATTGTCCGAAAACACGTTGCTCCTTGCGTTTGTGGGCGTAATACCTATCGCATTGGCCCTGTAGAAGGAAGAAAACAGCAAATGGTAAAATACAAGGGGACGACTTTGTATCCGCCTGCACTGCATGACCTACTTGCCGGCTTTGCCGAGATTGAACACCACGTCATTGAAATATCGCATAACGACATAGGAACGGATGAAATCGTCATCTATATCAGTACAAAAGAGACTGCAGCAGAATTTCTGTCGCAGATTAAAGATCGTTTTCGAGCAAAACTACGGGTGACACCCCGTGTAGAAAGGCGGTCGTCGGAAGAGTTACAACGCGTTATTTTTAATCCTTTGAGCCGGAAGCCGGTTACTTTTATTGATAAGAGATAGTTTTTTGTTTCTTTTTTTACCTCAAAAAAAGAAACAAAAAAAGTCGTCGCTTCAAATCTTTGAGGATAGGGGTAGTACTAAGAATGAGTTTCTACAAGCCTCAAAAATTTGGATGCGACATGCTGTCTTAAGGAGGGGATAGTACAATGCTGTACAGTTGAGTTGAAGGCTTGGTCGCAACTTGATTTAGACAACGATGCGACCTTTAGGGCTAAGAGAAGCTTAGGGCATTGCGTAGATAGAAGCGATCATTGATTGATTGCGATCACGTGGGTTGAGACGACATAGCATTGTTCCGCGGCCAGCTTTACGCAGACTATTCCGTAAAAACAGCATGTTGTTTGACCGGAGGGAGTTTCATGCTGTTTAGGAATAGACAAGTAAAGGTAGCGGAACCCTGCAAGTCTTGACTTTTTTTTGCTTCGTTTTTTTGTGTCAAGACAAAAAAATGAAGAGAAACTACCGTAACAACTCTTGTATATCTTCCGTGGATAACGATTTGATGAAACTTTCTTCGGTGGTAATAAGTGCAGAGGACAGTGCTTTCTTTTGACTTTGCAGTGCTATGATCTTTTCCTCTACGGTATCCTTACTAATGAACTTGTAGATAAATACATTTTTCGTTTGTCCGATACGGTGTGAACGGTCTATGGCTTGTTGTTCTACTGCCGGATTCCACCATGGGTCTAAGATAAACACGTAGTCAGCTTCGGTAAGGTTAAGGCCTACACCCCCCGCTTTAATAGAGATTAAGAAAATCTGTGTGTCTTCCCGTTCTTTAAACATATTAACCGCGTCCGATCGTTTTTTTGTATTCCCGTCCAAATAGGCATAGGGTATTTTTTTACGTTCGAACTCGTGGCGGAACAATTGCAAATGCTTTACGAATTGGGAAAAGATAAGCACTTTGTGCTGCTCCGCGATGATCGACTGTAACATTTCCATAACCGTATCGAATTTACCGGAAGAAAAGTCATCGTTCTCTTCCACCATTGTCGGGTGGTTTGCGATTTGCCTGAGTTTTGTGAGACCCTGTAATAGCATAATCTGGTTACCATGCCCGTTCTGTTGCAATTGGTTGTCCAACAAGGCATTCCGGTATTCCGACTTGATGCGCTCATATAACTTCGTCTGTTCCTCCGTCATTTCACAATAAATAGTCTGCTCTGTTTTAGGAGGAAGTTCTTTGGCAACTTGATCTTTGGTACGGCGGAGAATGAAGGGCTTGATAATCGCTTGTAAACGAGCCGCTTTTTCTTCGTCTTTCTTTTTTTCGATGGGTACGACGAATTCTTTCTGAAAATAGCTGTACGAGCCGAGTAAACCGGGGTTCGCGAAATGCATTTGTGACCATATATCTGCCACAGAATTCTCTATTGGGGTGCCACTCAGCGCCAATTTATACTTACTTTTTAAACCTTTAATGGCCTTAAATGATTTTGAAGTGGGATTTTTGATATGTTGACTTTCATCTAGGATGATGTAGTTGAAGAAAAATTTGCTTAAAAGCTCCGCGTCGCTGCGTACAATCCCATAAGTTGTTATGACTAAATCAAAATGGGAAAAGCCAAAAGCATCTTTCAACCGGCTGGAACCCGTATGGAGATGAATCCGAAGTCCGGGTGCGAATTTTTCTGCTTCTTTCTGCCAGTTATATAGGAGTGATGTCGGCAGTATCAGAAGCGATGTTTTTGTATGATCTGTTCCTTTTAGATGCTCTTTCTGCTGTTGTAGCAAAGCGAGTGTCTGTACAGTTTTTCCTAATCCCATATCGTCAGCAAGGCATCCGCCAAACTTATATTCTTGGAGAAAGTGAAACCAATTGTATCCAGCTCGTTGATAAGGACGAAGATTGCCTAGAAATCCTGTTGGGATAGGTGCTTCATTAATGCTGTCGAAGTTTAATAATTGTTCCAGCTTGCGGTGAAAGGAACGCTCGGTGTGTTCCGATATTTCGTATAATAACCCAATATGAGTTTTATTCAGCTTTAAGCTATGCTTGTCGGCGGTAAAAAGGAACAAGTGTTCATATTGGGAAAACCATTCCTCTGGGATAATCGCGATTTCCCCATTTGGCAATGTAAATTCCTTAATCTTGTTTAGGATATGCTCCCGCAGTGTTATAAATGGAATTTCATAGGGGCCAAAATGAGCTACTGCTTGTATGTCAAACCAATCATTACCCTCTTCTATGGTCATTTCTAGTGAGGTTTTGCCGATGAAGATACGACGGTCGCCTTTTGCTTGCGTGATAGCAAACCCTTTTTCCACAAGTGCGGACTGGTTCCTATTTAGCCAATCAACAATAGATTCATGTTCCACTTCGAGTATATAGTTGGCAAATAGCAAATCTCTCTTACGGAGCCCTAGCTCTTCTAAGTAAAGACCTTGTTTCTTCTCCCAGGACAATGAGCGCTTTATGCGATGAAAAACATAATCATCTGTTTTTTCATCGTAAGCTAACCGTACGGTAACAGGGTGGTCTGTACTCCCCGAGAATTCATAAGGACCGTAAGCAAAAGACAGCTGTAAAAAGGATTGGCCGTTGGGAACATAAAACAGCTTAACAACAGGGGTCGCATTTTCCCTATGCGTCTTGATGTCAAAACCCTCGGCATAAACATGATATTTTTCTATCAGCCCGGTTACAAAAGACTCAAAGTATCGTTTTTCGGTATTACGTGCCACGCTGATGTAGCGTTTGTTCAGAAACGGACTTAGTTTTTTACCATCGATGTCTTGTTCGAAGTAATAAAGCGTATTTTCCAGTAACAACCAGGCTTCTCTATTTACCACGACTTGTGCACCTTTATACATAAAGTCCAGTCGATGACCTTTGTATTTTAACGTGGGAAAATAGCGTGTCTCTGTCTCGTTACGACGGAAGTGAAATAGGATAGATGTAGATTCGTCGGCAATATGTATCTGCTTATCGGCAGGATAACCGTCTTTACTCATTAAAAAAAGGGGTTTTCCGCGCAATTGCTTTAATGCGGTAACCATTTTTTGTTCGATCCTGGGACGGATTCTATCATAAGTTTTATCATCGAAAACTTTGCCAAAAAAATCAACAGGACGTATGGCCTTTTTGTTGAATATCTTGATAATGTGTGTCTGCTCGATCTCGTCTAGCAGCTTAACAAGGTGATCGTCGGTTTCGTCTAATGCGGGAGCAAAATCACCAATAGTATTTGTAAAAATACGTTTATAGCTCAACGAATAAGACCCATTAGCGTTCAGTTGAACGATGTGTGGTTCTATCAGATAACCTAAATAGGGGTGCTGTCCTAAAGAGTATATTAACTTGAATGGTAATTTGCTATCGACCTGTTGCATTAAAAAATCCTGGAGCTTTCTAAAAAAGGCTCTAATATAAGGATTTTATTGTTCTTTTCCCCGTGAAAAGAACCAAAACCTCGTGGCTTCGGATATTTGAGATCGAAGATAGTGCTAAGGATGAATTTCTACATACCTCAAATATCCGGATGCCACCTTGAATGTTAAGGGGGGATGGTGCATGGCGTAGATAAAAGCGATCAATATGGCTTCCTGGTGATGCGGACTGAAACGTACTCAGTCTTGAAATGTCCCTTCGAATACAAATTGCGCTGGTCCTTTAAGACGCACGTTTGTAAAATGTTGACCTTGCTTGTGAAAACTGATATACAATTGTCCGCCGAGCACACGGATCGGGATTTCTAAATGCCCATCTAAACCGTCATGAAGGGCAATAGCCATAGCAGCGGCAGTAGCTCCCGTGCCGCAAGCGAGCGTTTCATCTTCAACGCCACGTTCATACGTTCGGACGAAATAGCCCGCTTCTTCTCGTTCAACGAAATTCACGTTGATGCCTTCTGTTTGATAAGTGTCGTTATTACGGATAGAAGATCCGATTTGATATACATCCATGTTATGGAGGTCATTTGCCCAGGCGATGTAATGGGGAGAGCCGGTGTTTAAAACATAAGCGTCTCCATCCCGTGCCACGGAGGATACGTCGATCATCCCTAGATCCACTTGATTTTCATGAATAAGAGCGTCATGTCTGCCGTCCACTGCCAAAAAGACAGTTTTGTCGGCGATGATGCCTAAATCGCGTGCAAATGCAACAATGCATCGTCCTCCATTACCGCACATGCTAGCTTCTCCGCCGTCGGCATTGTAATATACCATTTCAAAATCAAAATTTTTGTTATCTTGAAGAAGCATTAAACCGTCTGCGCCAATTCCGAACCTTCTGTCGCATAACGATTGGATTAACTCATCATTATTACGATCCAAAAAACCGCTTCTGTTGTCAATAAGAATAAAATCGTTGCCCGCACCCTGATATTTTGAAAACTTTATTTTACTATCCATTGTTCGATTATTTGATAAGACCTGTATAATTGCTATATTCAAGGAAAATTATTAATGCATATTTCATTTTCCGCTAAAAACATTAATGCTGATGAAAATTAATATTCTTGTTACAAAGTTAAGCAGCACTGTTAAATCGTGTTAAAAATAAACACAGACGTCGTCCGTTAACATTTTTTAACTGTCAAAACTTCCCAAGCAATTCCTAATGGTATTACATTTGGACAAGCCATAAAACAAAGTAAAAGTAAATATTTTTAAAGATAATAGATAATCATAGCAATGAAGAAAATAGGAATAAGTTTATTAATAGCCGCTGTTGGAGGCGCAGTCGCTATCGGGGGATATAAGCTCTTCGAGAATAAGCAAATGGAGAGCATGACCTTCGAAGAACAACAAAAAGTTTATTTTGCAAATAACCCGGGAAATGAAATCATGTCTTCGACAGGTAATCCGGATTTCACGGAAGCTGCCGCAGCTGTATCGCCAGGTGTCGTACATATTAATGTGACGATGACTGCTCGAGGCTCCAGAGGTGGCGGTGCTTCTCCTTTCGATATGTTTGAAGAATTTTTTGGTATGCCACAACGGCGTCAAGCACAGCCTCGCCAAGCTAGGGCATCTGGGTCTGGGGTATTGATTTCTCCTGATGGATATATTGTAACCAACAACCACGTGGTAGAAGATGCAGATAAAATCGAAGTAAAATTAACCGACCAGCGGACATTTGAGGCGAAAGTTATCGGTAGAGATGCTGACTTCGACTTAGCGTTACTTAAGGTGAATGCGTCTAAGCTGCCTTTCGTTAAATTTGGTGACTCGGATAATGTACGAATTGGCGAATGGGTGCTAGCTGTGGGTTATCCATTGAGTTTGCAGTCTACCGTAACGGCTGGTATTGTAAGTGCTAAAGGTCGTCAAATTGGAATCTTAGGCGAGCAAGGGCAAGGATCGCCTTATGGGTATGGACAACCACAAGAGCCCATCGTCCGTACGGCGGTAGAGTCGTTTATCCAAACGGATGCCGTTATTAACAAGGGTAATAGTGGCGGTGCGTTGGTGAATACACGCGGCGAGCTGATTGGTATTAATGCCGCAATTGCTTCACCAACTGGTGTTTATGCGGGCTATGGGTTTGCCATCCCTGTCAACCTAGTAAAGAAAATTGTAAACGACTTTAAAGAGTTTGGTACCGTACAACGCGGATATGTTGGTGTGAACTTCCGTGAAGTTGATGAAGCCATTAGAGAAGAATTCAAAATCGACGACATCCATGGTCTCTATGTATTTGACGTCGTAAAAGATGGTGCTGCAGCTGCAGCTGGCATAAAGAAGGGTGACGTAATAACGAAAGTGGAAGACCGTGTAATCTATTCGTCTTCCGACTTACAAGAACGGGTTGCACGACTGAATCCGGGTGATAAGCTGAAGCTTACTTACAAACGGGATGGAAAAGAGCGTGATGTAACGGTCACCCTAAAGGCTCAAGATACTAAAAAATCGAGTGCTGACGAAGAAGTGAATGCAAGTGCTACCGAGATATTTAACAAATTGGGCGCAAGCTTTACGCCTGCTTCCGATGCGCAGAAGAAAAAATTCGGTGTAAACTCTGGTGTTGTCATCACCCAGATACATCGCGGTGGAATGTTTGAGTATTTTGGCGTAGAAAAAGGTCTAATCGTCACACATGTAAATGGTAAACCCGTTAATAATGTAGATGATGTGGAATCTGCGTTAGGTAGTACTAAACGAAATATTGTTCGCATTACCGGCGTTTCGGAAAGCGGAACGGTAGAATTCAACTTCCCTATCCAATACTAATTGCGATAATAGTGTAGATATAGACGTGTCATCTGCTGTAAGGTAGATGACGCGTTTTTTTAATAAATAGTTTACGACATGAAGATTTTGATGGTTTGTTTAGGTAATATTTGTCGGTCTCCGCTGGCTCACGGAATAATGAAGCATCTGGTAGAGCAAGAGGGTTTAGATTGGCAAATAGATTCCGCGGGTACCGGCGATTGGCATGTGGGACAGCAGCCAGACAAACGTTCTATCGCTGTGGCGAAGAAATATGGAGTTGATATAGCAACGCAGCGGGCTCAATGTTTCCGGTCGGACTTTTTTGAACGTTATGACCATATTTTTGTAATGGATGACAACAACTTTCGAGACGTTATGGCACTGGCAAAAAGCGAAGAAGACAAAGCGAAAGTACGTATGTTTTTGTCCCAAGATACTGTGCCGGATCCCTATTTCGATGAACATCAGTTTGAGCCAGTCTACCAGATGATCGACAAGCGCTGTCGAGAACTTATTCGTGAACTGCGTAAATAATTCCTTACCTTTGTTCAGGTATGAAAGCATCGGAAATTAATAAAAAGTGGGCTGAGTTGCAACGCGTTGTCGCAAGCGACTTCGACATGGAACTTCCCGATATCAAGGTTATGCTTTTTCTGATTGGTGTCCAAGAACTTGGAAAAGGCCCGCAGCAATTTTCCAAACGGCAAAAGGAAGAACTTATGCACATCGCTAATTGTCGCTTGTTCAGCGCTATGGGTTTCTATGAACTGAAAGGATTGGACGAAGAGGGGTGGCCACATTGGGACTTAGTGAAGCCTATTCCTAACTATACACTGTTAGAACAGGAAATGATTCTCAAATCATTAATTATAGACTATTTTCAAGATACCTACACCTTATCGTAGCACATATTTATGAAAACAAATTTGAAGAAAATAGGTCTGCTTATATGCAGCATGCTTTTGGTTACGCTAGCCTGGGCGAAGACACCTAAATATCATTATGTATCGATAAAAACCGATAAGGGGGACTGTTTATTAAGGCTTTATAACGAAACACCCAAACACCGGGACAATTTTGTCGAATTGGTTAAAGAAGGATATTATGAAGGGTTGATGTTTCATCGGGTTATTCATAATTTTATGGTGCAAGGAGGTGACCCGAATTCACGCTATGCTGCACAAAAGCAGCCGCTTGGCGACGGTGGACCCGATTATAAGATTCCGGCGGAGATTCAAGAAGACCTTATCCATAAAAAAGGAACGATCGGTGCGGCACGGGATGACAATCCTGCGAAACAGTCTTCTGCTTCTCAGTTTTATCTGGTACAAGGACGCGTATTTACACCAGCGGCGTTAGACTCCTTAGAACAGTTTAGATTGAAAGGGAAGAAACTGACTGCTCAGCAGCGCGATATATATACGACCATTGGAGGAACACCGCATTTAGATGGAAACTACACTGTGTTTGGAGAATTGTTAAGAGGCGTAAAAGTCATCGACGAGATCGCAGTAGTCGAAACAGACGAACGAGATCGCCCCTTGGCTGACGTACGGATGTCCATGAAATTGTTGACCAGAAGAGAAGCCTTAAATCTCGAGCGGGAAATGGAAGGGCTGCCTCCTAAAACGGGCTTTTTAACCAAGGTTCTAGATATTTTTTATTCGAGGTTTTATTAATGAAGATCATTACTTACAACGTAAATGGCATAAGGGCTGCACTCAAAAAAGATTGGTTGGGCTGGATGAAGGCGATGGATGCAGATGTTGTGTGCTTGCAGGAAATTAAGGCTACCCAGGATCAGGTCCCCGAAATTCTTCTACTGGAAGAGATGGGATATGAGCACTATTGGTATCCGGCACAAAAGAAGGGGTATAGCGGCACGGCTATTTTCACCAAGATTACACCAAAACATGTCGAATATGGCTGTGGACATGAAGATTATGATTTTGAAGGGCGTACTATCCGCGCCGATTTTGACGATGTTTCTGTCATGAGTGTATATTTTCCTTCGGGAACAACAGGCGATATACGACAAGATTTCAAATATCGTTTTTTGGATGATTTTCAGATATACAGTGATAAGCTTCTCCAGGAAAGACCAAACTTGGTGATTTCAGGGGATTATAACATATGTCATCGCGCTATCGATATTCACAATCCGAAATCTAATGCCAATAGCTCCGGCTTTTTACCTGCAGAACGTGAATGGATGGAGAATTTTATTGATGCTGGATACGTAGACTCTTTCCGTCACCTAAACCCGGAACCACATCACTACACTTGGTGGAGCTATCGTGCAGGGGCACGAGCAAGAAATCTCGGTTGGCGGATTGATTATAATATGGTCTCCAAGCCATTGGCGGATAGAATCGTCGCTGCGGAGATTATTCCTTCCGCTGTACATTCCGACCACTGCCCGGTGTTGCTGGAGCTTCAAAATCTCTAGGGACACCGAGACGTGATTACCCGACGATACAGGCTACCAGCTGGTGCTCATCCAACGGTTTGCTTAGAATACAGTCAAATGCATATGCTTCATTTTTCTCCACCTCGAGGTGCATGGTGTCTGCGGTGAACGCGAACACTTTGGTATGCTGTTTTTCGGCACTATTCCGGATTTCCCGGAGTACGTCCCATCCGTCTATCTCAGGCATAGAGACGTCCGTGATTACGGCATCCACGGGGCTTTGTTGTATAAACGCTAAAGCATCCGAAGCTTTCTCAAACGTATGTATGTTTGGAAAATCTTTGAAATAATGTTTTAAATAAAGAATATTAATGCGGTTGTCATCGATCAGCACCAATTGTAAATCTTTTGGGAGATCGGCTAAAGTATATGTCTTAAGTGCGGTGTTTTCTAGACGATTTTTATTAATTGGCAGTGACAACGTAAACGTAGAGCCTTTTCCAACAGCACTTTCTAGCGTGATATCACCCTGAAGCTGTTCCGATAACAATTTGGAAATGTAAAGTCCAAGACCGAATCCTTTGGTCTTACTCTTATTGTCCGTCATGTAATATTGACGGAAAATCTGCGATTGGTGCTCGGGAGCGATCCCTAGGCCTGTATCTATAACTTCGACGAAAAGTGTGACCTTGATACCTACTTTCCTCGTGTAAGCTTTTATACTTATCGTACCGTTAGGCGTATATTTTATAGCATTGCTAATCAGGTTGGAGACGATTTGTCGGATCCGGAAGGAGCTACTATAAATTTCCAGTTGAGGGTCAATGTCAATTTGCTGCGTTAAAGATAAACTCTTTTTTCGTGCTTGATAGGTATGGAGATTGACGATATCCAATAGTAACCGATACGGGGAAAAATATTCGTTTTTCACCTCCAATCCGCCTACTTCGAGCTTGCTAAGACTCAAGATATCGTTCACCGTGCTATTGATAACGGATATTTCATGTGCTGCCGAATCCAGGTATTCCGGCTGGATTGTATCCTTGTTGCCGTTCTTTCGCAAGATATCGATAATGCCCATAAGTGAATTAATAGGCGAACGTACTTCGTGACTTATATTGGCTAAAACACTCGTCTTCTCTTCGGCAACTTTTGCCGCATAGTCTTTTTCTTCCTCTAGTCGCTTTTCGTACGTGGTGGCTTTGGATTGATAATAGAGAATAAACAGCATCATGAATAACATGACAGATAAGGAGATTATAAGCTGATTTCCCAGCCGCTTGGAATTTTCTTTGTAGATATTTAGATCTCTGGCCTCCGCTTCGCGTACAGCCGCTCGCTCAAGTTCTCTAATATTATCAACACCGATTTTTAAATTGTTCAATAGAAAATAATTTGCTTGGATTAGCGCTCTTTCTTTTTGTCTCAATGCGGTGAAATTTTGTCTTAAATTGCCCAAGCTTCTGTTGTATATTGTCTCGTTCTGAACAATGAGGTTCTCGACGTTCCGTTGTAGGACATCAATTTGCTGGACATTGAACCGTTGTGTGGTATTAGCTAGTAGCGTATCGTTCTTGGCATTGAAAATACGATTGAAAAGGTTCTGCTTTTTTCGTACTACCGTATCTATTTCATTAAGTGCTGTGTCATTTAAAATTTTACTAATCGCCGAATCTGCGGATATATAGCGTGGCGTAGCTACCCGTTGGCTCTGTGAGGTCAATATCGGGAGGGAGTCCTGCGCCATGAACACCAGATCGTCAATTGTCTTTTTAAGTGTTGCAAATTCACCCGCAAGCAGGTCTCTTTTTTGAATGTCCGTGTTGCTCTGTTGTAATAAATTGTTTGTGTTAGGAAGTGTCGATAACGAATCAATATAATATTTAATGGTGTCGAGCTTAACTCGATATTCCTCGTAGGTGTGTTGGTCAAAGTCTACTGTATATTGTCGGAAAAGATTGTCGGCTTCTCCATAGACGGAGAACAGGCGATAGAATGCAGATGATTGTTGTAAGCTCAAAGCGTATGCGGCGTCTAAACGCTCCTTTACTTTCTGATAGGCTATATACTGATAAATAAAGACAATACTGAGGTATGCGAAAATGGCGATAATTGTACCTATAAGTACTTTTCGCAGTAAAAATGTTTTCTTGCTTTTTGGCACGGCTAGCTGATTTAGTTTGAAATTTAACCGTTAAATTTCTCGGAAACAATTAGTTGATGTTGCTCAAAGATAATTAAAATGGCAAACAATAAATAATATTTCGTATTTTATTTATCTATTGTTTGCCATTGAGAAACTTTAAAATGCTGTTATTCGCTATCTAAAAGAGTCGATTTTCCCTTTGGTGGAAAATACTTATGCTTTCTTTTGCTAATTTTTTCTTCGTTGACTGGTTGCGGTAGTTTCACGTAATAACCGGTACCGTCGTAAGGTCGTTTACGAGGGTGTTCCATGCAAGCTGTAGAGCAACAGCCGTCCATTTCCCAACCACACGCATCACATTGTGTGAAATGCTCGTTGCATTCCGGGTTGGCACAATTAATCATCTTAGGTGTTACTTTTCCGCAATTTCTACAGGTGGAAACGATCTTTGGGTTGATTTTGTTAACATCGACCGTAACCCGGTTGTCAAATACATAACACTGGCCTTCGAAGTCTTTACCTTTTACTTCCTTGCCGTATTTGATAATGCCGCCGTGGAGTTGGTAAACATCTTTAAACCCTTCTTTTAGCAATAGTGCAGAAGCTTTTTCACATTTGATTCCGCCAGTACAATAAGTCAGTATCTTTTTGTCTTTAAATTGCTCTAGTTCTTTGATCTTTTCCGGAAATTCGCGGAAGTTTTCTATATCTAAAGTCACGGCATTTTTGAACCGTCCCACGGCGTGCTCGTAATTGGAACGTACGTCCAAAATCACGACGTCTTCCTGGTCCTTCATTTCCATGAAATCTTTTGGCTCCAAGTGTTTGCCCGTTTCCTTGTTCGGGTCTATTACCGCAGGATTGCGTAAGCCAGAATGTACGATTTCAGGTTTGTATCGGCAGTGCATCTTGATAAAGGACGGTTCATTGACCTCATCGATCTTAAAATCCGTCTTATTGAATCGCGCATCGGCGTGTACAGCTTTCATATAGGCTTTACAAGCCTCCGGTGTTCCGGAAACGGTGCCGTTCAACCCCTCGTTGGCAACGATGATACGCCCTACAAGGCCAAGTGATTTACAGAATTCTAGATGTTCCGCAGCAAATTGTTCTGCATCTTCGATTGGACTGTAACAATAGTACAGTAATGTTTGATATTTTGCCATATTCATTGATACCGCTGCAAACGGCGTTTAATGTTTGAAAATTATTTCTGGTTGCAAAAATAAGGAAAAATGTCAGATAAAAATTGACGGAGGTCACTTTTACTGTGATAACAGATTAAAAGAAGGCTTTTTTTAAGCAACTTTTTTTAGAAAAAAGTAGCGCAAAAAAGCGTCCTTCAAATATTTGAGAGAATTGGATAGTACTAAGAATGGATTTCTACAGACCTCAAACATTTGGATGGACATTGAAGGTTAAGGAAGGGTTCATGCAATTGTATTGTTCCATCCTTAACATCAAGGTCGCCTCTTTTTTGTTGAGTATGTAAACATTTGCTATTTGCACTATCCAATAAGGCTTCAACAAAAAAACAGCGACGAGTTTTTTTGTTTCCTTTTTTTGCGGAAAAAAAAGGAAAAGCCAGTCGCGGCTCGAGCGACACAAATTTAGTATAGAGAAAAACCTTCTTATTTCTTAAGCAACGGTTTAAGCAGATACTCCAAACCATTCAACTTAATCTCATAAAGCGTTGCCAGTTGCATACCAAGTTTTCCCTTTGGAAAACCATTTCGATGAAACCAGTTTAAGTAAGGTTCAGGCAGATTGCATAATAGCCAACCTTGGTGTTTGCCAAAAGGCATTTTGGTGTTGGCAAGTTCGATCAATATTTCGGGGTTAAACAGGTTATTCTCTTGTTTTGCCATGCTTTAGTCGGTATAGGATAAGGCGAGCGGCGATAACGCCGTGATTGATAAGATTGGGGATTGTCCCATAATGCTTTTTGAAAATTGTATAGCGCTCCGTCAAGCTCTGTCGGTGGCGCTTTTGGGTCATTCCGCCAACAAGGTATTTAGCCACATGTTGGTTCACATTTTTTATTTTGTTCGCCTTTCTTGCAGCGCGAATTACCCAATCAACGTCAGCGCTGAGTTGGTATTGTAGATCATAGGGCTCAGCAATATTTCGTTTCACGTAAATTGCCTGATGACAGATATTCATGCCGTACCGAAATGATTTCCAGTCGAAACGTTGCGGTGCCGCATGACGGCGATTGCCAATAACGTTGCGCTCTTCGTCTATTAATAGCGTTTCCCCATAATAGATATCGGCATTTTCTGCCGAGGAAAAGACTTTTTCCAGTGTCATATCTTCGTAGAGTTCGTCTCCGGAATTGAGAAACAGGACATAGTCACCCGTGGCAATAGCTAATCCCTTATTCATTGCATCGTAAATGCCGTTGTCTTTTTCCGAAATCAGCATGGACACTTCTTCGCTGTATTGATTTATTACATCGAGTGTACCGTCGGTAGAAAGCCCGTCTACAATAATATATTCTAATTCAGCATAAGTCTGTTTCATGACCGATCGAATAGTGTATTCAATGCCCTGAACATCGTTGTATACGACTGTTATAATAGAAACTTTGGGTAAAAGCTTGTTCATACTCCGTATTTATTTTCGTCCGAACTTTTTAATTAAGAACCGGATTAAGCGTTCGATGATATTTCCCTTTCGATGTGCGTAAAAATATTTAATAGCTTCATAGGCTTTTTCGCTCTCTACGATTTCGTTAGGGAAGTACTTTACTTTTTGGGTTGCTAGTTCCACGTGATATACATCGTCGAGATCTGAGTGGGTACCAGAACCATCCGTCCCGATATTCTGTATCATAGATTGTCGCGGGTATAGTACCAAACCATCCTGATTGAAGACGGAAAGATACCATCGAATAGCCCAGGAATTGATCTTTCCGGCTTTAAATTCCTTTACCTGTTTCCAGAAATTCTCTCTCCCGTCTACACTGAAACGTCTGATATCCTTCCGCTTGAAATGTTCTGTCAGGGCATTGATGTCTGGGTTGAAGTGATTCCATGCTCTTTTCCAGGTAGCCCATCCCCAACTATTTGCAACCCGGAAAAAGAACGATTTTGGCAAGCGTTTCGGATGTTCCACCGGGTACATATAACCGCTGATTTCCATGACGCGTTCCTCATGCTCATAGCGATGGAGGGCGTCATTGAAATAAGTTAGTGCATAGGGAGAGGTCTCCAAGTCATCTTCTAACACAATGGCTTTATCATATTCGTTGATAATTTTAGTGACGCCATCGATCACGTTTTCGGCAAGCCCCCAGTTCTTCTGGCGCTCGATAATCGTAATATGCTTAAAATCCCAGGGTTCGCGGATAATGGCGCGTACTTGATTGACGTTTTCAACGGCATCTGCGTTTTTTGCGGCATCAGAAATAATGTACAACAGCGAGTCTTTGGCTAATAGGTTCTTCTCCAACGCCGTGAGCGCCCGTCTGGTATGCTTAGGACGATTGTATACGAATAATATGATAGGAGCCAGTGTTTGCATGCATTACAAAAGAACAAAGAATGATTCAAAAACCGTGCTAATATTTATTTGTATAGCGAAAATTACACTCGGGGGAAGGTGTTTTTTGAGGAAAGAGGTACGGGTAAATTACCGGTGACTTTTGTGGATGGTCAAAAGCATGCAGTTTTTCCTTCGGCTTGATTGTCGTTGAAAGACCAAATCTAGTTTTCCCGCTCAAATACCACATCGTGGTATCCCACACTTACATCGCCAGGATAATTACCGTCGACTTGCGTGAGATCTTTTTGGAGGTTTTTAACGCGCAGCAAATCTCCTTCAAAATAGATCTGATGGTTGAAATCTGCCTTTTGCCCGGAAGGATGGTAGGAGCGACGTATGCGAAGAATTGTTTCATTTTCAACCATCAACTGATACGGTGCGGTATAGTGGAGGTTTTCATGTTCTGTTCCTATGCCGATGTAATATCGTAGCAAATTGTCTTTTTGAAAAACAACTTTAAAATAGTCTTCAGCAGGTTCGACACTAATCCACTCCCCTTGCAAACGTTCGCTTAACTCCGAAACCTTTTCATTCTCTAGGTATTCTTGTTCCTTGCTGCAGGAAAACAAAGCAAGCAGACTGAGCAGGAAGTAGGGAAATAGTAGCTTTTTCATGATAATAAGTTGTTTGTCAGTTTGATGATACAAATTTATAATTTCTCTGTAACAGGTTAAAATAAAGTAGGTTATCTGTTATAAAAGGCAATCTTTTTGGGATTGCCTTTTATAATGACAGCGTGCTGTGCTTATTGAACAGTGAGTGAACTTCCCGCCACTACACTAAAGTCGGAAGCCAACAATACGTATCCATTTGCGTTTACGGTCAGTGATGCATTATTTGTCACATTGGAATTGGTAAATTCAAAGTTACAGCCGTTGAGGGCCGTATTGCTGGTATAGTTCGTTCCATTGATAACCGTGGGTGGGGTAGACGGTGTACAAGTACCACCACCTCCCGCAGCCACAAGAGCTGCGTGTGCGTTTATCAAGCCATATCCCATTTGATTGTTCCATGTGCCATTTGGACGTCCCGCGGTTGCGGTATAACTATAGCCACCGACTTTTTGTGCGGTGCTTTCGATAAAGTTATTAACTTGTAATCGTGTTAAAGTTGGTTGGATGGACAAAATAAGCCCTGCTAAACCGGAAGTAAAAGGCGCCGCCATGGAAGTTCCACTTTTGTAAGTCGTGGTGTTGCTAAATGTGGTTGATAGAATATTAGAGCCAGGAGCAACGACATCGAGTGCAGCACCATATCCGGAAGAGGAGGATCGACTGCCACTTGATGTGATAGAACCCACAGTTAGTGAGTTTGGAGAATAAGTAGCGGGATAATCCATGACGGGAGCATAATTGCCCGATGCAAAAACTACAATGGTACCTAGCCCTCCTCTACCACTATTTTGCGCACTATTAATAGCACTTTCGAGTACAGCACTTTGCAGATTACCATAAAAGGCACCTCCTTGGTCCCCCCAAGAGTTGTTGATAACATCCGCCCCGTTTTGCCATGCCCAATTCAGTCCCGATGCGAGTTGCGCAGAGATATTGGGTATTACAGCGAGCGAGTGGCTTACAGCCATTAATTCTACGGATGGTGCTATTCCCGAAATAAGGAAGGCATTCTGATTTGCGCCGATTATTCCTGCAACATGTGTTCCGTGGTCGCTGGGATAGACAACAGCGGGTGAAGTACCTGACTGGGCATCAAAAGATGTCGAGGATAAATTCGTTGCAAATTCCGTGAGAGTAGGGTCTATACCAGTGTCTAAGACTGCTACTGTTGTCGATAACGATCCCTTTGTTATTCCCCAGGCGGTACAAGCCTTTACATCTATTCCGTTACTGTTCTGTAGTCCCCATTGCTGCGGAAATTGAGGGTCGTTGGTACAGGTCTGCGTACCGTTCCCGAAAAAGCGTTTATCTTTCATTTTGTTAAGAAAAGGTGCGAAATCAAACATAAAATCTGGTGAAATTTCCTTTATTTTTTCTGTTTCAAAGAGCTGATTAGCTATCGCTAAACTGGATTTGGAGCCTTTCGACTCGAAAGTATGCCATCCATTAGTATAAGGAATTGCTCCAACATAGTCCGCCCCATTCTTTTTAGCTAATTCGATCACTTGGTTTAACTGGCTTTCTAAAGTTACCTCTATATGGAAAAATTGGGATATAGCCACGTAGGAAGTGTCATTGACACCTACCACCGGACCAATGTAGGAGATGTTAGGTAATGTAGTGAGTTGCTGTATATTTTTTATATTTTCTTTGACAATATCGACAATTACCCAATATCGTTCTTTCTCTTGTGTCGTATATACACCTCGTTCATGAATTTGTGCCCCCATATCTAAAAGAGTCTTCATGTGCTGTATACTATCCTCAAGCGCGATATAACGAAGGGTCGGGTGGAGTTTGATTGCTTTCTTCTCTCCGTGGTAATAATAAAAATCATCCTGCGCGTAGCTGAATGTCAGCATACCCGCCAGAAAGAAGACCGCTACATATAACGTTTTCATAACATACCTCCTTTTCTTATTCTTGCGCATGAACAGCAAGGTGTATCAATCGCTTTTCGTCCCGTGCCGCTTCTCCTGCCAGCCTGTTTTCTGCGTTATTTGTATCGGTATTAGGTGCTGACGCAGAAAGTTTTTGTTTTAGTTGATCAATTTGTACTTGTTGTTCTTTAATCGCTTCTACTAGATAAGGGATTATCGCTTGGTAATCTATTGCCTTGTTACCGACACTGTCGTCCGTATGTACGAGATGCGGTAACACTTTTTCCAAGTCTTGTGCAATAAAACCCGCATGCTTTATGCCGTTTACTTCGTCTCTAAAGTTAAACTCTACGCCTTTAAGCTGTTTTACCGTGGTTAATGCACTCCCATTGTCTCCGATTGATGCAACATTAGTCTTGAACTTGGCATCTGATGTCGTAAGAACTGCTTTAACTTGAATATCAATGTAACCGCTATTAGCTGTATTATAAAATACAATTTTACCGCCTGTGGTAGTTTGAATACGAGGATCGGAAGATGCGATATTGAACCATAGCGGGCGATTGGTAAAGTTCATAGCCATCGTCCCTAAATAGGTTTCAAAAGTGTGAGCTGGCGGATTGGGTCCTTCACCGATAAGTACTCGTTTGTTCGGGAAAACTTTTAACTGTGCATATGCGGCTACTGTTCCAAACAATAGTACGCACAAGAGTGTGAAATTTTTCATAATATAACTATTTATAATAAAAATAAACTTGTCGTGTAAGAATACGTACAAAAGGGACACAGCAAAAAAAGAAAAAAGTGCTTTTAGATCAAAAATTTAGTGCTTATTATCGACTAATATAGGAAAAATAAATAAAGAAACAAATTCAAACAAAAACGTGATGAGGCACAAACTGTGACTCGTTGTGCGCATCTTTTTTGGAATTGGAAAAAATAATACTAACTTGTTGATCAATTTATTTTACGTTTATGCCTTCTTTTAAAAAGACGCTCCTAAAATATGTGCCTCTTGATAATTTTTTAAGTTATCGATCCTATTCGCAGGAAGGGGAGGATGTTGTACTACTAAGTTTTTACGAAGGAAAGAAAAAATATAGAGGTTTTTATGTAGATGTTGGTGCACATCATCCGTATCGGTTCTCCAATACAATGGCTTTTTACAAAAGGGGATGGAAAGGTATTAACATAGAGCCAAATCCCGACGCGATGAAATGGTTTAGGTGGTTTCGAAAACGAGATGTTAATCTCAATGTCGGTATCGCGGAAAATAACGGAACGTTAACATACTATTGTTTTAACGAGCCGGCTCTGAATGGTTTCTCAAAAAGGATATCAGAAGAACGTGATCACAGTACGAGATATTCTATTACAAACACAATAGCTGTTCCGGTTAGAAGATTAGACGCTGTTCTAGATGAACATCTTAAAGAAAATACTGAAATTGATTTTTTATCAATTGACGCAGAAGGATTTGATTTGGCTGTATTGCAATCTAATAACTGGGTTAAATATCGACCCCGTTACATACTAGTTGAAGATAACTTTGAAATCGGTGTAGTTCCAACAACACCCATCATAGAGTTCCTCAAACAAAAAGGTTATCGCATGGTAGCAAAGACGAAAAGGACATTGTTTTTTGGTCAAGCTGAAATATTGCCATGACAGATTTTCAGGATTTTGAGAAGAAAGAAAAATCTATAGTGGTAATCGATATAGGATACTACTAGAGGATATCATAAGATTGGTTTTACAGACTCATTTCTATAGAAATCTTTGCTAACTTTGTGACTTCAATGTCTTTGCATGAGCGAGAATATCAAGCAAAATACCCTTAAAGGATTGCTTTGGAATGCTATTGACCGATTTGGATACCAATTGGTGATAACATTGGTGGGCATCATTACCGCTCGTGTGCTTCCCGAAGAAGATTTCGGTGTAGTAGCGGTTTTGATAATCTTTACAAACATCGCCACATCTATTGTGGACAGCGGCTTAGCAACTTCATTGGTACGTTCTCCTAAGGTTGATGAAAAAGACTATTCCAGCATGTTTGCTTTTAACCTGCTGGTCAGTGTCCTGCTGTATCTTCTCCTTTTCTTTGCTGCCCCCTCCATAGAGCGTTTTAACAATATCGATAACCTGGCCTTATATGCTCGTGTGCTTTTCCTGCAAGTATTGACACAGTCGTTCGGTCTTGTGCAGTATGTTAAGTTATTGCGAAGTTTCGCGTTCAAGGAGACTGCGCGCATCAACGTCCTGGCCGTCGTATTTTCGGGTATATTGGTTGTCTCGCTAGCGTTGTTTGGATTTGGGGTTTGGGCTTTGCTGCTGCAGGCTCTTCTTTATTCCTGCTTCCGCACGACCATGTTATGGATATGGGGCGACTGGCGGTTGAACTTTTTCTTTTCGGGACGCATTCTGCGTAACCATTTGAAATTCTCTTCTTCCTTTATGATGGGGAGGATACTGAGCAGATCCTTTTCGCAGGTATATTATTCGTTTATCGGAAAGCATTTTACATTACAGGACACAGGCTATTATTATCAGTCGAATAAGTGGGGAGAAACGCCCAGCATGCTGATTTCTTCCATTATACAGGGGACGACATTGACGACGTTGGCATCGATACAGAACGATTATCCACGTTTTTTAAACGCCTGCAGAAAATCGATGCAAACATTGGCTTTCGTACTATTTCCTGCCGTTTTTTGTGCTATTGCCGTTGCCGAGCCGGCCTTTGTGTTAGTGCTGACCGACAAATGGTTGCCTTCTGTGCCCTATTTCCAGCTGTTATGCTTCGCCGGCATATTTTTTTCGCTGATAGATTTAAATACCAATTTTTTAAACGTGAAAGGAAAAGCCAATTACACCCTATGGTTGGAACTGAGTCAGCTAACATTGGCGTTGCTGGTTTTATGGCTGACCTATCCGTTTGGCATCTTGAGTATCATCTACGGCCAGATTGGGGTACGACTGGTGCTATATGGCATCAGTACTTGGGTCAGCAGCAAGGTATATGGGTACGGTTTGTTCAAACAACTTAAGGATATAGGCCCTTCTTTTGTGGTGAGTCTGATTGCTTTTGCTGTGGTGTGGACATCGGGCTATTTTATAGGAGATACGTCCTATCTGGTTAGGCTGTTGTTACAATGCGCTATATTTGTGCTGGTTTATCTGCTGGGTAGCCACCTGATCAGCAATGTGGTGTGGTTTGAGCTCCTGGAGATAGGGAAGCGTAAGTTATCGAAGTGGAAATGATAGAAACAATAAAAGGGAATTGGGTAGGATGCGGAACGGTATTCTATCATGAGAAAACAGGCGCCGTTGGTGCTTCCATAGAAGATGTTATTGACTATGCTAATCTGGAAATAGATACAAACGGGATCGCAGCCTATCTAGATTATGGTTATGCCGTATTCGGACGTACACCTATTAAGCATGTGAAATTCCTTCTGCCTAATGAGACGTTGCGTGTAGTAGCCGGTAAGATTCAGGTAGTGGAACATGAAGACCGTGTAGTAGATGAATTAGGGAAGCAAACAAAAGAAGAAGATGTGTTGGACATGATGGAGGAGCGGGTAAATAGTTGGGCATCATCATTTCAAGAGGATATTTTGATTCCGACCAGCGGTGGGTTTGATTCCCGCTTGCTGAATGTGTTGTTAAAGGAGCGGAACAGGATTCACGCCTACACCTACGGAACGTCCTACAATCAAAATCTGTCGAGAGAGGTTGTTTATGCTAAAGCTCTTTCGGAGCGATTGGGTACTTATTGGCGAAGGATAGATCTCGGTAACTTCAATTCTTACATGCCCGAATGGTATGCATTATATGGTGTATCCATAGCTGCATCCGGTACATACCACATGGAGTTCTTTGACCAGATCGCCAACATTGAAAATCACAAGAAAATGCATCTGCTAAGTGGGATTATAGGGGATGCATGGGCGGGTGCTGTCGCTATCCCAGAAATAAACTCACTTGAATCATATCGCAAGCTTGGTCATACACATGGCATGAGTGCCGATGCAGGACAGGCAATGGATGTAGAATATAAAGAAGCTTTGGTCGCGCCACTCTTCGAAAAACAAAAGGAGCTTTTGAAAATTCCAGAATACCGCATACTGGCCACGATGCGGACGAAGATGATGATGTTGCAATTTTTGATTACATTACCGACGCATTATGGTTTCGAAGCATATTCTCCTTTTCTGGATCAGGATATTGCTATAGCGATGCTGAACTTAGCTCCTGAAAGAAGGGCTGACAGACTGTGGCAGCGGGATTTCTTCAAAAAGCATAATTTGTTGTTCGAAGACGAAAAGCATCAATATACCTATCAAAATTCCCTTAATTATGACGCTCTTCTTAACCACCCACTGGAGCCGTTGAATGTTTCGGTGCTGCGTGAAGTGATCCGTCCGGCCTATTTAGAATGGATTAATACCACATTGGCACGTCTGAATTGGCGGGAGCGCGTTTTTCAGACCCTCATGCACACACCGAAGGTAAAAGAAGGGCTAAAGTTACTCGGTTTTAAAAATAAGTTATTACAAGCGTATTTTGCGTATATAACCATTAAGCCGATCGAAATGATGTTATTGAGACGCGACGCGTCTTAAAAAACATTTACTTCACTTCGATCTGATAGGCAAATTCCGTTAATTTAGGATGTTTGGGATCAAGGTCCGTAACGAGATAGGTGACGTCCCGTAACGGAGCGACGCGCATTTTCTGATTAGAGTTCAATTTCTCTGCAATACTGAGGATAGCGAGGTTCTTAGAACATTTAATCATTGCTCGTTTAATCTGGACAACTTCCCAGTCCGAATCTGTGATACCTTCGTCCAGCGACAAACTGTTTGTGCCAAGCAAACATAGATCTACCCGTAGATCTGAGAGCTCATTGATAACCTGCGCACCGGATACAATATTTGTGTTTCTAGATAATTTCCCACCAATAAGGATAACATCGATGTTATCTTTCTCCGCTAACTCAAGTGCAACGAGTGGGCTGATGGTAAAGAACGTACACTGAAGATCATTGGGGACTGATCGCGCCAATTCAATCATGGTTGTTCCGCCTCCTACCAATACCGTCATTCCGCTCTGTATCAGTCCGATGGCCTTGTGGGCAATCTCTTTTTTTGATTCTTTAGCATACACGTTTCCCTCCTGAAAAGGGAATTGAAAAGATTTGGATAACGCACCTCCATATACTTTTAGTACCTGGCCGTTCTCGGCTAGCTCGTTTAAATCGCGTCGTATGGTATCTTCAGACACGTTGAGCTGTACACTTAAGTCAGATGATAATACCTTGTTGTGTAGGTTTATCTGATGGATGATATAGGCTTGTCTTTCTTCTTTTAACATGATATTACTTTTACCTTCTTTTTCCCCGTGAAAAAGAAGCAAAAACCTCGTCGCTTCAGATATTTGAGATAATGGATAATACGAAGAATGAGTTTCTACATACCTCAAATATCTGGATGCGACAATTAAAGTTAAGGAGGGGATCATGCAATTGTACTATCCCCTCCTTAACCTTTGAATGCCACATGTAAAATTTATTCCTTTATTCAAAATTTTAAAGTGGCGCTTTTTATGAACTAATGCTTACTTTGGTGTTCATGAACTCACTACGTTCGGTTTGCACAACTTTTTTCTAAAAAAAGTTGCTAAATTAACCCTTTTTTAAGAAGCAATTCGGCGATCTGCACCGCATTCGTTGCCGCTCCTTTTCTTAGGTTATCTGCTACAACCCAAAGATTTAATGTTTTATCTTGCGACTCATCACGACGGATACGCCCTACTAAAACCTCATCTTTTCCATGCGCATCTTTGGGCATAGGATATTGGAGATTTGCAGGGTCATCGATCACAATGACGCCCTCTTGCTCCCCTAGTAATTGACGTACTTCCGCCAGGTCAAAATCATTTTCAAACTCTATGTTCACAGCCTCGGAATGCCCCCCCATGACCGGAATACGGACCGTCGTTGCTGTTACACGGATGGAGTCGTCACCCATGATCTTATTCGTCTCCTTGATCATTTTCATTTCCTCTTTTGTGTACCCATTGTCTTGGAATACATCAATATGAGGGATGACATTTAAGTCGATTTGATATGGATATGCTTTTTCACCATCTTTTCCTGCTCGTTCATCCATCAATTGATTAACGGCTTTTACACCCGTTCCAGTAACAGATTGATAAGTAGATACGACTACGCGTTTTATTTTATACTTCGCATGTAGCGGTTGAAGCACCACTACCATTTGGATAGTAGAACAATTTGGGTTTGCGATAATTTTATCCGCTGCGGACAACACTTCGCCATTTACTTCCGGAACAACCAATTTTTTCGTCGGGTCCATACGCCATGCCGACGAGTTGTCAACGACCGTAATGCCCGCTTCCGCGAACTGAGGGGCATATTCTGTTGAAGTTTCGCCTCCTGCAGAAAACAAAGCTACATCAGGGTGGAGAGCAATAGCTTCGGCTGGCGTAACGACCTTGTACTTGTTCCCCTTAAACTCGATTTCCTTACCCTTGCTCCGCTCCGATGCGACAGGAATTAACGCTGTTACCGGGAAATTACGTTCCGCTAAAACGGTCAAAATCTCTGACCCTACAAGGCCCGTTGCGCCTACTACTGCAACTTTCATAATTGAATTTGTTTTATTTGTTTAAGATGTTAAATTTTTTGCGATAAATCTAGCCTGTAAAAGTACGAAAATAAAAAGATATTTTGCAATTTATTAAATACCGTGTAATGTTTTCCTCTGAATATTTAAAGATTTGTAATTCTGGTTTTTTCTATAAAAAAAGGACAAACTAAGCAATCGATTGCTATCCAATTTTGCCTAAAAAATGCGCTAACTTTGTCACAATGAAAGAGCGTATAATAATGATTGGCGCGAATGGTCAAATTGGATCAGAGCTGGCAACAGCGCTTCGCAGTAGATTCGGTGCCGAAAATGTCATCACTTCAGACATTCGGGAACCACATGCATTAAAAGAAGATGAAATTTTTGAGATCATCAACGTATTGGACAAATCTGCATTAAAGAGTTTGTTTGAGAAATATAAGCCCACACAGGTTTATCTGCTTGCGGCCATGCTTTCTGCGACTGGTGAGAAATACCCGCAAAAAGCTTGGGATCTTAACATAAATGGTCTGCTACATGTATTGGATCTAGCATTGGAGCTTGGGATTAAGAAGATTTTTTGGCCTAGCTCCATCGCCGTTTTTGGACCGCACTCTCCCAAACAATACACGGATCAATATTGTGTGATGGATCCTGTTAGTATTTATGGAGTCAGTAAACTGGCAGGCGAACGGCTTTGTGAATATTATCATCATAAATATGATCTAGACATTCGCAGTATTCGCTATCCGGGGATTATTTCTTGGAAAACTGCGCCGGGAGGTGGGACAACAGATTACGCTATCGATATTTTTATAGAAGCGCTCAAGCATGGTCAGTACGCGTGTTTTCTCTCTGCCAACACAGCTTTGCCCATGCTCTATATGGAAGACGCGGTGCGTGGAACTATCGAACTGATGGATACTCCTAGTGAACAGATCTCCATCCGTTCAAGCTATAATCTCGCGGGACTATCTTTCACTCCTGCGGAGATTGCCGAAGAAATTAAAAAAATTCTTCCTAATTTTGAGATGTCTTATGTTGATTATGACCCTCGTCAAGCGATTGCCGACAGTTGGCCTGCAAGCATCGATGATTCTTTTGCGCGTAAAGATTGGAGCTGGGAACCAAAGTTTGATTTGGCGTCGATAACAGAAGACATGATTGCGAACCTCAAAACAAACGTATAAAACAATGGGCAGAGCCTTTGAATTTAGGAAAGAAAGAAAATTTAAACGTTGGGCCAAAATGGCCGTGCAGTTTACACGCTTAGGAAAAGAGATAGCCATCGCGGTAAAAGAGGGCGGTCCACATCCGGAAAATAACTCCCGTTTGCGTACTGCCATTCAAAATGCTAAAGCGGTCAACATGCCGAAAGATCGTGTTGAAGCAGCTATCAAAAGGGCTTCTGAAAAGGACGCGAAAGGGTATGAAGAATATGTTTATGAAGGATATGGTCCACATGGCGTACCAGTTTTGATAGAAACGGCAACTGATAACACCAACCGTACGGTGGCAAACATTAGAAGTTATTTTACCAAATCGGGCGGTTCATTGGGCAAAACAGGATCGCTTGATTTTATCTTCCAACGAAAATCGATTTTTCGATTTGGGGCCACGGAAGACCTGGATGTAGAAGAATTGGAACTAGAACTTATTGATGGAGGACTGGAAGAGCTATATGTAGAAGCCGATGAAGAAGGTAATGATATTGTCGTTGTTCAAACCTCGTTTGAGGACTTTGGGAATATGCAAAGCCTTTTAGAGCAAAAGGGGGTTGAAGTGAAATCTGCCAAATTAGAACGTATTGCTTTATCCCATACTGCATTAGATGAAGAACAGGCTGCCGATGTGCTCAAACTGATCGATAAGATCGAAGAGGATGACGATGTACAGGCGGTATATCATAATATGGAGTAATTGTTCGTGATGACATTTGAGGATTTTTTTGCCAAAAAGAAAATAGATTTGTCACAGTTACGGGGCGATAATGGCCCGCTGTATGAGGAGTTTAGGCAGCACTATGCTCAAATGGGAGAAAAAAGTTTTGATCATACCAAGAAATTCTGGTTTAATAAGCTAAGAAAGCAGTACGCCTTGACGGAGGAAGTGGAAACTGCTGTCAAGGATGAATCTGTTGCGGTGGAGATATTGGAAGAACTATCTCCCCGCTCAAAAGAAGCCGAAACCCCGTCAAGCAAACCGGCGGGTTTCAAACCAAGATTCAAGGCAGGGGCAACAAAGGCGGCTGAACCGGAAAAGCCTAAAGAGGAGCACAAGCCGGAGACATCCGAAACTCCGACAAGCAAACCGGCGGGTTTCAAACCAAGATTCAAGGCAGGGGCCACAAAGGCGGCTGAACCGGAAAAGCCTAAAGAGGAGCACAAGCCGGAGACATCCGAAACTCCGACAAGCAAACCGGCGGGTTTCAAACCAAGATTCAAGGCAGGGGCCACAAAGGCGGCTGAACCGGAAAAGCCTAAAGAGGAGCACAAGCCGGAGACGTCCGAAACTCCGACAAGCAAACCGGCGGGTTTCAAACCAAGGTTCAAGGCCGGTGCAACCAAAACACAACCGCCTAAATCAGAAGGTGAATAGCTTTTTGCTTATTTATGTGATCAGTGTCGTATCATCGCTCGTCACCCCCTAACATATAAGCTAAGGTGCGGATTACCCTATCATGTTTCTTGACAAACGGATTCTCTTTGTTCCAGACATAGCCCGCCAGTACCGCGCATATCTTACGCTTTACATCCAAGTTTTCGGGGCGGTGGAAAAAAAGCGTTTGCAGATTGCCTGTATACCATTCTTTCACATAGGTAGTAAACACGCTGATGCCGTATTCCATATAGTCGGCATATTCCACCTGCCAATCAATTTTCTCTCCTTGCAACTGTCGGTAGGCTAGTTTTGCAGAAAGAATACCCGATTCAGTTGCAAAACATACACCTGACGAAAATACGGGATCGAGAAACTCAGCGCTATTGCCCGTTAGTGTAAACCCATCTCCGAACATTTTAGAGACAGCAGCAGAATAGTTTTTAAGATGAATAGGCTCAAATTCAAAGGCGGCATTTGCAAAACGCTTCACATAGAAATCGGATAGCTTAATCGCTCTTTCTAAGGCTTTCGCTGTACCGTCGTCTCCTTTCAATCGCTCGATAAAATCAGTATGCGCAACAATGCCTAGACTTGTCATTCCATTCGAAAAGGGTATGACCCATAGCCACACTTCTCTATCTAATACATCAAAAGAAATTTGCGTACCTTCTACACCTTCAGGACGATTGATATCTCTAACATGGGAAAAGATGGCGGAATGCGGATTCAGCGATGATGGCTTGTCTAAACATAACAGACGCGGGAGAACCCGTCCATATCCGCTGGCATCGATAACAAATTTTGCTTTTATTTGTGAGCGGTTTCCTGCCTTGTCTTGAATGGTGGTTAAAGAGTCGGTGCCCTCAAATTCAATCGCCGTGACGCTTGTCTCAAAAGCAATATCGACCTGCCTTCGCTGCAACGCTTGGGTCATCGCGTAGTCGAAGTCTGCACGGGGCACCTGCCAGGTCCAATCCCATCCTTCTCCAAATTTATCACCAAAATCAAAGATACTAACGACTTCGCCCCGGATAAAGCGTGCGCCAGGCTTTTTTTGAAAACCTTGCGCTTCTAATGCGGGCAACAGTCCAGCTTCTTTAAAGTGGTCCATCACGCGAGGAATTAGACTCTCGCCTACAACCAGACGAGGAAACTTGGATTTCTCGATAATCTTGATGCGAACACCTTGTTGTTCTAGATACCCAGCGGCGACGCAGCCCGATGGGCCGGCACCGATAATTAAAATGTCTACTTCCTCGACATTCATAATTTGATGAATTAAGCGAATAAAATTAAATTATAGTATTTTTGCAATGGTTCAATATGATCCTGCCCAGCAAAAATAACAGTAAAATCTGTGCTTTTCTGTGGGAAACAAAAAATAGCACGAATACAGAAATATAATGGTTTCGGTAGATAAAGAATTAACGCTGTCTCAGTTTTATGAGATTGTATTTAAGGATGAGCCTCTCGGTGTAGAACCGGAGGTGTTCCGAGCGATCGAAGAAAGTCACACTTTCCTGAAAGAATTTGCCGCGAATAGAGTGATCTATGGGGTGAATACCGGGTTTGGACCAATGGCACAGTACCGTATACAAGATGAAGATACGAATCAGTTACAATACAATTTGATTCGTAGCCATGCTGCCGGTACGGGCGAGGTATTGTCGTCGCTCCATGTAAAGGCAACCATGCTGACGCGTTTGGCAAACCTCTCTAAAGGGAAGTCCGGGATCCATTCGAGTGTTATTGAACTACTCAAAGAATTGATCAACCGAAGTATTACGCCCGTAATCTTTGCGCACGGCGGCGTGGGGGCAAGTGGTGATTTGGTACAACTGGCGCATTTGGCCCTTGTTTTAATCGGAGAAGGGGAAGTTATTTATAAAAATGAACGCAGACCTACCGCAACTGTTTTTGAGGAAGAAAAATTAAAGCCGATTGATGTCGTGGTGCGAGAGGGGCTGGCGCTGATCAATGGTACATCCGTGATGACAGGCATAGGCATTGTCAATTACTTCTATGCATCTAAGTTGTTGGACTGGTCGATTTGGCTTTCTTGTGCGATGAATGAAATTGTAAAGGCACATGACGATCATTATTCGGTAAGCTTGAACTCAGTAAAGTTGCATGTTGGACAAAATCAGATTGCCACACGTATGCGGGAACATTTAGCCGATAGTGGCCTAATAAAAAAACGTGAGGAAGATTTGTACTCCGGTAATAATCAAGAAGACGTTTTTAAAGACAAGGTACAGGAATACTATTCTCTGCGCTGTGTTCCACAGATTTTAGGGCCGATTTTGGAGACGATTCGGCATACAGGGAAGGTGCTCGAGGATGAATTGAACTCAGTTAGTGATAATCCTATTATTTCGGTGAAAGATCAAAACGTTTATCATGGAGGAAATTTTCACGGCGATTATATCTCTCTAGAAATGGATAAATTAAAGTTGGCGATTACACGACTTACTATGTTATCAGAGCGGCAATTAAACTATCTCATGAATGCTAAAATCAACGAGCTGCTGCCTCCATTTTTAAATATGGGCAAGCTTGGTTTTAATTTTGGGATGCAGGGAGCACAATTTACGGCTACGTCCACCACGGCTGAAAACCAAACGCTTTCTACCTCCATGTATATACACAGTATTCCGAATAACAACGATAACCAAGATATTGTGAGTATGGGGGCAAATGCCGCGGTGATAACGAATCGCGTGATTGTCAATGCGTTTGAAGTACTTGCCGTACAAAGTATAGCTGTGCGACAAGCAATTGATATTTTAAATTATCAAAATTTTGTATCTTCAAAGACAAAAGCGGTGTATGATGAAATTAGTGCAATTATTCCGGCTTTTTCGGACGACAAACCACTTTATCCTGCCATTCAGCAGGTCAAGGAATATTTGATGAAGAAATAGACGTTATTAACGGATGATATAATATGAAATGTGCTCTAGTAACAGGCGGATCGAGAGGTATCGGGCGAGCAATCTGTAAAAAATTAGCTGGCGAATTGGGATATCATGTGCTGATTAATTATCAAGGGAACGAAGACGCGGCCAAAGAAACATTGGTTGCATTACAAGGTGAGGGAGCAACTGGCGAAATTATCAAATTCGATGTTGGAAATGCAACTGAAGTAAAAGAGGCACTAAATATATGGAGCGAGCGTCACCCGGAAGCGATCGTAGAAGTCATCGTTAATAATGCCGGTATTACGAAAGATGGTCTATTTATGTGGATGCTTCCGGAAGACTGGTCTGCTGTGATAGACGTTTCTTTGCAAGGCTTTTATAACGTAACACATTTTTTTATCCAAAAACTATTACGTCAACGGTATGGACGAATCATTAATGTCGTCTCAGTCTCGGGTGTCAAAGGTACGGCTGGGCAGGTCAATTACTCCGCGGCAAAGGCTGGCGTTGTGGGTGCTACAAAAGCATTGGCACAAGAAATTGCAAAGAGAAACGTTACGGTTAACGCGGTTGCTCCAGGATTTATCCGTTCGGATATGACAGCGGGAATGAACGAAAAGGAACTGAAGACGCTTATTCCGGCAAACCGATTTGGGGAGGTAGAAGAGGTCGCTGATTTAGTCTGCTTCCTTGCGTCTAAGAAAGCTGGTTATATCACGGGGGAAATTATCAATATAAATGGTGGAATTTATACGTAGAATTGTCGGATGAGTAAACGTGTGGTCATTACGGGGATGGGTATCTATTCCTGCATCGGGACAAATTTAGGAGAAGTTAAACAATCACTCTTTGAGGGTAGATCGGGTATTGTAATGGATGAAGAACGACTAGCCTTCGGGTTTCAATCGCCGTTAACAGGTTCAGTGCCCCCACCAGATTTAAAGAAGGCGCTCAATAGGCGTCAACGTATAAGTATGGGCGAGGAGTCCGAGTATGCTTATATGGCAACCGTAGAAGCACTTGGACAAGCCCGATTACTAGCAGATGACCTGAATAAGCGAGAGGTAGGCATTTTGTTTGGAAACGATAGTGTCTCCAAGGCGGTTATTGAAGCAACGGATATTGTACGCGAGAAGAAAGATACTCAGCTTATTGGCTCTGGAGCTATCTTCAGATCCATGAACTCTACCGTTACCATGAATTTGGCAACTATTTTTGGATTGTCTGGAATTAACATGACGATTAGTGCAGCTTGTGCTAGCGGGTCACATGCCATTGGCCTAGGCTACATGTTTATTCAGCAAGGGCTGCAGGATATGATTATTTGTGGCGGTGCACAGGAAATCAACCCTTATGCCATGGCGAGTTTTGATGGCTTGGGAGTCTTTGCGACAGATATTGACCGCCCACAACAGGCTTCAAGGCCTTTCGATAAAAGGCGCACAGGCTTGGTTCCTAGCGGGGGGGCGGCAACGGTAATATTGGAGAGTTATGAATCGGCCATAAATAGAGGCGCGCCGATCATCGCAGAAATAATAGGTTATGGGTTTTCTTCGAACGGTGGCCATATATCAACCCCTAATATCCAAGGGCCGGCAAAAGCTATGCGACGAGCACTTGGACAGGCCAATATACGGGCAGAAGATATTGCCTATATCAATGCCCATGCGACGTCCACACCGATTGGTGACGCAAATGAAGCAAAAGCAATTTTAGAAGTATTTGGGAATAAGCCATATGTCAGTTCTACGAAATCCATGACAGGACACGAATGTTGGATGGCAGGAGCTTCGGAAATCGTATATTCTACCCTGATGATGCAGCATGGATTTATAGCGCCTAACATTAATTTGGATGAGCCAGATGATGATATCAAGGAATTAAATTTTGTTTCCCACGCTATAAAACAAGAATTTGACATATATTTGTCTAATTCTTTCGGATTTGGTGGGACCAATTCCGCATTGGTTGTCAAGAAATTTAACGATGGATAAAGCGAGTGTATATCAAAAGATAAATGAAATCTTGGTGGATGAGTTTGAGGTAGATGAGCAGATTATCAGTCCGGAAGCGTCTTTAAAAGAATCTCTTGACCTAGATAGTTTAGACTATGTGGACTTGGTTGTTATTATCGAGTCCAATTTTGGTGTTAAGTTAGCGGAGGCAGATTTTGAAGGCGTGGTTACTTTCCAGGATTTCTATAATATTGTAGAACAAAGAATGACGGCAAGGAATTAAATAGGGAGGGACATGAGCCAATGGGACGGAAAGTCAAAAGGAACACTCCTTGGCTATAAGATATTTGTCTTTTTAATCAAAAAACTAGGCGTCCGTGCTGCGTACGGTTTGCTTATCTTTGTATCATTCTACTATTTTCTCTTCTCTCCCAAAAGTTTCCGTGCTATTTACTACTATTTGCGTCAACGGCAGGGATATGGGATATGGAAAGCGTTATGGAACGTTTATCAAACCTACTTCGTGTTTGGGCAGACCATCATCGACAAGGTGGCTATCTCGTCTGGTTTACGGGGCAAATATACTTATCAATTTGATGGAATAGATATTTTAAAGGAAGTTCTAGCGAAAAAACGGGGAGGTATTCTCATATCGGCGCATGTGGGTAATTTTGAAATTGCCGATAAATTCTTTGCTGATATTGACGTGGATCTTCAAATCAACTTAGTAGCAGCAGACCAGGAACGTACCATCATCAAAGAATATATAAAGCGTATTTCTGAGAAACCAAGTGTCAAGTTCATCCATATTCAAGAAGATATGTCCCATGTCTTTGCGATCAACGAAGCCTTGTCGAATAACGAACTTATTTGTTTTACAGGGGATCGGTATTTTGATGGTGCTAAAACACTCACTGCTCCATTACTTGGTAAAGTGGCACATTTTCCTGCAGGGCCTTTTCGTATCGCCTCGCGCTTATCTGCTCCCGTTATTTTTGTCTATGTGATGCGCGAATCTGGACTTCGATATCATCTTTATGCACGTAGAGCAGTTGATGTAAAACAGCGCGAGCCCCACGCTGTTCTTGCGGCCTATACGAGCAGTGTGGAAGGGATTTTACAGAAGTATCCGCTCCAATGGTTTAACTTTTTTGATTTTTGGAAATGATATCTCTACCTATTTCAGACGAAACGTTAATAAAACTCATTCCCCAGCGAGCGCCTATAGTGATGGTTTCGAGCTTGGAAAGTTATTGCGATAGCGGATTGGTGTCGACGTTTTCTGTAAAAGCAGGCGGTTTGTTTGTCGATGACGAAAGATTAGCTGAAAGTGGTTTGCTTGAGCATATGGCACAGTCGGTGGCCTTACACACCGGATATGGCCATTTTCTGAAGGGCGAAAATGCACCAATGGGCTATATCGGTTCTATGCAGAATGTAGTGGTTGATGGGTTGCCCAAAATAGGAGAAACCGTTTTTTCTGCCATAACGATTCTACAGGAATTTATGGGTGTTACGCTGGTAGAAATCGAAACAAAACTCGAAAATAAAGTAATTGCGCGCGCTCGTATGAAAACGGTGATAGCAAGATAAAACATTTCTCGTCGCGCCAAAATGTGTCGGCTTTTGTGGTCATTTTGACAGAGCTGACATTTATCCTATTGAAAAAAATTTGAAAAAAATTTCGAAGCAGGTTAAGCCCCTACTTAACAGAGCTTTGTGTCATTTGTTCTGTGAGAATATACCCGCTTATTTTGCATCATCTTAATTTTCAGCACGTTCCTTGTGGGGTGTTAGCGAACTAATGTTATTCTATTAAAAAAATAATTAAATGAAGATTCTAGTAATTGGCGCCGGAAACATGGGGCTAACGTATGCTCAAGGGATGGCCCAATCAGACTTATTGAAAGAAAAAGATTTGATGATTTTAGACAATTCGGCAGAAAAAATTGCCGAATTACGGGCGGAAGGCACGTTCGATGTCTACGAGAAATTAGCAGATTGTTTGCCAAAAGCAGACATTGTATTTATCGCTGTGAAGCCTTATCATAGCGACGAAGTTTTTGAAGCGATTAAAGAGCACAAAAAACCAGACCAAATTTTCGTGTCTATCATGGCGGGTGTTACGATTAAGACGATGCAGGAAGCTATGGGGATTAAGAAAGTAGTCCGTGCAATGCCTAATCTTGCGGCGCAGGTAGGACACGGGTTCACATCCTTTGTGGGCTCTAAAGAAGTTTCGCGACTAGAGCTGTTGACAGTAGAAAAATTGATTGATACCACAGGACGATCCATTAAGCTTGCCAACGAAATGGAGATTGATAAATCCACAGGTATATCTGGTTCGGGACCGGCTTACGTATTCTATTTTATGGAATCGATGATGGAGGCCGCTATAAAAATGGGTTTTTGCGAAAAGGATGCGCGGTTGATGGTAGCACAGACATTTCAAGGGGCGGTCGAACTGTTTAACAGTTCTGACATTAACCCCACTGCATGGATGGATAGAGTGGCCTCTAAAGGTGGCACCACCCGCGCTGCGCTGGATTCGATGGAAGAAAACAATGTCAAGGAGTTGATTAAAGATGCAGCTTATGCCGCGTTTGACCGGGCGGTACAGCTGGGAAAGGAGAACAATAAACAGCATGCATAAGTATAAAAAGAGAATTGTCGTTAAGATAGGGACAAGTGTCATGACCAATCGGGACAATCGTATTATGCAACCGGCTCTGAATAAATTGGTTGATCAAGTAGCGGAATTATACGAAGAAGATATCATGACGGTATTGGTTTCATCCGGCTCGGTAAACGCCGGTCGAGAGATCTTAGGCGATAGTGTGATAGAAGACAAGTCTCAGCGCAGGCAAGTTTATTCGGCTATAGGTCAACCTCGGCTAATGCGGCACTACTATACTCTTTTTCAGAATTATGGTATGCGATGTGCGCAGGTATTGGCCACCAAACGTGATTTTAACCCAGGTGAACACCGTACCAATATGATTAACTGCTATGAGGGATTGATGGCAGAAGGCGTTATTCCAATAGCAAACGAGGATGACGCAGTTTCCGTATCACATTCTATGTTTTCGGACAATGATGAGTTAGCCAGTCTAATTGCGGAATTAATCCATGCTGATATGCTCATTATATTAACCGATATTGACGGATTTTATACAGGGCATCCGGCGGATGAGGGTTCCGAACTCATCAGTGAAATTAAGGTTGATCAACAAGTCGAGCAGTACGTCGCCAAGACAAATAAAGGCGAGACTTCTGGTCGTGGTGGTATGGAGTCGAAACTCAAGGTCGCTAAAAATACAGCAGCGAAGCATATTCCTACATATATCGCTAATGGCAAGAGAGATCGTGTTATTTTAGATATCATAGCGGGAAAGCCTGTCGGAACTAAGGTCACGGTATAAATTCATTGTCCATTAAACATAGCCCAATGAGTGCCCTTGTGTTGGGCTATGTTTTAATCTGATTATTCCTCTTCATGGCTCCCCGTGAATTCCTGGTCGGGACTGTCCGCTGTACTTTCTGCCAGTTTCGCCAGCAATTTTTCTACCTCTTCTTCAGAGGACGTCAGCTTGGCTCTACAAATGGCTATTAGTTGGGATGCTCGACGTATTTTTTGTGTAAGCTCGTCGACATTGGTTTGTCCAGATTCAATTTCCGAGACAATCACTTGAAGCTCCTCAAACGCATCGTTATAGGTGTATGTATTTTCTGTCATATTGCTGGTACATAATTTTATCTTGTTACTTTACTGCGCAATGTCCCATCGTACAGGATGGTTTCTATTTCGTCGCCCGCCTTCACAGAAGTATCTTGTGTAATGGCATGACCGTTAATTTTAGTAATGCTGAATCCTTTTTTTAATAGTTGCTTTGGATCTGCTAATTGCATTAATCGCTGTATGTTGTTAATGAGCGTCTGCCGGTCTTTCAGCGATTGCCTACTAAAAAGTTGTAAATGGTTTATCGATGTCGTCAAATTGTGCTGGTGGGTAGTAAGGACGGTTTTAGCATTCCAAGATAAGGATTGGCTGAATTGCGTTAACAAGCGCTCTTCTTGCTCAAATAGCTTTTTTGAAGCCTGTATAATACGGTTTTGGATTTCATCTACCGGAATAGCAAATTGATGGAATTTTTGTATCAGGAAATCGGCTAGTTCACTGGGAGTAATCGCATTTTGGTAAGCAACCATCTCGCTTACTGTCTCGTTAGTAGAATGGCCAATACCCGTAATAACTGGAATTGGAAAAATAGCGATAGCCTTGGCTAGTTGATAATTATTGTATGAGGAAAGGCCCACCTCTCCACCACCTCCGCGAATGATTGCTACGGCATCAAATTCCTCGGTTTTCTCAGCAATGTTTGCCAATTGTCTAATAATAGATGGAACCGATTTGTCACCCTGCAATAGTGCGGGGAACAACGTGTATTCAAATTTGTACTTCCATGGGTTACGCTCAATAATCTTGAAAAAATCGGATAAGCCTTTGCTTGTTTCCACAGATATGATGGCAAGGCGTTTAGGCAGACGTGGAAAATATAATTTTCGATTCGCACTGAATATGCCCGCTGCCTGAAGCTTCCGGATACTTTCTCGCTTCTCCCTTTCCAGCTCGCCCAATACAAACGTAGGATCAATGTCTACGATTTTAAGGCTAAATCCATACAGTGGGTCATAAGAAATGGCTGCTTGGAATAAAATGGTGATGCCATCACGTAGTGGCTCATTTAGCAGCCTACGAAACTGATCGTTAATACGTTGGTAATCGGCTTTCCACAATATAGAACGCATTTCTGCTACCACCTTGCCCTCTTTCTTCTCGACCAGTTCAGGATAACAGTGGCCTGAGTGGCTGTAATGGTTCAACTTGTTCATCTCCGCCTTGATCCAATATAGACTTTTGTATCGTTCCGCGATGGTTTTTTGAATGCTACGGGATACCTCCAAAAGGGAAAAAATAGTCTTAGTGTCTATAACCTCGGGCATGTATCAAATATAGGGTTTTGTGTTCTTTTTTACCCCAAAAAAGAACCAAAAAAATCGTCGCTGCGGATATTTGAGATGAGGGATAGTGCTAAGGATTGATTTCTACATACCTCAAATATCCGGAGGCGACATTAGAGGTTAAGGAGGGATCGTGCATTTTTGTATAGTCTTAAATAGTATTAAGAACCGTAGATGTAGAATCTTTTAATAAATTTACAATTTAAAATGATGAATAGAATGAAAAGTATCATAACTTATTTTTGCTTATTATTGCTATTATACACGTCGAGCAGTGTCGCTCAGTATAAACAGAACGTGGTTAATAAAGCGAATATGATCCAAAATTCGGGAGGACTAGTGCCGCTGAAGCGTTTGGATAGGCACCATATAGCGGTAGTTACGCCTTTTCCTAATAAATATGCTCATTTCGTGAATATGGTAGGGCGTTATGCTGATGTAAAAAGTTTTGATTTTAATCAGTATGAAGAGCACACAAAATATCATAACACCATCATTGTAGCCGGTACGCGAGAAGATTTTCGCAACGACTTATTATTGATGGTCCAACAATCGATGGTGCACAAAAAGCAGGTTATTATCGTACGGTTTGAAAATAGGAAAACAACCTCCAGTTGGTCGCCGGGTCGTTTGCAAGGTCAGTTTTCGGAGTTGGTTTACCCCGAATTTAATAAGGAAGCGCAGCAGTATGCCGCAATGTCGATTTTCGGTGGGTTAGCCATTACGCAAGGGCAAAATAAAACAGAACAGACCCGCTTACAATATGCTACAGAAAGTTCCTGCGGAGTGGATCTTGAGAATATGACGAAAACGATTGACGCCATTGCCACGGAAGCTATTCAGGAGCGCGCGACACCAGGTCTAGTCGTTATGGCGGTGAAAAATGGGCAAGTTATTTTCGATAAAGCGTATGGTACACATACCTATCACGGAAACGAAAAAACGAAAACTTCGGATATATTCGATCTCGCGTCCGTCAGTAAAATAGCAGGGACGACTCCGGTGGTGATGCATTTACAGGAGCGGGATATCATTAATTTAGACAGCACAATGGGATGCTATCTGGGACAGGCTCAAGAAACCAATAAAAAGAATATTCCGCTTCGGAGCGTGTTATTACATGAAGCTGGTTTTATCCCTTTTATTCCATTCTATCGTAACCTCAAACCTGGCGACTTGGTGCATAAACAGAATACTAGCCATCAAATACGCGTAGCTGATAACGCTTATCTGCGTAATGGCTATTACCGAGATGTGATGTGGCCCCAGATGCTACAATCTGCGGTGAAACCGACGGGAAACTATGTGTATAGTGATGTTAGTATGTATGTGATGAAAGAAATTGCCGAGCGTATGATATCCAAGCCAATGGAGGATTATGTACAAGAATTGCTGTATCGGCCGATAGGCATGCAAACCGCTGGCTACAATCCGCGCCAGCGGTTTGCAAAAGGCCGGATCGTACCAACACAACACGATACTGTTTTTCGAAAAGAGCTATTGCAAGGATATGTACACGATGAAGGAGCGGCAATGGCTGGTGGTGTGGCTGGGCATGCGGGGCTTTTTGGTACGGCAAATGATCTGGCCATCTACGGCCAATTATTGTTAAACAGAGGTGAATATGGAGGAATTCGGTATTTTAGGCCGGAGACGGTCGATTTATTTACCTCAAAGCAGTCGTCAAATAGTAGACGTGGGCTCGGTTTTGACCGAGCTGATCCGGACAAGAAAAAAGAATACCCATCCCGATTGGCAAATGAGGCTGTGTTCGGGCACACCGGTTATACAGGAACCTGTGTATGGATCGATCCAAAAAATCAGTTTGTGTATATTTTCTTGTCCAATAGGGTTCACCCACAAGTCTCAACAAAGCTACTGGATTTAAATATACGAAGCCGGATACAAGACGTTATTTATGAATTCATAAAAATGTAACATCATGTTAACCGTGGGCTACCTGTAAACCGACTAAATTTGTGCACTTTATGGAGCATATCAAAGCAATAAAAAAGGATGACCAACATGCATTCCAGCATGTTTTTAACCGCTATCATCCGCAGATTTATGGCTTTATATTGCAACGTACGAAGTCAGCCTATGTAGCTGAGGAGGTTACGCAGCTCACCTTTATCAAACTGTGGAAGCAACGTGGGATACTCAGCGAGAAGCTGGGCATCGATGTGCAGTTGTTTGGTATGGCCAGACAGGTAATGATTGATGTGCTTCGGAAAGAAGCTACCCGCTTCAAATATGAAGGAGAGTCCGCTGAAACACCCTTTACCGACAGTTTGGTTGACGCGATAGAAAGCAAAGATCTGTTGCATATTATGGAAAAGGACATTGAGAATATGCCTAAGATGAGGCGGCTGGTTTTTGAGTTAAGCCGCAAACAGGGCTTATCGCATAGAGAAATTGCCCATATGTTTTCCATTTCTCCCAAAGCTGTTGAATACCATATCAGTAAAGCTCTTTTGCAGTTAAAACAGCATCTCTACTCGGTGATGTTGTAATCGCGTAAGCTATTCTTGTGTGTCAATATGAACCGCGATTATCTCGCTGGAGCGACCTATTCATGGGAATTGCCATGCCCCACTTGACCAAACTGATCCAATAAGAATTACGGTTGCCATTATTAAATAATTATTAAGTCACTAGGGGTACCTCTTCGGGCGACGTAATACTAATATGAAGTTCGGAAGAAAACGAGGCGGCAAAGGCCGCAAATCTGAAGCAAAGCAACAGGCACGTCGAAAAATCTGGGAAGATCCGGTTGTGGTTGAAGAAATCTTTAACGATGTTGAATGGGGGAAGTATGACGGGACAACAAAAGCCGAAATACCTTCCCAAAAGATGGCGCAAAACATTGATGAAGGAATATTACATGAAAAAATAAGAATCCGAAAACGGGAACACCACCTTCGGCGATCCAATCGAATAGTACAGCTGGGTATCGCAGCATCTCTACTTCTGTTTATCTCGTTTCATTTCTGGGAAGCATCTCTTCCGTCAGACATGCCGGTTTTTGTACAGCGGGACAGCACATCATCGCCGCAGTGGGTTGTCATAACTAACGAATCTATACCTGTGGACACCATTCACCTATCTGATCGTTCTACAGTGCACTTATATAAGAAGAGCAGTATCCGATATTTAGCCGATTTTTCAGACTCGGCACGCGAAGTTCACTTGGAAGGGAAAGCTTTTTTCGATGTAGAAAAGGATGCAAAAAGGCCGTTTAGCGTATTTGCGGGAGAAACAAAAACTACAGCGCTCGGTACTTCTTTTACTATCGATACATACATCGAAGATCGACATACTAACGTAGTGCTTCATACAGGAAAGGTTATGGTAGCCTCCACGACCGGTATACCGGCTTTTGAAAGTGTGTTATTGGATCGTAAAGGTGCTAATCTCTTATTTGATGCCAATATGCGGATTGTTCAACACCGCAAAGGCGACAAGCCAGAAGTTGAAAAATCAACGCAGACTGAGACGGTGGAAACGAATAAAAACCTGTTGTCATTGGATAATATTCCGTTGCGGGATGTCTTCGTGAAGTTACAAGAAGTTTATCAAACTACCATACGGATCCGAGATAATAGCATCAATGATATCCTTTATACTGGCATTGTTGATCCGCAACACGAAGCTATCCATAATGTCTTAACTGTCATTTGTCTCATTAACGACCTCCGATTTGAAGAAGAACCCGATGGTTCTTATAACATTTACCGGCAGGATGAAGAAAAACATACGCATAAAAATGATAATCCATAATAAAAAACCATGTTTAACACGTATCAATTGAGAAAAAAACGCGTGCTTTGCGCTGCACTACTCTTCGCCGGCTTAGCTTCGGTACAAGCGCAGCAAGAGCAAGTAAAGGGCGCGACCCAGGATCAATCCGGTGAATTTCTTTCTGGAGTAAGTATCAAAGCTGTTCACGGAACATCCGGGAAAAGTTTCACCACCAGTTCTTCTGACAAAGGGTTATTCAGCTTCACTGATCTGCCTGAAGGAGGCCCCTATCAATTTATCTTCAGTTATGTCGGGTTCCAACCTGATACCCTCTCCGGCTATAGAATTCAAGCAGGGCAACCGCTTGCTTTGAGTGTAAGGTTACAACCTATCAGCACGGCCTTGGAGGAAGTTGTAATTGGATACGGCCGCGTTTCTAGAAAAGATGTAACCAGTTCCATCACTACGGTGAAGGCAGAAGATATGAACGTCGGCGTGTTTACCTCGCCCGCGCAGATGTTGCAGGGAAAAGTCCCTGGTCTGACGATTTCCACGAACAATAGCAATCCCAATGCGGGACCTTCCATGAGCTTGCGCGGGGCATCGACGTTGCGCTCCGGTGCAGCGATGGAGCCTTATTATGTGATCGATGGTGTGCCCGGAGCATCGCTCAACTTGATTGCTCCGGATGATATTGAATCGATTGATGTGCTTCGTGACGCTTCTGCAACAGCGATATACGGATCTAAAGCGGCCAACGGAGTAATTATCGTGACAACGAAAAGCGGCCGGGCAGGGCAATCCGATATTTCCTACAACGGCTATGTCGCCATGGATAAGGTGGCCAATCATTATGATATGATGAACAGCGATCAATACCGTAAATATATCGCGGATAATCCTGAGTTCTCCATGCAGCCCACCGATGATACCGGTGCGGATACCGATTGGCAGCGGGAAGTAGAACGTACCGGAAATTCAACCAATCACAATATTTCGATTGTAGGTGGAACGGAAAAAACGCAATACCACGCCAGTCTGAACACCATCCAAAATAATGGAGTCATAAAAGGTACCGATATGGGACGTCAGATCGGACGAGGCTTTTTGCAGACAAAGGCTTTGGACGACCGCTTGACGGCTTCTTTTAATATCAATGCGAGTATGACCAAACGGAACGATGTATTGGCTTGGGGTGAGGGCTTGAGTGTATACGATGCGATGCTTTACTATCTGCCGGTGTCGCCAGTACGTAATGATGACGGGTCGTGGTTTGAAGTTCCGATTCGCTCCCAATATGCTAACCCCGTTTCGTTGATCGAAGAGGCGCAGAATGTTAGAAAATCAAAGGTCCTGCAGGCGCATGCAAAAGTGGGGTATAAGATTTTACCTAGCCTGACGTACAACATCGACTTGTCTCTACAAAACACACAATACAACAATGCTGAATATTTTAGCAGTCTATCCATGGCGGCTCGTAATCAAAATGGACGTGCATTGCGCTCTGCCTCAGAGGATGAACGCCGGGTGATGGAGATGAACCTGAGTTATGACAAGACCTTCAACGGTTTGCATAAGTTCTCCGCTTTGGCGGGCTATTCTTGGGAAGAGAATAATAATGGTGATGGTTTCCAGCTGGTTACCAACGATTACTACAACGACGACTTGGGCTACTACAACCCGGGGATGGCGAATGTCATCGACCGTTTGGCAACAGGCGGACATTTACTGTCTACTTTGCGGATGATTTCCGTATATGGCCGTGTGAACTATGGGTACGACAACAGGTACTTGATTCAGGCCACTGTTCGCCGTGATGGTTCCTCCGCTTTCGGAGAAAATCACCGTTGGGCGACGTTCCCATCGGTGTCTGCTGCCTGGCGTCTGTCCGAGGAGAGTTTTCTGAAAGGATCTACCGTAGTGAACGATCTGAAACTGCGTGCAGGTTTTGGTGTCAGCGGAAACTCACTGGGTTTTGATGCGTTCATCGCGCAACCGGTATACGGTACTACTTCTTCATTTTTCGACTATGTACTGGCCGATGGTACTGTAAGGGAATTACGTACCTTGACAGCGTTACGCAACGCCAATCCGGATCTGAAGTGGGAAACAACAACAATGTTGAACGTCGGTGCGGATTTCGTCTTGCTGAATAACCGTTTGTCCGGTTCCGTAGAAGTTTATGAAAAGAAAACAACCGATTTGATTTTCGACTACGCGGTGAGTACGGCCCGTTATCGCCACTCCATGTTAACCGCTAATGTGGGCGAAATCAAAAACCGGGGTATAGAGTTTACCTTGGACGCCAAGGCAATAGCCCGCAATGATTTTGGATGGAATACCGGCGTTGTTTTATCGCATAATAAGAATGAGGTGATCAGCATCTCAAAGGGAGAATTTACACGTGACTTTATTGAATTATCGGATCTCGCCGGAGCCGGACAGACGAATGTCTTCCAGCAACGCCTGACACCAGGTGCTCCAATCGGGCAATTCTATACTTGGGAGTGGGCAGGGTATAATGACGAAGGAGTCTCCGTGTTCTATGTGCGCGATGCCGAAACCGGTGAACGTACAGGAGAAACCACCGACACGCCGGAGCGTAAAGACCAGGCGGTAACCGGGAGTCCGCAACCGAAACTCGTTATGGGTTGGAACAATAGCTTCCGTTATAAAGATTTCTCCTTGAATATGATGTTCCAAGGTGCATTCGGACAGAAAATAATGAACGGTACCCGCGCGCGGCATTCCAATGTGGTGGGCAACGCCGGCGAGAAAAATGTATTGGCAAGCGTGCTCAACACCGAACTGATGACAGACAGAAACGCACATTACTTATCAGACCGCTATTTGGAGAACGGAAGCTTTATGCGCTTGGCCTATATTACGTTGGGCTATAAAGTGCCTGTTCAAAACCTCCCGATCAAGAATCTACGGGTTTACGCAACCGTGAATAATGCTTTTGTCATTACCAACTACTCGGGAAATGATCCGGAAGTAGGTTTAGGTGGGCTGACACCGGGTATCGATAACCGGCAGACTTACCCTCGTACACGGACCCTTATGTTTGGCCTGAACTTTAATTTGTAATCCGAGGAGGATTTATACTGATTAGCAAAAAAATAAAGAGATGAACGCAAAAATAGTAAAACGATTTTTTTCGATATCTGCGCTAAGCTTGACGCTGATATCGTGCACGGATCTGGATGTAGATATTAAGTCGCAGCTTACGGAATTTCCGGATTCTGAGCGCGCCGCAGAGGCCATTATGGCTGACGTATATGCCGCGTATCGCGGTGCCTTAGGCCGCGATCACTGGATGGCGCAAACACTTTCTGGAGATGAAGCGGTGAGCGTGTCTATGGGGACCGACTGGTTTGACGGTGGTCGTTATCGGGAGTTTCATGTGCACAACTGGACGGCCGACAATGGCTTACTTCCCGGCATGTGGAACTCAGCAATCACCGGCATTACGCTGGCAAACAATGCGATTGCTCTGCTAAACGAAACAAACCCGGACTTAACCGCTCCGGCTCGTGCTATCCGTGCGTATTACTACTTTATCCTAATGGATAATTTTGGCGATGTACCGTTGCTCACGGAGCCGGTAGATGAGGTTCCGCAGCGGACAAGCCGAGCTCAAATTGCAGAATTTATCGAACAGGAGCTATTGGAAGTTAAGGACGAATTGCCGACTCAAGTAACAGCAGCAACCTACGGAAAGGCGACCAAGTACATGGCAGAGGCTTTATTGGCAAAACTCTACCTGAACTGGGCTGTGTATACATCTGGAGATGTAAGCAGCTATACGCCCGCAGCGAGCAATGAGAAACTGGATCAGGTGGTCGCCATGTGCGACGAAATCATTAGTTCCGGCCAATTTATTGTGGACAGCCATCGCTTTCTGGAGAAGTTTCGTCCCGATAATGGTCCGCATATTCGGGATTTCATTTTTGCGATGCCTTATGATCGCGAGCGGCAACACGGGATGACTTATACGCGTTTCTGGATTCACCGTAGTGCTCAGGACCAGTTTGCGCCGCTTCCACAGAGTGTAGGAGGGACGTTCCGCGTGCTACCAAGCTACTTGGACAAGTTTAATTTAGAAGGCGATGAGCGCAATGCGTCTTATATTGGAGGCTTACAGTATTATTGGTCTAACTATACCGAAGATCTGGATCGCCCCTTCTTAATCCGTACATCTAAACGAGGTATCGATCAGGACTATGATGGTCCTGACGCGGACGTTCAGTTTGACTGGCACCTAGAAACGGTGCGCGAGATCGAGTTGCGCCCAGGCGGTGGGCCAACTTTGAACGTAGGTAACGATCTTAAAGGACGCTCCATGGGCTATAGATCGATTAAATTTTACATGGACATAGCGGTAACGTCGGCGAACGCGCGGAATCAAAGTAACGATGTGCCGATCTTTCGTTATGCGGATGTCTTGTTGATGAAAGCTGAGGCGATCCTGCGCGGAGCAACACCTACCAACGGCGATACACCGGGATCGCTGATCAACCAGATCCGGGCTTATGTGAATGCTCCGGCGCTTACAATAGCGCCTACGCTAGATAATTTGCTGGATGAACGGGCTCGCGAGTTCGCCGATGAGTCTTGGCGTCGTAACGATTTGATTCGCTTTGGAAAATTTGAAGATGATTGGGGCTTCAGATCGCTGTATCCTGCGGGGTTTTCAGAGCGCTTCCGTCGTATATTTCCGGTACCAACAATGGTTCTTGACGTAAATACCCACTGGGTACAGAATCCTGGCTATCCGAATTAAGGTATATATTTATGTAGAGAAGAAACTTCAGGCACCTGGGGCCGTGCCCCAGATGCCTGAAGTTTCTTTCGTGGGTATGGTAGCTTCATCTTCCATAAAATAGAGCATGTAGAGATTTACCTCTCGGTAGTCACGGCGAAACAACACGACGATATTACAGAAGGACAAGGTTTTTTGAAAAAGTCTTCTTGTTTTTCTTATTTTCGTTCAATGGCTAAAGCAAAATCAACATATTTCTGTCAGCAGTGTGGATATGAATCAGCCAAGTGGCTGGGGCAGTGCCCATCGTGTAAGCAGTGGAATACCTTTGTCGAAGAAGTGGTAGAAAAGGCGAGTTCCAAAGTTCCCGAATGGCGCAGTACGTCCGCACCAAGCACATCACGACGGTCAAATAAAGCGGCGATTATAAACGAAATCGTTTATCAGGATGAACAACGATTAGCTACCCCCGACACCGAATTTAATCGGGTCCTTGGCGGAGGGATTGTGCCGGGCTCGCTCGTGTTGATCGGCGGCGAACCTGGAATCGGGAAGTCGACGCTGATGTTACAATTAGCGCTAGGTATACCGAAAGTAAAAACGCTTTACATCTCGGGAGAAGAAAGCGAGCGACAGATTAAAATGCGTGCAGAAAGACTGTCACAGAGCTCAAAAGCAAATTGCTATATCTTGACAGAAACCTCTACCCAGCAGATATTTAAGCAAATAGAAACTGTGCAACCTGATATCGTAGTCATTGACTCTATACAGACTTTGCATTCGTCGCAGATCGAATCGGCTCCAGGCTCGGTTTCCCAAGTGCGTGAATGCACGGCGGAACTCCTGCGTTTTGCAAAAGAGACAAGCACACCGGTATTTATCGTTGGCCATATTACCAAAGACGGTTCTATTGCGGGACCGAAAGTATTGGAACATATGGTGGATACGGTGTTGCAGTTTGAAGGTGATCGCAACCATGTGTATCGAATCCTGCGAGCTGTAAAGAACCGTTTCGGTTCGTCGTCCGAGCTAGGGATATATGAGATGCAAGGTTCGGGACTCCGAGAAGTTTCCAACCCTTCGGAAATCATGATTTCACAGCGAGATGAACCGGTAAGCGGGGTTGCCATCGCTGCTATGTTAGAAGGGGTGCGTCCATTGATGATCGAAGTACAAGCTTTGGTAAGCAATTCGGCCTTTGGAACGCCGCAACGAACCTCTACAGGATTCGACACGAAACGTCTAAGCATGCTATTGGCTGTGTTGGAAAAGCGCTTCGGGTTCCGGCTCAGCGCACAGGATGTCTTCTTGAATATTGCTGGAGGATTGCGTGTAGAAGACCCTGCTATCGATTTGGCGGTTATCGCGGCATTAATATCCTCTCAACAGGATATCCCATTGCCGTCGCAGGTAACATTTGCGGGAGAAGTCGGGCTGTCCGGCGAAATTCGGGCCGTAAACCGCATAGAACAGCGAATTACAGAGGCAGAAAAATTGGGGTTCGAGGGCATTTTTATTTCAAAATATAACACAAAAGGGCTAGATGCTAAGAAGTACGACATCGCTATTCGTCCGTTAGCAACATTAGAGAATTTATTTAGCGCTTTGTTTGGATAAAAAAGAAAATTAGTACTGAAAGTCCCTGGTCGAAGAGCAGGAAGAAGTAATACGCTGGCGTTTGCCTTTCGTGAAGATAAACGACAGCTATTTTATTTGCTTTATCAAAGGAAAAATAGGACTCTCCCGATGGGCCTCATCGATGTATTTTCCGAGTTTCTTCGCTATTTTGCCATGCTTACGGATGATATTATCGCGCTCTGCCGGATCGTTCTTCAAGTTGTATAGCTCTTCGATCGTTTGACTTCCATCTTTAACTTTGAGCCTTACCAATTTCCAGTCGCTTGAGCGAACAGCCTGTCTTCCTCCGTCCTCATGAAACTCCCAGTATAGATACCGATGCTTGCGTTGTTTTCCTTTTCCAGTGAGTGTGGGTAATATCGAAATCCCGTCTGTAGAATCGGGAATCGAAACGCCGGAGACTTCCGCGAGTGTCGGCAATACATCCCAAAATGCAGCTACAAGTGACATCGTATTTGCAGGACTTATTTTGCCCGGCCAAACCGCTAACATAGGAACTCTAATACCACCTTCGTAGAGGTCGCGTTTGTATCCTTTTAATCCGGCAGAGCTGTTAAAAAATTGCGGATCGGCACCACCTTCCCGATGCGCGCCGTTATCACTGGTGAAAATAATCAAGGTGTTCTCGGATAGCCCCAATTGTTCCAGTTTGTCTACGATTTCACCGACGTAGTTGTCTAGCCGACTGACCATGGCTGCAAATGTGGCACGGGGTTTCTCGACCGAAGCATACCCAGGAATGGTGGCATGCGGCCCATAATCGTTTCCCTTGTGCGCCGTCTCTGGGAAGCTCGCGCTATATTGCTGATAGAATTCATCGTTCGGTCCTGCCAATTCCGCATGCGGAAGGACTGTTGGCACAAAGAGGAAGAAAGGTTTGTGCTGGTTCTCTTCAATAAAAGCTAATGTTTTTTGCTGGATTAGCTCAGGCGCATAGTGTATTTTTTGTTGCAAATTATTCCCTTCCAGCACCATCTTTTCAGCATTATGCCACAGGTGGGTAGGGTAGTAGCGATGAGATTGACGTTGACAATTGTAACCGTAAAACTCATCAAATCCTTTTTCTAGCGGATCTCCGGATGTGCCGACCATACCCAACCCCCATTTACCAAATGCACCTGTTGTGTAACCGGCTTTTTTCAGCAACATGGCAACCGTTGCGATACTATCGGCCAGCGGTTCCTGTCCTTCCGGCTGGACTTCTTTGTTTCCGCGGATGTAGGTATGCCCTGTATGTTGTCCTGTCATCAGTGCGGAACGAGAAGGTGCACATACGGATGTGCCCGAGTAGAAATTTTCAAATCGCATACCACGGCTAGCGAGTTTATCCAGGTTAGGTGTTTTAATTTTTTCCTGTCCGTAAGAACCTATGTCGCCGATACCCAGATCGTCGGTTAGAATAAAGACAATGTTTGGTTTCCGTTGTTGTGCCGTGGCAGATATGATCATACCGCTTAATAATAGAACAATTAACGGAACGGTTTGTAAATTCATATGATCGAAATAATCAAGCGCGATGCAAAAAATTGAAAATCTTAAACTACAACTTTAAATATAAGATTATTTTCTATTTTTATTCCCTAATTATATAGGACAGAAGAATATGGCATCAGGTATTTTTGCAGTTTTGGATGATATTGCGGCGTTAATGGATGATGTAGCGGTGACGGCTAAGATCGCTACCCGTAAAACCGCAGGTATATTGGGGGACGACTTGGCTGTCAACGCAGAGAAAGCAACAGGTTTTTTGTCCTCTCGGGAACTGCCAGTGCTTTGGGCGATTACAAAAGGCTCGTTTATCAATAAGCTTATTATCGTTCCGATTGCATTGTTGCTAAACGCTTTTTTTCCAATTGCTATAAAAATCGCTTTGATTTTAGGAGGTTTTTACCTTGCTTATGAAGGGGCGGAAAAGATTATCGAATATTTCTTTCACCGACCAAAAGTTACGGGAGCCATCGTGGAAGAAAAAGAGGAAGAAAGTTTAGACGTGGAAAAAGCAAAAATCAGGTCAGCGATAACAACCGATTTTATACTTTCCGTTGAGATCGTTATCATCGCGTTAGGGACAGTTCTGGATAGAACTTTGACCATACAGATTATGACCGTTTCTGTCGTCGCTCTGTTAGCAACCGTGGGTGTTTATGGCATTGTTGCGCTTATTGTCCGTATGGATGACACCGGTTATAAGCTAATTAAGTACGGAAATGGACAAGGTTTTTCGTCTCGCTTGGGACATTTGTTGGTCAAATCCTTGCCCGTGATTATTAAAGCTTTGGCGATTATTGGTACTATAGCACTGATATTGGTTTCAGGCGGCATTTTTGTACATAATATTGACTATATCCATCACCTTTTCCCATCTCTTCCCGCTATTATTAAGGAGTTTATGGTGGGGTTAATTGTTGGTACAGTAACGGTGGCTATTATCACAGGAATAAAAAAAGTCTTTATAAAGAAATAGCTGCTACGATCATGTCTTTGCACGCATATTAGAGGATTTTTTCAACTTTGAAATTTTTTGTAACAATCCTTTTTATTATAATTTTCACAAATTATTGCTCGTAATTCTGTGTTTTTGAGAAAGATGTTATATTTGAGCAAATTAATGTCTAAACTAACATAAAAAAATAATCTATAGTTTTAATAGACTTTATTTTTATATATATTATATTTGCCTGGTGTTCCAGTTAGTATATAGCACTATAATAATAGGGTAGGGTCTAAGCATACCCTTGTTAACACGGTGTCCGTTAAGGATAGTATGGTAAAAAGAGAATGAGGCATAAATATGAAAGTGCTGTTTGATAATTTTGACAAAAAGCAATATGTAACCGCCATCAAAAATGGAGACAAGGAGGTCTTTGCGCAAGTGTATGCATACTATTGGAAGAGATTGTTAGCCATCTCATTTCAGCACACAAACGATAAAGAGATGGCGGAGGAGATCGTACAAGATGTCTTTATTTCTCTTTGGCAACGCCGCAATATCCTTGAAATAGAACATTTATCTAGTTATCTGGCTACAGCAGTCAAATTCTCTACCTTTAAAATGTTGCATCGCACACGCCGGCAAGAAATGATTCGGGATGCTGTTTTGCCAAAAAATGATCATCAGTTAGACGAAGAAGTGATCGATGCCCGTTTTTTACAAGAGTATGTCGATGGTATTGTTGAAAAATTACCAGAAAGATGTCGATTGGTGTTCCAGTTAAGTCGAAAAGATCAAAAGTCTCACCAAGAAATAGCAAAAGAGCTTCACATTTCAGAAAAAGCGGTCGAAGCTAACATCACAAGAGCGTTAAAAGTGCTGCGGATTAACTTGCGTCGGGTTGGTTTTAGTTTATTTTTCCTTTTTTTTATTTAATATTCTCGATTTTTTTTTGAAAAATAAATTTTCATGTAGGGATACCCTATCCAATATGGTACTCTCTATATAACAACCGGATTTATGGACAGTAATGAACTACATCATTTAATTCGTAAATACTTGCAGGGAACGGCAAGTACAGCAGAACGTGAGCGTCTTTTGAAATGGTACCGACAGGATACCGACGACGATGTGTTTTGGGAGACGGAGAATCCGGGTGAAGAGGAACTGGTGCATAATCGTATCCGGGATAATGTATGGACGATGCTGGATGAAAATGCAGCGAACCAAAAAACTGGTAAACGTCTTTGGTTGTATGCCGCCGTAGCAGCAGTATGTTTGGCAGTTTTGGGAATAGGCTTTTGGAAACTGAATGATAAAGGGCGTGAAGCATTGATCGCAACATCACCAAAAGAACAGTCGGAAAATCGATTTGTATTGTTGTCAGATAGCTCCCGTGTTGTTCTTCGGCCCGGTAGCAGATTGGAGTACAAAACGGATTTTAAGGGAGCTACCCGTGAGGTTTCCTTGGTAGGTGAAGCCTATTTTGATATCAATAGGAAGGAAAATCAACCTTTTATCATACATACCGGAAAAGTAAAGACCGTCGTCTTGGGAACGGCCTTTACAATAAAAGCAACTGATGGAGAAGAAGAGGTAAAGGTAATGGTACAGCGTGGAAAAGTACGGGTGGAACGTGAAGAAAAGATCATGGCGGAACTGACTGCAAATCAGAAGGTAGAAGTGCATTCAGCAGTCGAAGTTCCTAAACAGGAGGCGCTGGCAGCAGCGGATAGCACATTTGATTGGACAGCGGAAGACATGCGTTTTGATGCACAGGCTTTCGGAGAACTGACCTCGAGACTGGAGCGCCGATATGATGTAGAGATTCGTTTCAAGAACCCCGATTTAGCACGTTGTCCCATAAGTGGGAAGTTCAGCGGGCTGGAAACACTCGAAGAAGTGTTGGGCTTTTTATGTACAGCGCGTGGAGCAGTTTTCCGACGAAAGGGACAAGTGGTAGAGATAGACGGAAAGGCCTGTATTAAAAAATAACGTAAAATCAACTAAAACATAGACACTGGTCATTTAATTAACTTAATAACGCATGGAGAAAAATAAGAATCACGATCCTTAGTACAATAAGATAAAGAAAAAAAGCCCCTGTAGCCGTAGGAAGCAAAAACAGGGAGCTTAGGTTTTTAAATTTTTGGTAAAACTTTAACCCAATACAAATAATGCAAAAAATCTTGTTTTTTGCAAGCAGAGAGCCGTGTTGTTTTCCGTGCTTGCATAAGCGATTTAACTTTCTTTTCCTTATGAGGGTCAATTTAATCTGTGGCATTCTGCTGACCTTGACAATTAATCTTTTAGCTTCTAGTTCCATTCTGGGGCAGAATATCCATACGAATACAGTTGAGTTAGGTATTCGCACAGCTACCTTAAAAGCTGCGTTACAGCAGCTGGAAATGGAAACGGGTATGAATGTTTTCTATCCGAGTGAAATTGTAGATAGATATGGAGCGCCCGTCCTGACATCTAAAAAGCGCACGATTGCGGAGGTTTTAGATCTCTTACTGCAGGGGAAATCGCTCGGATATAGCCAACGTGGAAAGAATATCGTGCTTTTTGAGAAGAACATTCCCTTCGAAAGGGGAGATCAGACAGCACAGCATCGTGTCGTCAATGGACAAATTCTGGATGCTTCAGGCAAGCCGTTAGGCGGTGTATCTGTCTATATCCGGGATTGGCGAGAACTTCCGCCGGAATTGCGAAATATCTCCAGCACAGCAAGCGACGAGAATGGTATCTGGTCTTTGCCAGTTCCGAGCGATACGACTGTTCTTGTGTTCTCGTCTATCGGTTATGAAAAACAGGAAATTCGCGTGGGAAATAGAAGTTCACTAGCTGTGACTATGCGACCCGACCAAGCTACACAAATTGAAGACGTAGTCGTAACCGGTCTATTTGAGCGCCCAAAAGAAGTGTATACTGGTGCCGTGCGTTCCTTTAATCAAGAGGAACTACAGCAGGTAGCAGGAAATAACGTGCTGACGGCACTTAAATCCTTAGACCCTTCTTTCCAAATGCCGGAGAATATCAATATGGGCTCCAATCCGAATGCTTTGCCGGAGATTACGCTGCGTGGAGGCAATAGTCTCGTAGACCCGAGTGGAACAACCACCAGTCCTTTTAATTACGAAACCGCGCCGAATACACCCCTCTTTATTTTGGATGGCTTTGAGGTGTCGCTGACGCGGATTAACGACCTCGATCTGACGCGCATCAAATCGGTAGACCTATTGAAAGATGCAACGGCGACTGCGATTTATGGATCCAGAGCGGCCAACGGTGTGGTGGTGATCGAAACGGTACGCCCGGCTTCCGGCGATCTGCGGATTACGTATACGGGCAATATGTCCTTGGAAATGGCCGATCTGTCGGACTATAACCTGCTGAACGCCCGCGAGAAATTTGATATTGAAAACCGTACCGGCGTGTACTCCTTTTACGGGGATACCCGCATCGAACAACAGCTGGAGCATTACTACAACCACCGACTTTCGGAAATCGAACGGGGGGTGAATACCGATTGGACAACCTTGCCGATACAAGTGGGGGCAGGACATAAACATAATCTTTACATAGAAGGTGGCGATGAAAGTATACTCTACGGTATCGGTGGAACCTACTTGAATACGCAGGGGGTAATGAAGGGATCTAGTCGCCGCAACATATTAGGAAATGCGTATCTGGCCTATCGAAAAAATGGTTTGAATGTGCGCAATGAGGTGACGGTCACTAGCAATCTGGGCAAAAATTCGCCTTACGGCACCTTCCGGCAGTATACACGCCTGAATCCCTATTGGACACCGTACAACGATGATGGCTCGTTAAAGTATTTTCTCGAAACAGTGTATGACGAAAGAGGCAGACGCTTGACGAATTTCGATTCCTACGATAACTTGGACGGCATTATCCCGTCGAACAACAATCCGGTGCGACCGATGAATCCGCTATATAATGCGAATTTAGGAGTGGTTGACCAAACGGGTTATACGAATATCATGAACAACACCGCACTGCAATGGCAGGTGAACCCTTGGTTACGACTGACGGGTAGTGTGGCTTTGCAGTTTCAGTGGGATGAGTCGGATCGCTTTTTGCCGGCGCAACATACGTCCTTTTCGGCTACGGAAACTTTCGAGCGCGGCTCTTACGATAAAGGACATGGCAAGCGCACCAATTATGATATCAACCTTGGCGCGAATGTAAACAAAGCCTTTGGCAAGCATTTACTGTTTGGAACGCTCGGGATGAATGCACAGCAGGTGAAGAGTTTTTCCAACCTTTATACGGTTGTCGGTTTTCCGAATGCCCGCATGGACGATGTGACGCAGGGGCTGGGTTTTCGGGACGGCAGCAGTGTGACGGGAGACGAAGGATTTACCCGTTTGTTGGGTGCTTTTGTGAATGGTTCTTACGCCTATGATAACCGTTTTTTGATGGATGCTTCTTTTCGCCTGGACGGATCTTCGCAGTTTGGAGCGAACAACCGTATTGCCCCTTTCTGGTCGTTCGGTGGAGGATGGAATGTACATAATGAGCCGTGGTTGCAAGAAGAAGAATGGCTGAATATGTTTAGGCTGCGTTACTCCTTCGGCTATACCGGCTCGCAAAATTTTGATTCTTATCTGGCGAGAACAACCTCCCGTTTCTATAACAACATGGATTACCGAGGCATGATCGGTTCTTACTTGTTAGGTTTCGGTAACGATGATCTTTCTTGGCAAAAAACGCAAAAGAATAACCTTGGTTTCGATATCAATGTATTTAATCGCCTGAATGTCGTGGGTAACTATTATATAGAAACCACACAGGGTTCTATCGGTACGGTGACTACAGCGCCTTCCTCAGGTTTTACGAGTTATTCCGAGAATATCGGTGATATGAAAACGAAGGGGTATGAACTTTACGTGCGTTACAATATTATTAACTCCATGTCTAATCGCAACAATTGGGCGGTTTTTGCGAACTTGTTCCGCGTAGACAACGAGATCACCAAGTTGTCAAGCACCTTGGAAGCCCTGAATGGGCGGGCAGACACGACATTGTCCTCCGTGCCGATTACCCGGTATGCCGTTGGGCAGTCCACCAACGCCATTTGGGCCGTGAAATCACATGGGATTGATCCGGCATCGGGCTATGAGATTTTCGAGAAACAAGACGGCAGCTTGACCAATATCTACGATCCCCGCGATCAAGTGATTATTGCAGATGGCCGCCCGAAACTGGAGGGAACCTTCGGAACAAATTTTGAATACCATGGTATTGGGGCCAACGTATTCCTTCGCTTCCGGATTGGCGGTTATGCCTACAACCAGACGTTGGTTGATCGGGTAGAAAATGCCCAGGTAAACATCTATAATGTAGATCGCCGTGTGGCGGAAGAGCGTTGGCTGCAGCCGGGAGATGTTACTTTTTTCAAGGGCTTGCTTGATTATAATGGTTTTGCCATTAATACGCCGACTTACAACTCCTCGCGCTTTGTACAACGCAGTGATTTGCTCTCTCTGGAAAGTGTTTCGGTATACTACCGCTTCAGCGGTGCGCTAAACAAACGCCTAAACCTGTCGAATACACGCATTACTTTGTTTAGTAACGAATTGTATCAATGGTCGGCCATTCAGCGCGAAAGAGGTTTAGATTATCCGTTTTCCAGAACATTTACGTTGCAGTTTACGACCTCATTTTAAGATAAGACCATGAAGAATATAAATAGAAATATACAAACCTTGGGCTTCTGCCTTGTGCTGATACTCACAACGGTGTCCTGTAATAAATGGCTGGACGTCCGTCCGTCGAACCAGTTCGATGAGGGCGAGCAGTTTCAAACGGCACAGGGGTACATCGATGTGCTGGTTGGGGCTTACCAATCCATGAACGATGAAGCGACGTATGGCGCCGAGCTGAGCTTCCGCTTTGTAGACGTGCTGGCACAATTATATGCGAATAAGAGCAATAGCAGCACCGATTATTATGGCTTATCCGCCCGTTATGCATACACCGAGGCGAACGATAGCCAACATAGTCCGAGAGCCGTCATCGAGAACCTTTGGGCAAAGCAATATAACAGTATTGCGCAGCTGAATTATTTGTTGAAGCATATGGACACCCAGCCGGCGGAATTGTCGGAAAAAGATTACCGCCTGATCAAGGGAGAGGCGTTGGCTTTACGGGGCTTCCTGCATTTCGATTTGCTGCGCTTATTTGCGCCGGCTTTCAGCGAGGCAACAGCCAATGAACCGGCAATTCCGTATGTAACGGAATTTACCGTTTCGCCGAGCGATGTGCTGACTGCCGCCGAAATTGTGGAGCGCATAGAAACGGATATGTTGGCGGGCATCGCCTTGCAGGAGGAAATGCAGAACATCGATCAAATAGCGGGTAATCAAGGAACGACTGTGATCGGTGCAGAGCTGTCCTATATGTTCCGCCAAAATCGCATGAATTACTGGGCGGCGAAAGCCTTGTTGGCACGAATGTACCGCTATGCCGGCGATAAAGAGAATGCAAAGACTTATGCGGATGAGGTGATCAATAGCGGATGGTTCTACTTTTCGCCGATTTCGGGAAGAAACTATGATGAACGAGATGAGCGCTCCAATATTATTTTTACCTCCGAGCATATCTTCTCCCTACACCATTCCCGTCTAAACGACGTAGCGGATGACTTCTTCAAGACTAATGCTTTAGAACCCGAAGGAAGAGACCTGTTTAATACCCAATCGGTGTTGAACGGTATCTATGAAACTACTGTCGATGGCCTGGGTTCGGACATTCGCTCGTCGCTTGCTTCACCAAGCCGCTGGTCGCCCCATAGTAATTCGGCCGTTTATTCCAAGAAATATTATTCCGATCACAGTACGAATGTTAAGCAGCGCCTGATACCGTTGATTCGTCTGCCGGAAATGTATTATATCGCTGCAGAATCGGCGGAGTCCTTAGTAGAAGCTCGGGAATACCTGAATGTCGTTCGCGAAGCACGAAACATCGTACGTCCTTTTACTTCCGAAAACCTTCCGGATGAAGCTGCTTTGCAGGATGAACTATTTAAGGAATACCGGAAGGAATATTATGCGGAAGGGCAGCTGTGGTATTTTTATAAGCGCTTTGGCTATGCTAGTTTGCAAAACAGCGTTTATTTCGGAACTATGAACACCGTGTACACCTTGCCGATTCCGGATATGGAAATAGAGTTTAACCCTGACTATCAAAAAGGAGGAGAAAAATGAAAAAAAGAACGATATACGGCCTGTTGGCTCTGTTGTTGATACTGGGATGTAAGGAAGATGAACGTCTCATGTTTGAGGACGAAGCCAGTGTATATTTTGGTGCGCAATTGAATAACGGCGGTTTTTATAGTCTTGATTCCCTCAACTATTCCTTCGCCTTCGAGCCGGAGGAGGTGGAACAGGATACCTTCTACGTATATTGCCGGATTACAGGACTGGCGGCGGATCACGATCGCAGGATCAACTTTGTCGCCGATGAAGGTAACGATGCGAAATCTGGGTACCACTACGAGATTTTGAACCCGCTGATTCCTGCAGGTCAATATGGTAATGATATTGCCATCGTGTTGTACCGCCAGCCCGGACTGCGGGATTCTTTGGTAACCGCTTTGCTACGTATCAAGGATTCAGAGGATTTGCGGGCAGGATACAACGATACAGGAGCTCAGCCAGTTGGACGATCGGAATATACCCGTCGGGAGTTTAAGTTTACCATCACCGACCAGTTGCTGAAGCCAACGAATTGGGACAGCTCTTGGCTGTCTTCTTTCGGGGAATATTCGGAGGTGAAGATCCGCTTTATCAGCAGTGTGACGGGATACACCAGCTGGGGAAGCAACCCCTTGCCGCAGGATAGAAATTTTATTGTGCAAACGGCTTACCAAGCGTTGTATAATTACGAACAGGAAAACGGCGATTTGATCGACGAAAATGGTAACCCGGTTAAATTTTATTAGGCAATGAAGAAGATGAAAATAATAGGATACATGCTGCTGCTTATCACGATCGGCGCATGTACAAAAGATAAGAATAATTTTTCCTACGAAGAGCCGATTACCTTTGATATTAGCGATGTAGAAGCGCCTGATGTCATTGAAATTGGTCTAGGGCAGCACTTAAGCCTGTCGCCAAACGTTGACGATTCAAAGGGTGATTACAGCTATCTCTGGATTGCTGCGCGAAATAATTCGGCGGTGAGCTATCGTGAGCCAAGAGATACACTGAGTAGGGAAAAAGAACTAGAAACAGCGATTTCTGACTTTTTCATTCTTGGCGAACCGTATCGACTTACCTTTAAAGTAACGGATAATAAGAGTGGGGTTTCTGGGTTTTATTTTTACGACCTGCGCATCACCAATCGCTATAGTGAAGGTTGGATGGTTTTGGAAGATAAAGGAGGTTTTGCAGACTTTTCCATGTTGCTGCCGGATGGCTCGATAGAGCGTGGTATCTATTCGCTGGTTAATCCGAATTATCCCATTGCGGAGCCCCTGATACTCAGTCTCTCCTCAGGTTCAGTAACAGATGATGTCTCGCCCACTGGAAGAAAATTATACGTTGCAGGCAAGCACGATGCGGTAGAGCTTGATCCGTTGACCCTGCAGATACGCTATAATCTGGATGCCCTATACTTCGTGCCTCCAGCCACCAAAAACTTATCCTTTATCGGCTGGTCGGGAACGAATTTAGGTGTAATCCTTAACGACGGTCTTTTGCAGGCGAATATGACCGGTGGTTTTCCGGGCGCGAAGAAGTTCGGACCAAGTATGCAAGCACCTGGTGTGGAGTACGACTATCAAATCGCGCCTTTCACCGCGAATGTTGGGGAACACGATTGGCGGGCTCACCCCATCGTTTATCAGCACATTCTCTACGATCAGCAAAATCAACGTTTTTATACGACTGGTGGACAAACCATAGATGCTTTTCCGACCAATGCGAGCAATACGTCTATTTTCGATATGAATGATGTTGGCTTAGGTATGCATTATATGGGTGTGGCTAATGTAGCTAATGTACATAATGCCGTGATGTACGAAGGTACGCAGCCTTATTTGTTGCAATTTTCTTGTGTCACCACCGAAGGGAATCCGGTAATTACGCGGATGAAACAAACGATGAATGCTCCTTATATTCTGGATACGGAAGCGACGAGCATCGCCTCTTCATCCCAATCGGCACATATCTTTTACGGCTATGAAAATCGACTATATCGCTACGGCGTCAATGCAAATTCGGCAAACCAGCTGCATACATTCCCGGCAGGCGAGAAGATTATCAATACGAAGTTTAAAGCCATAGACGATAATGGTCGTGAATACGGTGAACTGCTGGTCGCGACCTGGAATGGCCAGGAAAGTAAATTGTACCTATTCTCCGTATCCCTAGCGGGTGTCGTCAGTGAACCCAGCGAAGCCATCGCCGGTTTTGATATGGTTTTGGATATGGTGTATAAAGGCGAATCGTAGGGCGTAGTGCCTATGCGTTGTAACAAACATGCATACGCCCTTGCGGAAAAAAGCAATTAAACAATAAGAAACAAGAAAATATAACAATGAAAAAGTTAATCACAGCAGCCCTGGCCTTCGCTGCAAGCGCAACCATGGCACAAAGCAGTCTGCAAGAAAAAAGAGCGGAATATGCGAAAATAGTCGAATCCGGCTCGAAAGCAGAAAAAGACACGTTAGCCAAGGGACTGTTTGACGTAGCAAAAACCTCCAAAGATGAAGGTGATCTAATTTTTGCCAGCAATTTCATTTACGGACTCGGCTATGAGGATGCCGCGGATTCCATACGCAAAGAAATTGTTCGCAAGTTTCCGAAAGGTGTAGCTGCGCGCGATGCTTATATACAAGGCTTTTATGACTTGGAAAGCACTAAAGAACAAGAAAAACTGTTTAAGAGGTGGGTGAAAAAATGGCCGATGGAAAAAGTAGAAGGCGATAAACTCAACTACGATTATGTGATAGCTTCGCTCGCGCGTAGCTTTGCTGCTGAGGGTGACGAGGCGAAAGCACTTTCCTATGTTGAGCAGATGAATGAGCGTTTCTGGCGCGCGCAAGGCTATATCCCGGTAGCGACAAGCTTCCTGCAGCAAGGCGATACGCTGGCAGCAATCCCGTTGATTCAAACAGCGATTAACGACGCGGAATATTATATCAATCTCCCTAAGGAACAAAAGGACAACAAAGCGGGTTTTGCGGCCGTAGGGTATCCGGGTTACGTCAGTCAATTAGCGGAAATATACGATGCTCAAGGCAAGCAGACGGAAGCAATGCAGCTTATCGAACGGGCAATAGCTTTAGTTCCAGAGCAGGCCTCTCGCTTTAGCGGCACCTATTTTAAGGGACTAGAGGCTGCTGGTCGTAAGTTGGAAGCTTTGCAACAATTGGAAATCCTCTATAAGCAAGGTACCTTTACATACAAAGATAAAATGAAGGAACTGTACGCGGTTATGAACGGATCAGATCAAGGGGTGGAAGCTTATTTTACACGATTGGATGGGGAAGTCATCAAAGGAATCCGAGATCATATCAAAGAAATGGAGGTGTATAAACCTGCTCCCGCATTTGAGCTGTTGAATCTAGAAGGAGAAAGCGTTTCGCTGGCAAGTTTGAAAGGTAAAGTCGTAGTGCTCGACTTTTGGGCGACTTGGTGCCAACCCTGTATCCGTTCTTTTCCGGGAATGAAAGCCGCACAGGAGATGTATGCTGCGGACGACGAGGTCCAGTTTCTGTTTATCAATACCTGGGAACGCGATAAAGAATACAAGTCAAAAGTGCCGGCGTTTATTGAGAAGAACGGATACCCATTTGAGGTCTTGTACGATGACCAAAAAGACCCGGAAACCGGAGCGATACTCGCTACAGAAATGGGCGTTCGGGGTATTCCAGCTAAGTTTATTATCGACAAAGAAGGGAATATCCGTTATTTCTTAACAGGATCTACACCAAATGTGGACTATATCAAGTTAGAGATGAAGGAACTCATAGAAGCGGCAAAGATGCCGTATAAAGGTTAGGATGACATAAAAATAGCGGAAAGCAATACAATCTTCCGCTATTTTTTATTTCAGTAGCTCCCTCAATTTCATATCCAGCTCTTCGCCATGCAAGTTGCGCGCTACAATAATACCCTCGGGGTCTACTAGAATATTTTGTGGAATCGCACGCACACCATATAGCGTTCCTGCTGCATTCTGCCACGATTGTAGATCGGAGATGTGTTTCCAGGTTAATTTATCTTTTTCAATAGCAGCGACCCAATCGTCAAGTTTACGGTCAAAAGAAACACCCAAGATCTCAAAATTCTTGTCTTTAAATTCAGCATATGTCTTGACCAAATTAGGGTTTTCTCTACGGCAATCCGGACACCAGGAAGCCCAGAACTCAATCAACACGTATTTACCACGTAAGTCCGAAAGAGAGAAAGGGTCACCTTCTGGAGTGAGTTGGGTAATGGCAGGTGCTTTTTTTCCCACAGAAGAATTTTCCAGGCGCTTGAGATAATAGCCAAATTGCTTGCCTTGCTTAGATTTTCGAACAGACTTGTCTAAACCTTTAAATAGCTTTTCCAGCTCTTTGTAATCGGGGTTGTATCCACCTACTCGCTGTATTGTTTTTAATGTTTCGACACTGGAAGGGTTTGCCTCGACCTGCGCGATAAGTTCTTCCTTCGTTTGTGCAAAGAGAAGTGTCGGAACGGCTAAGAGGAAAGTAAATATGTGCTTCATTGCGGTTGTCATTTTTTTTATCAAAAGTAAAGAATTTTTATTTTCTAACCATTATCTTGGGTCAGGGCATTGTAAATTGAGGGGATAATTGCAAAACACAAAAATATCGGTATATTTGCTTTGTGTGGAATTAATCTAAATAAAATGGTAGGTAGTTGTGCGTTGATCGACACGCAATACGCTTTTCAATATCAATACATAACAGGAAATACGCTGTTTTCTTATCAAACAGAAAGAGCTTGCTATGTCAATGTGCTTTCCCATGATTGTTCACAAACCGTTCATTACACCTTATCCTACGATTCGTACGTTTTGCCAGAAGGGCATAATGTTATTCATTATCTCGAGGCGCGCAGTACAGTCGAAATACGAAGCGAAGACGAGCGCAACTATCTTGTCATTGTATTGATCGCTCCGGAAAGTCTTAATTTTTTTCACGATAAATATCAGCGCGAATCAGGAAGGTTTGCAGGAGGTTTTGTCACAAGAAGTGATACGCGATTTCGACTTTTATTCGAACAGCTTAATTCATTATCAGAGACGGATTTGCTCTACAGAATGCGTACAGAGCTGATTATTTTGGATTTTGTACTGCATCAAATCGAATCACTGGCTGTAGAAAGTGAAAGTACACAGCAGGTGGTCATGGTTAAAGATCATTATGCAAAAGTTTTACTTGCTAAACAAATTATTGAAGAGGATTTGTCAAAGAACCGTAACATCCCCGAGCTTGCCAAACAGGTAGGTACTAATGTACAATACTTAAAGAAGTATTTTAAGCAATATTTTGGTAAAACGGTTATGAATTACATCACGGAGAAAAAGATGGAATATGCCAAAGAACTTATCCTTACCGGCAACCACCGGATATCGGATGTGGCTCGAATGACAGGGTATAAACATGCTACCCATTTCACTACTGCTTTTAAAAGGCATTTTGGCTTCATTCCAAATTCCTTAAAATATAGCTTCCTGCTATTACAGGGGACTGAAATTATAGTAGAGCTAGGTTATGTTTGGTAATTTTTATAAAATAATGGCAACAAGTGACGAGTAGCTAGATTCCCGTCACTTGTTATTCCGTTATTTGTTACGCAAATTTCCATCTCACGAAAGCCTCAATTGCCTCGTAATCTGCCAATCCCAGTTTATGATATAACTCCGCTGTTTCGCTTGTTCGATTTTCCGCACGCACCCAAAATTCACGTGGGTCGTCCCCCGGAAACACAGGCACATCTTTTTGGGATTGGTGTTTAAAGATAGCAAGACGCTTGCGTTTAACTTCTTGTGGAGAAAGTGGAACCGCCATTTCAATCTCGTGAATTGGATATTCATGCCAAGCGCCTCGATACAGCCATAACCAGCAGTCATTTGTCCAGTCATCTGTCTTTGATAGGCGCTTCAAGGCTTCGAACAGTATATCAAAACATACCTTATGCGTCCCATGCGGATCTGCGAAATCACCGGCCGCAAATACCTGATGCGGTTTTACTTTTCGGAGCAATTCCATCGTTTGCTGGATGTCATCTTCATAAGAAACTTCCTTGGAAAACTTACCGCGATCATAGAAAGGTAAATCTTGAAAATGAATATTATCGTCTGGAAGCCCCACAAAACGTGCCCCCGCGATAGCTTCTCCTTTGCGTATTAACGCCTTTACTGAACGGATGATTTCGGGATCGACCTGATTTGGCTGTTTTGTTTTGAAAAACTCTTTCGCTTCCTTATAGATTTTGGCAGTAACACCGTTGTCATCATCGACAGCAACGGCAAAATCTTGGACAAATTCGAGGTATCGCAATACATCGTCGTCCCAAACCGCCGTATTGCCTGAAGTTTGATAAGCAACATGCACATTATGTCCTTGATCAGCTAGCCGGATAAATGTTCCACCCATAGAAATGACATCGTCATCGGGGTGCGGTGAAAACAGGATAACATTTTTGTGTCCCGGTTCTGCTCTTTCGGGACGATTGGTATCATCTACTCCGGGCTTTCCTCCCGGCCAGCCGGTGATGGTACGTTGCAATTCATTGAAAATCCTGATATTGATGCTGTATGCAGGCCCTTTTTCCGTTACTAGTTGAGCCATACCATTATTGTTATAGTCGTCATCGGTAAGCTTTAAGATAGCTTTATTCAATTTCAATGATAACCACACAACAGCTTTTTTTATCAATGTATCGGTCCATGTTACTTCATGTGCTAACCAAGGCAAATCAAAACGCGTCAATTGTGAAGCCGCATCTCTATCCAGTATAAATTCGACCGAATCAGAAAGTTGGAGGTATGTGGCCGGTATGTCCGACGATATTTCTCCTTCCACAGCTTTTTTTACAATCTGCGCTTTTTTCTCATTCCAAGCCATGAGGACAATCTCTTTAGCTTTAAAGATGGTTCCAACCCCCATCGTCAGCGCTTTGGTGGGTACATTTTCTTTACCTCCAAAATCACGGGAAGCGTCCCGGCGTGTCAGGTCATCCAATACGACTAAGCGGGTACCCGAGTTTGGCGCTGAACCGGGTTCATTAAACCCGATGTGTCCTGTCCGACCGATACCTAGAAGCTGGATATCGATGCCTCCTAAATTGGATATTTTCTGCTCATATGCTTCGCAATAGGTGTGGATGGCATCCTCTGGCAGCGTACCATCAGGAATATTGATATTCTCCTGAAGAACGTCGATGTGGTCAAACAGATGTTTGTTCATAAAGGTCACATAACTTTGGGGAGCATCAGGTTTCATAGGATAATACTCGTCCAGATTGAATGTAACCACATTTTGAAAGCTTAATCCTTCTTCTTTATGAAGACGTACTAGTTCTTTATATACTTTAACGGGTGTGGCCCCGGTAGCCAGCCCCAATACCGCTGTTTCGCCTCTTGCCTGCTTTTCTTTAATGATGGTAGCTATACGATTAGCAACATCCGCAGAGGCTTCGTCCTGATTAGCGTACACCTTCACCGGTACACGTTCAAAACGAGTCTCCTCCAATAAGTTTAATCTTGCCATTAGGAATAATTATATTGTTTACAACCTGAGTAACAAATTTAACAATAAAAACCTTTCCAATCGAAGAAAGAAGCAAAATCCTGCAAAAAAAAGCATAAATCAGGGGTGCAATCGGTTGTTTATATATATTCCCATTTTCCGAATTTGAATATTTATTTTCCGATTGCGTTATTTTCTTATTTAGAATAAATCTATATTTGCACCGCATTACTATTTAGACCAGTTCTAAAATGAAGTTGGAAACATCGATATCATATACAGTAGTTTGTTTATTCACCTTATTGTCAATAACAGTTTTTGGGCAGCAGAGTACAGTAACGGGAAAAATCCATCTGGCCTCCGGTGAATCCATCAGCCATGCCACGGTACGGGTGAAAGGAACGGATATCAGTAGTATGTCCGATAAGGAGGGGCGTTACTCCTTAAGTAATGTGCCGTACGGAAAACGAGAAATTCAAATTACGGCTATCGAAATTGAACCTAAAACCGTCCAGTTAAGAGTAGACAAACCTATGCATGATTTTTCTATCGCGGTATCGACAACAGGTGATATTGCGATAGAGGGTGTGGAGGTAAGCCGGATGACGGAGAAAAAAGCGATGGAAACGAGTGGCTTTGCCGTGGCCGTTATTGAAACTAAAGAAGCTTCGCTTCGTAATCTGACAACTAATGAGTTGTTAGATCGGGCAGTGGGGGTACGGGTGAGACAAAATGGGGGAGAGGGTGCCCCCATTGAATATAACTTAAATGGTATGTCGGGCAGTACCATCGGTTTGTTCTTGGATGGTATCGAATTGTCGACGTATGGTTCTTCTTTCAATTTAAATAATATCCCTCCCGCCATGATTGAGCGAATCGAAGTCTATAAAGGTGTTTTGCCTTCTCATTTAAGCGGAAACTATATCGGTGGCGCAATCAATGTAATTATGAAAAAGGATGCCTCCGCTAATAATATTACAGCAGCAGTTTCTTACGGGTCGTTTAACACGTACCGAGCAGACGTAGGCGGGTTGTATCGCAACCAAAAGAATGGGCTTACTTTCCGGGCTTCAGGTTTTTATAGTCATTCCGATAATGATTACGAAATGTGGGGGAAATTTTCGAAATATACACACCCGAACGGACGCTTGAGTAGATACTACCGAACCAAACGACCGAATGATAAGTTTGAGACAGTGGGAGGTCGCTTTGAACTAGGATTCACCGATGTCAGTTGGGCGGATCAAATATTTGTAGCATATAATGTGTCTGATTCTTATAAGGAAATTCCTCATGGCATAACGATGACCAGACCTTACTTTGGACGTTTCAATGAATATCAGGCACATGTATTTAGCCTCAACTATAATAAAAGAAACCTGTTCGTTGACGGATTGTCCCTAAATGTTAATGCGGTTCATAGCAGACGCAACACTTATTTGCAAGATACAGTCAGTCGAAAATATAATTGGGACGGCACGTTGTTGATGGCGCCGCCTAACACTGATGGCGAAATTAAGCCTTATCCGCACGCGCCTGGACAAGGACAGCAGGGTGATGCTGTTATGAGTGATATTGATAGAAATATTTCGAACGTCCGTTCTAACTTGGCTTATATGGTTTATCCAGGACACCGTGTTTCTTTAAACCATAATTTTGAGAAATCGGGCAGAAATGACCGGGACTTGTTGAATCCAGAGAGAAGCCGTTGGATAACTCAAAACGACTTAACTACCAATATTTTGGCGATGAATTATGAGGCGGAAATGTTCAATGGAAGACTGAGAACCAATGTTTTTGGAAAATACATGCTTTACAATACGCTTCAACATGTTCCGATAAGAGAAGTGGATGGTGCTATCGTCTATGAAGAGAACAGGACAACACGGGACAATAAAGGTTTTGGAGGAACGCTATCTTATCAAGCTATAAAAGACGGTTTCTTGATTGCATCAGCGGAAAAATCATTTATTATGCCTACCGATCGCCATGTGTACGGCGAACCGGAAAACAATTTGCTGCCGAACCCCTACATTTTACCTGAAATGGCGATCAACTACAACATGGGAGCTCGTTACGGCATGGTAAACCTGGGTAAACACAAGTTATCCTTGTACGCAAACTTTTTCTGGCGTAACGGTTATGATAAAATTATACTACAGACGAGAGAAGACGAGGTTTTGGAAGGCCGTGAGAATCAAGTTGAGGACATACAGGTTACGCAATTCATTAACTTATCCAAAACACAATCAATCGGCTTTGAGGGAGAGGTAAATTATATATACGACAATAGATTGAATGTTATGCTTAACTTTTCCAAATTCAATTCTTTGTTTAAGGTAGAAACGGACGAAAGAGGCAATCCGAACAGCCTATATAACAGGCAAGTGCCCAATGAACCATTTTTTACGATAAATGGCAATGTGCAATATCGTTTAAATAATATCTTTCAACAACGTTCGGCTTTGAACCTCTATTATAATACAGGGTATGTAGCCCCATTCAGAACGATCTGGATGGAGTCTGAATGGTTCACAACCCCTACGCAATTTTCACATGACTTAGGAGCCAGTTATCGTTTTCCGCATGGACGGCTGGTGGCAAGCTTAGATGCAAAAAATATATTCAACGCCGAAATTTATGACAATTTTGGTGTACAGAAGCCAGGAAGAGCATTTTATATTAAATTAAACTATACAATAAATAATTTTAACAGATAAGACTATGAAAACTCATTTTTTAAAGTCGATAGTATGGTGTTCTGTACTCGCTACCACATTGGTTGGTTGTGATAAAAATGATGGACCCTCTAATGACCCCCAAATTTCTGGACCGGACGTATGGGAAAGGAAATACATTACCTTGACAGCAGCTTTTCCAGACGGTGAAGGCACGGCCGGCAATGGGGGAACAATGGCCTATGCTATTTCTCCTGAGCAAGCTGCAAATCCAGATTTCGAGATAAATGTTTTCACGAGTGGGTATCCTTTAAGGTCGCAGCGTACAGCACGTGTGCAGGGTTCGGCAAATGGAAACTTTCTTTATAATATTCAATACACCGGCGACGATGGTGGTATTTTTAACAAATATCGAGTTGAAGGTGCAGATAAATTTGAAGATACGCGTGAAGAAGTAAATACAGAGCCTATACTGGGAACAGCTCCTCGTTGGGTAGTGGCTGCGGAAGGTATTGGTGTGGGCGTATATGCATCAGCACAGGTTCAAGCGACAGGTGAAGGCGCCGGAGCGGACTTTATCGATGTAAAAAGTACCGCGAGAATAGCTGTGCTAGATCTAGACGATCCGCAAATTAGACGTCAGCACGAATTTGAAATCCCGTTTACGGCTGAGCAGACGAAAGCCGGGTATCAAATAGGTCGTATCGATGTTCCCGTTTTGAATGCTGCAAAAAATAAAATTTTTATTGGTTGTAACTTGACAAAAATAGATGTGACAGAGCCATCTGGCGTTAATAATTCCGGTAATCAAACCTGGACTCAAGACGAAAGAGAATTAGGGACAGCGACCTTGGTTGTAGACTTTCCTTCTTTAGGCAACCCCAAATTAATTTATGCCGACCCTGCGGTTAGTAAAACAAATAACCACGGTTATCGTACAATGACACAATACGTGGGAACGGACGGGAATGTTTATCAAGCAACTGCTACATCTGGTTCACAGATCTTGCGAATCAATAGCTCTACCAGTGAGTATGATAACAGCTATAATTTTGATTTAAAAACAGCACTTTCTGCTTCTAATAATATACAAATCAGAGCATGGAGATATATCAAAGAGGGTATCGGTCTTGTATTATATACAGAAACCAATGTCGATGGGGGGTATATCGCTGTTATCGATTTGAACGCAAAAACAGCAACCAAGTTAGCAACAGATAATCAAACGGATATCGGTTTTTCTGGCCGTTCAGCAAATCAATCTGCTGGTATAACTGCTATCACAGGTACATTTGGCCAATTTCAACATATCGGTGTGCACGGGAACAATGTATATATTCCTATGACGCCTAATGGAGTAGATGGTAATCTATATATATTTGACTTGGCAACAAAACAAATTAAAAAAGGCGCTAAACTTAAAAACCAATCGGGTAGCTTCTATATTGGCGCCTATTAATTGCCGGATAATAATAGTTTAAAAATCAAATCAGGTAAGACGATTCGTCGCCTTACCTGATTTTCTGTTTCAAAAATGAGAGAAAAAGGGAAATGAGTAAGCCTAGACGTAATAAGGATAACACAAGCTGGGTGAAAATCCGGAAATTTTTCAACGATATCCACCTATGGGGAGGTTTAGTGTCGGGTATTATTGTTTTTATCGTCTGTTTGACAGGGACGATTTATGTGTATAATACCGAGTTTCGAGAAGCCGCGCTGTCCGAGTACTATCAAGTAGAAAAAAAGGGTGAAAGGCTGTCACCAGATTACCTGCTGGCATTGGCGAAGCCTGCTATTGAAGGCAATATAGCGGGCATTAAAGTGCCTTTTTACGAAGGAAAGGCGACTGCTATTTTATACAATACAGAGCCCAAAGCAAAAGACGGCGAAAGAGCCGATTGGAAGAAAAAGCAAGAGCAGGAGGCGAGCAAAGCAACCGTAAAATCGGATTCAATAGTGAGCGAACCCCGGCAGGCTACGCAGAGTGTCGCTCATCAACATGGGGTCCACCGTGAAGCTCAAGCAGCAACTAAAGGCGACGCTGTGGCGAAAGCTCAGGCCAGTCGTCAAGTGTCGCCCGCTGGCGGCGGTGGACGCCGGAGGTTCCCTAATCAGATGATGGTCGATCCCTATACCGGAGATGTGCTGGGAGATCCATCCAAGGTGAAAACAAAAACAGCCGAATTCATGGGCAAAATGTTTGGGTTACACCGTTGGTTATTGCTGAACGAGATCGAAGAGCCGATTATCAACGGGGTGGAAAACCGTAAACTAGGCTCCTGGATTACAGGAACCGCGACGTTGTTATTTTTATTGGGTGTACTGACCGGATTGGTCATCTGGTTTCCTAAGAAAATGAGGGCTTGGAGGAATGGCTTTAAAATCCGTTGGACAGCCAACTGGAAACGAGTAAATCACGATTTACACAATACGCTGGGATTATACACTTGGATTATATTATTTCTCATGGCGGTAACCGGCCCATTTTGGTCGTTTGAATGGTATAGGGAGGGCTGGCAGAAGACGTGGGGGACCTATCAGAATCGGAACGCGCCTCGTGAAGAAAAGATTGAACCGGTATCAAAGTTAATCTATGGAAAGCGTGCGATGACGGTCGAAGAAACAATTCTGGCGGTGAATACTGCCTTGTCTTATGACGGCGATATTACGATAAATTTTGCTTCAGATAGTACGGGGACAGTCAGTGTTACGAAAAATAAAGTAGGTTTCTTCGCGCCATCGGCAAGCGATAGGTTGGTATTAGACCAATATACAGGAGAAGTACTGGAGAAAGACATATTCCGGGAAAAATCTATTCGGAACCAGATCGGCAGCTCTGTAAAAGCGCTACATATTGGTGATGTATACGGACCGTTCAGTAAATTACTGTATTTTATTAGTTGTTTGGTCGCGACGTCACTTCCGGTAACCGGTGTGCTTATTTGGGTTAATAAAATGAAAAAGAAAAACAAAAAGCGGTAACCTACCGCTTTTTGTTACCTCCGATACCACCAATAATCATTTCAATGATAGCTACAACAATAGCGAATAATGATGCAGTCCAGAATCCATCCACGTCGAATTTGGTTCCCATGAGCTTGTCGCTTAACAAGACCATTAATACGGTAATGATAAAGGAAACAAGCCCGAATGTCAACCAGTTTAAAGGAAAAGTAAATAGTCTTAAAATACCACCTACAATGGCATTTACCAATCCAATAACTAAGCCCGTTACGATTGCCCACCAAAAGCCAGCTACTTGTGCTCCTGGAACAATATAGGCCGCGATGGCAATCACTGCACCCGTAATAAATAAGTTGATAATAAACCTCATAATAAGTTGTGCGCTAATGTAATTTATGTTATAAATTACTCAAAAAAAGTGCCAAATAAGGTTTTTGTCTTCTGCCATTTACGGACACTGTCGGGTGTGTTGTAGTTTCGGAAATCTTTCCTATGTTCCGCAGCGGAGAGTTTTACCATACTGAGGTTTTTTATGGCACGGTTTACGGAAAAGTTAGTCAGGTGCCCTTTTTGATAATCGACGGATAACTTCTCTAATCCAGAAGCGGTGTAGATCGCACATAATGGTTCCAGATAACTACTCTTCGTATACAAATATACATCAGCATGTATAATCTGCTGGCGAATATCCAACAGACGTTGCAATATGGTAATTTCTATATCGATCATATCACATGGCAAGACAAATATATCTTTGACCGGGAACAGTTGATGTGCGCTCAACATACCCGCCAGAGGTCCTTTTACATCCACCCGATCCGTTACCAAAAACTCAGTAGGAAAAATCTTACTATAATTTTGTTGCTGGAGCGGATTAATAGAAAGATAGGTTTGCAGTCCTAGGCTGGACAGCCTATTGCACATATGCTCTGCCCAGGTGCAATCGCCCTTGAGTAACTGTCCTTTATCGGTTCCCATACGGCTACTTTTGCCGCCACATAGCACCAATCCTAACAACGTAGGTGCGTTTTTTTTCATAGCTAAAAGGATTATTACATTCCTATGTCGACTCCTGATGACAAGAGCAATGCCCTCCCCAAATCCGTTGGCCGTCCGCGAAGTATTCACACTTCCAAATGGGTGTCTCATGCTTAATGCGGTCAATGATATACTGATTGGCCTCGTAAGCTTCTTTGCGATGTGCTGCGCCGGTAACAACCACTACGGCAGTCTCCATAACCGGAACATTGCCTAGCCGATGGACTGCATAGGCGATCTGTAATTCCCAGCGTTGTTTCGCTTCGTCCAGTAGATCCGCGATCATCTTTTCAGCCATCTGCTCGGCAGCCTCATAGTAGAGATGTGAAACGTTCCTGCCGCGATGGTTATTTCGCACCTCGCCGCTGAACAGCACAATACCACCGGCTGCCACATGATGACAGTGCTCCCAAAGTGCCATCACGTCAATTTTTTCTGTACTGAGATGTGTCATCATTACCCTCCGCTGCTCGGTGGAATAACAAGGACAATATCTCCCTGACGAAGTAGATGGTCTTCATCTACAAACGTATTGTCTACGGCGAACCGGCATTGGCCTAGCAACGCAGATGCTAAGGGTTTTTGACCGCGCAGGTATTGGCGTAAACTCCCGATATCGCTGGGTATTTCTCCTAGATTCATGTCCGCAGGAAAGTAATCTTTCAACCCTGCATAAAATGTTAGTGTAACCATATTTATCCTCCAATTGTTAACATACTCATTTCACTTCCTGAAAATTGCATCTGTTTTTGCGCCAGCGCAGCATATAAACTTGCTTCCAGTCCTTCTCGACTGTTTATTTCCGCTAAAGATATAGGTACATCACTGCTTAAACAACCGTAGATATTCCCGTTGCTATCTAGCCGCAGACGGTTGCAGTCTGCACAAAAAGGCCGACTTTCATTGGCAATGATTCCAAAAGTGTTGCCGCAGCGTGTTGTCCAATATGTTGCCGTATCACCATATTTTTTCGGTTGTTCGCTAATTTGATAGACCGTGCTTATTTTGTCCAATATTGCTTGCATGGAGAAGAATTTATTGTCCTTTTCGCCAAACAGATGCCCCATGCCCATCAGCTCTAGGAAACGTATTTTAATATTGTTTTGGAAGGCAAAGTCAAGCAAGGGCAAAATTTCGTTGTCGTTCTCGCCGCGCGATAATACAGCGTTGATTTTTACATCTAGTCCAGCGTCTTTTGCGGCTGTTATTCCGGCAATTACGCGCTTTACTCCCTTTCGCCTTGTTATCTGGAGGAAGGTATTCTCGGTCAATGCATCCAGCGAGACATTGACCGATCGAAGCCCGGCTTTTTCCAGTGATTCGGCTTTTTGGGCCAATAGAAGACCGTTAGTGGTCATCTTGATATCCTTAATACCTGCATGTCGGATGGATGCTATTAGTTCGGTCAAACTGGTGTACAGTAGTGGTTCACCTCCCGTCAAGCGTACGGTTTGTAGGTGTAGCGTGTCATGTAAGCGACCAATCAGTGTACTGAGTTCGTGAACGGACAGCTGCGTCTTTTTAGGCTTTTTTATTGTACGGTCATCGTCACACACGCAATATGTACAAGCAAAATTGCATCTGTCGAGCAGGCTCACACGTAGCACTTTGAACGATCTTCCAATATGGTCTGTTAAGTTGTTCATCACATAAAAAATAATAGTTTGCAGGAAGCTATTAGTAACACCAGGCTGAGTAAAGTTCGTATTGTTGCCATCGGAAAACGGGTGCTCCCAAAATACGCACCAGTAAATCCTCCGACAGCCGCAGCGCAAAACCATATAAAAAATGGTGCGTCGAAATAGACAGGCGCCGTATTACCGAGCAATCCACTGAACGAGTTCAGCGTTATAAAAATAGCGGAGGTGGCTGCGGCCTCTTTCGCATTAGTCCATCCTAAAAGGATGAGTAAAGGGCTTAAAAAAATCCCGCCGCCGATGTTGAGCATCCCCGACAATACACCGATAATCGCACCTATCAACAATGCGAGGGGTATGTTTACGGGCTTACTTTCCTGATGTTCTTTCGGAGTAATGCCAAATAACCGAATTGTGGGCAATATCAACGCTAAACCAAGTAGAATGAAGTAGATTTTTCCTCCCAAGGCGTATTTTGCGCCGAGGAATGCCGCGGGTATAGACGTAAATATAAAAGGTAAACAAGTAGACCATCTGAAATGCCCGGCACGCTGAAACTGCACAAAGCCTGTGCCAGCAACCAGCATGTTGAGCATTAAAATAAGCGGTTTATACTGTGCCACAGGAATCGAAAAAATCGAGAAGACAGCGATATATCCGCTGGCACCTCCATGTCCAACAGAAGCATATAAAAAACCTACTATAAATAGGACTAGCGTTATGTAATATGCTTCCATGTCAAGTTGTTGTACTGATTTTGTTAATGGGTCTAAAATCCTTCTTAGGCGAATCGCACAACCCGCAGGTATAATCTACCGGCAAGTTAGCGAATTCCGTGCCCGGTTTTATGGATGCTAATAGGTCACCGTAGAACGGATCGTACACACTGAGACAATGCGAGCATTGGAATAGCGATTCCTGTGCGCCATGTGTAGGTTCCGGTAAAGCAACGACAGCCTGCTCATCAGGCATATCGGTGTTGTGTGGTGTGAGATCGTAGAAATGATCACAAAGTGTCTTCAAAGTTCCAGGTAGGACCTTCCCGGATATTCCTCGTTGGTATGGGACTAGCGTGTGGGAATTAGCGTTGAAATCTTTTGTGTGGAAAACGTCAAAAACACCTCCGTTGCTTTCTTCGCCAGTGCTTTTGATAATAATAGAGCCCCAAATACCACTGTTCGATCCGATCTTGATACCAAAGGACAACCTGTAGGTTCGGATATTCCAACGATCAAAATACCGAACGATGGAACGTTTCAGCTTCAGTGCGGGTTCGCACCAATCTTCAATCTGCCAATTCAGCTGGTTAGAAGCATGACGTAGATTGATGCGGTGCTTGTCGAGAATGCTATCCCACTCTTTTCGATCTTCCTGATGGATATCTTTAATGATTAACGAGCGCCACGGGGTTGTGTATAGTTGTCCGACGCGTGTTGTTTGGCAAATCTTACAGACGTCGAGCAAAAATGAAACCCGATAGCTTTCGTCAGGTTGGTATATGCCGAGCCAATATTTGTCGTCATATCTATTGAATCCCTCATAGTAGGGCAGCCGGAACTCAGATTCCACTAGCGGGGAAGCCTGCTCTTGAAAAAGGAACTGTTTCGATGCTGTCATGCTAGCTTCCAAAGTTGTACAGATGCCGGTTATTTCTTCTTCGGACACTTCTTTTTTACCGAGGATGGCGGTTTCCAGCTCTTCGCTAATGGGGGCAATATCTAGCGAATAGACGAGGGATGACCAGGTGTAAATCTGATTAGTTTTAGGCCAACGGATATACAGGTGCCAATAATTACCGATCTCGGAGGATACAAAATTGAGGTTGCCCGTATAATACGGTACTAGGGACTGAGTGGCATCAACGATGTTGATTTTGAACTTCGGTGTAGCGGTAAATGATGCTAAAATATCTTTATAGATTCCTTCTCGTAGCCAATTCGGTTGATTATAGATGCCGTCCGCTACATAGGAACTGACGATATTTGGATATCTCGTGTCGTTTACCTCATGTAACAGTTCTTGGTTGAAGAAATCGTACGCCAATTCTTCTATTTGTACTGGACTCGCCGAAAACAGGAGCTGTTGGCGGGTGCCAATTTTTACTTTTCTGATGCCTGCCGCGTCAATGGCCTCCAGTAGTACTTTAAAATCCCCTACGGACACAAAACCGCCGGAAAGATTGACCTTTACGCGTTGTTGTTGTTCCGATTTTTCATGATCAATCATGGGTCGCCTCCATTTCTTTTTGTTTGCCTAGAAAGTTCTCTAAAATCGTCAGTACCTGTGGGCGGCAAGAACCACAACCCGTTCCGGCACCACTGCTTTCGCAAAGTTCTTTCAGTTCTGTACAGCCTGATTGCATCAGCTTATCTAGGTTGCCTTCGCCCACTTGGCTACAACTGCAAACGAGTTTGCCGATTATGGGTTCCTTCGACGCGCCGCTACGCAACAGCTGTAAGCGCTTTTCGCTCAGTTCGGTCTTATTGATAATCAGGTCTTTGAATTCAAGAAACTCATTCTTGTCTCCGATTAGAATAGCTCCTACAAGACGATCTTGGTAGACGACGCATTTTTTATAATAGCGTTTCGCTTTGTCAATAAACACAATCTCCTCGTATTCGTCGTTTGGACAATCGACCATGCCAATACTGCAAAGGTCGAACCCCTGTATCTTGATGATATTCATAAAAATGGAACCCTCATAAATACTGGCGATATCGCCGTTATGATACCGAGCCACTACACTAGCTTGTTGCTCAGCGGCGACGGTAATACCATATAGTGTTCCTTCAAATTCCGCAATCTCGCCAACGGCATAGATCGACGGGTCGCTGGTTTGTAACCGATTGTTAACCACAACGCCACGTTGGCAATGCAGCCCGGCGGCTTTTGCAAGTTCGATGTTAGGAGTAGTACCGATGGCAACAATCACGGCATCGCACTTAATTTGGCGCCCACTCTTTAGCTCTACCTTGTTGACTTTGTTACGTCCGTAATAAAGCTGCACCTCATCGTTATAATACACGTCGCAGCCCTGCTCCACCATTTCTTCGTGGAGCAATTGGCTGCCCAAGACATCCAGCTGCCTGTTCAGAAAACGCGAGACGCGTTGTACGATTGTGATCTGTACGCCCATCTCCCGTAAGCTGGCGGCCATCTCCAGCCCCAGTAAGCCGCCGCCAATGATTACGACAGCGGCGTCTTTTCGGAGAAATTTGCGGAGATTGTCCGCGTCAGAACGCCGTCTGATGGTGAAAATTCCCGGCAAAGGTGGGATGTCCCTTGGCATAGCAGGTCGGCTACCTGTGCCTAGGATTAGCGTGTCGTATGGTGTCTTTACACCGCGTGAGTCCTCTACAACCTTATTTTTACGGTCGATATGGATTACCGTCGCACCTCTTACATGTGTAATATCATAGGTGCTCCTTTCCTCTTCATCCCGCATTTTGACTAACTCTTCCCACCGCTGATCACCACTCACGTAATGGGGTAACATCACACGGTTATAAAAAGGGAGGTTTTCGTTGCTGATAACGGTTATTTCGTCGACGGTATTGATTTCGCGGTAAGCTCTGATAAATCCAAAAGCACCGGCTCCTGCACCAACAATAACAATACGCTCACGAGGCTTGCTGTACGGCGTGACTTGTACAGCGCAGAACTTGAAGTCCGGCTCTTTGGAAATCGGATCGAGGAGCGTATTAGTCAGGTTGTTTGTCCGGTGCAAATCGCTACCGCCAAGCTTTCCCCAGTGCATAGGTAAAAAGACACAACCGGGTTTAATACCGTTGCTAAGGTTGGCTTTTACCCGTATGTTGCCGCGTCGTGAGATGACTTCCACCAATTGTCCGTCCATTATACCGATGTGGGTAGCATCATCTGGGTGGATTTCAAGTCGGGATTCGTTTATATGCTGCTTCAACTTACTTACTTTACCCGTCTTGGACATGGTGTGCCAGTGATCGCGGATACGGCCCGTGGTCAAGATAAACGGAAATTCCCTGTCTGGCATCTCGCTCTGGAAATTGACGTCTGGGCTGTGAATAACTGCCTTACGGGAAGGGGTGTGGAAGTTGTGGTCCGCAAACAAGCGCTTCGTACCTTGGTTTCTTCGCTTATAGTAGGGCCACTGGACGGTCTTATGCTGATCGATCAATGTATAGTTTAACCCCTCAATACCGATGTTGGTCTTGGCCGTCAGCAGCGTGTGTTCGCGATAAATCGATTCCGGATCGGGATAATCAAAGCTTGTAAATCCCATTTTTTTTGCAAAACGACAGATGATTTCAGCGTCTGGAAGAGCTTCGCCCGGCGGATCAATGACTTTGTGTAAATGACTGATTCGACGTTCGGAGTTGGTCATGGTGCCTTCTTTCTCGGCCCAGGCAGCAGCCGGCAAAATGACATCAGCATACGCTAGTGTTTGTGGTTTGTTACTTATTTCTTGAACCACTACAAACTTCGCCTTTTCAAGAGCCAGTTCAACTTTTCGTGTATCAGGCAGACTTGTCAATGGATTGGTGCACAATATCCAGATGGCTTTCAGTCGTCCATCGGCCAACGCGTCAAACATTTCGGTAGCTGTTAGACCCGCCTTTTCGGATACGATCGTTCCACCCCAAAAGTCGGCAACTTCCTGTCGATGGACCTCATTTTTCAGATCCCGGTGTGCAGGCAGCAAGTTGGCTAAGCCGCCTACCTCTCGACCACCCATGGCATTGGGTTGTCCAGTTAGTGAAAAAGGTCCTGAGCCGGGCTTACCGATTTTCCCGGTAATGAGATTGAGGTTGATGAGCGAAAGGTTTTTATCTACCCCCTTCACACTTTGATTGAGCCCCATGGTCCACATGGTCAGTAATGTTTTTGATTCACCGATATAGGCTGCCGCCTGACGGATTTCATCTTCAGCTATACGGCAGATGTTGGCAGCTTCGTTTATCGTGCGTTCCATCACACGTGCTTCGTATGCCTCAAATCCCTCCGTATGCTTTTTTATAAATTCGTGGTCTATGTCGCCATTTTCGATTAACAACCTGCCGATAGCATAATTTAAGATTATGTCTGTTCCCGGGTGGATTTGAAGGTGTAAGTCGGCAATAGCTGCGCTATCTGTTTTGCGAGGATCAACTACGATGATTCTAGTACGCGGGTTTTCAGCTTTATGTGCTTCCACCCGACGCCAAAGAATCGGATGACACCAAGCTGGATTAGCGCCTTCTATCAAAAGGCAGTCAGACAGTTCAATGTCATCGTAACAAATAGGCACGCTATCCTCTCCAAGGGCCATTTTGTAGGCGGCCACAGCGCTACTCATGCATAAACGCGAGTTAGTGTCTAAGTTATTGCTGCCAATGAAGCCTTTGATGAGCTTATTGATAACGTAATATTCTTCGGTGAGACATTGGCCTGAAGCGTAAAAAGCAACTGATTCGGGACCGTACTTATCAATCATGGTGCGAAAAACAGCCGCGGTACGGGTGAGTGCGTCATCCCAGCTTACCCGTTGCACCGGCATGCTGCGGTGGTACCGCATTTGAGGATATAGCAAACGATCAGATTTATCATTGACGGTATACTGTAGGTTCATCCCCTTGCTGCATAATTTTCCTTGATTGACGGGATGATCTTCATCACCCACCACCGTTATCAATCCGTGTTTTTCTGTCCGGATTTTAACACCGCATCCAACACCGCAATAACAACAGGTGCTTGTTGTTTCTGTTTCTTTCATGTCTAACAAAGGGAAAAATCAATTATTCTATATCATGACCGTTGAAAATCCAGCTCGTTCGCCTCGATATTATGCTGCGTCGCTGGTTTAGGGTGGAACTTGGTGACAACAACTAGCAGACCAATGAGGACGACTCCTAAGCCGATGTATTGAAATGCTTCAGCATAGGTGAGGTTTTCAGATTTAAAGAGAAATCCTACCAACATGGCACCGATATTTCCTCCAGCGCCAACCACACCGCTAACTACACCTATATTATTTTTGTTGATAAAAGGGACGATGCCGTATGTACAACCGTTGGCCATTTTTAGGAATAAGGCGAAAATCAACATGGAGACAACAGCGAAGAAAAGTGTGCCCGAGGCAGCGAATAGCGCGATGCCTATACCTTCTAGGATCAGCAGCAGGCCTAGTAGCGTTCCTTTTCCTTTCATGCCGAATTTTTCTCCCACCCTATCACTCACAATCCCACCGAGTGCTCTGGCAAAGAGGTTCATCCCTCCAAATATGCCCGCCATGGCGCCCGCCATAATGATGCTGGTTCCAAATCGGTCGATAAAAAACATGGCCGCCACATTGTCTACGGTGATTTCAATGCCGAAACAGGCAGCGTAGGCCAGCGTCAATACCCATACCCGATAGTCGCGTAACGTGTCCGTCAGTGACCCTTTGTGTTTTTTCTGCTCTGTGCTAATATTCGTTTTTTCCACGTCCCTGAAATTGCCTGCTGGCGTATCTGTGGTGTATCGATAATAAACAAAAGCCATAATCAGTAAAATGATGCCTGGAACGACCATGGCCAACCTCCAGGAATCGGCTTCGCTCACAAAACCCATAGCTGCAAAGCCCGCTGCAATCAGCGGCATGACTAGGTTCGTAACACCCCCTCCTAAATTTCCCCATCCACCAGTGACTGCATTGGCGGTGCCAACAATATTAGGGGCAAACATCATAGATGTATGAAATTGTGTGATGACAAAAGATGCTCCGACAATTCCGATCAAAAACCGAAACAGTAAAAAGGATGTGTAATCGTTGCTTAGACCGATGAGCATTACCGGAAAGGCTCCGACGATTAACAGTATGGTATATGTTAGACGCGGACCTAGCGTGTCGCATAACTTCCCTATCAGCAAGCGGGCAATAATTGTCGCAGATACGGAGGCAATAATGATATTACCGACTTCACTCTTGGATAAATTCAGCTGATCGCGGATCATGGGCATCAATGGAGCTGCACCGAACCATCCGAAAAAGCAGAAAAAGAAGGTAATCCAGGTAATGTGGAATGTACGCATCTGAACGCCTTTGAGCGAAAAGATATTGAGTTTTGTAAGAGGGTGTTGGTTCTTTTGCATTGTTTAGTATGATTAAGTAACGTTAAAGAAAGGTTGTAGAGAAAGTACCGCTATGGTGTCATCTGCATGAATGACCTGTTTATGGTGAGGATGCCAGCCGATGCCGTCGCAGCCAACAGTGGCTGTTATGTCGCCTGAGCCGTGATTTGGCTTCCAAATGTGCCCCTCATTGTCGGGGCTGCGAAAGACAGGGAAAAATTCGTCCAGAGCCGATTTTTTTGACCTGAGGTTCTTTAGTGTCGTTTTGATGAAGCGTTCCTTGCTGAAATTCAAACAGTGATGAAGGTATTCTTCTACGAATAGCTTGAAGGTCATAAAGCAAGATATAGGGTTTCCAGGCAAGGCGAAGATCATTGTGCCTGAGGGCAGAGACGCGGCTAACAGCGGCTTCCCCGGTTTGATTGATACCTTGTGAAACAAGATGTTGATGCCCATTGCCTGCAAGATTTGTGGTACGTAATCGGCGTCACCGGCCGAGACACCGCCATTGATAAGAATTAGCTGATATTTTAGGCTTTCGTTCAGGGTAGCTGATAGTGCTTTGGGATCGTCCGAGACATGCTGGCAGTACTGGACGGGCAACTGCCATTGCTGACAAAGAGCTTGCAATAGATGCCTGTTGCTGTTTCGGATTTGAAAATGTCGTGGCTGCTGGTCGACTGCTATCACTTCGTTGCCCGTAGTGATAATAGCTACGGTGGGCATAGCATAAACCGGTACATCATCAATGCCTAGCGCGGCCAGCACACCGATGAGTGAGACGTCGCAGATGCGAGGTGCGGTAAAGGTCAATTCACCTTTCGCTAGGTCTTCGCCTTGTCGCGCAATGTGTTGTCCGATACTAATTGATTCGGATCGGACAATAACTGTTCCACGCTCTGTAAAAGCTAAGTCTTCCATTCGGATAACGGTATCGACGGTATTCGGACAGGCAGCACCCGTCATAATTTTGTAGCACGCCCGCTTCATTAAGGAGGTAGATACGCCCATGCCGGCAAAAATTGTTTGCTGAATATGGAATTCCCGTGTGCCTTCGTCCCAATCGCAAAAACGTATTGCTATCCCGTCCATTGCTGCGCGATTGAACGGTGGATAATCTCGATCCGCATAAACAGGCTGGGCTAGTACACGATTCAAGGCTTGGGAAAGTTTAACCCGCTCGGTGGCGAACGGTTTGGCTATATGACGGATGGCATCTCGCGCTTCTAAGTACGTCAACATCTCAATGGCCTCCTCCCATAATCATTTTTCGGGCATGGAACAATGCTGGCAAAATAGCTTCTAAACACTCTTTAACACCGTTAGTGCTGCCCGGTAATGTGACAACAAACGAGTTTCTAATGGTGCCCGCCACCGAGCGACTCATCATGGCTAACGGGGTCCGCTGCTGACCATGCCCGCGCATGGCTTCGGTGATGCCCGATGCCGTTTTGTCTAAAATATCTGAAACAGCCTCCACCGTTACGTCACGTGGTCCTAGCCCCGTCCCTCCGGTTGTAAATATAAACTGTATGTCTTTGTCGGCCCACATTTTAACAGCCTGCTGAATCAGTTGTTTTTCATCGGCGACGATTTGATAGTCCAATACTTGTGCGCCGGTAGCAAGTAACATCTTCTCAATTTTCCGGCCGCTGTTATCTAATCGCCGACCCTGTGCTGTCGAATCCGAGCACACTAAAATGGCGCAAGTGGCTAGTGGCGCTAGAAATAGACTGGTATCTGATTTACCACCGGTTTTGTTTACTAAGCGTATATGACCTATCTCCAACCGCATATCTATCGGTTTTAGCATATCGTAGAGCTCGAGCGCCGCAGTTGTTGCAGCGGTAAGTGCTTCCATTTCTATTCCTGTTCGGCCGATGGACTTGGCGGATACCCTAACCAACAATCCTGCCTGTGATGCTTGCGGGTCAATAAAGAATTCGGGATGAGATACAGGAGATATGTGCTCAAAATCGACCTCCATGGCGTCGATATTGACGGGGTGGCAGTGGGGAAGCAGTTGTGGGGTTGTTTTTGCGCCCAAGAAAGCTGCAGCCCGAGCAACGTCAAACAAATTCCCTTTTGGCAGTTCGCCCTTTTTAATTCGGAGGGCTGTTTGTTCTGTAATATACACGACAGCATGGGTGTTCGCGGTGCGTAATGTGCTGGTCTTGTGGCTTATGTCTCTCATGTCTCTGCTTTTCGTGTTTTCTTTCCTTCAAGATGGGTTTCGATCTTGGGAAATATATGGGTTTGATGTTGTTTTTCTCTTTTTTTTGGTATTAATTGTTGTTTATATCATATAAAATTACATTTATTACTGCTAATATATAGATATTTTGTTGTATATTTTGTTTATTTCTAATAAAAAAACGGGTTTGTAATGATTTTTTATCTATAAAAGTTGTATTTATTGGTGTTGTTTAAGTTATATGATGATATTTTGGTTATTTGCGTTGTTATAATTGTGTTATTTTTGTGTTTTTCCACTAAATTAACTGATTTTTTACAGAAGTTAGTCGTATTATTGTGGTTTTACTAGAGTTTTAAATATATTACGATGACTAAAAAAGTAAAAACATGTGATCACACTTGTTTTATGTGTAAACATGTTGGTGTGGAATGGAGGGAAAATATCAATATAAAGCGAACCGTTATTTGTCTGAAAAAAGGACAGCAATTTATAGCGGAAGGAGGGTCTGTCGATGGTGTATATTTTGTTCAGCAGGGGCTGGTGAAGGTCTATCAGTGTAGGGGAGGTAAGGATAGTATTGTGCGTTTTGCAAAAAAAGGAGATATTGTAGGGCATCGTGGGGTGGCGGTGGGGAAATCTCTGTTTCCGATATCGGCAATGTGTGTGGAGGATAGTGTGTTGTGCTTTATGCCGATTGATTTTTTTAAGGTCTTGCTGAAGACAAACATCGGGCTGACCTATGAGCTGCTTATGTTTTATGCGGAGGAGCTGCAGGTTTCGGAGCAGAAAGTCGTCAATCAAACGCGATTATCTGTAAAAGGCAGATTGGCATGGAGTATTGTACAGTTGGAAAATAAATTGGGAATTGATGAAGATGGGTATATTGCTATGGTGTTATCTAAGACGGATTTGGCTGCTTATGTTGGGTGTACCTATGAGAGTGCATATCGTATGCTCGCGGAGTTGATTGGGGAGGGGGTTCTGTGCTTGGCGAACAAACGCGTCAAAATCAAAGATAAAGTGCGGCTTCTGTATTATAGTGAGGTATAGTGTCGCGTTTGAAAAATAGGCCGGAGCAGTGGGCTCCGAGCCTAATCTTCCCTCGGTATGGGTGGTTAGCGAAGAGAACAGGTTTGAGTTTTTTGTCGATTCAGATTTTATAGCCTAGTCCAGCGCCTAAAGTCCATCGTCCGTTCTGTGTGCTTGTCTTTGGTGTGTAGAATGTGGGTATTTGTATGGCGAAATGCTTAAACAGAGTTAGTGTGGCGCCTAAAGCAAGTGTCGGGGTTAGCGTGGAGTTTTTGACTGGGGCGCTGTCTTTCTTGATTTTTAACGCGGGGAGGAAGCCTAGTGTGAGATTCCATTTTTGTTCGGTATACTTAACGGAAGGGCCTGTGCAGTTGAGATAGGCGCCCCCATCTACGTAGCCTGCAACCACTATGCCTTCAAATGCTTTTGCGCTGATTTTTTTGTCCTGGGCTTGTGCGGTGAAGGCTGTTGCCAGTGTGAGTAATCCAGTCTGAACGATATTGCTGATTTTTGTCATGTGGCAATGTTGTTAATGTGTTAAGCTGCTGTTTTTGTGTTATATGGCGATGTAGATCAGGTTGTCCTCGACTTTTACTGGATAGGTCTTGATGCTGCATTCGTCGCCAGAGAGGCATTCTCCTGTGTCTAGTGCGAATGTCTTTTTATGAAATGGGCACGCAACCTTAGGTTTGTCTCCTAAGGAGCCTATCATGCCTCTGCTTAGAATCATCTGTCTTTTGTGTGGGCATTCATTCTGTGTGGCGAACCACTCGTCGCGACGCTTGAAATAGAATAGTGCAATCTGTGTGTTGTCCAATTTTATGCAAACGCCTCCGTTTTCAATCGTGTCTTCTACCCGGCAGGCTAATTTCCATGAGGTGCTTGTCAATGTTTCCATGGTGAATTTTTTAAGATTGTGTTGTTTTATTAATATATCATCGAATTATTCCAGCCTGTAGCTTTTTTTTGTCCGCGCATCTCTTCGAACCTTACAGTATCGTCTTTTTCGTCCGGGGCATTAACAAAATGTACGAAGCGTTTGCGAATGTTGGGGTCGTTGACCGCTGTCTTCCATTCGCATTGATAAGCATTTACCAATGCCTGCATCTCATTCTCCCATGTTTCGGACATTTCTAGGCTGTCGTTTACCACGACGTTTCGTAGGTAGTCGATGCCGCCTTCCATTTTATTTAGCCAAGTCGCGGTGCGCATCAATGGGTCGGCAGTGCGGATGTAAAACATAAGGAATCTGTCAAGATACTTTATGCAGGTCTCGCTGTCGATGTCGCTGGCTAGGAGTTGTGCGTGTTGTGGTTTGCTGCCGCCGTTTCCGCAGACGTATAAGTTCCATCCTTTTTCAGTTGCAATAATGCCAAAATCTTTTGCCTGTGCTTCGGCACATTCCCGGATGCAGCCGCTGACGCCTGATTTCAATTTATGGGGCGATCGAATCCCTCTGTAGCGTTCCTCGATCTGAATCGCAAAAGAGACGCTGTCGTGTAATCCGTAGCGGCACCACGTGCTACCTACGCAGCTTTTGACAGTGCGTAGTGCTTTTCCGTATGCGTGTCCGCTTTCGAATCCAGCGGTAATCAGTTCTTCCCAGATGAAAGGAAGATCATTGAGATGTGCGCCAAACAGGTCGATGCGCTGGCCACCGGTGATTTTGGTGTAGAGATTGTATTTCTTGGCGACTTCTCCGATGGTGATTAGTTTTTCTGGTGTGATTTCACCTCCTGGAATCCGTGGTACAACGGAGTATGTCCCGCCTCGTTGTATATTGGCTAAGAAACGATCGTTGCTGTCCTGTGCTACATCGTTTCCTTTTCCTAATATCATCTCGTTCCACAAGCTAGCTAAAAGAGAAGATACTACGGGTTTGCAGCTTTCGCAGCCGTGTCCGGTTCCAAAGTTGTCCAATACTTCATCGTAGGACTTTAGTTCATGAATTTTTATTAGATCAAATAGTTCCTGTCTGCTAAAGTTAAAATGTTCACAGATACTGTTGCGGATGTATTTTCCCTGTTGTTTCATGGTGTAGGTTACCAGGTCTTTGATCATCGGGACGCAGCCGCCGCATCCAGAACCTGCTTTAGTGCATTTTCTCACGCTATCGACGTCTTCACAATTTTGCTGTGTGACGGCATCGCATATCGTTGCTTTTGTCACTCCTTCACAACTGCATATCAGTGCGTTGTCCGGTAGGGCTTCTAAGCCTGAGCTCGAGCTTTTTCCTGAGCTCGTTTCGCCAAGTAGTAGTGTTTCGGGATGTTCGGGTAGAGGCATGTTGTTGTTGACAGTCTGTAGGAGCATGTTATAGCTGCTGGCTTCGCCGACGAGGATGCCGCCTAGTAATCTCTTTCCGTCAGTGCTGATGTTAAGACGTTTGTATATTCCTTTGTTTTTGTCTTCCAGTAAGATGGTGTATGCGTACGGTTCGCTAATAAATGGGTCGCCGAAACTAGCAACATCAACTCCCATGAGTTTTAGTTTAGTGCTCATGTCGAAGCCTGAAAATACTTTTTGTTCTCCGGCGATGGTTGCGGCTGCTGTCTCGGCCATTTCGTATCCTGGGGCAACGAGGCCGTAAATCATCTCTTCATATAGGGCACATTCGCCGACGGCAAAAATGGCTGGATCGGATGTGCGCATGTGCTCGTCGACCACAATTCCACCACGACTTCCGATGGTTAGTCCGGCGGCTTTTGCAAGTTCATCTCGTGGTTTTATGCCGGCAGAAATAATCAATATGTCGGCTTCCAATTGCGTTTCGTCTGCAAATGAAAGGCCCTCTATTTTTCGGTCGCCTACTATGTGGTCAGTAGATTTCTGCAACAAACAGGTCAGTCCCAAACTCTTGAGTTTGGTTTGTAGTGTGTTGCTTGCCAGTTCGTCAATCTGTCTTGGCATTAGCCGTGGGGCGAATTCCACAACTGCGGTGTCATTGATGCCTAAGTCAACTAGAGCTTTGGCGGCCTCGAGCCCTAGTAGTCCTCCGCCTATCACGGCGCCTTTTGTTGCTTTTGAGGTGTATTCCCTGATGAGGTCGAGGTCATTAATGTTTCTATATAAAAAGACGCCTTCTTTTTCTACGCCGGGAATTGGAGGGACGAAAGCTGAGGAGCCGGTAGCAAAGACAAGGTAGTCGTAGTCTATGCTCAAACCTTTTATGGAAAAAACACGCTTTTTCGTTGTGTCTATCTTTTTAATGGGGTCCCCTAGATGAAGGTCTATGTTATTTTCTTTATACCATCGATTTTCGGACATGAATAAATCGTCTAGCGTCTTTTTTCCGAGGTAATCGGTGAGGTGTACGCGGTCATATGCTCGAATGGGCTCTTCGCCAAATACGATTAGCTTAAAATCTCCTTTTTTATTTGATATTTTTTCGCAAAACCGATGTCCAACCATTCCATTTCCTATTATTACGACTCTTTTTTCTCTCATTTTTTCATTTTTTTAAAAGAAAACGATAGTTTGATGAATTATTTTTGCTAATTTATATATTTATATTTTATAAAATCAATTTTTTTATGATTTATATCGTGTTTTTTATATTTTTGGTTATAATGTTTTATATTTTTGTTTTGTTTATTGTGAAAAATACAAGAAATGTGTTGAAAATAGTTGGTTCTGGTCCGGGTGACTTGGAATTATTGACAATAAAAGCTTATAAATGTATTGAAAACGCTGATATTTTGCTTTATGATAACCTTGTTAATGAAAAAATGCTCGATATCGCTTCTAAAAAGTGTCAAAAAATATATGTTGGTAAGCGTCCGTATGGTAAATGTGTGCCGCAGGAGAACATCAATGCATTGATTGCTTATTATTGTAAACGTTTTTCAAACGTGGTGAGGTTGAAAGGTGGTGATCCTTATGTTTTTGGTAGAGGTTTTGAAGAATGGTTGGTAGCGAAGACGTTAGGAGTGGATGTTGAGTATGTTCCGGGAATCAGCAGTATGCAAGGAGTCGGGTTGAACGATATTCCACTGACCCATCGCGGTATTAGTGAAGGTGTGTGGGCGTTAACTGGAATGAAAGCAGATGGTGACATGGCAGCTGATCTCTCGCTAGCAGTCCATTGTAATTCTACCGTTGTCATCTACATGGGAATGCGTAAATTAGCCGAAATCGCGCGGACATATCTGATGAATGGGAAAGGCGATAAACCGGCTGCTATTATACAGCAGGTTTCTCAAGCAAATGAAAAGAAAGTGGTATGCAAAGTCAAGGATCTTGTCAAAGTTAGTCGGGAAACACGGATGTCGCATCCAGCAATTATCGTAATAGGGGAAGTTGTCAATTTACAACACGATCTGTTGTCCTTACTGCGGCCTGAACGAAATATTGTTTAATCCGGTTAACCGTTAGTGTACTGCTGAACGCATTACGCTCCGTTTTCTGCATGGTTTTTGATTGTTTTACGTGTGGTTGATAGTTATAAACAAAAAGATATGAGAAAAATATTGTTCGTATGGCTTAGCATGTTGATTGGATTTAACGCTACAGCACAAAATAACCAAAATATTATTGGAAAGTGGAAAACCATAGACGATGAAACGGGGGAGGCAAGATCCGTTGTGGAAATCTTCCAAAAATCAGATGGGAAATATTACGGAAAAATTAGCAGGCTACTAATAAAGCCCGAAAACGACAAATGTTTACAGTGTAAAGACGATCGTAAAAATCAGCCTTTGTTGGGACTGGAGATTATCCGAGGGATAACAAAAAAGGGTGGCGAGTTTTCTGGGGGGACTATTGTAGATCCCAAGAATGGTAAAACATATAAATGTAACATCACGCGAGAGGGTAACAGGCTTCTCGTGCGTGGTTATGTAGGGTTTTCCTTGATTGGTCGAACACAGACCTGGCAACTGACAAACTGATAGCTCTTAATGGCTGGGGAGAGTTACGCACAGGGCCGTTTACATGCGATTACTTACCATGATTTTTCTATTAGGAGTTCGTGAATACTGCGCATTTTATGTAAGTTTGAATGAAATAACACGTTATGTCCGTTAATATGTCTTATCGTGAGAATGTCAAACTTGCCTTGCAATCCATTGTAAGTAACAAGTTGCGTACCTTTCTCACGGCGCTTATCATTGCTATAGGTATTATGGCGCTGATTGGCGTATTGACCTCGATAGACGCCATGCAGAGTTCGTTGACCAACTCTTTTTCGTCCATGGGAGCAAACTCATTTAATATTCGTAACCGCGGTGTGAATGTTCGTATTGGAGATTCAGGAAGCCAGGCAAAAGTTTTTCCATCCATAACGTATCGGGACGCGCTATCGTTCAAGGAGCGCTTTGATTATAAGGCTATTGTTTCGCTCAGCGCAAACGTTACCTGGGGGGCAACTGCCAAGTACATGGCAGAAAAAACAAATCCCAATATCGGCGTGATAGGGGTAGACGACAACTATCTACAGACATCAGGGTACAAGCTTTCGGATGGTCGTGATTTTACGGTGCAGGATGTGGAAAATGCCAATAGTGTTGTGATTATAGGTGAGGAGGTTAAGAGTAAACTATTCAAGAATAAGAAAAGCCCAATCGGAGCATATATCACCATAGGGGGAGAGCGGTTTACCGTGGTAGGTGTGTTGGAAAGCAAAGGTTCCAGCGCAGGCTTCGGATCAGATAAAACCTGTTTCATTCCCCTCTCGAGGAGCCGATCGATGATGGCACAAGGAGATCCTTCATTTGTCATTACGGTAATGACTACAGATCCATATAAAATGGAAGGAGCGGAAGGAGAAGCCATTGCAACTTTTCGTAAAATCCGTGGATTGACCGCTAAACAAACTAACGACTTTGAAATAGTTAAATCAGATGCCGTCGCACAGATATTGATGCAGAATCTCGCCTACGTGACCTTAGGGGCGGTTGTTATCGCCTTTATAACACTGGTGGGTGCTTCTATCGGTTTGATGAATATTATGCTTGTTTCGGTTACGGAACGAACACGTGAAATAGGTGTGCGTAAGGCAATAGGAGCGACCCCCTCCGTCATTAGAAAACAGTTCTTAATGGAGGCTATCGTTATTTGTGTATTGGGCGGCATTGTAGGTGTTGCAGTTGGTATTGTTATCGGTAACTTATTAGCGCTAGCCTTAGGAGCAGATTTTATTATTCCGTGGAAATGGATGGCTTTAGGTATGTCTGTTTGTGTCGGCGTAGGGATGCTGTCAGGCTATTATCCGGCGTCAAAGGCTTCCAAACTGGATCCTGTGGAAGCGCTACGTTACGAATAAATTGAGCAAACGATTTCATGCGCCGTATTCCAAAATATACCGTTATCTTCGTAAAAGTAAAGAAAATATAACTTTACCTACTTATAATTCATCACTTATAACTCATAACTTTTAAGATGTACAACACGTTAAAACCGGCATTGGAAAAAGAGCTTGCAGCAATTAAAGAGGCAGGTCTGTATAAAGAAGAGCGTATTATAGTGACGCCACAGGGAGCGGATATCAAAGTCAGTACAGGACAGGAAGTCATCAATTTTTGTGCAAACAATTATTTGGGTCTGTCTTCCCATCCAAAAGTAATAGAAGCGGCAAAGAAAGCGATTGACCAGTATGGCTATGGCATGTCATCCGTTCGCTTCATCTGTGGAACGCAAGATGTTCATAAAGAACTGGAGCGTAAAATATCCGAATTTTTGGGTACGGAAGATACCATTTTATATGCGGCGGCATTCGATGCCAACGGAGGTGTTTTCGAGCCGTTGCTTGGTGCAGAAGATGCTATTATATCGGACGAACTTAACCATGCCTCTATTATAGATGGTGTACGTTTGTGTAAGGCGCAGCGCTTCCGATATAAAAACTGTGACATGGAAGACTTGGAAGCCCAACTGAAAGCAGCTTCAGGAGCTCGTCATAAAATTATTGTAACCGATGGGGCGTTCTCCATGGATGGGTCGGTGGCACCATTGGATAAAATCTGTGACTTAGCGGACCAATATGGGGCTTTGGTGATGATTGATGAGTCGCACTGCTCGGGCTTTATAGGTAAGACCGGCCGAGGAACGCACGAACTCTTCGGTGTGATAGATCGTGTGGATATCATTACGGGTACCCTCGGAAAGGCACTGGGAGGTGCTTCAGGAGGTTTCACCTCGGGACGTAAGGAAATTATTGATATGTTGCGCCAGCGGTCGCGGCCGTATTTGTTTTCGAACACTCTGGCTCCAGCAATTGCAGGTGCTTCTGTCGCCGTATTAGGCATGTTGAGCGAAACAACTGAGCTTCGCGACAAACTCGAAAATAACACGAAATATTTCCGTGAAAAGATGTTGGAAGCTGGTTTCGATATTAAGCCCGGTTTCCATCCGATTGTCCCGGTGATGTTATATGATGCTAAGTTGGCACAGGGATTTGCGGCTAAAATGTTAGACGAAGGCATTTATGTGATTGGTTTTTATTATCCGGTTGTTCCGCAGGACAAAGCTAGAATCCGTGTGCAGCTTTCCGCAGCCCATGATCGGTCGCATCTAGATAAGGCCATTGCCGCTTTTACCAAAGTGGGCAAACAGCTGGGTGTAATAGCGAAAAAATAGATGGCCCTTAAGGAGTAAGAAAGGAAGGCTAAATAGCAGTTAATAAAATAATAATCTAAAAAATAAAAAATTGAGGTGCAAAATGGTTATCTTTGCACCTCAAAATTTTTATATAATACATTATCGCTCAATGCAAAACATCAGAAATATTGCGATTATCGCGCACGTTGACCACGGCAAAACAACCCTCGTTGATAAAATCCTACATTATACGAATCAGTTCAGGGATAACGAAAATATGGGAGAATTGATTTTGGACAACAATGACTTGGAACGTGAGCGGGGTATCACGATTGTGTCCAAAAACGTATCCGTAAAATATAAAGATACCAAAATCAACATCATCGATACGCCAGGTCACGCCGATTTCGGTGGAGAAGTGGAGCGTGTATTAAAAATGGCAGATGGGGTGGTATTGTTGGTGGACGCGTTCGAGGGCCCAATGCCACAAACTCGTTTCGTTACGGGGAAAGCACTGGCTTTAGGAATAAAACCTATCGTAGTGGTGAACAAAGTCGACAAAGAAAATTGTCGTCCAGATGAAGTCTACGAACAAGTATTCGATTTATTCTTCAATTTAGGCGCGACTGAAGAACAGCTCGATTTCCCGGTTTTATACGGTTCTTCTAAGCAAGGCTGGATGTCTACTGATTGGCAACAACCCACAACAGATTTCACAGAATTGCTCGATGCTATTGTTACGCATATCCCTGCCCCGAAAATCTCTGAGGGTACATTGCAGATGCAGATTACGTCATTAGACTACTCTACATTTGTTGGACGTATTGCTATCGGGCGTGTAGCACGTGGTGTTATCAAAGAAAATCAACCCGTTTCCTTAGTGAAACGTGACGGAAAAGTTGTGAAATCCCGCGTAAAAGAATTGCAGATATTTGAAGGTTTAGGACGCGCAAAGGTATCGGAAGTAAAAGCTGGCGATATCTGTGCGGTCGTAGGTATAGAAGGCTTTGAAATTGGAGATACCATAGCTGATTTTGAAAACCCCGAGCAATTGGAGGTTATTCACATCGACGAGCCAACAATGAATATGTTGTTCACGATCAATAATTCTCCGTTCTTTGGTAAAGAAGGTAAGTTTGTTACCTCTCGTCATATCCACGACCGTTTGCAGAAAGAATTGGAGAAAAACCTTGCGTTGCGTGTAGTTCCTACGGAGTCTCCGGATGCTTGGTTAGTGTATGGTCGTGGAATTCTGCATTTGTCGGTATTGATCGAAACAATGCGTCGTGAAGGCTACGAATTACAAGTAGGCCAGCCGCAAGTAATTGTAAAAGAAATTGACGGGGTGAAGTGTGAACCGATCGAAGAGATGGTTGTTGATGTGCCGGCAGATGTGTCAGGAAAAGTGATCGAGTTGGTTACCCAGCGGAAAGGAGAGCTACTCGTAATGGAAACAAAGGGAGAAATGCAGCATTTGGAATTTTCCATCCCATCGAGAGGTATCATCGGATTACGGAATAACGTCTTGACAGCTACAGCTGGCGAAGCGGTAATGGCTCATCGTTTGAAAGGATATGAACCTTGGAAAGGAACTATTCCGGGTCGTTTGGCGGGTGTATTGATTTCTTTGGATACCGGTACAACAACTGCGTATTCTATTGATAAGCTGCAAGACCGTGGACGTTTCTTTGTTGATCCAGGTGCAGATATTTACGAAGGGCAAGTCTTGGGCGAACATATCCGTGATAATGATTTGACAATCAATGTCACAAAAGGAAAACAGTTGACTAATATGCGTGCTTCTGGCTCGGATGATAACACACGAATCGCGCCAGCCATCAAGTTTTCGCTGGAAGAATGTATGGAATATATTCAAGCAGATGAGTATATCGAGGTGACACCTCAGTCCATTCGTTTGCGTAAGATTTACCTTACAGAAAACGAAAGAAAGATAAACGCTAAGAAATTTCAATAGATTTTTTATTGAACGATTTGTTTACAGTAGTAGAGACGCCTCGGCGTCTCTTTTTTTGTTTTAATGCAGCGAACGGTTATTGCATTTTGTTATCTTTAGACATGGATAAGGATAATATAGAATGGTTTGCTATAAAAAAGCCTCGGCAAGACGGGAAAATTGAGAAAGCGGAGGTCGGCGGCAAGAAGCTTTGCATCATTTTATTGAATGGAAAACTTTACGCTACTTCGAGCCGTTGTCCTCATGCAGGAGCCGACCTTAGTCTGGGCTGGTGTGAAGGTGAAAAATTAGTTTGTTCTTATCACAGGCATCGATTTGATTTGCAAACCGGAAGAGGTGACGAGGGACAAGGGAATTATATCGATGTGTTTCCTGTAAAAGAAGAAAATAATCAGTGGTATGTAGGTATTAAGAAGTCTTGGTGGAAGAGGTTGTTTTAAAAGAGCCATTTCTTTTATCAATTTTTCATGTTCTTTTTCCCAGTGACAAAGAACCAAAAACCTCGCCGCCGAAAAATTTTATGCGTCCCACTACCCCGCACTTTTCCCGCATCGAGAATAGTTTTGATGGGAAGGATAGTGCATATATTTAATTCCTACATATTTCAAAATTTTTGATGCGGCATTAGCAGTTAAGGGCGGAACAATACAATTGTATGAACCCTTCCTTAACCTTCAATGTCCATCCAAATGTTTGAGGTCTGTAGAAATCCATTCTTAGTACTATCCAATTCTCTCAAATATTTGAAGGACGCTTTTTTGCGCAACTTTTTTCTAAAAAAAGTTGCTTAAGAAAAACCTTCTTTTAACCCTATCAGTTTTATACCTTTAGGAGGGAGTCTGATCAAGAAGTATTAATTACAAAAATAATCTGTATTTTTGTAAGGTATGGCTAAAGATCTTCAAGTAACGATTGATAAAGACTCCGGCTTCTGTTTTGGTGTTGTTTATGCTATTGATATGGCGGAAGAAATCCTTGAAGAGGATGGATATTTATATTGCCTGGGCGATATCGTTCATAACGACGAAGAAGTAGCCCGTTTAAAAGCAAAAGGTCTACGTATTATCGGTCACGGAGATTTAGCTAACTTAAAAAATGAAAAAGTCCTGATTCGGGCACATGGCGAAGCTCCCGAGACTTATCGTACAGCGCTAAACAATAATATTAGCCTTATTGATGCCTCGTGTCCGGTGGTTCTCAAACTTCAAAACAGAATCAAGACCTCGCATGACGGTCGAGAAAAAATCTTGATTTTTGGCAAACACGGCCACGCAGAAGTGATCGGTCTACAAGGGCAAACAAACAATGAAGCTATTGTTTTTCAAGACTTAGAGGAACTAGATAATATCGAACTTCCGTCGTCTTTTACATTATATAGCCAAACTACAAAAAGCGTTGACAAGTTTTACGCTATTAAAGCGGAATTACAAAACCGAGGCTATGAAGTAAAAGCCAACGATACCATATGTCGACAGGTATCTAACCGTTACGAAGATTTAGGGGGCTTTGCTCGCCGATATAACAAGATCATATTTGTATCCGGAAAGAAATCTTCTAACGGGAAGGTGCTTTACGATGTGTGTAAACAAGCGAACCCCCAGAGTTATTTTATATCCGACCCCGCAGAATTGGATGAAACTCTTTTCGAAACTAATGATACAGTCGGTATCTGTGGTGCGACATCTACCCCTATGTGGCTTATGGAGGACGTGAAACAAGCGCTGGAGCGCCTTTAACCACGGTCATGTTATTCTCATATTATAGGTGCTTTCCTCTCTCTCGTATAATTTATGGTTATTTTTGTAACAAATGAATAAGAGTGCTACAAAGGGAGTTCTTTTGGTGCAATTAGGCACACCGGACAATCCTACAACAGCTGATGTACGTCGGTATTTGACAGAATTTTTGATGGATCCTCGTGTAATGGATATTCCTTATCTGGGACGGACATTACTGGTAAAAGGGGCGATCGTTCCTAAGCGTGCACCGCTGTCAGCAGCAACCTATCGTACGATATGGGATGATGAAACGGGATCTCCACTGCTATATTACAGTCAATTACAACGTGATTTGTTACAACGAGAACTTGGAGATGAATACCATGTAGAGCTGGCTATGCGCTACCAAAGCCCTTCTATTGCATCGGCACTCAAGAGAATGGAGCCAATGCAGTTGGAATCTATTCGGGTGATTCCCCTTTTCCCCCAATACGCATCTGCCACTACCGGCTCGGTTATTGATAAAGTAATGGAAATCATGCGGGGTTGGCAGTATTTTCCACAAGTGACATTCGTTAGTAATTATTGTGATGATGAAGAGATGTGTGAAGCGTATGCCGATCACGCACGTCAATATCCCATTGAGGAGTATGACCATGTCCTGTTCAGTTATCACGGATTACCGGTAAGACAGCTCAGTAAAGTCGATCCGACCGGTACGCTAAATTGTCCGGATACGGGCTGTGAATCCTGTAGAGAGCAGAAAAAAGCGCATTGTTATCTGTCACAGTGCTATGCAACATCGCGCGCAATATCAGCAAAACTGGGTATCTCAAAAGAACAGTATTCTGTTTGTTTCCAGTCTAGGTTAGGAAAGACACCGTGGATTCAGCCATATACCTCTGATACACTTCACCAAATGGCAGAGCGAGGATTTAAGAGGCTGCTGGTATTTAGTCCGGCTTTCGTTGCCGACTGTATAGAAACATTAGATGAAATTCGTGTTGAATATGCGAACGAGTTTAAATCATTGGGGGGGGAAGAAATTACCATGGTCGAAAGTCTGAATGACGATCCCAAATGGATTAACGTGCTAAAACGATTAGCACAATGACAAAAGAATTGATATGTTAATATTTAACGCAATATTATTACTTATTTTTGACGTTTACATTTTCTTCGCTTTACGGGCGACGAAAATTAAGGTCGCGAAAACGAAGTGGTTTTCATTTGTATGGTGGGGCTATTCTATTGGCCTTTTATTAGGACTCTATATCTCGGCGCAGTTTAATCTTCCGCTAGCTTATAGGTCGATTATCCTGGTCGCGTTTTTCATGACCGCGGTCAGTAAGTTTATTTTCATCATCATTTTGCTTCTCGACGACGTTCGCCGAGGGGGAATCTGGATTGCCAAACTTTTTACGCCGCGCAAGAACAGAAATATAGCCGACCATGTAGAGGAACTCTCGGAACCACTGCCAGAAAAGCCGGTTAATGGTATTTCACGCTCCGAGTTTTTAACCAAATCCGGAATACTGGTGGCGTCGTTGCCTATATTCCCCTTGTCGTGGGGAATGATCTCCGGTGGTTATGACTATAAAGTTATCCGACAGAAGCTGTATCTACCTAATCTTCCAGCATCCTTTCATGGTATGCGTATCGCTCAGATATCCGATGTACACTCTGGATCTTTTTATAATAAAAAAGCCGTATTGGGCGGGATAGAAATGCTAATGGGCGAAAGACCAGATGCCGTGTTTTTTACCGGAGATCTAGTTAACAATGTAGCTTCTGAAATGAGGGATTACCAAGATATTTTTACCAAGCTGAAAGCAGATTTAGGCGTATACTCGGTATTAGGTAATCACGATTATGGAGATTACTATTTTGGTAGAGAGGATTCTGCGGCAAAGCGTAAAAACCTGAAAGATCTTAAAGAAACCCACAAAGTGATGGGCTGGGATTTGTTATTGGATGAGAATCGGAGTATCGCGGTGAATAATGAGAAGATATCGATTATAGGAGTGGAAAACTGGGGCACGGGTCGTTTTCCGAAGAAAGGCGATCTAAAAAAGGCGTTGATGGGAACGGAAGAATCTCCCGTGAAACTTCTTCTGTCACACGACCCTTCACATTGGAGAGCACAGGTGCTGGATACGAATGTTGACGTGATGTTCGCGGGGCATACCCATGGCATGCAGTTCGGGGTCCGTGGCGAACATTTCCAGTGGAGTCCTGCTAAATACGTATATAAAGAATGGGCGGGGCTTTATGAAGAACAAGACCAAAAACTCTATGTAAACGTCGGTTATGGATTTTTAGGCTACCCGGGACGCGTGGGTATTCTACCAGAGATAACCGTTTTCGAATTGATAAAAGGGGAAAAACCAATGTTGTCTTAGTATCTGTCTTTTAGAAAAGCCTCATCGATCTAAATAAGATACGCCAGTCTTTGTGACATCCCGCATCTATAAAGTGTATTATAGACACTTTTTATTGTCATCCTGTTTTGTTTTTGCAAAAAAAAGTTGATATTTATAAAAATATAACCTTAAATCATGTTAGATTTTGCAGAACAACCACACAAACGTAAGAATCTGTTAACTGGAGACTATATCCTTGTTTCTCCCCATCGTAGTAAACGCCCTTGGCAAGGACAGGTCGAAGATTTAGCACCCGATAACCGTCCACAGTACGACCCGAAGTGCTATTTATGCCCGGGTAACGTACGCGCAGATGGTACGCAAAATCCGGACTATAAAGACAGTTTTGTATTTGTCAATGATTTTTCCGCTTTACTGGAAGAAACGTCCGTTGAGCAATTTAATGAGGGAAACTTACTTATAGCCGAATCCGAAAGAGGAATATGCAAGGTGATTTCCTTTTCACCGCGTCATGATCTGACACTTCCTCAAATGGATTTACCGGCGATTAAAGCCGTAGTGGACCTTTGGCAAAAGGAATTTAAGGAACTGGCTGCAAAAGAATGGATAAAATACATTCAGATATTTGAGAATAAAGGCAGCATTATGGGCTGTAGCAATCCGCATCCACACGGTCAGATTTGGGCGGAAAGCTCACTACCTGTGGAGATAGAAAAAGAGACTACGCAACAGAAGGCCTATTTCAAGCAGCACGGGCGTACACTCCTTCAAGATTATGTAGCGATCGAACTGAAAAAAGACGAACGTATCATCATCGATAATGAACATTTCGTGGCGCTTGTTCCTTTCTGGGCAGCTTGGCCTTACGAAACGATGATTATCAGTAAACGGCCTGTTCCTTCCGTTTTAGCATTTAGCGAAGTGGAAAAAGAAGACTTTGCGCGTACCTTACGCGAATTAACCATTCGTTACGATAATATTTTTAAGACTTCATTTCCGTATTCAGCAGGCATGCACCAATCGCCTGTAAATTCTGGGGAATATCCCGAATGGCACTGGCATATGCACTTTTATCCGCCGTTATTACGTTCGGCTACCGTAAAGAAATTTATGGTCGGTTACGAGATGTTGGCGACACCACAACGTGACATTACCCCAGAACAAGCAGCAAATACCTTGAAACAACAATCGACGATTCATTACAAAGGATAGCATAAACACATGATTTCGAAACAGCAGATAGAAGAAAGATATACGGCCGTTTTTGGATATGCGCCGACACATGTGGTCCGCTCGCCGGGAAGAATTAATATCATTGGCGAACATACGGATTACAATGAAGGCTTTGTCCTACCAACAGCCATCGATAAGGCGATTTATGTAGGCGTAGGAAAACGGGATGACGATTTAATCCGCTTATACGCGGAGGATTTTGCCGCATATTTTGAAATTCCGTTAACCGAAATACAGCCCGTAGAACAAGGCTGGCCAAACTACGTACTTGGCGTAGTGGATCAGCTTCAATTGAGAGGAGCAAGTCTGGGAGGTTTCGACATGTACATTGATGGCGATGTGCCCTTAGGTGCGGGATTGTCATCTTCTGCTGCACTGGAATGTGCGGTAGGATTTGCGCTAAACGTACTCTTTGATTTGGAAATAGAACGTGTAGATATTGCGAAAATCGGGCAGCTTGCAGAGCACGCGTATGCTGGCGTAAAATGTGGCATTATGGATCAATTTGCTTCTGTGATGAGCAAAGCCGATCACGTAGTAAAGTTGGACTGCCGGGATCTTTCGTTTTCTTATAAGCCATTAGAACTAGGTGATTATGCAATCTTATTGCTGAATACCAATGTAAAACATTCCTTGGCATCGTCAGCTTATAACGAGCGCCGAGCTGCCTGCGAAGAAGGTGTCCGTTTAATACAGCAACAGTTTGGGGAGGTAAAAAGCCTACGTGATGTGACCCTGAGTATGTTGGATACCCATGTAAGACCAGTGGATATGGATGTGTATAGAAAGTGTCGGTTTGTCGTAGAAGAAAACGAACGATTGAACAGTGCGTGTGAAGCATTGGAACAAGGCGATTTGGAAACGGTAGGTCAGCAGATGTTCCGTGCGCACGAGGGATTGAGTGGCGAATATGAAGTAAGCTGTCCCGAATTGGATTTCTTGGTCGAATATGTGAAACCTTTTCCCGAAGTGTTAGGTGCTCGCATGATGGGGGGTGGTTTTGGCGGATGTACTATCAATTTAGTAAAGAAGTCTTTCCAAGATTTACTTGTTGAACGATTGTCGCCGGTCTACAAAGATCGATTTGACTTGGAACTAACCGCTATAAAGGTTATTCCTTCTAACGGGACGGAATTGCTGTAGATACGAGAACAAAAGGCAGTCCACGGATCATCTTTATTCATCGTGAACGATTACGTAAAAGAAAGATGATCCTTTTCATTGCATTGTTCGCCGCCATATATCATCAAACGTATAACCATAATCTTCACCCATCAAGCGCCGATAGTTCTCTGTAAAACGCTTATAGAAAAGCGCTGCACGGGGCTCAAGTTTTCTTTTATACAATGCGTAAAGACCTTGTTCCAAGGCTAGTTCATTGATTGTGTCGATCGTGAGTAAGGCGTCTGCTGCGCGAAATAACGTAGACCAGTCTTTATCCTCCCGACTTTTGGCCATACTTTTTTGAAATTTGTCGATCAACATACTTTCGATAGCATACTTGGACTTATCAAAAATAGGGTCATCCATCCCCAAAAGGAACTCGCCGCGCTCTAGAATACTTAAAACCTTTGGTGAAAGAACATCGGTGTCTTCCGTAAGAAGTTCCTTCAGATCCCAATAGTCACAATAACAAGATTCGAATACCACGCGGTAATGTCCCTCCTCATAGACGATCTCTATACCATCTAACTCGCTCAACACCTTCCGAAGATTGTTTATCGCTACACCTCTAGACGTCTTTGCCTTATCTTTCGGTTTGTCCGGCCACAGTAAGTGCGTAAGCAGATTGGAGCTGATGCCCGTACTATGGCTATGGAACAAAATCAAGCAGAAAACCTGTTGTAAGCGTGCGCTGAACAAATGGGAGACATCCATCCCTCGTTTGTCGACGACTGTGAAATCACCAAAAAGATAAATACGATTTATCTGTGGTTCTTCGGGCGACTTCGGCACGTCGGGCAGTGGGACAACAGGTTCAGTGTGCTTGGGACGACGATAAATTCTGTATACGAAGATACCTATGCAAATTATACCAAGAGCCAAAACATAGAACCCTATATTTTTCTGTTTTTTAGAACTAGGGAAAGCATGTAGTTGGGATTCGCTGATAGCCGGGAAGTCCAAGCTATATACGGTAAGCGAGGATCGGATATCATCGTCCGATTCCTGCACAAGAGCGATCAACTTATTCAGGTGACGGTCAAAATACAAATTCGCATGGGTGCTGATTTTATCGGAATAAATTGGAATGGAGTCTCCTAATTCTTCATATTCGCCGTCACGAATGGCAAACCGACGGAGTTTAATAAATGAGTGTGTTAAATGCTCGGGATATCCGAGCATATAAATCCAATTCGAGTCGGGGATGACCAACCCACGGGCCGGTACGAATAGGTTTTCTTTCCGGTCCACATCCCATATTTTCGTTGTTTTTTGGGTTGTAGGATCCAATGTATAGAGGTCGTAGAAGTATCTCCGTCCGACGATGTGCTGTCCAGACTCGTTACCCATACCTCCAAAAATATAGATTTTTTGGTCCGCCTCCGATATACCTGTAGAGGTGAAGTATCGAGGTAAAATAGAGTCCCCGCGCATGCGTTCTGGTGCAGACCACCTTTTCTTGGTTAAATCATAAAATAACAAATCATTACTATAAACCATTTTCCCATATCCACCAAATAACAGTAGTTTTCGGCTATCGGGTAGAAAGTATGAAGCATGGTGATTTAGCTCGCGCTGTAAGTAGTCGCTACTTTCTATTCTCCAGCTAAAATCGGTTAAATCCAAACTGACGACCGTGGGACCCACATAGGCTTCTTCATAATAGGTTTCATACACGTACAGCCTGTTTTCTTCATGATTTATAAAGCTGTTTCCAAGTTTAAGTCGCATGGGACAGGGAGAGCTAAAAAGGAGATTTCTTTTAACTCCTGTCTGTATTTCGTAAATCTGTAATGAATCGCTATTGAAATAATAGATTGATTTTCTTTTTGGATCATAGGCTGACCCCGATGGGCTCGATGAGTGCATTGCGGTGTGGTTATACCAATGAAAAGCATCATTCAACAACCAGGTGCCATTTGTGACCTTTCCCATAACTTCACCTGAAGCGTTGTGCAGTTTATTTCCAGAGCTTTCAAGCAGTGGGAAGACAATCTCTTTTTCTTTGTTCCCGATACGAAAATTTCGAAGGGAGAACGAAGGGACATCAATCATGTAATCGCTACGCCCAAATGTTACGTTGGGGGAATAAGGTGACTTGATGGGCACCGTTGCAACCTGTGGTGCTTCATCAGCGATCTGAAGCTTGATTTCTCCCTTCTGTAGGTCATAATCCATCCGCACAGGAAACCAATGTCGTTCAACAAGATACCCAAGCGCAATCCGAATGGTGATCAAACTGGTTTTCCCTTCTTCGTTCAGACGAAATACCCCCTGTCCCTCTTCTTCATCATAGTGTAAATTGAAAATTGCTCCCTGATTTTTTTCTTTAATCCGGACGATGTAACCCATAGTACCATCACTGGGTAGCTGAAGATCGAAATCGATGGTAAACCAATGATGAAATGTAGGTTTCACGTCAGCAAAAAAAGCTGCAGAAGTGCGTTTTTCAATCGGTTGATTGCTTCCGGTAAACTTAATGCCCTGTCCAAAGCCACTGCTTGGAAAAGCGAATGAAATCGTTAAAATAAATAGACAAAGAGAAAAAAATCGTACTCGGTAAATGCACATGTTTTGGTTTATCGCTGTCATAAATGTGATGTACAATTTATAACTTTTGATACAAAGGTAGCTAATATAATACGAAATAATTAGCGAAGAACAGAAGAAAAGAAGGGTCAAAAAAAACCTTGGGACATTAAAATATGCAAAAAATAAAAGCGGGTTAATGTTTTTGTTGACGGTTAAATCTCGTTTTTAACCCTAGTTTTAATCCGTATAATCCTATTTTGTGTATGAAAAACGTCGAAAGACCGTTTCACCAATTTTAAATTATTGTTATAAACTTAATCAATTCCGAAATGAAGAGTTTTATTTTCGCTGTTTATTGTACGATACTGTTAAGCTTAGCCTCGACAACTGTCGTTCTATCTGGATGTGCTAGCGGTCCGTCTTCCTCTTCTCCTGTCGAGGGGGACCGGGACCTGAAGGTAGACGATCCTAAGCTCTTAGCGGTCCAGAACGTGGAGCATGCTATGCGTTTGATCGATATAACGATAGCGCATTATTTCGAGCCGGAAACTTTCGAGATGCGACGTTTTTATAATCCTTTCACCAAGGCTAAATCTGACGAAAGAGCTTCTGTTTGGATGTATACTGCAGGCATAGAAGCCGTCAATGCCGTTCTCTTCGCCTTGGAAAAAGCGAGGGAAGCGGGAGAAAACAGCCTGTACAATAACCATCACAAACGTTACGTCCAGCTACTTGACAAGCTTTACGCAAATGCAGATTATTATTTGGGTACTTTTGAACTCGTTTCCTATACCCAGACAAAAGAATGGTCGGTGTATGCCGTAAATCGAGCCAACCGAAAAGGTCGAGCAAATGTGGCGGGGATACTGAATGTTTATGACGATCAAATGTGGCTGATCCGGGAATTGCTAGATTCCTATAGGCTGACCGGCAACGACGGGTACTTAGAAAAAGCCGAATACCTGACAGCCTATGTACTCGACGGATGGGATGTGACCCGTGATGAAAATGGGAAAGAAAACGGCGGCATCCCCTGGGGGCCGGGTTATACAACGAAGCATGCTTGTAGTAACGGGCCATTGATCAGCCCACTGGTTTGGCTACACGAAATCTATAAAGATAAGTCTGATAAAACCGAACATAGCTATATCGATGAACATGACCTTAAAACTCGTCGTACCGAGCAATTGGAAAAACAACAATACTATCTGGAATATGCACGGTCTATTTATGATTGGCAAAAGAAGAACTTGCTTAATAAAGATGGTGTGTATACCGATATGATGGGCGGTTGTGTCCCAAACTGCGATATACGCTACGAAGAGGTGGACGACGTACGGTACCGCGCAAATACACCCTTAACTGAGGCCGTAGGAGAGGCTTATACCTATAACAGCGGAACAATGTTGTCCGGCGCAGTGGATCTATACCGGGTCACAAGAGAAGATAGGTATGCAAGGGATGGCCAGGAGCTGGCGAAGAATAGTTTCACGCATTTCGCATCCCTAGGAAAAGACATTCCAGAATACTACAGTTTTGAAACGGAAGGATTTCGAAACTGGTTCAATGGTATTCTGCTACGTAGTTATCACGAGGCGGCAGTGCTGAATTCCGATATTGGCGATTATTTAACGGCCTTCCAACAGAATCTAGATTATGGTTTTGAGCACTTTAATCATAATGGTTTTCTTCCTACAAATTTGTTGAAAGGCTGGGGTGAAGAAAAAGCAGGGCACGGGGTAGAAGGCATGTTTATGTTTGCTTATGCAGCGCAATATGCCATTTTAGCGAAGCATCAACTAAAGGAGATCTAGAAATTAATCAAGCAATAAACCTATTTAAAATGAATGAAGTATGAAATTTAAAATCCAAATGAAAAACCTAAAAAAAGTATTCCACGTGACGCTGATCACGTTGACGGTCATGCTACATTTCGGCTGTGAGAAAGACCATGATTCAACGGACAACCGTCGTGGGCAGGTTATGGGTAAGGTGACGGATGTCGATGGTCAGCCCATTTCAGGCGTGAAAGTTACCCTTTCTGGCATCAATGAAGAAGATCAGATGACGACCAGCGGGAACGACGGGACGTATTCTTTTGATAACGTGACTTATAAGACACATGCGGTGACCTTTGAGAAAGATGGCTGGATGGCCGTGGGGTTAACAGTAACCGCAGCAGATTTTGAAGCTAGTGGGGCAGCTACCGTCAATGTGGATATGATAAGTGCTTCTGCGAGGATCATAGGAAGCGTAACGGATGCACTTCAGGCCGGCGAACCACTTTCAGGCGTTGCTGTGTCCATCGGTATGGTCGGCGGAACGGTTACGACCGATGCGGACGGAGCCTTTGTCATCCCTAATCTGATCGAAAATAATTATACCGTTACGTTTACTAAAAGCGGATACGTTTCCATCGTAAGAACGGTAGCACCAGTTGATTTTGTAGATGGCGTTGCTACCCTAAATATTCGAATGGGAAGTGAAGAACTTCTGCCCGGACTAACTGCTGTTGATCTGCAAAGCGCCGAGAAGTGGTATTATAACGAGTACCGCGGCGGGCGTAATGCGGATGCATATCCGCATTGGGACTGGGCATGTAACTATATGAGCACGTTGGACTTCAGAGGTGCATGGCAGGAGCAGAATGAAGGAACAACGTTGCAGATCCGAAACAACGGGGATGACCGAAATAACCCCGCTGATATGGATATGTTTGATTCGTTCGTCTACGGCAGTAAATTGATTACGGAAGACAACAAGATCCTGTCGCTGAGGCTTCAAACCCACAATGCAGACGCCTCTGCACCGACCTATTTTGGCATACAGGTCATTGATCTTAATGCTCAACAGCCGAAAGCGGAGAAAGTCGGCGAAACCCGGACATACGGCTCTGGAAGTTACGCAGATTTTGATTTTGACCTGAGTGCTTATGTAGATAAGGAAGTTATCATCGCCATTGGCATATATAGGCAATCGACTGGGGATTACTGGAAGCAATTGGTTTTGCGAGCAATCCGGTTTGCAGACAGAAAAGTGGAGAATTGGGACTGGCTTCCTGGAACCGAAGTTGTTGAAGGATGGAAGCTTTCCCAGCAAACCGTTAGTTCCACCATGCCGCACACCAAAAAGTCGTTTACCGGCATCAGCCCTACAAGTGGTAACCGGGATAATTATGTTGATGCATATCGCTCATGGAGGACAGTGGATCATATTGCCGCGCGATGGATGTTCATGCCGTTGAAAAAAGACCCAGAAGTATTTCCTTCGGAAGGGTATATCATTAAAACACGGAATACGCCGGAGGTAGACACCAAGGTACCCGAAGCATATCTTTATGCTAAATTCTCTGTCGCGTCGGGAAGCAACCGGCTGACTTTTAGTACCCGCAATTTCGGAAGCAACTTCACCTATTTTAAATTGACGGCGATTAAGAACGACGGCACGGTAACGCATCTTTCGCCGATATCAAATACGGCGCAGGAAGCATCGTCCGCGAGCGATGGCTGTTGGAGGTTCAAGCACGGTGACGGGGGAGCCAGTAACCCGGAAGGATACGCTTTATTTACGTATGATCTATCCGCATTCAATGGCTCCGATGTCACTTTAGTGCTCGGTGTATATAATGGTGAGGCAAATACCGGAGAGAATAAATTGGTATTGCACAATATTAGAATGGATTAACCAAATAAGTTTAATAAGATGAAAGGGAAAAAAAGTAAAATTATCGCGATGGGGAGCCTGCTATGCTTCTTCATTTATGCCTGTGATAAGGCCAATAGCGATGATGGGACAACACCGCCAGAGGAGACGAATCTCGCCACGAGATCGCTCACTCGCGCTATGGAGATTACAGATAATGCGCTTGAAGCCTATTTTACGGGAAGCGGAATGACGATGGCACGATATTACAATCCCTATACCGATCAGCGATCGAATGAGGTAGGAAGTGTATGGATGTATACAAGTGCTATCGAGGCCGTTACGGCAATTCTTCACGCTCTCGAAGCTGAAAAGGAACAGGGGGATGCTTCACGCTATGATGCTCACTTTAATAAGTACGAACAAGCGCTTATGAAGCTGTACGATGGGGTCGATTATTACTTGGGAACATTTACGCTTACCTCTTATACTGGTACTAATGAATGGACGGTGTACGGTGTAAACCGTGGCAATTCCAAAGGTGGTGCTCGGGTAGAGGGGATTGAGAACGTTTACGATGACCAAATGTGGCTGATTCGGGAATTCCTTGAAGCTTATAAAGTTACCAACAACGCGCTGTTTCTGGAAAAAGCGGAATACCTCACGGAATATGTTCTCGACGGTTGGGATTGTACCATCGATGAGAACGGAAAAGAGGTAGGTGGCATTTCGTGGGGGCCTGGATATGTTACCAAACATGCGTGTAGCAATGGTCCAATGATAAGCCCTTTAGTTTGGCTGCACGAACTCTACAAGGAGAAAAACGATGAGATCAGTCATCGTTATATCGACGAGACTGACCGAAGAACGAGAAAAGTGGTACAGATGAAGAAGAGTGATTATTATCTGCTATTCGCCAAGAAGATTTATGAATGGCAAAAAAGCTACCTTCTTCGGAACGACGGTGTATATGATGATATGATGGGAGGCTGCACGCCAGGATCTCCACAGTTGGAGCAAATCGGAGGAGTCGACTATCGTAGAGGAATTACATGCCGAGATAGGGTGGGACCGGCCATCACCTATAACAGCGGTACCATGTTGTCTGGAGCGGCTGATCTGTATCGCGTTACAGCGGATGATAAATACCGCGTAGACGGTACAGCCTTAGCAAACGCGACCTTCTCATACTTCGCAAAAAAAGGTGTCGACGTGCCGGATCATTATACATTCGACATCAGCGGATTTAGGAACTGGTTCAATGGCGTGTTAATGAGAGGGTACGTCGACTTTTACCCGTTGCATAATGAGACAGACAGTTACATTGATGTATTTCAGAAAAATCTGGATTACGCGTATGAACATTTTTTCTACAATGGCTTTTTGCCTACAAACTTGTTGGTGGGATGGAACCGTGATCGTGGTAAAAATAATACGGAGGGGATGTTCACTTTCGCTTTTGCAGCCGAATACGCGGTTTTGTCAAGATATGAACAAACAAAATAGCTAATCAATAGTGTTAAAAAGAACCTGTATGATCAAGAATTTAATTATGGAAATGAGAATATTTATGCAGACGATATGGATTGCATTTCTCCTGATTCCTGCAGTGTCGGCGGCACAAAATGTCGATGTGTCGGGGAGCGTAACCAACGCGGAGGGTCAACCGATCACTGGCGTATCCATACTCGTAAAAAGCTCCTCACCACAAATTGCAACCAGTACCGATGCCAAAGGGCAATATACCATTCAAGCACCGCAAGGGGCTGTATTACACTATTCCTTTGTGGGCTTCTTAAGTGCAGAAGAAACCGTCGGTACGCGAAGCCGCATAGACGTCGTCTTACAAACAGATGAGGCAGCGTTGGAAGAGGTCGTCGTCGTAGGATACGGTACGCAGCGAAAAGTAACACTGACCGGTGCGGTATCGGGAATAAAGGGTTCCGAAATGACGAAAACTAAAAACGAGAATCCGCAGAATATGCTCACTGGCCGTGTTCCCGGAGTAAGGGTTTGGCAACGCAGTGCCGAGCCAGGAAATTTCGCTGCTAACTTTGATATTAGAGGTTTAGGCAGCCCGTTAATTGTTATTGATGGGGTACCGCGGACTACAGCAGATTTTCAACGGCTTAATCCGAATGATATTGATGATATATCCGTATTGAAAGATGCCTCTGCTGCAATCTACGGAGTACGAGCTGCTAATGGCGTGGTCCTTGTGACGACCAAAAAAGGAACAAAAACAGGACGTACAAGCGTCTCGTTGAATAGCACCTATACCTTTCAGCGGCCCTCGGGATTGCCTGTGCTTGCCGATCCCTTCCAAACGATGACGATTGAAAATGAAAGAGCTCGGAATAATATTGGATCGCCTTTTGAGCTTATTTACCCAGAAAGCTGGTTTGAAGATTTTAGGACAGGGAAGAGACGTACAACAGACTGGACGTCCCTAATCTTTTCTGACTACGCACCTCAAACTCAGCAGGACTTGAGCATCACCGGCGGAGGAGATAAATCGCAATATTATGTCGGAGTAGGACACCTTTATCAAGAAGGCTTCTTCAAATCGGGCGATCTGAACTACCGCAAAGTGAATCTCCGTTCGAATATCAGCGCTGAAGTGACGAAGGGGTTGACCTTCGACCTGAATTTGAGTGGAATCGTGGATCAACGTAATAGTCCTTATTCGAGCTCGGCAGATATAATCAGAAACTACTGGCGGCAGGGCGTACTCGTTCCGGCGTATGCAGATCCGGAGAATACCATGCTCAACTATGAAGGATTGGATCTTGAAGAAAATACTGTGGCGAAGATGACCTCCGATATCTCGGGTTATCGTAAGACTGGTCAGAAACAGATTCAATCGTCTGCGAGCCTGAATTACGATTTCGGTGCGGTCAGTGATGTGCTGAATGGCCTTTCGGCAAAGGCATTGGTAAGTTACGATTACCGTATGGATAATAACGATATAAATCGGAGAGAGTATTATCAATATGCTTTCGACCAGATAACCGAAACGTATGTGCCTAAATTGTATAATCTCAGTACGCCTAACCAAATACGTCGGGAAATGTTTGATAAACAACAAGTGCTAGGGCAGTTCATTGCAAATTATAACAGGGAATTTAACAGCCTACATCAAGTAACTGGTATGTTGGGAGGGGAAGTGCAAAAGCAAACTGGCGATAATTTCTTTGCTCAACGTAATCTCGCTTTCGCTATGGATTATCTTTTTGGTGGTGTTGCGCAGGATCAGGTAGGTGGAATGAACAACTCCTTGAACGATATTTATGAAACAGCCAATGCCGCAGTTTTCGGGAGGGCGAACTATACCTTTGCCAATCGGTATATAGCGGAGGCACAATTCCGCTATGACGGTTCTTCGAAATTTCTCCCAGGCCGTCAATGGGGATTTTTTCCGTCCGCCTCAGTCGCCTGGCGTATATCCGAGGAACCATTTTTCAAGAATTGGGATAAGTTACAGTTCGTAAACCAGTTAAAGTTGCGTGCAAGTTACGGTGTATTGGGAGACGATGGTGCCCTTCAATATGACTGGGCTACCGGATATAATTATCCTGCAACATCTGATAATGCAGAAAAAGGATATTATGCACAGTACGCTCCCGGATATATGTTTGGAAACCAGTTTATCTATGGCGTTTCGACGCTTGCGCTTCCTAACCAATTGATTACATGGTACACGGCCAATACCTTAAATCTTGGTGTCGATTTTGAAGGATGGAACGGTCTTTTTGGCTTTGCGGTGGATTATTTTGAAAGGGAGCGAAAAGGGCTTTTTGCACGTCGGACAGGGGATCTTCCAACCGTTGTAGGAGCGACTGCTCCTCGGGAGAATCTCGATAGTGATAAGCATTTTGGGATGGATGTTGAAATTTCGCACAGAAATAAAATCGGTGATCTATCCTACCGGATAAAGGCAATCGGAACAATTACCCGTCAGAAACATCTGGTAGGCTCCGAGAAAGGGCCTTGGGGAAATTCATACGATAGATGGCGTAACGACAATCTCAATAACCGTTTTCAAGGAATGCAGTTTGGGTATCAGGGAATAGGACGTTATTCAGACTGGGATGATATCCGGAACTTTCCGATATATAAAGGTAATCAGACCCTGCCGGGTGATTATAAATACGAGGATTGGAATGGTGATGGCGAGATCAATGGATTAGACATGCGTCCACTCTTTTTTGACAACACGCCATGGTTGAACTTCAGTTTTAATTTTGACGCCAGTTACAAGAGCTTTGATTTGAGTTTCCTATTCCAAGGAACGGCCCTTGGCTCCATGCAGTATCTGGAACCACTTCGCGCAATTTGGGGAACCAATGGTGGAGGGGTACTTGAACAGTATTTAGACAGATGGCATACGGTTGATCCCCAGGCCGATCCTTGGGATCCTTCCCAAGAATGGATTAGTGGTTATTACGGTTTCACGGGTAACTATCCGTTGGAAACATCGACATTTAATCGTGTGAGCACGGCGTATCTGCGACTGAAAAGTATAGAGCTGGGATATACGTTGCCGAAATTCCGGCCTTCCTCAACGATGAACCTGCGGGTGTTTGCTAATGCTTATAACTTGTTTACAATAACAGGTGTAAAATTTGTAGATCCGGAGCATCCGGAGGACGAATTGGGACGGCTCTATCCGTTGAACAAAACAATTACCGCGGGTCTTTCCCTCGCCTTTTAATCCTTTTGTGTTATGGACCATATTAAGATAAAAAACAATCGCATGAAAAAAATATATCAGTTCACGCTGGCCATTTGTGTTTTATTTACCTCGTGTTCGAAATTTTTAGATATCCCGCCCAAAAGTATAGTCGGTGATGAAGACTTGTTTACCAGTGAATCGGGGATGGATGTTTACCTGGCAAGAATGTACAGTAATATGCCCTTCGAAGATTTCAAATACATGGCGCAATGGGGAGTTGAATTTAATGGATGGTTAGCAGCTATGGGTATTGAGGGAACCGGAGAGGCACTGAACCGTGATGGAATCAGTTCGGCCTTTACCAGTGAGCGAACGCCGTATTGGGGTAGGGCTATGACGCTTTTACGGGATGCTAACTATCTAATCGAAAATCTTCCGCTTCATAAAGATGCATTTCCCGAGATTACCTATAATCACTATTTAGGCGAAGCCTATTTCGTACGGGCATTCGTATTCAATGCGATGGCTAGAAGGTTTGGTGGGGTTCCTTTGGTGACCAAAGTAATGCAGTATCCAGCAGAGATTGCAGCACTAGAAGTACCACGCGCCAGCGAGGAAGAGACCTGGAATCAGGTGCTTGCCGATTTTAATCAGGCTGCTGAATTACTATCTCCTGAAAGTCCAAAGCGCGGCTATGCCAACAAGTATGTTGCTTTGGCATTTAAATCAGAAGCGATGCTTTACGCAGGAAGTGTAGCCAAGTATAATGAAACGGTACCCGGTCGTCTCACGGGGTTGGGGGAGAAAACCGGCGTCCGGGTTATTGGTTTTGCAGAGAATGCGTGGCAATCCGCATCGAAGAAATATTTCAAGGAGGCCTATCTTGCAGCCAGGGAGATTATGAACGATGGAAAGTATGCGCTTTATAAGAAGAAATGGGCAGCAAATGATCGGGAAGCCCAATATCAGAATATGGTCGACATGTTCAGTGATTCGGAAAGTCCGGAAAACATCTATGTAAAGGAATACACTTTTCCTATCGCCACACATGGATATGATGCATACAGTGCACCTTTTATTTTTAAAGCACCGTTAGCGTCAGGAACCTGTCCTACACTCGACTTTATGGAACTTTTCGAAGGCTTCGACCGCTACCCGGATGGTACAATCAAGGTGACGACTGGTAATTCCAACACACAGGGAGAGTATCTAATGTATGACTCTCCTATGGAATTTTTTGAAAATGCTGAACCACGACTGCGTGCATATGTCATTTTCCCGGGAGACCGATTCAAAGGTACAGACATTGAAATTCGGGCAGGTGTTTATACCGGTTCCAATCCTATACAGCCGTTTTTTAATGATTATTCCTATCAAGCGGCTGAAACCCGGTATCAGAACCTGAATGCTTATCGAGCTAACCCTAAAATGCTGTACCTGAGCCCTCGGGAAGGAAACGCGCAAGAATTGGTTGATTACAACGGGACACAAATAACGGCTGCGGGTGCGAACGGTCCATTCTACGACAACGGCGAAGGGAACCTGACCGGTCTTTATGGAAGAAAATGGTTAAACCCCGATCCATCTTTCGTAGCAGCAGAAGGTAGATCTGATCAGCACTTTGTGTTAATGCGTTACGCCGAAGTACTTTTGAATGCGGCGGAAGCTGCCGTTGAGCTATCACTCGCAGGGGAGGGATCTCCTGACGGTTCGGACTTGATGCAGGTGGCCACGCAAGCGGTTAATGAGATCAGGGAGAGAGCCGGGGCGTCACTGCTTGCCAGTACAATTACAGCGACGGAAAATGGCCGTAATATCGTACGAAAAGAACGGCGTAAAGAACTTGCTTTAGAGCACAAATCCAAATGGGATATTCGGAGATGGAGAGTGCAGCATTACGAAGGAAGGAATGGCTTCTGGGGTGAAAACCGGAATAGAGATGCCTTCAGTAACAATACACGTTATCGTTTCCGCGGGCTTTACCCTTTCTTTTCTACCAGTAGTGGAAAGTATTTTTTCGATGCACGATTCCAATGGGTTAGTTTAAAAACATTTGAATACAATATCATCGACTACTATTTTGCTATTCCTGGAGGAGAAGTCGCAAAGAGCGCCGTGATAGACCAGCAACCGAATAGGTAATGATTAGGGAACAGTAGGTAGAAGTAAATTAATTGAGTAAGGAAAATATAAAAATAAACAGATGAAAAAGACAAGCATTTTTATATCGTTGGCGTCTCTTTTCTTTTTGGCATCTTGCAGTATGTTTGAGCTAGATAATTATCCAGCTCCAGCCGAAACACTGCAAGGCGAAGTGGTTGATGTGGCTACTGGGGATCCGGTGCTGACAGATCAGGGAAGTGAAGGGATCCGGGTGCGTCTCATAGAGACCAGTTGGGGCGATAATGTTACGCCTAATCCAGATTTTTTCTGTAAACCCGATGGGACGTTCCAAAATACAAAAGTTTTTAAAGGAAGGTATAACGTCCAGGTCGACGGCCCGTTCATTCCTTTATTGCGAGAGGATGAGCGTGGTGTCCCAATCGCTGATGAAACAAAAGACATCGATATAGAGGATGTGACACAGGTTCGGTTCGAAGTGCAACCATTCCTTAAAGTAGAATGGGTGGATGAACCTCGGGTAATCAACGGCAAGGTTCAAGCAAAAGTGCGAGTCACTAGAGCGGTTTCGGAAGAAGAATTTCGCGCAAAGATAGAGCCCATGGGCGGGTATAGCAATAGCTTTCAAAACGTAACGGACATTCAATTGTTTGTAAGCTATTCTTCTACGGTAGGCTACCGTGCCCGGGATGAACGGTGGTCGAATGAGATTTTATACACAGGATCATCGTTTAACAGCCTGTTCGGCGAGACTATTACGATTGAGTCAAACGGCACGATCCCTTCTGGGCGTATCGTTTTTATTCGTGCAGCAGCCCGGATTAATTACGATACACCGGCTGGGAGTGGGACAAGACGCTGGAATTATACAGATGCAAAAGAGGTATTCGTCAACTAGCAACGAATGATTAGTTAAACAATTTATATTATAAATGACAGATTGGAAAGTACGCATAGGCGCGTGTTGTTTGCTTGCATTCAGCACGCCAGTCCTTGCCCAAAATACAGCAGAACAGACCAAAACGACCTTTCAGACTTCTCGAGAGTGGCGTCCTACCATCGATAATCGGGCGGATGCGGTCATGATCTACGGTGTAGGTGGGAATCCATCGGATAAACACAAGCGGGTGCCGTTCCCTGAACGGGTGAAATCCTGGAAAGATAGAGGATATACCATCCATTTCATGACAGGCATTGCCTGGGGGGAGTATCAGGATTACTTTACGGGACAATGGGATGGTAAGTGGCACCTAGACGAAGGACAGGTAACCCAGGATCAAGACACGATTTGGCACGGACATATGGTCCCCTATATTGTGCCCACAGACAACTTTCTAAAATACCTAAAGGAGAAACATGTGAAACCGGTCATCGACGCCGGAATCGATGCCATATTTATGGAAGAGCCGGAATTCTGGGCACGAGGGGGATATAGTGAGGCGTTTAAGCGGGAATGGAAAAAATATTACGGTTTTGACTGGCGACCCCAGCATGAGTCGCCGGAGAATACCTACCTTTCTAACAAGCTAAAGTATCAACTCTACTACAAGGCGCTGAATGACGTGTTTACCTTTGCCAAAGAATACGGGAAATCCAAAGGTATGGACGTGAAATGTTACGTGCCTACCCATTCACTTGTTAACTATGCGCAATGGATGATCGTCTCGCCGGAGGCTAGTTTGGCTTCTCTGCCTGTTGTGGACGGTTATATCGCTCAGGTTTGGACAGGCACGTCGCGTGAGCCGAACTATTTCAACGGAAAGGAAAAAGAACGTGTTTTCGAGACGGCATACCTCGAGTATGGGTCGATGGAATCGATGACGGCGCCAACAGGCAGGAAGATGTTCTTTCTGACAGACCCGATTGAGGATCGTGCCAAGGATTGGGTGGACTATAAGACCAACTACCAGGCTACGTTTGTTGCCCAGTTGTTGTATCCCAATATTGCTGATTACGAGGTTATGCCTTGGCCGGAACGGATTTACGAGGGATTCTATCGTACTGATCCGAACAGCGACCGGAAAGAACGTATCCCACGACACTATTCTACACAAATGCAGGTGATGATTAATTCATTGAACCAGATGCCGTTGAGCGAGCATAAACTTTCTGGTAGCGAAGGTGTCTCGGTACTGATGGCGAATTCCCTGATGTTTCAGCGTTTTCCTACGCACGAAGGGTATGACGATCCGCAATTGGCAAACTTTTACGGGCTTGCTCTTCCTTTCCTCAAACGTGGTGTGCCGGTAAAGACGGTACACATCGAGAATTTAGGTTACGCGGAGGCGTTGGCGGATACAAAGGTCTTGCTGATGACTTATGCGAATATGAAGCCGCTTGACCAGATAGCCCATGACCAGTTGGCAGCTTGGGTAAAAGCTGGAGGGCAACTAGTTTACAGTGGTACGGACCGCGACCCATTCCAAAGCGTTCAGGAATGGTGGAATACGGCGGGAAACCGCTACAGGGCGCCCGCGGATCATCTATTTGAAAAAATGGGCATTGACCCGGGAGCTCGGGAAGGTCTTTATGCCTATGGTACGGGTTCGGTACAGATTATCCGTACGGATCCGAAAGAGTATGCTATGCGAGCCAATGCCAGCGAAGACCTGGTCAGCGTTGTGCAGGAGCGCTACCGAGCTGCGGGAGGAACGTTGGCTTTTAAAAATAATTTCTACCTGCAGCGGGGGCCATTCGAACTGGTTGCCGTAATGGATGAAAGTGTCAGTGACGAGCATTTCACCATCAGCGGCACGCTAATCGACTTGTTCGATCCCAAACTTCCGGTATATCCGGCACGGACGATTGCTCCCGGTGAGCAGGGATATTTTATGAACGTCGATCTCGTTAAGAACAAACAGCAGCCGCAGGTATTGGCCGCCGCCTATCGTACCTACGAGGAGGCGACCACCAAAAACAGTTATTCCTATGTAGCGAAAAGCCCGATAGAAACAACGGGCATTTCAAGAGTGCTTCTTCCGCGGCAACCGCAGAGCGTAAAAGTCAACGGACAGGAGGTCTTTAATCTACAAGACTGGGATAATAAATCGGGAACCTACCTTTTAGGGTTTGAAAATGATCCCGATGGTGTAAAAGTCGTGTTTGGATGGTAAGATGCAAGGCATTTATGCGTATTAAATAATATTAATAATAGACGAATAGTTATATACATATGAAACAAACTTTTTTTTCCCTGTTAACCCTATTGTGCATGGCGAGCATGCAAAAAGTTGCCGCGCAGTCAGCCGAACCAGTAGACTACGTAAGCCCCCTAGTAGGAACCCTATCCAAATTTGAGCTTTCAACAGGAAATACTTATCCCGCTATCGCCCGTCCCTGGGGTATGAACTTTTGGACTCCGCAGACCGGTAATATGGGAGATGGATGGATTTACACGTATACCGCAGACAAGATTAAAGGTTTTAAACAAACACACCAGCCCAGCCCTTGGAATAACGATTATGGACAGTTTTCGTTGATGCCTATAACGGGGAAACCGGTATTTGACCAAGATGAGCGAGCCAGTTGGTTCTCACATAAAGCGGAGATTGCAAAGCCATACTATTATAGCGTATTCCTTGCGGATCACGATGTTACGACAGAATTCAGCCCGTCACAACGGGCCGTCGTCTTCAAGTTTACGTTTCCGAAGACCGATAGTGCGTATGTTGTAATCGACGCTTTTGACAAAGGTTCTTTTATCAAACTTATACCAGAAGAAAATAAGATTATCGGATATAATACCCGCAATAGCGGTGGAACGCCGGAAAACTTTAAGAATTACTTTATTATTGAGTTTGATCAGCCGATGGACAGCCATTTTGTGGTGAACAACGGAAGCATCAAGGCCGAAGGCTTGGATGTCACGACGGATCATGCTGGAGCAATTGTCGGGTTCAAAGGATTGAAAAAAGGACAACAGATAACAGCCCGCGTGGCATCGTCGTTTATCAGTTTTGAGCAGGCGTCACTGAATTTGAACGAGGTGCGTGGCAAGTCGTTGGAAGCAGTTGCTGATGAAGGACGCAACCAGTGGAACGAGGTGTTGGGACGTGTGCGTATTAAAGATCAGGATATCGATCGCCTCCGCACCTTTTACTCATGTTTGTACCGTTCCACACTTTTTCCGCGGGATCTTTCGGAAATAGACGCCGCAGGAAACCGGGTGCACTATAGTCCCTATAACGGACAAGTGTTGCCTGGCGAGATGTTTACCGACACCGGGTTTTGGGATACGTTCCGCAGTCTTTTCCCGTTATTGAATTTGCTTTATCCATCCATGAACGACCGTATGCAGGAAGGGCTGGTTAACGCTTATAAAGAAAGTGGCTTTCTGCCGGAATGGGCATCGCCAGGACACCGTGCTTCTATGATTGGAAACAATTCGGCTTCTGTTGTGGCAGATGCTTTTCTTACTGGCAGGACAGGGTACGATCCGATGGTGTTATGGGAGGCTGTACAATGGGGCGCGAATAATGTACATCCGAAGAATACCTCTACGGGAAGATACGGACATGAACTTTATAATACACTGGGATACATACCGGCAGATGCAGGTATTTCACAGAATGCGGCCCGGACATTAGAATATGCATACAACGATTGGTGCATCTATCAGTTTGGCAAGGCTTTGGGGCGGCCGGCTGAGGAGATAGATATATACGCCAAAAGAGCCCTGAACTATAAGAACCTCTATGATCCTTCAACAAAGCTTATGCGCGGAAAGAATAAAAATGGGTCATTTATCGCGAAATTCGATCCAAGCGCGTGGTCCGAGGAGTTTACTGAAGGTAATTCATGGCACTGGAGCTTCTGTGTATTTCATGATCCACAAGGGTTGATTGACTTAATGGGAGGTAATGAAGCATTTACCGGCATGTTAGATACTGTCTTTTTGGTACCTAGTCTGGAAGGGATGACAAGCCGAGGCATGATTCACGAAATGCGGGAGATGCAGATCATGAATATGGGGCAATATGCACATGGTAACCAACCTATACAACATATGCCCTATCTTTATAATTATTCAGCCTCTCCGTGGAAAGCACAGTATTGGGTACGGGAGATTATGGATAAACTCTACTCCGCAGCTCCCGATGGCTACTGTGGAGACGAGGACAACGGGCAGACGTCTGCCTGGTATGTATTTTCATCAATGGGTTTTTATCCCGTCGCGCCGGGATCGGGAGAATATGTGTTGGGATCGCCTCAATTTGAGGAAATGAGGCTGCAATTGGAAAATGGAAAAACGGTCGTTATCTCAGCGGAAAACCAGTCAAAAGAAAACGTATACGTCGATCAATTGCGTGTAAATGGAAAAAAATATACAGCTAATTTTTTGCGCATAGCAGATTTGTATAAAGGGGCTAAGTTGAAGTTCAGCATGTCTGCGCAACCCAATCTATCCCGGGGTATAGCAACAGAAGATAAACCGTATTCTTTTACGGACGAATTAAGGGACAAAAAGTAAAATTGTAAACTATAAGAGAACAATATGTTGAACGTTCAAAATTTTATAAATAATGGGAAACACGTTGGCATGGGGTTAGTTATCTTTGTTTTGTCCTTATTAACAACCCATGGACAGGTTAACCATGCTCGGAAGGCTCCTGCTTATCCGTTGATAACACATAATCCAAATTTCAGTATTTGGTCTACAAGTGATGTGTTGACGGATAAGGCGACAGAACATTGGACTGGCGCTACACATGGTTTGACCGGGTATTTGGAGGTGGATGGTACGCTATATCGCTTTATGGGTAAGGAGGCGCCACGTTACAAAACCATTATCCCTGAAACCATCGAGAATCGGAAGCCTCTCGTGAAGTATATGGAGACACAAGCGGAAGGGTGGAATGTTTCGGACTTTAATGATACGGATTGGCGAGAAGGCGTGTTGCCCATATCGGATAATAAAGCCATATCAGGTACTTTTTGGGAATCAGATGCTATCTGGGTAAGACGGGAGTTCTCTCTGGATAAGATCGATGAAAACGAACCGCTCTTCCTGAAATTACATCATGATGATAACGTGGAAGTGTATCTAAATGGAACCCTTGTATTCAAACGAGAAGGTTGGAACCATGGTTTCGAATACTTTGATATATCGTCTAAAGCGAAAGGGATTCTACGAAAAGGAAAAAATGTGCTCGCGATCCAGCTGAAAAATACGGCAGGTGGCCGTTTTTTAGATTTTGATCTGGTAAATAGTATAGCATCCGATAAGAGCGACATAGCTGTTGCGAAGCAAACATCGATAGAAATCGATCCTACCCAAACGACTTATACGTTTGCTACCGGTACGGTGGGATTGAAGGTTATCTTCACTTCGCCCCTTTTAATGGATAATCTTGATCTCCTTGCACGGCCTGTTTCCTATATCTCCTATGAGGTGGTGGCTACCGATGGGAAGCAGCACGACGTTACCATACATCAGGAAGTTTCTTCCGATATAGCGGTGTATATGCCAGACCAACAAGAGGTGGAAGCATCGGCCTATCAAGACGGAGAATTATCTGTTCTAAAAACAGGTACGGTGGAGCAACCGATATTGCAAAAGGCTGCCGATGATATGCGCATCGATTGGGGATATTTGTATGTCGTCGCACCCTCGGGTAACGGTGTCAGACAATATATATCAGGGGCCGCCGACGACAAGAAAGAGCGTTCCTATCGGGGCAAATCGCTGTCTCTGCATACCGAAATTTCCTTAGGTTCTGTAGGAGGTGCTCCGGTGCAGCGTTTTCTAACCATCGGGTACGATGAAGTATATGCTATTCAGTATTTTAACGAAGATTTACGCCCTTGGTGGAACAGAAATGCTGACCGCTCTTTCGAGACGGAGTTACACGCTGCAGTGAGAGACTATGGAAGATTAATGCAAGAGTGTACGGATTTTGATAAAACATTGCGGCGTCAGGCAGAACAGGCAGGCGGAGAAAAATATGCACATCTTTGCGTTCTGGCCTACCGACAGAGTATCGCCGCGCATACCTTGGTCGAGAGTCCGAAAAAGGAAGTCTTGTGGCTTTCCAAAGAGAATAACAGTGGTGGGTTTATTAATACGGTGGATGTCACCTATCCGTCGTCGCCATTATACTTAATATATAACCCCGTCTTGTTACAGGGGATGCTAAATGGTATTTTCTATTTCAGTGAAAGTGGAAAGTACCCACATCCTTGGGCAGCGCATGATTTGGGGACTTATCCTTTAGCTAACGGGCAGCGTTATGGAGAGCCAATGCCAGTGGAAGAGTCGGGAAATATGCTGATTATGACGGCTGCTATAGTCCACGCCCAGGGGAATGCAGCGTATGCAGAAGAACATTGGACGGTTTTGACAAAATGGGTAGATTATTTGGTAAAAGAGGGATTAGATCCGAAGACGCAGCTCTGTACCGACGATTTTGCGGGTCATCTTGCACGTAACGCTAACCTTTCTATCAAAGCCATCATGGGCATAGCCAGTTATGCGAGGCTAGCTGATATGTTGGACTTGAAGGATGTCGCCTTAAAATATCAAAGAATTGCAGAAGAGATGGTACCCAAATGGATGGCGTTGGCGGATGCGGGAGATCACTACGCGTTAACATTTGATGACCCGAACACTTGGAGTCAAAAATACAACCTAATTTGGGACAAGGTTTTGGATTTTGGCTTATTCCCGAAAGAGGTGATAGAAAAAGAGCTTACTTATTATATTCCACGCATGAATCGTTATGGCTTGCCATTGGATAGCCGGAAAAATTATACCAAAAATGATTGGATATTGTGGACGGCGACCTTGGCAGACGACCAGCCGACCTTTGAGAAATTCATAGAACCCGTGTTTCGGCATGCTTTAGAAACACCATCACGTGTGCCGTTGAACGATTTTTATGACACGACCAATGGTATTCGGGAGAATTTCAAGGCGCGAAGTGTCGTAGGAGGTTTTTATATCAAGTTGCTGGCTGAAAAATGGGGCAGATAATGGACATTGAGACGATTTGACGCTCTTTTGAACAGAAAGGTCAAGGTTTTGTTTGCTTTATATTGCATTTTTGGAATATAGACCGGGAAATCAAAATAGAAACAATAATGAAGAGACTTTTTGCATTTGCATGCTTAGTTACAACCAGTTGGTTCGCTGTACAAGCGCAAGATTGGAAACCAGCAGGAGACAAAATTTTAACCACTTGGGGGGAACAGCTGGATCCAAAGAATCCACACCCCGAATACCCAAGACCGCAATTGGAACGAAAGGACAATTGGAAAAGTTTAAATGGGTTATGGAAGTATACCGTTGTAGATAAATCCGTTTCCGAAAAGCCGACATCCTGGGAAGGCGATATATTAGTCCCTTTTGCAATCGAATCCGCCTTATCCGGTGTGGGGAAAGAAGTTGGGAAAGAGAACGCCTTGTGGTATAGCAGGACGATATCGGTACCTAAAACACTTCGTAAAGGACGCACCCTACTGCATTTTGGCGCGGTAGACTGGCAATGCGACGTCTATGTGAACGGGCAACATATCGGCCAACACGAGGGTGGTTTCGATCCATTCTCTTTTGATATTACAGCGGTGTTGAAAAAAGGTGCAGATCAAGAAATTGTCGTACGCGTTTGGGATCCGACAAGTGATGGACCCCAACCGCGTGGCAAGCAGATTAATAATCCCCATGGAATCTGGTATACGCCAGTAACAGGGATATGGCAGACGGTTTGGTTGGAATCTGTGCCGGAAACTTATATTCTTGCAACAAGGCAAACCCCTGATGTAGATGCGTCTACCCTGACTGTGTCTGCAAACGTTGACGGAGCACAAGCAGGCGACCAATTAGTTTTAGAAGCTTACGATGGCACACAAAAGATTGCAGATGCTTCTGTTGCTATAGGTTCGGAAGCTAAATTGAAGGTGTCGAATCCCACACTGTGGAGTCCAGATAATCCAAAATTATACGACCTAGTTGTCAAAATTGTGCGCAAAGGAAAAGTGGTCGATGAAGCCAAGAGTTATTTTGCGATGCGCAAAATAAGCATGGAAAAAGGCAGCGATGGTATTCAGCGCATGTATTTGAATGACGAATTTGTATTCCATTATGGTCCACTGGACCAGGGCTGGTGGCCAGACGGTCTACACACAGCGCCTAGTGATGAGGCATTGAAATTTGATGTAATCAAAACGAAGGAAATGGGTTTTAACATGATCCGTAAGCACATCAAAGTAGAGCCTGCGCGTTGGTATCGTCACTGTGACAGCGTTGGCATTTTGGTCTGGCAAGATATGCCGAGTGGTGATCTTGGCGGAAATATCTGGGACATGCAGCCCGGTAAAATCTCCAATGGTGTTCATGATAAGGATCGTACTCCTGAATCTGAGGCAATCTATAGAAAGGAGTGGAAAGAAATTATGGACGCACTGCACAATTTTCCGAGTATTGTCGTGTGGGTTCCTTTCAATGAAGCATGGGGCCAGTTTAAAACAAAAGAAATTACGGAATGGACAATGGACTATGACCCATCGCGGTTAGTGAACAGTGCCAGTGGAGGTAATTTCGCCTTTATCGGACATATATTGGATATCCATAACTACCCCGGTGCGGCTATGCCTGATCCGAATCTTTTTGGTGACAAATTTGTATTGGCTTTGGGCGAATTTGGGGGCTTAGGGTTACCGGTGGAAGGTCATACATGGCAAGAGAAAGATAATTGGGGTTACCAATCTTTCAAGAGTAAAGAAGAACTTAAGGAACGTTATCAAGAACTGGTAAACGATTTAGATGCCCTGATCAAGCGAGGTTTATCAGCAGGTGTTTACACGCAGACAACGGACGTTGAGGTGGAAACTAATGGCTTGATGACCTATGATCGGAAAGTGATTAAAATTCCGGAAGCGGAGCTTAAAAAGATGCATGAAGTGCTATACCAGCATGTTGTTCGGTAGGTAGGGTATTTTCCTGACTTTCTATATCCTAGCGAGTCAGGAACAGCTCCATATTATTTTGGCAGCCACAATTGAGGGCCGTAAGTAATCCGCCGGTTGGCCGAGGTATCCGGTACGATTGAAAAAAATAGGAAAGAACAGGAAAAGGTAATTAAAGCGGGGTGAACAGGAAAGTTTATTTTTTAATAGCGGCATCGATGGTGTTGTCACTTCTTCTCGGGGCACAAGAGAAGAAGCCTAATATCCTGTTCATTCTTGTCGATGACTTGCGCCCGGCTATAGGGGCGTACGGAGATTCTGTAGCAATTACTCCGAACATGGACAAACTGGCAGCACAAGGCTTCCGGTTTGAGCAAGCGTATTCCAACCAAGCGGTTTGTGCGCCATCACGGTTTAACCTCTTATTGGGTAGCAGGTCTACCTCGTCTGGGATTTACGGTTTCGGACAAAATTTCCGAGACTATTATCCAGATGCCGTGACATTGCCGCAATATTTCAAGCAGCACGGCTACCACACCGAATCCATGGGTAAGGTGTTTCATATTGGTCATGGTACATACGCAGATGAACAGTCTTGGAGTGTACCACACCACAAGGAGCTGGTCATCGAGTACGTTGATTCAGCTAGCAAAGCGTTGGGGTTCACACGCGAAGAAGCACTCTTTTCGAATCAGGAAGCGCGAGGATTGCCCCGTGGGTTCGCTTGGGAGTCACCTGACGTTGCCGACGACGCCTATGCAGATGGTCGTGTCGCGCAGCGGGCGGTTGATCGCCTCCGGGAATTGAAATCTCAACCAAACCAGCCGTTTTTCTTGGCCGTAGGTTTCGCCCGGCCGCACCTACCGTTTTCTGTGCCTGAGAAATACTGGGCGCTGTATGAAGAATCGAAATTACCATTACCTAGGCATAGCGTCCGACCGGAAGGAACGCCCTCATATGCAGTGAAATACGGCGTAGAGATCGATCAGTATGTCCCCATTCCGGAAAGAGTTACGGAAGCAGCCTTCCCGGACAGCCTTACCCGTAAGTTGATACACGGCTATTACGCCGGCGTCAGTTATGTAGACACTCAGGTAGGCAAGGTGCTGGATGAGCTTAGTGCGCTTGGCCTCGATGAAAATACGATCGTCGTACTCTGGGGCGATCATGGCTATATGCTCGGTGATATGGGCATGTGGACGAAGCACGTCAATTACGAGTTGGCGAACCATATACCATTGATTATCGCTGCACCGAGCATGGTACAGCCCGGTACGCATACCGCGCAGCTGACCGAGACGGTCGATATCTACCCCACGTTGGTGGAACTTGCTGGATTGCCGGCTCCGAAGGTGCCGCAGCCGTTGGACGGTTTGAGCATGGTACCCGTACTCAAGGATCCCGAAGCTCGTGTCCGGGATCATGCCTATCATAGTTTTCCCAGAGGAGGACGATTGGGACGGGCTATCCGTACCGACCGCTATCGGATGGTGGAATGGAAGAAAATCGGGCAAACCACCGGAACGGTGGAATATGAGTTATACGATTATCAGCATGGACTGCGCGAAGTCGAAAATATCGCTAAAGAAAGGCAGGATGTGCTTAAGGCGCTTCAGGCCATTCTGGCGCGACACCCGGCACCGATGCGAGAGCGTGGTGCCCCATAGCCCTTTTGCCCCTCCCGTTATTTATGCTTTGCCGCGTAGTCTTTTGGGCTTATCCCGAATTGTTTTTGGAAATTTCGGGAAAAATGCGAGGCGGTGCTGAAACCAAGTAGGTTAGCAATCTCATAAACCTTATGTTCGCCGTCTATTAGTAATTGAGTGGCTTTATTTAATCGCGTTAGGTTTATAAGCTCATTCGGAGATAAATCGGATAATACCTTTATTTTCCGATAGAGCGTCGGTCTGCTCATATGCAATCGATCAGCCAGCATATCTACACAGAGCGCAGGATCGGCCATGTTTTCTAAAATCAGTTTATTGAGTTTTTTTAAGAAGACTTGGTCGGATTTGTTGTGTCCGCTGATATCCAAGGGGCTACTAGGGGTTCGTTGGAAATGATCTTTTACATGCTTTCTATTACGTAGTAGACTTGCTATTTGGGCCTCTAGAAAGTTGGGCGAAAAGGGTTTCTCAATATAGGCATCCGCTCCATATTCCAACCCTTCTATTTTTGATTGCAGACTATTCTTCGCCGTCAACATAATAAAAGGTATATGGCTGTACTTCTCATCGTCTTTCAGTTTAGTACAGAATTCATAGCCGTTTAACTGCGGCATCATAATGTCGCTGACGATCAGGTCCACGTCATGTGCATACACGTATTCCAAAGCCTCTTGTCCATTAAGCGCTTTGACGACCTCATACTTCTCCTCTAAGTCATCCGCTATAAAATCCAAGATGTCCACGTGGTCATCAGCTAACAAAATAACGGACTTTTCTATTCCCAAATCGATATGCATAGCATTTATAATGGTATCTCTAAAACAAATATATTCAAATTTTCTGAATTCTTTTTATAAACCAATGTGCCACCATGCAAAGAAGTAAATGAATAAGCTAGTGCGAGCCCGAGTCCCGACCCTTTAACGCGGTAATGTGTGCTGGCGCGTTGAAATGGTTCGAAAATCTGTGTCATCTCCTCGTCGGACAATAGCATACCATCGTTTTTGACTTCCAGACAGAAATGGGTGTTGTCTATTTTTTTGTAGAGGTTGACGTGAACTTCTTTTTCGGCATATTTAAATGCATTAGACAAGAGGTTAGAGATAATCTTATACATAGCTTCAATATCTATATTCGCTTCCAGCTTTCGATCTAATGATTTGGATACCTTAATTTTTTTACTCTCTATGAAGGGGGTGAAATCTTGTAAACATATTAGAATAAGTGAACTGATCGATTGTTTTTTTAGCTTTAGCGAAAATTCGTTACTCTCTACTTTTCTAAAATCCAGTAGATTATCGGTCATGGAGAGCAGTTTCTCTGTATTTTGATGAATCGTTTTTAACCACTTTTCTGACTTTTTAGGTTCCGTGCCCAACATTATTTTTTCAAGTGGTGCTTTGATCAACGTCAAGGGTGTTTTAATATCGTGGGTTATCTGCATGAAGAAGTCCATCTTAGCCTTGTAAAGTTCTTTTTCCTTATGTGCTTTGATTTTCTCTAGTCGTTGTCTATTCTTTTCTTTCATTTTCTGATCATACCAATAGAGCACCATACCAATTAACCCCAGAGAGAACAACGCATAAATAATGTAAGCGGGGACGCTAGCCCAAAAAGGAGGAAGTATGACGATTTCTAACGACTTGATATTTGAAATAGGCGTCTTGTTGGCGTCAGCAGCCATAACCTCGAACATATATTTCCCTGGGGGAATTTTTGTGAAATTTGCTTTGGTATTGTTCCGCAAAAAGGTCCAGGTAGTATCTAGCCCGACCAATCTATATAAATAGGATGTCGAATTTGCCGATGCAAAATTTAACGCAACAAAATCGAGACTAACGGTGGACTCATCGTATTTTAGTTTTATTTTTTCCGTATAAAGGATCGATTTGGAAAGTGCGCTGGTTTTGTCTTCTATCGTCAGCTCATGCTGGTTTGTCTGGATGCCGGTAATGTAGATGGGAGTCTCGAAATCTGTTTTGTAAAGATCGGTGACGGATGACGGATTGAACCTGATCAGCCCTTTGGATGCGCCAAAATAAAGTAACCCTTTAGAATCCTTGAAGGCAGAGTTATAATTAAATTGGAGGTCTAGCAGGCCGTGTTCCAGCTTATAAGTATCGATGCTGTATGAACGGATATCCATTCTGACCAATCCCCTTGTTGTCGATATCCAAAGGTTCCCAGAATCATCCTCCTGCATAGCTAAAATAAGGTTGCTCGGCAAACCGTCTTTTGACGTGAAACGTTTAAAAGACTGCTTTTTTTTGTCGTAAAGGCATAATCCGCTCTCTGTCGCCACCCAAATTTGGCCCTTTGAATCTTGAAACACGCGATTCACGCGGTTACTGCTAATCGAAGACGGATTTTTGGGGTCATGTATAAATCGTATCGGTTTTTCTTCTCCAGAACGGAGCATATACAGCCCGTCGCGCCACGTGGTGAACCATAATGTATGCTCCTTGTCCTCGAAGATAGACGTGAAAAAAATATGTCCTGGAGCCGCTGTAAAACGCACAAAGCGATTTTCTCCGGGAATAAACTGAAAAATCCCAGGGGCAGTGGCTAACAGAATTTCACCTTTAGCGGTTTTGTAGATATGATAAATAAAATTGCTTTTTAACGCTTGGTTGGTATTATTGGAGTCGAAATGGCCAATTACCTTTTTGCTTCTTACGTCAATGACGTCGAGACCTTGAAAGAACGTGCCGATAAGCAGGCTGTCCCCAGAAATTAGTAGCCCATGTATATTGGAGTGCGCTAAGCCATCTGCTGGTCCGAAATTGACGAAACTATTGGTTTGTTGATTCCAATAAGTTAGCCCTTGATCCTCGGTTCCTATCCAAAGATTTTTTTGCTTGTCTTCTACAATCTCCCTGACAGCATGCCCCCCTATAGCGTTGGGCGAGTTGCGGGGAAATATCTTTTCGAAGAGGTTATGCTGAGGATGATAATAATTTATTCCTCCGAAAAAAGTACCTATCCATATCCCGTCTTGGTTATCCTTCATAACAGCATAAATGGCGTTATCCGAAAGACTCCACGGGTTATCTTTTTCATGTGTGATATGTGTACTTTTATCTGTATCCATTTCATGGACGATGAGGCCACTTTCAGTTCCTATCCAGAGCTGATTGTCGTTTATTTGCGTTATTGCTCGAACATAGAGCGGTTTATTGCCGAACTCCTTGACGATATGCTGGCTAGTTTCTGTGTCTCTGTTCCACTTATAAACGCCATGGTGGGACGTCCCGATCCAAATATCGTTGTTGTGGTCTACAAACAGCTCTTCCACACCGCCTTTAAATTGCTTATCACTAGAAAAAGTGTACTCCTTCCCGCTGCTCACATGGCAGATACTTTCCTTCAATCCTACCCAGACTTCGTCATTCTGATCGATACAGAAGGCGTGCGTTTTTTCCTTCCACCGCTCTGCGTATGTTTTATCCACTTTTTGAGTTTTGGGATCATATTTATGCAGACTACTATTGGAAATAAACCAGATATTTCCCTGACGGTCTTCCGAAATCTGTAAGCTTTCACTTTTATAAACTTTATCAAAAAGCGAAAATTCCTCCTGCTGGGGATCGTATATATAAATGCCCTGATCCGTTCCCACCCATATTTCGTTTGTTTCGCGAACCATGAGGCTGTGGATCAGGTTGCTCCCTAAACTTTTTTCGTTTTCTGATTCATGGAAATAATTCTTGAAGCGATAGCCATCAAACCTGTTCAAACCATCCCTGGTGCCAAACCAAATAAAGCCGTCCTTATCTTGTACGCTGCACAATATAGCGTTATTCGAGAGCCCCCTGTTGACCTGAAAATGATTGAAATAATAGGGGGGAGCTCCATTAAGGAACGTATAGGAAAAACACAGCAGTAGAAACAACCAACATTTTGCGGACATGTAAACAGGTTTATCTTATAAAAATAGGAGAAGTTTTTATAATGGGCAATGGAAAAAAGCTTTTGAGACAAATTCCTGCTATAATGAGACGATTTTGATTGTAATAGCCTATATTTTTTGACATATTTGAGCTTTTATAAACCTTGTCACAACACAGCCATGAAAAATACATCGTTACTTATCGTACTCTTATCAGCCTTATTAGGTTCTTGCGAAGGTACGTACGAGGAGAAAACCGCTTCCGGTCTTGAACGAAAGAACTTTCAGAGCCATATAAACGGTAAAAAAACAGATTTATTCGTCTTGAAAAATAACTCGGGCGCAGAGGTGTGTATCACAAATTACGGTGGCCGGGTCGTCTCTTTAATGGTTCCTGGTCGCGATGAAGCGCTGCACGACGTCGTTTTAGGTTTTGATAATATACAGGAATACGTTGATAAACCGTCTTCATTTGGTGCTACCGTAGGTCGGTTTGCCAACAGAATTGCCTATGGGGAATTTGTGCTGGACGGCGATACCATTTCGCTTGATTTAAATAATGGTGCACATACGATTCATGGCGGAGCGGCGGGCTGGCAAAATCAGGTGTTTGACGCGGAACAGCCATCGGATAGTTTACTCGTGTTGCGTTATGTGTCGAGAGATGGGGAATCAGGTTTCCCGGGCGAGGTAAATGTTAAGGTAACCTTTACTTTAAGCGAACCGCATGCATTAAAAATAGATTATTTCGCAGAGACCGATAAGAAAACGGTTATCAACATGACAAACCATAGTTTCTTTAACTTGTCGGGTACCCCAGAGAACACCGTATTAGACCATGTTCTTTTAGTCCATGCGGATGCTTATACACCATTGGATAGCCAACTTATCACAACGGGAGTATTAGAAAAAGTGGCTAACACCCCATTTGATTTTACGAATGCTGTTTCGATCGGGGCCGCCTTGGCACGTGATCGTTCACATGAACAGTTGCAACTCGCACAAGGTTTTGACCATAATTACGTTCTACAGACGAAAGGTAAACTGGAAATCCCCGCAGCTCGGGTATATGCGCCGACTACAGGCATATTGCTCAATATATACACGACAGAACCAGGTATACAAGTATATAGTGGCAATATGTTAGACGGCTCGCGAAGAGGGAAGAAGGGAATAGATTACCATAAACAAACCGGCCTCTGTCTGGAGCCTCAACATTATCCGGATTCCCCTAATAAACCAGCTTGGCCTTCGACGGTGTTGGAGCCGGGAGAGAAGTTTGTAAGTTCTAGTATTTATCGTTTTAGCATTAAGAAGTAGGGGCATGACAAGCAAATACTTCATGTTGGCGATTCTACTGTTTTGGTCTTGCAAAAGCAGTAGCAATTCTACAGTACCTCCCGAACAAAACAAGACGTCGACGGAGGTCGAAATAATCGAAAATAAATTACCCATTGCAGATCCCTACGTATTGTATCACAACGGTACATATTACGCCTACGGAACGCGGGTCAACGGTTTTGAAGTTTATATCTCCGAAGATTTAAAACATTGGAAACGTAGCGAGCATTTGGCGTTATCTCCAGAGAATTCTTGGGGCGACAGGTGGTTTTGGGCGCCGGAAGTTTATTACGTGGAATCGAAAAATAAGTTTTATATGTTCTATTCGGTCGATGAGCATATCTGCGTAGCAACATCTAGTAAGCCTGAGGGACCATTTATACAACAGGAACAAAAGCCTATTGTAAGTGAAAAAGCGATCGATACGCACTTTTATATTAATGAGGATGGTACACCTTATCTTTACTTTGTACGCTTTACGGGAGGCAATGTGATATGGGTAGCCGAAATGGACGACGACTTAAGAAGTATCAAACCAGAGACCCTGACCGAATGTATCCGTGCGCAAGAGCCATGGGAGAGAAAACAAGGGACGATTGCGGAGGGACCATCAGTGCTTAAGCGCGGTGATACTTTCTATTTGATGTATTCGGCTAACCATTTCGAGAGTAAAGATTACGCTGTCGGGTATGCCACAGCTACATCGCCAAAAGGACCTTGGAAGAAGTACGAAGGAAATCCTATTTTACGCCGGGATATGCCAGCAGCCTCTGGGCTGGTTGGGACAGGGCATGGTGCGCCTTTCGTTACCCCCAATGGTGGATTTAAATATATTTATCATGCGCATGCTAGCGAAAATAGTGTAGGGCCGCGCACGTCTTATATAAACGACATGGAGTTTTCAGCAGATGGTGTTATTCGTATTTTCGGCGATGCCATCCATCCGGTGGTGGTGAAGTGATCTTTTGTTAAAATGCTGCTTGTTCATAGTCCATCGGAATTTAGGCAATGTCCATAGCTTTTGCGAAAGTTAGATCTGCATCTGTCGGTGCTCACCGCTACCACTTGATATCTCATCATCTTCAACTCAGATTCGATTTCCTGAAGACCAGATTACTGCACGTTACAGTAAGAACACCAGCCGTAAGGCCGTGTCCCGTGCGAGTGTGCAGATATTTTAGATGCGTTTGATTTATAATTTGTATACTTGTCTTTGTACAAATAATATTGATGAAAGATGTTAAATCAGAATTACAAAATATCATTTGTGGAAATGGACAGGTTGGCGATCAAAGCCAACTCCGAAAAATCCAAAATTTCGTTAGAAGTCATGCGTGCACAGGTCAAGAATCTGAAAAACAAGAGCGTCTCAAATGTGAAGAAGAAAAGCTTATCGTAAATGTCAAATCCTCCCATTTTGTACATGTACATAGCCCCGCCCACCATGTACTTAACGACTATGTACAGTGACATAATCAACAAGTTACTGTAGTTGTTAGTTTTGAACAGTGTCAAAATACACTTGTTGCCTGACACGGCGACAATGTCCTTTGAATGGTCAATGACTGCACGGCACTGTTCAGAGATGTTCCGTGCATGAATGACTGCATCCTTGTAGCGGATGGCAAAGTCACGTAACATAAGCAATAGCTCACTTGACATATTAACTATGTCAGGGAACAATGTCAATATGTTACGTGCAGGTATTCACATGTATATGCACAAAGACACGGTGAAATATCTCTTTGCTGTTTTCCCGCGCACCGGTGTGCTGTCGTCGTACGACTTGAACAGTACGCGGGGCAAGGATGTCGTTCTTTCGTATGGGATTGCAATGCATTTGCCCACCGAGACCATGAAGTCGGCCTTCTTGTTTATCTCCCTGTCCTGGATATTCGTTTTTCCCTCTCGCGAGACGAGACTGTTGTCCTTCTTGCGCATATCCCTGTGCATGGTCAGCAAACTTCTGTGCACGAAAATGTTCTCGGCATACGACAATACGTTTGTTTTGGGCAACGGAATAGTCACCCCATATGCCGAGGCGAAAAAGATGGCCGGAAGTTTCATCAGGTAGGACAACGAAACGATTTTGACGGACGACGAAGTGATTCTCCTGCCCAACGACCTAACACTTCCGTCCGCCGAAGCGATACTTCCGTCCGGGTTGCTGATGTCTTATTTCCCTAAAAGACAATCCTATAGAGGAAATAGAAAGGCTGAAATAGTTTTAACATTCTATAAGTTTTGAAAGGTGTTTTCTGATGAAGGAAGCACTTTTTTTGGTTTACACTCTTGTAACTACCCTAATATGAAACGATTCCAATTTGGCACACGCGTGTGCCAGATTTTGTAAATGCTAAGGGACGGAAGTTTCCGGTAGTCGTTGGAGAAAATCCTCCATTGATAAATGCCTATTTTTTTAGAGTAGACCAAGTTGGTAATGTGGTGTTTATCAAAAACGGACGTTTTTATGCTGTTCCGAAGAACAAAGGTATGGATACAGCATTGATCCAATCCATAATTGAAGGTGCGGATCCCTACATTAAATCCGATAACACATTTATGTATGATTAATGTAGGAGGGATAATGAAGATAATTAGAATAATTGCATGCATATGTCTATGCTATGGCAAGGCATATAGTCAGGTAACTGATAGTATTCAGGGTTTTGTGAGAGACAATATAAATAGTGCTGTTCCGCGATTAGGCTTGAGGCCTTATTTCATTGAGCAGGCAGTGGAAAACGGATTGCTGGACTGGGGATATCGTCCTTTGGATGTCGAAAAGGAGTTCAAAGCGGTTTTGTAAATATTTAGTAAGATATTTGTCCTGCGTCAATTCGGCAAAGTTGAGACCACTTTTCCAGTAGAACGTCTGTGGGTAGCCGATCCATTTTCCGGCGTGCAAAGCATTGCCCATATACACAAAACGATAGGCGATGAGTCTGCCCACTTCCTTTGGTGCATAGCCTTTTGGAAAGTCCGTCAGTTCTTTTTGCTGGGCAAAGGAGAACAGAACGGAGAAAGTCGTTAAACATAAAAGTAATGTTTTTTTAAGCATAATACTGTTTTTTATAATGTGTACTGTAGTATTTTTAATTGCTGATTTTGGGATTATAAATGGCAACGCCCACTTGACTATCTGCACAGCCGTAATATAGGAGCCATTTGTCTTTGAAATAGACAAGTCCTTGGATAAATACCGTGCCGTCGGGATATTGGCCACTTTTTTCAAAAGATTCTGTCGGTACAAAGAATGGTTTGTCCAAACGTGCTATAACTTTAGAAGGGTTGTTGAGGTCAAACAAAACTTGCCCTGCCGCATAGGTATTGGCTGTATAGTTGGTGTCTCTGCCTTCGCCACCTTTGTTTTTGCCGTTATACAGCACCAAGATGCCTTTTTCAGTTAAGAGGGCCGGAGGTCCGCATTCCGTCATGTCGCTATCGAAATAACCTCTTCGTGGTGTGACAACGAGATCCAGATCACCTTTTTCATTTAAGGTAGGGATCCAATTGATCAGATCGTCCGACGTGGCAATATTCATATAACGCTCGCCCCAATACATCATATACTTGCCATTGACTTTAGTGATGACCTGCTTGCCATCTTCTAATTTCGTTACGACAGATCCCGATTTGCAGAATAGATCTTTAAATTTACCGTTATGTGCAGTCTGGAAAGCAGGACCATGCTTGGTCCAGTTCTTTAAGTCCCGGGAGGTAGCGACTGCCAAGCGGGCAACCTTCCGGTTCCATTGGGTATAGAGCATAACATACAGACCTTCCCGCGTAACAGCGATACGTGGATCTTCACATCCGCCTGGCCATTCATTTTCTTTCTGATCGTCTTCATCTGGATAAAAGACAGGTTTCTTTTCCCGCTTCATGCGTATACCATCTTTGCTTTCGGCGATGCCTAAACGCGAAGTGCGCTTGCCGATCCCGGTGCCGGACTTATCTTCACCCCGATACAACACATAGATTCGGTTGTCTTTAACGACGGCTCCCGGATTGAAAACGTCACTCGCCTCCCAAGCTACTTCTTGTTTACTCATCGGATCGAAAAAGGTGCTTGTCGGATCGGGAGAGATGACGGGGTTAGCGCCTTCCGGCCGCACGAAGGGACCTAAAGCCCAATCGGGTAAGCCTTGTTGTGCCTCTGCAAATGTTGTAATTAAAAGTAAGCAAGAAATAGCCAGTAATCTTAAAATACCGAAATGCATACTGTTCATTTTAACCGTTACAAAACATATGCTCATAACCCTATTTTCCTAGGAGAGCGGCCGCGCACCAAAGATAAGGTGCTTGCCCATGCAGATCTCCAGGATTACGCGGTCGGTCGTAATAGTACTGTTTATCGTTCTTTTTGCCCGTGCCGATGCAAACTTCGGTCACATTATTACGCTCATCGATATAGGGGATCATAGCTAGCCAAGCCTTTCGCGCAGCCGGCGCATATTCCGCAGCATCCAACCAGCCTTTCTGGACACCAATGATAAACGCATAGGTGAACATGGCTGTTCCAGAAGTTTCTGCCCAAAATGTAGGTTCATCGATCAATTGGTTCCACATGCCGCTCGGTTGTTGGTGCTCTTTCAGGCTTTTCATCATCTTCAGATAGCCTTCCATGATGCGAGGACGATCTGGATGGTCTTCGGGCATTATGCGTAAAAGATCGGGCATGCCTACAGCCATCCAGCCATCGCCACGCGCCCAATAATACGGTACATCAGGTGCATGATAGAATAATCCGTTCGGGCGTTGTAGTTCATCCAGGTACATAACCATTTCTTTGGCAGCACGGTCAAGGTACTTCTTGTCGCCGGTTACTTTATAGGCCTCGCCCTGAACTACTGTAATCATGTACATATCGTCTATCCAAAGGCGGGTCTGCCAGGAATACCCTTTGTCTGCCCAGGCCTTTTCTTCTGCTTTAACATTTGCGGGAACTTCCCATTGTGTATCGGCATATTTTAAGCCTAGTTCTTTGTAGCGCTGATCCTTATTGATTTGAAATAGTTTCAGAGCAAGACTTCCGAACATATTGTAGTCCACATGGTTCATCGGCGGCAAGAGCGCCTTTTCATATGTGAAGAAAGGCTCAAATTTGTCTTCTAGCTGTTTTATAAGCTTCTTGTCGTTAACTTTCAAAGCGTAGTCTATGGCACCATTCCACGAACATACGCTTGCATAATGCATCCATTTTCCGGCGTAAAGATCATGTCGGCTGCCCACAAAATGATTGGCCAATCGTTTTCCGACTTCTTTTGGAGTGGATCCCGTTGGAAAACTTTTCAAGGGATTATCTTGAGCCGATGACAGTTGCAGGGAACAAACTGTCAAGAACAATAATAGTGATTTTCTAAACATAAGATGTACGTTAGTCAGAGTTAAAATTTTGTGTCCATATCTATTCCGGAATCGCCTTGTTCTTTCATCCAGTTTTGCAGGCGATTTGTATATTTTGTAACTAATTTTTTATACGCAGGATCTTCTGCCAGGTTACGTAATTCGTTAGGGTCGTTTTGTAAATCGTAGAATTCAACCGCAGGTTTGTGCGCTATACGGTTTGTTAACTTTGCTGCTGCTTCATCGTGTTGCGCTTCCGCTATCCAGGTAGGCCATACCAGTGTCGGATTTTTATCGTTCATCATCCATTTTATGGAATAAGTGGCTTCTGGTAGGAGGTTTAGAATTAATTTATATTTGTTGTCTCGTACGCTCCGTATAGGATATGCCGGACCTTCTGGAATATTGTTGTGAATACCGAAAGCAACTTCCCGATGCGGTTTTTCGGGATCCGTCAGCACCTGTTTGAAGCTCCTCCCATCAAGACCGCCAATTGCTTTGCCTCCAGCAATATCGACAAGGGTAGGGGTGATATCCTCGTATTGTACGATCGCATCTGTTTCTGTCTTGGCGTTTACTCTTTCTGGCCATCGAACAATCATACCGCTTTTCTGCCCATAATCATACAGGCTCCATTTTCCACCGGGGAATTGTGGTCCTTGTTCGCCTAGGAAAACAACAATCGTGTTTTTGTCTTGTCCCGTCTTCTCCAACATCGCTAAGACATCGCCCACCTGATTATCCAAACGCCTGACTTCCGCTAAGTACTTACAAAATTCGGTACGGCTTTGTTCTGTATCGACCCAGTGTGCGGGTAGTGTCAATTTCGAAGGATTAAATTCATTTGGATCTCCTACGGTCCACGGTGTGTGCGGATTGTTACTCATGATAAACAGACAGTAGGGCGAACCCTGTGTGATATAATGTCGAACACTATCTAGAAAATAGACATCCGTTGGGGATACGCAGTTTGTTTCAAAACCGTCGATGATATCGAAGGGAAAGATGGTCTTCGGCTTGGTCATATGGTCTTTTCCTGTGAGACCTACACGATATCCCAGACCGCCAAGATAGTGCACGATGCTTTTTAATCCTTTGTTTACGGGCTTGTGGTTCTGATAAGCACCGTGCCGAGCAGGATATAAACCCGTTAATAAGGATGCACGCGTAGGGATGCACATCGCCTCGGAGGCAATCATCGAATTAAACTTCAGCCCTTCTGATGCCAGCCGGTCGATATGCTTCGTATCCAAATTTTTACCACCATAACAACTGAGCTGTTGCACATCCAGGTCGTCCGCCATGATGATGAGGAAGTTAGGTTTGGGGTTTTGCCGGGATTCGTTATAGTAGTCTTGTGCGAATGTTGCTTGTAGATGCAATAAATACATGAAGACGAATAATAGGCTTTGAAGCCCATTATTCGTTCTGTTAGAAATATTCATATCATAATACACTATTCTCCTGCGCTATCTTCATCGGCAACAGCTTCTTGCCACGTTTCCCACTTTGGTGTTGCTGGATCGTAACCATCGTAACCATAATTTTGTGCTAAACGTCCCCTGTTATTGGCGGTAATAGCCGAATTAGGTATTGGCCAGTGCATGTTTTTCTTGTCCATCCGATAGTGCGGGTTACTATTTCCTGGAGCATTGATCTCTATTGGGCCTTTGTTGTACATGCTATAATGCACAATGCGCTGGTACCAATAGCTGCCTCCGCTAGCGTCGGTCCCTTGCTGCTTGTCATAAGTATCTAAACTATATGTATTCCCCCACTCGTCAGGTCTACCACTACGTGCTAAACACATAGATACGCGCTTTAATTCTACATTACGCCATTCTTCCCAATACAACTCGCGCGCGCGTTCATCCAGGATGTCACCTATCGTGACAGTGCTCGTGTACAGTTCGCTACACTGTGCTCGTTCTCTTATCACATTCAAATCATCCTTAATGGTTGGATCACTCGGGTTGATGTAGAATTTAGCTTCTGCTCGTAGGAGATAGGCTTCTGCCAAACGATAAAGATACCAATCCGCATGACCGCCGTTGGTAGCACCACGATGTCCATCTGACCCCACGATATTCGCTTCAGCAACAGGATCATCCAAATATAGCTTATAATGTGGTACATCGAACCAGCGACGGATTGTGTCGCTACATAATAGCCTCCCATTGTCATCAAAGAGGGTGAGTGGATTACCAAATTCTGACGATTCCTTGTTGTTCACTCGGTAATCTTCCATCCGAATCCAATTGCCTACTTCTGAGCTGTGCCGTAAATCCGTCTCGTCCATCGTGCCATTTACCTGCCATAAGTTGGTCATATGAAAGCGTGTCGGACGAAATGTTGCGATACCGCGTCCGAACGCGCGCATATAATCGTATTGAGGGTTATAGTTGGCCGTGTTACGACGGATATTCATCAGCGCCTGTCGACCGTCTTTGGCCTGCACTCTGTTGTCGAAAACGAAAGGGTATAGGATGCGCATAGTCAGTAATTTGACAAAAGATTCTGCCTCGGCTCCGCGATTGGGCATACCCATAATAAGCTCTTGGTTAGACGAGATTAGCTTATTTTCGGATCGGTGTAAATCCCAGATGACGTTTCGCGTAATCGACCAGGTATCTGGTTCGCCACCTTCATTAAAGCTGCCAAAAGTGTTAGTCATGAGACTATACCCGGATTGATCGATCAAGATGTCAGTTTGTTCCTTTGCTTTTTCATATTCGCCGATGGCCAAATAACACTTTGCTAGAAGCATTCGGCATGCTCCCTTATTAACCATGCCAATCAGGCCTATCTCGCTTTGCTCAGGAACCCATTCTACGGCAAATTCCATTTCACGCGTAATCATTTCCAATATGGCTTCACGTTTAGTACTCCGGTAGTTTTGTTTGGGCACCTCTAATAGCTTTGTCACAAGTGGTACATCACCGTACTGGAATACCAACGCCATATAGCGAAAGGCGCGATGGAAGTATGCCTGTCCTTTAAACCTATTTTTGGTGGTTTCATCCAACTCCTGCACGTCGTCCACGTAATGAAGTATAGTGTTTGCATTTCTAATTCCTTTGTAGGTTTCATCCCAAAAGTACCACAGGCTATTGGTTCTGTTAAGATCTTGATGCGTTCCATCGTCGCTGGTCGGTGTAAGCATATTCGCTATATCGGCGAACATATTACGCTTGTCGGTAGCTCCGGCGACCATCAGCTCAGAAAAGATATATTCTGTTCCGAGGGAGAGCATTTCATTGTGGTCGGTTGTCCAGTACAGTTTGAGGTGACGGTCGCAGATAGCGAGTGTTGCCTCTATGCCCGACCTTGTACGAAAGGTGGTATTCGGTTCGTAAAAAGATAGTGGGTCTGGATTTAAAAAATCCCGTGAACAGCCACTACTCAATAATACACCGACGATCATCAGTACCAGTTTTCCACGATTTAAATGTGGTATTATCTTCTTCATATCTTTTAGTTTCTAAATCACCTAAAAAGTTAAGTTCAATCCTAGAGTAAATGTGCGGGATGCCCAACCTCCGGTTTCGGGATCACCATAAATCCATTGCTGTGCCCAAGTAGCTGTGTTCCGTACCGCGCCGAACGCCCTAACACGGTTTAGATTATACATAGATGTCCAGCGTTGAGGTAGTGTGTAACCTACAGAAATATTGTCTAGCCGGATAAATGAGCGATTGTACAATTTTTGTGCGCCCGCTGCGCCAACCGGCCCCGAGGCTTCGATCCGTCCAAACTCATTTGTAGGATTATCGGGTGTCCAATACTCTTTGGCAGGCCGATTGGCTAGCGCGTATTGCATATGGCCACCGTCATCGTCATTGTTTAAGTAATTTCCAGACAGACTTTTATGTCCCATATACGAATATAATTGAAACGAAAAGGAGAGATCTTTCCATAGCGTGAATTCGTTTCGCAAAGACCAATGATATGGTGGTGTGGCTTCTCCAAGGAATTCTTTATCTCTGTCGTTATAAACGTGGGTTACGGAACCGTCTTCACCAATAACATCGTCGTCTGTATAGCTATTAGACACCTTTGGGTCACCTGGTTTTTGGCCATAACGTGCTGCCTCCTCTATTTCATGTGCCTGCCAGATGCCGGTGACCCGATAGTTCCAAATAGTGCTGATTGGTTGTCCAATAAACCAACCATTTGTAATATCATCCTGTTCTTCACGACCTATCACATTGCCATCTGCGTCGAGTACATCCACATAGTCGTAATACAGATGTTTGATTCTGTTCTTATTGTAAGAAAACCCAACGGTGGTAGCCCATCTGAAATTTTCCCGATCGATATTGACAGTATTTAGGGCTAATTCTACCCCACTGTTGTTCACCTGTCCGAGATTCGTGGTGATCGAGCCGAAACCAGAGAAGCCTGGAAGACGCTGTCCCATAATCATGTCGTGTGTTTGCATAGTATAATATTCGAGCGTACCCGATATACGGTCGTTAAGAAAACCAAAATCTAAGCCGATATTCCATGCGGACGTTTTCTCCCATTCTAGGTTCGGGTTAGCCAGTCTGTCCATCATCAAATAGCGGTATAATTCCAGTTGTCCTGAGGCGTTTAGATAGCCTTGCATTTTGCCCCCCCCTCGGGAAAGATTTGCTAAGGCAAGATACGGTGAACCCAACGATCGGTTACCGTTCTTACCGTACGAAACGCGCAGTTTACCTGAGTTCATGATATGTTTCCATTTTTGGAAAAAAGTTTCATTAGAAAAAGTCCAGGCACCTGCTAAGGAAGGGAATATACCGTAGGGTTCGGAAGACCCGAATGCAGAGTAGCCATCTCGTCGGATTGTCGCTGTCAGCATGTACCGCTCGTCATAATTATAGAATAAACGAGCCATAAGCGCATCGGCAGTTTCGTGGGTATCGTTGCTAAAATAGTTACTGTCTTCTTTATTCCCAAAACCCACACCATGAAAACCCAAAGCGTCGGAAGGCAGGATATTTCTTGCTTCAATACGTTCTGACCAATAACGAAGCTGTTCCGCTTCTTGAACAAGTGTTACATTAAAACGGTGCTTCTCTGCAAAGGTTTGTTCCCAAGTGATTGTGTTATTCAACGACCAGTCAAAGCGTTTAGCTTGTTCGCGATTCGCGCCACGTGTTTTAGGGTCCGACCCAGGTAGGTCCGCCGACATAAAGTAGCGATCATAAAAAAACTGATAGCGCGGCGCGGCATTGAAAGCATAAGTAATGTTAAATGGTAATTTGATTCTTGCCTGCAATATCGTATTGAAGACCGTAAATCCTTTGTCTAGTTCCAAAAACTGCCGTTGAAAATCGTAATTATAACCCCGTTGACTGAATTCAGAACTTAAAGGAAATTGTACCGGATTGCCCATTTCGTCGGCATAGTCGGCAAATGGACTATTGCGCATCATCTGGTCCATGTCAATGTCGACATTCCCATCAGATCGATCTTGAAAGTTTACATTGGCACCAAGTTCGAACCAGTCCGTCACATTAAAGTTGACCTTCATGTTGGAGCGTATTGCTCGGTAGTTGTCACTGACTACAGCCCCTTGATTTTTTAGATAGCCCATGGAGAAATAATAGTTGGCGCGGTCGCTGGCTCCACTGACACTTGCATTATAATCCTGATCAAATCCTGTTCGGAATGTCTTGTCGGTCCAATCGACCACCTTGCCGTTGATAAAGTTTTGTAGCGCATTGCCTGTTAAGCCCAATCTACGGGCCCAGATGCTTAAATCGGATTCTCCCTCATCATTGGTGCTGTATGTCCGCCAGCTATCCAGCGATATAGCGGATGGCAATTGGTCGGGACGCATAAAAAAGCCTGGTTGATCGGCAAATCCCCCCGTTTGGTAGGCTTCGTATTCTCCGGTTTCTGGATTGACACCATATGTGTTCTTTGTGAGCCAATCTTGCCGATGCTGGAGATAAGCATCAGTGTCCCACCTTTTACGATAATTGGCAGGTCCTGTGGCACCGAAATTAGCGGTAAAATTGACAACGGGCTTTCCGATTTTACCGGTTTTTGTCGAAATAATAATCACGCCGTTAGCCGCCTTTGATCCATATACAGCAGCAGCAGACGCATCTTTCAAAACATCAATTTGCTCAATGTCGTCGGGATTGATTTCGGATAGTTCTCCATAAAAGAACATGCCGTCTAGGACAATCAGCGGGCTGTTGTGGTTGCCATCCGTATACACGGAACGCTGACCGCGTATTTGCAAGGAACCGCCTCCTTTCGCAGACGGACTAAATCCGACATTTAAACCTGGGGTACCTCGTAAGATATCTTGCACGGTTCTCGGATTTTCGTTGGCAATCCGATCGGGATTGACGGAAATGACAGAACCCGTCAAATCCTTTTTCTGCATGGTACCATAGCCGACAACAACGACTTCTTCTAGTGCATCAGTACCACTGGACAATGAAACATTGATAACGTTTCGGGTACCAATTTGCAACTCCTTTGTTTCATACCCAATGAGCGTCACGACTAAGGTCTGGGCGGTGTTAGGAACAGATAAGGTGTACTCTCCTTGTTCATCAGAAGCCGTACTGATGGATGTTCCTTTAACCATGATGGTGGCACCAACCAAAGGAGTACCATCTGCGTCGGTTATTTTTCCTCGCAGTTCTTTAGTTTGCACGTGCAGCGCTTCCATTTTTATGGTTGGATTAGCTGCCATGACAGGATTCGGATTGCCTACAGCTATCAAACAAAATAGGCAACTAGCCGATATCCACTTCGGTTTCATGAAGATTAAATGACGATTGGTTTTATAAAGAATTAGCATAAAAACTTAATTTAGTTACGTAGTCAAACTGTTTATAATGGTTCCTTAATGGAAACTTAACACACAAAGTTTGTGAATATCCGTTTGTAGAAATTGCGTAATCGTATCAATAAATTGCTGTTTTGTCTCAATCTGTTTTAGAATAGCGTCCGTGGTTCATGGTCAGCGTAGTGATACAAAACGACGTTTTTTTGAGTCAAACTGGATACTTTTTTTGTAAAATAATACGTTTATTTGTTTGACAGGTCGTCATAAGTATGTCTTTTGTGCACTTTACATTTATAAACTTAATAAACGAAGAATACAACTGTCTATTCGAAGTTTCTATTACATAACAACGTTCTAGTTTCATTTTGTCTTCGCTGCTATGAAAATAATCTTAATTTTTACAATAATACTTTTTCACCCATATCTGACGTGCTATGCACAAGATTCGGCTTTATATACAGATGGATATACTTCTCTTGAAATAAAGTTCAAAGGAGAGGTGCCGGTGAGTAAGGACATGTCGAATATACAGGGCGGCAATATGCTGTCTTATGATAGGCCTCTCAACGTAGCGCGGATAAACGACTCAACGTATCATATATCCTTTTACACGTTCGGGCCTTCGCCTGTTTATTTTACTTACCGCAATACGTATTTTACCACAGTACTGTTGCCAGACGAAACAGACATACTAGAAATATATCACCAGGATACGGTCAACTTTGAACTTCGCTATACAGGGCAGTACAAGGAAATTTTTGATCAATCTAAATTGATTGCTGAAAAGATTGGAGACATGCTGTTTTCTTACGAACAACCTCGATTCCCAGAAGACAAGCGTATAGAATCCGCGGAAGTAGTAAAAGACAGCTATCTCCGGCAAATCCAAGAGATTCAAAGAGGCATGGATGGATCGTCTGCCACCCGCTCCGTTATGACGTATGTGAAGAAAATGCCATTTTTAGTGAAGACTATTGAGTTATTGAAGAGATACGACCAAAGGGTACTTGCGCATAACAAAAACCTGGGATTCGACTCATTGCAAGCACTTAACTCGATTCCGCATAAAGAAGATTCTTTTTATCAAGGTATCGTAAATACACTAAACACCAATGTAGACATTGTTTGGCCTCTAGGTTATCGAGAACTGGTGGAGACCATTCTTACTGATCCTCATGCAAAAGCTCGACCAATTGAAGAAGTCGGACTATCAAAGTACAAACAGAACTTGGTCAAGCGGTTTAACACCATTATTGAAAATGAAAACAGTATCTTTTATGATATGGCTTTAGCCATAGCTTATCTGGAAAAGATATCAAATGGAAGCCCGTTAACCGAGCATGAGCGTGTGGAAATAACTAGGTATTATCAAAACAAAGCTATTGTCAATTACTTGTTCCATGTAAATGAGCTGAATAGTAAACTTGATTCCAGTTTCAATAATAGAAAGTATTTTCTACCTTTTGAAGAGAATGAAGAAGAAATTTTGAAAAAAATTCTCACCCGTTATCACGGCAAGTATATTGTAGTAGACTTTTGGGCAACATGGTGCGGTCCTTGTTTGGATGCGTTGGCGCGCATGAAGCCTATCAAAGAGCAGTATGCAAATAGAAATGATTTTGTTTTTATTTATATTACCAATGAATCGTCTGAGAAAGCAAAATGGAATGACCTCATAAAAACGATAGGCGGAGAACATTATTTTTTATATTCTGAGCAAAGTGAAAAGCTTATGGAGCCGTTGGGCATTCAATTTTTACCCAGTTACTTGTTTTTTACCAAGGAAGGGATGTTAAAGTACAGTCATCTCGATGGTTATGTAGGAAATACTAAATTTTCTGAAACGTTAGAAGACCTGACCAATTAAACTGAAGCCACTTTTAAAATTCTATACATATGATACGTTTTCCTTTGATTATTTTAGTTTCTCTGTTAGCACATGCCTTAACAAAAGCACAAGAGCCTTTTACATTAAAAGGCACAATCGACACGACGGAGAATGCCATTTACTATTTTTACTATGAGGTTGGAGACTCAGGCATAACAGATACCGTGCGACTAAAAAAAGGTGGGGCTTTCGAAATATCAGGATATATAGAAGAACCATCTCGGCTTTTCGTATCGATTGAGGATAAATACAATCCACGCGTAGTAGGTGATTTTATCGTATATCAAGGTTGGCTAGAGCCTGGGAAAGAGCATATCTTTAAAGGATTTCGAGATTGGCAGAAAGGATGGGATAACTTTGAGATCAGTGATTCAAAAACAGACTCCTTATCCAGAGAGTGGTCAAAATTAAGTGTTTTAGAGGATAAAGAAGAAATTACCCGTGCGCAATCCCGTTTTATTGAAGAGCACTTAGGTTCCTATTATGTCTTGCAGGTTCTTTATGGGAAGCTTAGAAATGACGAAGACTTAACGCGTGTCCGTGATTTGCTTTCGCGTATTCCCGCTCATCTACAAAGCACATTTAAGTACAAAAAAAGCCTAGATATGCTTGCTGTAAAAGATAATATATCGATCGGTTCGGTATTTCCAGACTTTGAACAAGCTGATACTTCTTCCAATATGCAGCGGCTATCGGATATTAGGAAAAATAAATTCATCTTGGTTGATTTCTGGGCGAGTTGGTGCGGTCCCTGTCGCGCAGAGAATCCACATTTGGTAAAAGCGTATAATCAATATCATGAAAAAGGGTTCGATATAATTGGTGTATCGCTGGATAAGGACAGAGATGAATGGATACAGGCGATCCATGACGATAAACAAGTCTGGCATCATGTCTCGGATCTTAAAGGATTCGATAATGAGGTGGCAAAATCCTTATATATTCGGTCGATACCTAGTAATTTTTTGCTTGACCCTACCGGAAAAATTATTGCTAGAGACATTAGGGGGGAAGAGCTGACGCGATTACTGGGAGAGATTTTAAATTAACGCTATTACCGTTTTTGACGAAGCATGGCCGATCGCGGTTGTTTTAGAAAAGTAAAGAATATGACACGTTTTTTTTAATTATTTTAGTTTCTCTGTTAACACATGCCTTAACAAAAGCACAAGAACCGTTTACGTTAAAAGGTACAATCGATACGACGGAGAATGCCGTGTATTATTTTCACTACGAAGTTGACGATTCAAGGATCACCGACACGGTGCGACTAAAAAAAGGTGGTGCGTTCGAAATATCAGGACATATCAAAGAACCGTCTCGGCTTTTTATATCGATTGAGGATAAGTATGATCCACGCGTTGTTGGTTATTTTACCGTGTATCGCGGTTGGATAGAACCCGGAAAAGAACACATTTTTAAGGGCTTTAAGGGGTGGCAAAAAGGAAAGGAAAATTTTGAGATAAGTGATTCTGAAACAGATTCGCTATATAGAAAATGGTTGCAACTACTTCGTATAGACAACAAAGAGAAAAGAATTCTCGCTCAATCCCGTTTTATCGATGAGCATCTGGATTCCTATTTTGTACTACAGGTTCTTTATGCGAAGCTTAGAAATGACGAAGACTTATCGCTCGTCCGTGAGCTGCTACTGCGTATGCCTGCCCATTTACAAAAGACATTTAAGTACGAAAGATCTCTAGATATGCTTGCGGTGAAAGAGAATCTATCAATCGGTTCGTTCTTTCCGGATTTCGAACAAACCGATACCATGTCCGCGATGCTAAGACTCTCAAACATTCGCACGGATAAGTTCATCTTGGTTGATTTTTGGGCGAGTTGGTGTGGTCCTTGTCGTGCGGAAAGTCCGTATTTAATAGAAGCCTATAACCGATACCATAAAAAAGGGTTTGATATTATCGGTGTATCGTTGGATGAGGATAGAGAAAGATGGATAGAGGCGATTCACGAGGATAAGCAGACCTGGCACCATGTGTCGGATCTTAAAGGTTTCGATAACGCAGTGGCAAAATCCTTATATATTCGGTCGATACCTCGTAATTTTTTGCTTGACCCCGCCGGAAAAATTATTGCTATAGATATTAGGGGGGAAGAGCTGACGCGACTACTGGGAGAGATTTTAAATTAACGCTATTACCGTTTTTGACGGCGCATGGCCGATCGCGGTTGTTTTAGAAAAGTAAAGAATATGACACGTTTTTCTTTAATTATTTTAGTTTCTCTGTTAACACATGCCTTAACAAAAGCACAAGAGCCTTTTACATTAAAAGGCACAATCGACACGACGGAGAATTCCATTTACTATTTTTATTACAAAGTTGGGGATTCCGCCGTAACAGATACAGTGCGACTAAAAAAGGGTGGTGCGTTCGAAATATCAGGCTCCATTGAGGAACCGACACTCGTTTACGTTTCCATTGAAGACAAATATAACCCGCGTGTAGTCGGGGATTTTGTGATCTATCAAGCATGGATAGAACCTGGGGAAGAGCATGTTTTTAGGGGATTTAGAAAGTGGCAGAAGGGCGTGCATAATTGTGAAATAAGCAATTCAAAGAACGACGTATTGGCTAGGGAATGGCTAGCATTATATAACAAGGCAAATGAAGACAAGGAGAATCACGACCAATTGCGTTTTATCAGTGATCATCTAGATTCCTATTTCGTTTTAACAGTACTTTACGGCAAACTTAGACGTAACGAGGACTTATCGCTTGTCCGTGATTTGCTGTCGCGTATGCCTGCTCATTTACAGAGTACTTTTAGATACAAACAATGTCAGGACATGCTTGTCGTAAAAGAAAATCTATCGATCGGTTCGACTTTTCCAAACTTTGAGCAAGCTGATACTTCTTCCAACATGCAGCGGCTATCGGATATTAGGAAAAATAAATTCATCTTGGTTGATTTCTGGGCGAGTTGGTGCGGTCCCTGTCGTGCGGAAAGTCCGTATTTAGTAAAAGCGTATAGTCAATATCATGAAAAAGGGTTCGATATAATTGGTGTATCGCTGGATAAGGACAGAGATGAATGGATACAGGCGATCCATGATGATAAACAAGTCTGGCACCATGTATCCGATCTTAAAGGATTCGATAATGAGGTGGCAAAATCCTTATATATTCGGTCGATACCTAGTAATTTTTTGCTTGACCCCACCGGAAAAATTATTGCTAGAGACATCAGAGGGGAAGAGCTGATGCGATTACTGGGAGAGATTTTAAATTAACGCTATTACCGTTTTTGACGGAGCATGGCCGATCGCGGTTGTTTTAGAAAAGTAAAGAATATGACACGTTTTTCTTTAATTATTTTAGTTTCTCTGTTAACACATGCCTTAACAAAAGCACAAGAGCCTTTTACATTAAAAGGCACAATCGACACGACGGAGAATGCGGTTTATCATTTTTACTACGAAGTTGGCGGTGTGGGTGTAAGAGATACAATACAACTTAAACAATATGGAGCATTTGAAATATCAGGATATATCAAAGAACCTACGTTTGTTTACATTTCGATTGAAGACAAATATAACCCGCGCGTAGTCGGAGATTTTATTGTATATGAAACATGGGTCGAACCCGGAAGGGAGCACATTTTTAACGGATTTCGAGATTGGAAAAAGGGAAAGAGAAATTTTGAGATTACTGATTCGCAAACCGAGGTGTTGGCAAGAAAGTGGTTAAAATTACGTGATTTGGAGGATACAGAAAAGAAGGCTAGTGATCAATCCTGTTTTCTCGAAGAGCATCTGGATTCCTATTTTGTACTACAGGTTCTTTACGACAAACTTAGACGTAACGAAGACTTATCGCTTGTCCGCGACCTGCTCTCGCGTATGCCTGCTCATTTACAGAATACTTTTAGGTACAACCAATGTCAGGACATGCTTGCTGTAAAAGATAATCTATCGATCGGTTCGATTTTTCCAGACTTTGAGCAAGCTGATACTTCTTCCAACATGCACCGGCTATCGGATATTAGGAAAAATAAATTCATCTTGGTTGATTTTTGGGCGAGTTGGTGCGGTCCCTGTCGTGCGGAAAGTCCGTATTTAATAGAAGCCTATAACCGATACCATAAAAAAGGGTTTGATATTATCGGTGTATCGTTGGATGAGGATAGAGAAAGATGGATAGAGGCGATTCACGAGGATAAGCAGACCTGGCACCATGTGTCGGATCTTAAAGGTTTCGATAACGCAGTGGCAAAATCCTTATATATTCGGTCGATACCTAGTAATTTTTTGCTTGACCCCACCGGAAAAATTATTGCTAGGGACATTAGGGGGGAAGAGCTGACGCGATTACTGGGAGAGATTTTAAATTAACGCTATTACCGTTTTTGACGGAGCATGGCCGATCGCGGTTGTTTTAGGATAAACTCTGCTGAAACAGATGCGCTTCCCACGTATTGTCATGATACAAAACGACGCTTTTTTGAGTTAAAATGAATACTTTTTATAAGCGGCAATTACCAATTTTGTTTCTATCGCTTTTTAAGCGGTGTTCCTTTTAAAGGGACCATTATAAACAAGTTGTTTATTTTAAATAGTCGTATTTATAAAAGAATGAAAAGAAAAAATAGCACGTTTGTTTTTCCTATTTTTCAGTTAATCTCGTCTTGTTTGTTTCTTTCGTGTGCGAGCAGTACGGGAGGGCAGCGTTACGTTTCTAAAGAAAGCAGTCCAGACAAAGAGTTCGTTAATCCGGTATTTGAGCCGATTCTCGCCGATCCTACTGTTATGCGAGATCCTGTGTCAGGAGCGTTCTACGCTTATGGCACCCAAGACGACTGGGGCGACGGTGCAGGGAGTAGGCTGGTACCTGTCCTGAAATCTAGCGATTTGGCTGAATGGAAGTTGATCGGGTCGGCTTTCGAGACTAGGCCTAATTGGAAAAGGAGCGGTGGGATATGGGCGCCGGAAGCCGTATATGACAATGAAAAATATTATTTATATTATGCTTTTTCTGTGTGGGACGATCCCAATCCTGGGATAGGGGTGGCAACTTCGGACAAACCAGAGGGACCATTTCGAGACCACGGGAAAATTTTTGATAGTAAGTCGATCGGTGTGCCCAATTCAATCGACCCGTTCATGTGGGCAGAGAATGGACAAAAGTATTTGTTTTGGGGAAGTTTTAACGATGGTCCCAAACAAGGTACATACGGTGTTCCGTTGCGGGATGACGGTCTCCAGATTACCGATAAAAACGAAAAATTTAAAATTGCGGCGGGTGATTTAGAAGCCGTTATTATACATAAACGTAACAATTACTACTATTTTATTGGCTCTCGTGGTTCCTGTTGTGCTGGTGTCAACAGCACTTACCACATGGTGGTCGGTAGGTCAGAAAACCTACAGGGACCTTATTTGGACAAAGAGGGGCGTGATTTAAAGGAGCGAGGAAATGGAACGCTCTTGCTTCAAGCAAACGAACGATTTGTCGGTGTCGGACATGGTTCTCGGATCATGACGGATGATGCCGATGATGACTGGATTTTATATCATGGAATTGACGTAGCACAAGGAAAGGTTTCTAGCGGAGCTAGCCGAAGGATGTTATTTCTCGACAAAGTGGAGTGGGTAAATGATTGGCCTGTCATAAAGGGGAACATACCCAGTACCGAAGCGCAAAATAAACCATATTTTAAACAAGGAAATGATGAATAAAATACTCATTGCCGTTATCGGATTGACATTGACGATGACATCGTGTAATAACCGGACGGAAAATCAGGAAAAAGAAGCGAAGGATTATGAATCAAATAACCCGCTGGATGTGGCCTTTGGCGACCCATTTATCGTGTACGACGACGAATCAGATTTGTATTACATGTATGGAACCGGAGGCGTGGCCAACGGTTTTATGGCGTATTCGTCGAAAGATCTGAAGACCTGGGAGAAACGCGGACAAGTATATTCGGCAGATCAAGCGAAAGCCTGGGGAACAAAGGATTTTTGGGCGCCTGAGGTGTACAAGCGAAATGGCAAGTATTATATGTTTTATAGTGCGCACTGGAAGAACAATCCAAATAATGAATTGGAAAATTATAAAATAGGCGTCGCCGTTTCGGAAAGTCCGCTAGGACCTTTTGAAGACATGACCGGGGAGCCTCTTTTTGACCCCGGTTACCCAATTATCGATGCCAATGTTTACTTCGCTGAGGATGGTAAGCTATATCTGTACTATTCTAGATGTTGCTATAAACATGCCGTAGAATCCGAAATTGCTGATTGGGCCCGTGAGAAAAAGATGTTTGATGAAATAGAAGAAAGCTGGATATACGGCGTAGAGTTGGCTGCTGATTTCTCGTCTGTAATAGGTGAACCAACATTGTTGCTGCGGCCGCCGATCTGTATGGATGATCAGCAAGCGGAATGGGAAAGCCGTTCTGTAACTTCTGGTGAGGTAAACCGTAGATGGACCGAAGGTTCTTACCTGTTCAAACATAACGATACGTATTATATGATGTACTCGGCTAATTTCTTTGGGGGTCAGCATTACGCGGTTGGCTATGCGACGGCAACTAGCCCGTTAGGTCCATTTGAGAAGTCTGCTGCCAACCCCATCCTACAAAAAAATACGGAGACTGGAGGGATCGTGTCAGGCACCGGACACAATAGTCTATTGAAAGACCGAGAGGGAAAACTATGGTGCGTATATCACGGCAGGACAAGCAAAACGGGCGATGATCGTGTCGTGTTTTTGGATGAGTTGGAGTTAGCGGAAAACGGAGAACTCAAGGTAAACGGGCCAACGATTAAAGAATAAATGATGTCGTTCCTGTTTTACAACGTTTTCGTAAATTAATTATTACGGGTAATGGAAGTACGTTTGATATTCTTTACATTTGGGTTAGTTGTAAGCTTGAAACAAACATATTGAGTTTGTTTGATCCGAAAAAATAAACCACTACATGAATAGAAAAGACTTCATAAAGATTTCATCCGTTTTCGCAGCATCTGCCTTGGTACCATTTCCTTCAGCATTCGCCAACGATAGCACGATTAGAGTAGGATTGATCGGCGCGCACGGAATGGGGTGGGCAAATTTGAACGCCATATTAAAGAATACGAACGTACGGTGTACCGCACTATGTGATGTGGATGAAAATGTTTTAGAGAGACGTGCAGCAGAATTATCTGAACGTGGGATCAAGGTCAAGAAATTTGTTTCCCATAAAGATATGCTAGCGGAAGATGTAGTGGATGTCGTCATCGTTGCTACACCCGACCATTGGCACTGTCTGCAGCTTGTAGACGCCGTGAAAGCAGGAAAGCACGTATATCTTGAAAAGCCGATTGGTAATTCCGTACAAGAATGCGACGTGATGGTAAAAGCCGTTGGCGATAGCGCTAGTATTGTACAGGTAGGCCAGTGGCAGCGTAGTCAACAACATTTTCGCGATGCCATCGATTTTGTGCATTCAGGGAAATTAGGGAAAATCAGGACGGTGAAAGCATGGTCTTATGTCGATTGGAAAAAGACTATCGAGAAAAAACCAGATGCGCCTATTCCGGCAGGCGTGCATTATGATCTCTGGTTGGGGCCAGCACAAACACGTCCTTTTAACCCCAACAGGTTTCACTTTGAATTCCGCTGGTTCTGGGATTATGCCGGAGGACTTATGACCGATTGGGGCGTACATATGTTGGATTATGCGTTGCTGGGTATGAAGGTGTCAGATCCGGTGTCTGTGATGGCGTCGGGCGGCAAATATGCTGATCCGGATGGCGCTTCGGAAACACCGGACACGATGAATGTCGTTTATGAATTTAAGGACTTCAGTATACAGTGGGAACACGCCATAGGCATCGGCCTAGGCCCATACGATAGAAATCATGGCGTCGCATTCATTGGGAATAATGGTACCCTGATACTGAATAGAAACGGGTGGGAAGTCATCCCTGAGAAAGGAAAGATGGAAGCCGTTGCACTGCAGAAGCCAAAAGACAACGGTCTGGATGTACACATGCAAAATTTTGTTCAGGCGATAACAAAGAAAGACCGCGGCATGGTCAATGCACCTATTCAGGTAGGCGCACATATAGCGGTGTTTTGCCAGATGGGAAATATAGCTTACCGGGCAGGTGAAAAACTATATTGGGATCGTGCGAAACGTAAATTTACGGATAGAAAAGCCAATAACTATCTATTGGCAAAATACCATAACGGCTATAAAATCCCGAAGGTATAAGATAATGCATATTGAATGATAGGTTATGAATTTCCATATTTAAATAAATATTAAAAAATGAATACAATATCTAAGTTTTTAGTCGCTGCGGCTATCGGGTTTATTGCATGTCAGTCTCCGACCGGAGCGCAAAGCGACGGTAAATGGACAGATCTCTTTGACGGCAAGACACTGAAAGGTTGGAAACCCCTCGGGGGGGAAGCGCCTTATACGGTAGAAGATGGAGCGATCGTCGGAACCATGACGAAGGGAACACCAAATTCGTTCTTAGTGACAGAAGAAGAATACGGCGACTTTATTTTAGAAGTTGATGTTAAACTAGAAGGAGACCGGACGAATTCCGGCATCCAAACCCGCAGTCATTATGACCCCGATGCCAATAAGGGCAAGGGACGCGTATATGGCCGGCAAGTAGAAATCGATCCTACCCCGCGCGCGTGGTCTGGAGGGATCTACGACGAAGCGCGTCGCGGATGGCTTTATCCGCTAGACCTTAACGAAGCCGCTAGATCTGCCTATAAACAGGATGAATTCAATCATTATCGTATTGAAGCTATCGGCGATGAACTACGTACATGGGTAAATGGTGTTCCAGTCTCGTATGTAATCGACACCATCGACAGGAAAGGTTTTATTGGTTTACAGGTACATAGTATTTCAGATGACTTACACGGTAAAAAAGTACATTTTAAAAATATCCGAATACAAACAGAAAACTTAAAACCTACGGATTTTCCAGATGATGTATTTGTCGTGAATCTTAAACCTAATGATTTGAGCGATGCCGAGAAAAAATCCGGTGTGGAATTGCTTTTCGACGGCAATACAGCTGATCAATGGAGAAGCGTACGCGGCGATTCTTTTCCAGAAAAGGGATGGAAAGTCGGGAATGGAGAGATCACTGTATTGAAATCGGATGGTGGCGAATCCACTAATGGGGGAGACATCATCACACGCGATCAATTTGCTGTTTTTGACCTTTCTTTTGAATTCAAGATGACTCCGGGGGCAAATAGCGGTGTAAAGTATTTTGTAACCCTCAAGGAAAAAACGAAAGGCTCTGCCATCGGATTGGAATATCAGATTTTGGACGATGAAAAGCATCCTGACGCGAAGATGGGCCGCGACGGAAACCGTACATTAGCTTCTTTGTATGATTTAATTACTTCCAACAAAGAAAAACGTGCCCGTAGACCGATTGGCGAATGGAACCGTGGACGTGTAGTAGTATCAGAAGATAGTACAGTAACCCACTATTTAAACGGGGTTAAAATGGTAGAGTATAAACGCGGATCAAAAGAATATCTTGATTTGGTGGCAAGAAGTAAGTACAAGGATTGGGATAATTTCGGTGGAGCTGCACAAGGACATATTCTCTTACAGGATCATGGAGATAATGTTTCTTTTAGAAATATCAAGATTAAGAAAATTAAATAATTGGAACTAAACAGAAAAATATGAACCATTACCTTTCGCGCCGTAGCTTTATCAGTCGTGCTGCCATGGCAGGCGGCGGTGTATTGTTGGCGAACAGCGTCTTAGGAAAAATTCCTTTTGCCTCTGCCAACGAACGTGTGAACCTGGCTTGTGTAGGTGTAGGAAACCGAGCTGGGGAGATTATTAAGGATTTATACAAAACGGGGCTTTGTAATATTGTGGCGCTATGTGATGTAGACATGGGGGCTAAACAGACACAGCAATTAATTAAGATGTTTCCGGATGTTCCCCGCTTTCAAGATTTTAGGGAGATGTTCGATAAGATGGGGAACCAGATCGACGCGGTATCGATCGGTACGCCGGATTTCGCCCATTTTGCAATAACCATGACTGCCTTGGAATTAGGGAAACATGTATATGTGGAGAAACCGATGGCACAGACCTTCTGGGAAGTCGAGCTGATGATGCAAAAAGCGAAAAAACATAGTAACGTCGTCACGCAGATGGGGAACCAAGGTCATTCCGAAGCGAATTATTTCCAATTTAAAGCATGGAAAGACGCAGGAATCATCAAGGATGTAACGCGTATCGATGCACATATGAATAACGCACGCCGCTGGCATACTTGGGATCCGAACATGAAAAACTTTCCGCCGGCGGAAAAGATCCCGACTACATTAGACTGGGAATTATGGCAAATGCAAACGTTGGGGCATGATTATAACAAGGATTTTATCAACGGTCAATGGCGCTGCTGGTATGATTTTGGTATGGGCGCATTGGGCGACTGGGGCGCGCATATCTTAGATACAGCACACGAATTCCTAGAACTGGGTCTGCCAACACAAGTGGAGGCTACCTACTTGGAAGGACATAACGCGTTCTTTTTCCCGATGTCCTCTACGATTAAATTCCATTTTCCGAAACGGAAAAGGATGCCTGCTGTCGATATTACTTGGTACGATGGACTGGATAACCTACCTGAAATTCCAGAAGGTTATGGTGTTTCGGGCCTAGATCCTAACATTCCGCCACCGAGTACCGGTGAAATCGAACCGGCCAAGCTTAATCCCGGAAAGATTATCTACGGGAAAGACTTAACGTTTAAGGGGGCTTCTCATGGAAGTACTCTGCAAATTATTCCGGAATCAAAGGCAAAGGACTTAGCGAATAAGCTTCCTGAAGTCCCCGAATCTCCTTCAAACCATTTCGCGAACTTCCTGAAGGCGTGTAAAGGCGAAGAGAAGACCAGATCTCCTTTTGAAATAGCAGGACCATTAAGTCAGGTGTTTTGTTTAGGCGTCATTACCCAACGACTGAACAGCAAGATAGATTTTGACCCTGTTAAAAAAGAAATTACCAACGATAAATTTGCGAATGCCTTGTTAGTCGGGCCTCCACCGGCAAAAGGCTGGGAGCAATACTACAAAGTCTAGTAAATATGGCGTACAAAGAAACCTCGAATTCCGACTCTTTGTACGCTAATTTCTTTATCTTCGATTGACCAATTTCATCGTTCTTAGCGCACAAACCTTGTGTAACAAGTTCCTTTTTCAAATGAATTTCACGTTTCCGATAATTATATAAAAGATGAAAAATATAATATTGTACATAATTGCAATCGGGTTATTATGTTATAGCAACAAGTCGCATGCGCAAACAGCGAAGCCTAATTTTATCTTTTTTATTACGGACGATATCGGATGGAACGACGTAGGTTGTTACGGGGATCCGAATGTTAACACGCCAAATATCGACAGCCTAGCCAGCATTGGGGTGAAGTTTGAAAATGCATATCTGACGACCAGTAGCTGTAGCCCAAGTCGTGCTAGTATTATTACTGGGCGTTATCCTCACAATACGGGAGCGCCGGAACTACATGACCCACTTCCGAAAGGGCAGTTGATGTTCCCCCAGTTATTGAAAAAGGCGGGTTACTATACCGTGTTATCTGGCAAGAACCATATGGGACCGCAAACAAAACATGCGTTCGATACAATTTCACCAGGCAAGGGACCAGGGGGAGAAGAGGATTGGAATGAGATTATACAAAGCAGACCGAAAGACAAGCCTTTCTTTTTTTGGTTTGCTTCGAATGATGCGCATCGAGATTGGCAAATTAACGATAAGGGCGCCCTATACAACCCTGATGATATCATCATGCCACCGATGCTATATAATGGTCCAAAGACACGTGAAGATTTGGCGGCATATTATCATGAAGTGTCCCGAGCAGACTATTATTTGGGCGAACTAATCAGGGAGCTGAAGAAGCAGAATATCTTGGAGAACACCTATATCATCTTTATGAGTGACAATGGCCGTCCTTTTCCTAGAAGTAAGGGACGGTTATACGACAGTGGAATCAAGACACCGTTTATCGTCTTTGGTCCGAGCGTAGACCGAGGTACAACACAAGCTTTAATAAGCGCAGTGGACATTGCGCCGACAATACTACATCTGGCAGGCGCCGAAATAAGCGATAGCATGCAAGGCCTAAGTTTTCGCCCTATTCTGGAGAATCGCGAAAAATTTGACCATCGTGATTTTGCTTTTGCCGAACATAACTGGCATGTTTTTCAAGCACATGAACGAATGGTCCGTTACAAAGATTGGGTGTACATCAGAAACGCTTTTCCTGAGCGTCAAAATCTGCTTGGAGAATCCACGCGTCAATTTCCGGCGGGGAAAGAGTTGTGGGAGGCCCATGACAAGGGGTTAACCGCACGTGAACAGGAAGATGTCTTTCTCGTACCTCGGGAGGGGGAAGAATTATACGATCTAAGCGCTGATCCACATCAATTTAAAAATCTAGCCGCCGATAGAAAATACGAGGAGGCCCTCCATTATTTAGGTAGGGTCCTAGACCAATGGGTCGAAGAAACAGGTGATTCTGTTCCGAAAAGTCCAACCCCTGACCGAGATGACGTGTATGGAAAACGTTTGCCGGGAAAATGGAAAAAAGGGGAAAGGGCAGGGGCAAGTAAGCAAGCTGAACGTATTAATGCAAAGGGGCCAACGAGCGTAAACGACGTACGGTAAATTTTCGTACCTTCATACATACAAAAGAAGATGGTAATATTATAAATCAACAGGCATAATCACATACTGTTATATTGACGGGGAGATATGACGAATTTAAAAAATCATACCGATGAAGCATTGGTTATCTTATTGAATAATGATAACGAAGCCGCTTTCATGGAGATCTATGACAGGTATAAAAATCAACTTGCTTCTCATCTGGTTCGGCTGTTACGTTCTTATGAGCTAGCGGAAGAGGTATTGCAGGACGTGTTTATCATGTTATGGGAAAAACGTAACGAGATGGATGCTTCGAAATCGGTTCCTGCTTACCTGTATCGGAGTGCACTGAATAAGAGTAAGAATATGTTCCGAAAAATCGCGAATGACAATCGTCTTCGGGAAGAGTTTTTATTGCACTTTAAGGTGTCAAGCAGTAATTCCGTAGACGAGTGGATAGATAGCAAGGAGGTTAAACAGTTGCTTAATAGTTTGTTAGATCGATTGCCGCCTCAACAAAAAAAAGTTTATATGTTATGTAAGTTGGATGGCTTGAGTTATAAAGAAGTGAGCGAACAGTTACAAATATCCGTAACGACGGTGAACAGCCATATTAGAAATGCGAATCTATTCTTAAAAAGTGAATTAAAGAACCAATCTGAACTTTCCGGCTTTTTATATACCGCCCTTATTCTTCTTCTTTTTTAATTTTTTTTTAGCTGATCTATAGTGTTTTATAAAGAATAGACTATTTCCATTGCTTGCTTTTTTCATTTCAGGTGTAATGTATAAAGTTAACCGAAATGTTATAATGGGAAAAAGCCGATACGACATTGAGATACTATGTAGAAAATATATAGACCGTTCTATTTCTGAAGAGGAAGTAGCAGAAATGCTCGACTATTTTAAAGATCATGGTATCCCAGATAAATTTGACCATCTTTTAGGCGTAGAATTTTCCAAAGCCGTGGAATCAACTAACCCAACCGAGCAAATAGAGCACCTAACCGATAAAGTCAAATTAAATTTGAAGAACCATGTCGCATCGAAAAAGAAATCAGATTTGTATCGTTGGCTACCTTATGTTGCTGCCGTATTAATATTCGGCACGGTAGGGGTTTCCTGGTTTGTATTCTCGCCGAAAGCGAATGATACGATTGTCTCTGAAATCAATATTATGCCCGGAGGAAATAAAGCAACAATAACACTTGCTGACGGTAGGGTACTAGCCCTGGACGAAAGTCGTGAAGGCATTATTATTGAGGGGCAGGAAGTCACCTATAATGATGGTACCTCTACTGTTTTAGCATTGGAATCATCTTCTCCTCAAATGTTGACCCTAAGTACACCTCGCGGAGGAACCTATAAAGTTACACTGGCCGACGGATCCATGGTCTGGTTGAATGCCGAGTCAACACTAAAATACCCTTCCCATTTCGCTAAAGGAGAGCGTGTTGTCGAATTGGCGGGAGAGGCTTATTTCGATGTAAAACGTGTACAAACCGATAACTCGGCTGCGCACTTTAAACCATTTAAAGTCGTTAGCGCCAACCAAACGATTACCGTTTTAGGTACGGAATTTAATATTTCGGCTTATCACGATGAGGAGGAAACGAAGACCACCTTGGTGGATGGTAAAGTTCGTGTCGAAACACGTCGATTTGGTGAGGAGATGACACTTCTTCCAGGTGAACAGGGAAAGAATGGGAAGAATGGACTAGAAAAAAATAAAGTGGATGTATACGATTATATAGACTGGAAGAACGGCGAATTTGTATTCCGCAACGAGACTGCAACAGAAGTATTGCAACGCATAGCACGCTGGTATGATATTGCGATTGATTATAAGGACTATGTACCTTCTGATGAGGTTTTCTCGGGCAGTATCTCACGGAATAGTAATCTACAGACAGTCTTGAACATTTTGCGAGAAGCAGGCGATGTTACATTTGAAGTCAAAGATCGGACGGTTGCTGTCCGTAACAAGGTTAAAAATACACTCCAATAAATCCTAAAAAGCTCATGTTATGATTTAGCGACGAGATGAACAAAAAAAACCGAAAGTGCGACCAACACTTTCGGCAATATCTGCTAGGCAGAAAATGTTCAGGACAACTTGTAAATCTATAGTTATTCAATTGAACCAAACATTATTGTAAATGTACGAAAAAATTACTTTCACCCTGAATTGGGTGCTAAAAAGACAGGTGCTTATGCGCATGCAGCTTACGCTAACAATCATTATCTTCTTCGCCATGCAGGTGGGGGCAAATAGTGTCGCACAGCACTATGTCACCCTCCAACAGCAGGATATTTCCCTAAAGGAAGTTTTTAAGGAAATTAAGAAGCAAACCGACCTCACCGTTTTCTATTCGGCGAAGCGACTGAATGATTCCCGCAAGGTCAACACAAATTTTAAGAATACCTCCTTGGAAGCCGTATTACGCGAATGTCTTCGGGGATTATCCCTGACGTATGTTATTATGGATAAAACGATCGTCTTGAAAGAGAAGGAAACGAAAATAACAACACGTAATAACACACAGTTAAATAACCGCCCGGTAACTTCTGTTTCTCAATCTCAACAGCATATCGTAACAGGTGTGATTCGCGATGTAAACGGAGTCCCGTTGACAGGGGTTTCTGTCTCGGTTACAGGAACGGCCTCTACCGTAGCTACTTCCGAAAATGGTTCTTATCATATCATTGCGAAACCGGACGCAACCCTTGTGTTTTATTCAGTAGGTTTTGCACGTAAGGAAGAAAGTATTCGTGGTAGATCTGTTATTGATATAACCTTGGAGCAAGAAATCAGTGATTTGGATGAAGTGGTAGTGGTGGGGTACGGCGCGGTGAAGAAATCTGATTTAACGGGGGCCGTCAACGTAATCGACGAACAAACCATCCGCAATACACCCGCCGCAAACATTGCAATGGCCCTGCAAGGGGCAGGATCTGGTGTGAACATACAGCGTAGCGGAGGATCAACACACCCGGCACATACGCCTGAGATCCGTATCCGCGGAACGCGATCGATCGCTGCTGGCAATGACCCTCTTTTGGTTGTGGACGGTATTCCTTACGATTTAGGTATGATGAATAATATTTCACCAGATGATATCACTTCGGTTACTGTGCTTAAGGATGCTTCGTCAACAGCGATCTATGGTTCGCGGGGAGCCAATGGCGTTATATTGATGACGACCAAGCGCGGAGTAGAAGGGGCGAGGGCTACAGTTACCTATAGCGGATATATTGGAATCAACAAGCCGTTAGGGTTTTATGATCTTATGAATGCGGATGAATATATGGAACTACGGAAATGGGCCATGTACAATCGGTACAAAAATTCGGACGGCTACACCGGCATCGACGACCCCAGGGTATTAGAACGGGTATTCGAAGGAGGGCTTGACGGAGAAACGGACGGCTATAAAAATGGCGTGTATACCGACTGGCAGAAGGAGTTGTATGACAAGGATCCAACAATCACCAATCACCAGGTAGGCATAGCGGGCGGATCTAAAAATACCCAGTATGCCGCATCATTGGGATATTATAAAGCGACAGGTATATACGACTTACAGTCGATGGAACGCACAACTCAGAAATTATCTGTGGATCATACCATAAACAAATACTTAAAAATAGGGATCAACACATTGAACACCTACTATATAAGCAGAGGAGAAAGCCTCAACCCAATGGGCGACGCTTTAAGGTTGAGTCCATTGCTCACGCCATTGATGGACGATGGATCAATACGGGAGAAAGTACATCCGAATGATCTGATGAGCAACCCGCTAATGGATCTGCGTGAGGGAGCTATCCAAGACGATCGCAAACGATTATCGACCTTTACAACCGGCTATCTGGATGTGGACCTCACGCATGGCTTTAAGTACAGGCTTAATGCGGGTGTCCAGTTATCGCAGACCACATTGCAACGCTACTATCAGCAAGGAACAAGCAAGCGTCGCCAGTCATCGAATTATGGCTATAACGAATCAGCTTCACTTATAGACTATACCATTGAAAACCTGTTGACGTATGATAAAAAAGTAGAGAAGCATAATTTTAATGTTACGGCGTTGTTTAGTGCTGGAGAAAGGGAATCACAGAATTTTGACCTGAACTATGAAAATGTACCGACCAATCAAGTAGGTTACTACAATCCGGGTACGGCTGAAAACCATAAAGGAGGGGGAAACTACAGCAAGTGGAGCATGCTTTCTTACATGGGGCGTCTTAATTATGATTATGACCAACGTTATTATCTGACGACGACACTCCGTGCCGATGGCTCTTCACGTCTGGCTAAAGGTAATAAGTGGCATTATTTCCCTTCTGCTGCCTTTGCGTGGAATATAGGAAACGAACAGTTTATGGATAGAACCTCTTCTATATTGTCTCAGTTGAAACTGCGTCTCAGTTATGGGGAAGTAGGTAACACCAACGTGGCTCCCTATGACACGCAGGGTAATATGAGCAGCAATAGGTATATCTTTGGGTCACAGGGGGTGCTTGGATATTATCCGACTGCCGCCTCCAACAGCGAACTAAAGTGGGAACGTACAGCCAGTTATAATGCGGGTATAGATTTTGGTTTTTTGGATAATCGGATTACTGGTTCGATGGAAGTGTACAAACAGTACTCCAACAATTTGATGATGAGTTTCACTCCTCCTGCAACGAGTGGCGTCAGTACCGCAATCCCCTACAATGTAGGTAAAACAGAAAATGTGGGATTTGAGACGAATGTCCGTATGCATGTTTTCAATGGCGACGGTAGGAATAAATTCCAGTGGACGACCGATTTAAATATCTACTTTAACGGGAATAAAGTCGTTCAACTTACCGAAGGAGCAGATCAACTGATTTCTGACAACCTCTTTGTCGGTCATCCGCTGGGATCTTTCTACGAATATGTAGGATTGGGTATCTGGCAAGATACGCCCGAAGACAGGGCGCTTGCCGAAAGCTTCGGACTTCAAACCTCGGGTGATGAGTCCGTAATAGGAACAATTAAAGTGGACGACATCAGTGGACCCAATGGTGAACCCGATGGCATCATCAACGATTATGACCGGAAAGTATTGGGAAGTCATCAGGCCAACTTTGAAGGCGGATGGACAAACACACTAGCCTATAAGAATTTCGACTTAACGGTGGTTATGAATTTTCGACAGGGAGGTTTACTGAGGTCTGAACTCTATGGCGGCGGACAAAATTCGCTGATAGGAGGTTATTACAACAACCTGGATGTTGACTATTGGACGCCGGAAAAAACAGATGCGCGCTGGCCAGCCCCAAATAATAGGGTGCAGAACATACCTTATAAGGGAACACTTACGTTATTCGATGCGTCATACCTTAAGATACGGACACTGACTTTGGGTTATACGTTGCCCGATAAACTTCTTAGCTCAGTCGGTTTAAGTCGGGCTCGTATATACGCAACAGCGACAAATCCGTTTACCTTCTTCTCCGAATATGTAAACAAATATAAGGGGCTTGACCCGGAGACCAACCGGGTGATGAATACGGTAATTCCTCCCTCATGGCAAATGTTATTCGGTATCAATGTAACTTTCTAATTAAGACATGAAAAATATAATATGTTTATTAGTATGCCTTCCGTTACTTTTCGTTACGGGATGCGCTGATTTTCTGGAAGAAGAGAATCACTCGAAAATGACACCCGAGTCGTTTAATACACCACAGGGGTTTGAACTTGGGTTGAACGGTGTATATGGCGGAATGAGAGCTTTTTACGGACCAATCAGTTCTATTCATATGTTAACTGTAGCCGGAACGGATGAATTCTATAGCCGTGCTTCGGGCGATATTTATAATTTTGGAAATTATACTGCAAACTTCAAACCTAGTTCGGACTATATTTATTCCTATTGGAGATCTTCGTATACGTTGATTAATACGTGCAATGGTCTGGTACACTTTGGTGAAGACATGACGGGCATTACCGAAACTAAAAAAACAACCATGTTGGCAGAAGCCAGGTTCTTTAGGGCGTTGCTTTATTTCCGTTTGGTGCAATTTTTTGGCGATGTAACATTGAACCGTACCTATAATGATGGAATTGTAAAAGAGGCTAAGCGTGACCCGATAGCCGATGTATACGACTTTGTTATCGAAGACCTGTTATATTGTACAACCCCTGGTAATTTGCCTTCCGGGCCAAAAGATACCAGTCCGGGGCGTGTTACACAAGCGTTAGCCCGCCATTTGTTGGCAAAAGTGTATCTTACACGAGGATGGAGTAGTGCATCCCAATCTACCGATTTCCAGAATGCATACGAAATAGCGACCGAACTGATTCAGGATAGCGGCCAAACAGGGGTTACACTTATGCCAAGATATGCCGATATCCATAAACTAGGCAATGAAAATAACCAGGAGATACTCTATAATGTACAGATGACAGATGATCCGATTTACGGTGTGCCGCAAGCAGATGCGAACATCAATCATCTGAGCCATGTTTTTGTCGGGGGTTATTTTAATTTCAATGGTAGCGGTAATGTTCAACAAATAGAAGATGGACGCGTGTACGCGCGATATCACGGAACAAGCTGGCTATATAATGAAGCTTTCGGCGATATAGGTAAAGACTCGCGCTATTATGCTACTTTCCAAAGCGAGTGGACGGCCCCAGTTGATTTTCAGAATAAAACACAGGAGTTTTATGTGGGTAATAATAAGTATTCTGCCGTTAGAAGTGGAACAAAAGGAGACCTTGCAGGTTATCTTCCCGGCAAAAATATGACCAAAGAGGAAATAGAGGCGGCGAATTACTATATACTTACTCCCGAAAACTACACCGATCCATCGTTTCCCACAATGAAGAAGTTTCTAGATCCAAATCGTGCGAGTCTCTCGTTCGACTCGCAACGTTCAATCATCGTATATCGTTTGGCCGAAACATACCTTATAGCTGCTGAGGCTGCTTTTAAACTCGGTAATAATTCTACCAGCAATGGTGCGGCTTATTACATTAACGAACTTCGCAAAAGAGCTGCCTCGACAGAAGAATATGTGGATGACCTAATGATTACGGCCGCCGATATAACTATTGATTATATCCTGGATGAAAGAACACGCGAGCTTTGTGGAGAACAGTTACGCTGGCTCGACCTTGTTCGCACACAAAAATTGGTTGAGCGCGTGCGGAAGCATGGGTTCTTCACTACAAAATGGACAAATCACACCCTTCCTAAAGATAATATACAGGATTTCCATGTGTTACGACCAATTCCGCAGAAGCAAATCGAGTCGGTCATTGCAGGAGATCCGTATCCACAACAGCCTGATGGGTGGGATAATATGTAATAATAGAGATGATGTTAAAACAAAAATAAATAGATGAAACTAATCGGGATAATTTGCAGTCTGCTGCTATCTCTTTCTGCTTTTTGTCAATCTCGCTTGATAGAACAATTGAAAAACGGTAAAGCACAACATATCGTCGTGTATGGCACCAGTCTGTCCAGTGGAGGAAGCGGAAAGGCATGGATGGATGTGGTTTCAGCACGTATAGAAGACCGGTTTGGAGACAACCTCGTCAGCTATACGCTTGCTGGTAAGGGCGGAATGTGGTCGGTTTGGGGCGTAAAAAATTTCGAAGATAGTGTCATTGCCAAAAAGCCAGATGCGGTGTTTATTGAGTTTGGTATGAATGACGCTTTTCAGAAATATGAAACAACTGTCGAATTAGCTAAGTTGAATTTAGTATATATGATTGACCGGATTAGACTCTACAATGATTCCTGTGATATCTTTTTGCAGGTGATGAATATGCCTATAGGTAAGTCAGCAAGCTTCCGCCCTCATCTCGATGATTATTACGCGATGTATCGGGAAACAGCGCAAGAGAAAAAGGTAACGCTGATCGATCATTACCCCAACTGGCAAATTATATTAGATAGAGGAGAAGACATCTTTAGACAGTACGTTCCGGATGGATTACATCCCAACAGGAAAGGTGGGGAAGAAATTATCGCACCGAAGATAGTGGAAATTTTGAACCTAAATATAAAATAAAAATAGAAAGCATGAGGAAAACACTATTAGCTGTGGTTATCATAGGGTTGCTTGTTTCTTGTAACCAATTGCACTCAAATGAGTATCAAGCGGACGTTATTATCTACGGGGGCACGTCTGCTGCCATTACGTCGGCTGTACAGGCAAAACAATCTGGAAAATCCGTCATTGTCGTATCGCCGGACAAACATTTGGGTGGGCTATCGTCGGGGGGACTCGGATTTACGGACACAGGCGATAAATCTGTTATCGGAGGGTTAGCACGTGATTTCTATCATAGAATATATCAACACTACCAAGATAGCGCGGCGTGGCATTGGCAGAAGCAAGCGGAATATGGGAATACCGGACAAGGTACCCCCGCGATAGATGGCGATGCTCGCACGATGTGGATTTTCGAACCACATGTTGCAGAGCAAGTATTCGAGGATTATGTGAAGGAATATGAGCTGGAGGTTTGGCGTGAGGAATGGCTGGACAGAGCGAACGGTGTAATGAAAGAAGGAGATCGTATCGTGTCTATTACCACGCTCAGTGGCAAGACCTACAAAGGGAAGATGTTTATCGATGCCACCTATGAGGGCGATTTGATGGCTGCTGCAGGTGTGAGCTACCATGTGGGACGCGAGGCAAACGGTGTCTATGGTGAGAAATGGAATGGTGTACAAACGGGCGTATTACACCACGACCACTGGTTTAAGAATGATATCAGCCCTTATGTCGTGCCAGGCGATAGCACGAGCGGGCTATTATATGGAGTTTCTGCTGAAGATCCGGGCGTTTACGGAGAAGGCGATCATCGTTTGCAAGCCTATTGTTTCCGAATGTGCCTAAGTAACCATCCCGATAACCGGATACCTTTTCCTAAGCCTGGCAATTATAATGCAGATAACTACGAGCTATTGGCTCGGGTTTTTGCTTCAGGCTGGCGAGAAACCTTTCGGAAGTTTGATCCGATACCTAACCGCAAGACGGATACCAACAACCATGGGCCATTTAGCACGGATTTTATCGGTATGAATTACGATTATCCTGAAGCGAGTTACGAACGTCGTAAAGAGATTATCAAAGAACATGAAGATTATCAAAAAGGATTGCTGTATTTCATGGCTAACGATGTGAAAGTGCCGTCCGATGTGCGGGAAGAAATGGCGCAATGGGGATTAGCAAAAGATGAATTTACAGACAACGGCCACTGGCCTCATCAGCTTTACATTAGAGAGGCGCGTCGGATGGTGGGGCAGCACGTCATGACAGAACATGATACGTTTAGCGAAAGTGAGATTGCTGATCCCGTGGGAATGGGATCTTATGCGCTGGACTCACATAACGTACAGCGCTATGTGAAGGCCGACGGTTATGTACAGAACGAAGGGGATATTGGCGTAAAGCCAAAGAAAGGGCCTTATAAAATAGCCTATGGCTCCCTGGTGCCTAAAAAAGATGAGTGTACAAACTTGCTTGTTCCGGTATGTGTTTCTAGCTCCCATATCGCTTTTGGAAGTATCCGTATGGAACCCGTGTTCATGATATTAGGACAAAGTGCGGCTTTAGCGGCGTCTTTGGCGATTGACAACGGTGTAGGTGTGCAGGACGTTTCCTATGATGCGCTGCAAAAGTTACTAATAGAAAATAAACAGGTATTGTCAAAACCATAATCATTATATTTACGCTTTGGAGCTATCCAACATTAGATTTTTAAAACTCATGAATGTAGACGTGATCAATAGAAGAGCCGCAATTCGTAGATTGTTATTCATCGCTGGGGGAACGCTTCTGCTCCCCGCCTGTTATCGGCAGTCGGGCCAAGCTACGATCGAGTTATCGAATCTAGAGATTGATGAGGAACAGGAGAATTTACTGGCTGAATTGGTAGAAACGATCATTCCTTCGTCTGATACATCTGGGGGTAAAGAATTATTGCTTCACCTTTTTGTTTTGAAGATGGTGGATGACTGCCATAGCCCCGAAGATCAAAAAGCTTTTACCGCGGGACTGGCTTCTTTTTCTACCTATGTCCGTGAGCAAACGGGGGAAGACTTTATGAAGTTGGGAGTCGATAAGCGCGTCGCTTTCTTAGCGTCGTTACAGGAAACAGAAAATGAAGAAGTAAAACGATTTTATGCGATGACCAAGCGTCGAACCATCCAGGGTTATACGAATTCGAAATATGTGATGACAGACCTGAAAAAATACGAGCTTGTCCCTGGACGATATAATGGCTATTTTAAAATGGCCTGATCGCCTATAGCAGTCAGGGATTAGTTTCGGTGCTCCCCCTTGGATACGTATGAGCAACCTAGGGACGTGAGCGAAGCGAGTGTTCCAGTTGCGACGCGTGCCAAAGGGGCAAACTGAAAACATATGAAATTTTTGGAAGCGAAAGCGCGGCTATAGCGATGGTTAAAAAGAAAATTTAGAGAGAGAATACGTAATGGCAAACTTAAATATAGATAGTGTGAAGACACGCACATTTGATGCGATTGTCATTGGTTCGGGAGCAAGTGGCGGGTGGGCAGCAAAAGAGTTTACGGAGCGAGGCCTCCAAACACTAGTTCTCGAACGAGGACGTGATGTGGCACATGTCAAAGACTACCCGACGACGAACCTCTATCCGTACGAACTCGAACACCGCGGGGAGACGACATATGCCGATAAGCAAGCAAACCCTATTGCCAACAGGTGTTATGCATACAGAGAGGACTCACAACATTTCTTCGTGAAAGATGAAGAACATCCCTATGTTCAAGAGAAGGATTTCGATTGGATCCGCGGGTATCAGGTAGGTGGGAAATCGCTTTTATGGGCAAGACAGACCCAGCGCTGGAGCGAATATGACTTCGAAGGACCTGCTCGTGATGGCTTTGGGGTAGATTGGCCTGTCCGGTATAAGGATATTGATCCGTGGTACAGTTATGTAGAGCGCTTCGTGGGCATCGCAGGTAATAAAGATGGGTTGTATACGCTTCCAGACGGTGATTTTTTGCCGGGTTATCCGCTGAATGCAGTGGAAGATTATTTCCGTCAATCGGTCAATCAACATTTTAAAGGGCGGCATGTCATCAGCGCGCGATGTGCACATCTTTCTGAACCGCAACCCATTCATATTCAACAGGGACGTGTAAAATGTCAGCACCGTCTGTTGTGCCAGCGCGGCTGCCCTTTTGGGGGTTATTTCAGTAGCAATGCGTCTACCATTCCATGGGCGCAAAAAACCGGAAACCTAACGCTTCGGCCGCATTCTGTGGTACATTCTATCTTGTATGACCAAGAAACGGGAAAAGCGACAGGTGTGAAGGTTATCGACACGGAATCGCTGGAGGAAATAGATTTCTTTGCCAACGTGATTTTTGTTAACGCTTCGGCTTTGAATACGAATCTTATTCTGCTGAATTCCAAATCCGATCGTTTTCCGGACGGCTTGGGAAATGATAACGGATTACTAGGGAAATATGTCGCTTTCCATAACTATACGGCCCGTATCAGCGCCGAATACGATGGTCTGTTGGAATACCGGACGGACGGGCGAAACCCTGCCGGAGGAGGATATATCCCCAACTTCCGCAATGTGGACCATCAGGAAACAGACTTTTTACGTGGATGGGCCGCGGCCTTCGGGGCCAGCCGATCGCAGGTTCGGGACACCAATGGCGTCGGCGATGCGCTCAAGAATGCGCTACTAGACGATTCCAAATGGAGCAACTGGCGCATACATTCCCACATGATGGCAGAGACGATTCCGAAAGAAAATAACCGCGTTTGGCTCGATACGGATAAAACAGATAAATGGGGCGTGCCGCTCTTGCATATCGCTGTAGATTATGCTGAAGATGACTGGCAAAGACGTAAAGACTATTATGAGCAGATGACTGCTATGTATGAGGTTGCCGGTTTTACAAATATCCGGACGTCGGATGATGGTCGCCGCCCTGGAAATGATATACATGAGATGGGAGGCGTTCGGATGGGGCACGATGAGAAGACTTCGCTACTGAATAAATGGAACCAATTACATCTTTGCAAAAACGTGTATGTCACCGATGGTGCGTGTATGACATCAACGGCGACACAAAACCCAACATTGACTTATATGGCACTTACGGCGCGGGCGGTTGACCATGCGGTGAAGTCGCTGAAAAATGGGGATTTGTAAAAGGTAAGCTCATTCAACCAGTTCTATTATCTCTATTATCTCGCGGATTTAAATCACAAATCTCGACAGAACGGGAGGCGCCCCCCTATTTTCCCGTATTTCGTTTGTATTTATATTGATTGCACTAAGCAAAGCAATTCTACTTGCGTAGAGAGCTTTATCGACGGGGGTGTAAGAAAGATAGGGAATTCGCTTTTAAACCTGCTACTCGCAAGCTGGGATCCGCTGCGCTTTGCTTGCCGCTCCTAGGCTTGCTCCCTAGCAGGTTTAAAACACCCATTGAAGAACATGGAGGCATCGGCTCCTTTGGGTAGACTTTAACAACCTAGGACGTGGGAGTGGGCATTCCCGCTGCGATGTGTTCCGAAGGAGCACACTGAAAACGTACCAAACCTTTTAAAAACGAAAGCCGTAATAAGAACGAGACAAAATGGATATTTTTTGAATCAAAAAGTAAAGTTTAAGATAAATATTTTTCTGTAATTGCCTCTGTTATCATTAACACTTAACCATATAAACAAATGAGAAAAATAGATCCACGCTGTTATGAAATAGCATGATGAATTAACATCAGAAACTTATCAGAGAACTTAATGTACGGCGTCATCGCCGCTTAAAAACTTAACGAACTATTGTATGAAGCATTTCGCAATTATGTTAGTCTTGTTTCCGTACCTCTTTGTGTCACAGTCTTTCTCTAAAGAAAACGGTTCGCCCGTTACGGCAAGCGAACAACGCAACATCAGGTTAAACGTTGGAGGGGCACAGGAGCTAATTCCTATTACAGGTTCAGTAACCGATGTTAATGGAAACCCAATTAGTAATGTATCTGTACAAGAAAAAGGAACCAATACCGGCACAGTAACAGCAATAGATGGAAGCTATGCCATTAATGTGAGCAATGGCGCCGCGACGCTGATATTTACATATGTAGGATATGAGGTGCAGGAAATCGTGGTGGAGAACAAGCCTACCATAGATGTGGTGCTCTTGGTAAACGAAAGTGAACTGGACGAAGTTGTTGTCATTGGTTACCAATCCATACGTAAAAAGGATCTGACGGGTGCTGCTACGTTAGTGAACACGAGAAATACAGATACGAAGGTCGCAAGATCTCTTCCAGAAGCCCTGCAGGGGCAGTCCTCGGGAGTGGTGGTGAGAAACTCCGGAGGGCCTGGTCAGGGTGCCGTTGTCAACATCAGGGGCTTAAGCACCTTATATGGCAATGCTAGTCCTTTGTATGTAATAGACGGGATGCTCTCAGATCCTAATGTAACTATTAATACAAATGACATTGAAAGTATTCAGGTGTTGAAAGACGCTTCAGCAGCTGCTATCTATGGAGCTAGATCCGCCAACGGCGTGATCATTATCACCACTAAGAAGGGCAAGATAGGCGCTCCAATGGCGGTGAACGCTTCTGCAAGATATAGCGTGGTGAATCTGCCAGAAATGTACGATATGATGAGCGGGCCGGAATATGTGGCCATGAACAGGCAAGCTTATGAAAATGCGGGATATACACAGCAGGCGGCAGTAGCCAATTATGACGGTACGGATGTGGATTGGGCAGACGAACTTTTCCGCACAGGAGCTATCCAAGATTACAGCGTCTCTTTATCCGGTGGAGGCAATGGGTCTAAGTACTTCATGTCCGGTGCTTACTTCAACGATGTAGGTACGGTGATTGAGCGGAAATTTGACCGGGCAGCATTGCGCATCAATACCGAAACCTCAAGAGGTCGCTTTCGGGTAGGTGAAAATATCCTGATATCGTCGACGCATGGTCGTGCGCCCTTTTCTGGGGGTGCCTTCGGGGGGAACCCCTTCTACGATGCATTCAGTATGCTCCCTATTATTCCAATTCAGCGTCCTGATTTTGTAAGCGATGCCAACCCTGGTGGTTGGGGTATCGGCTCAGATTACGCTCGAACGTATTCCAGAAACCAACTCGCGCAGGCTTACATTACCAACTCCACCTATAATTACGTCAAGCTGATGGGAAATGTATACGGAGAGGCAGATATTACCGACTGGCTGACATATCGCTTAAATGCCGGTTTAGAGACCAGTTTCGACAAGAGTACCAACTTACGAGGCCGAGGAATATGGTATTGGAATCAGATTAACGCACCAACAAGAATAGATGAAGAGCGCTCACAGTTTTTAAGCTACTTGTTTGAGCATACACTGAATTTTAACAAAACTTTCGACAAGCATCAGCTGAACGGTGTGGTAGGTTACACACAACAAACCATCGGTAGGGAAGGCATCGGTGCGGGGAAAACAGATTTGCTTGAAGCTGGAGATATCTATTTCACCACGATCAACTCGGCTACCGGAGAAAATACTTCTTCCGGTAGCAGGGGCAGGAATTTTATTGACTCTTGGTTAGGACGGCTCAACTATACTTTTGATGACCGTTACTTAGCTACCTTTACTTTCCGGTCTGATAAGGACTCCAGATTCTCTAGAAATTACCGTACAGGGTTTTTCCCTTCAGGGGCTTTAGCCTGGCGGATTAGTAATGAGCGGTTTTTCGATGTCGATTGGGTGTCTGAATTAAAATTACGAGGTTCGTACGGACTGCTTGGCGCCGCTAATTTGTCAAATTACCAATATATCGGCTTGATTAATCAGGCTCCACGAGCGATATTCGGGACGGATGAGCAGATCGCTCATGTAGGCGCTACACAGGTAAGGCTGGTGGATCCCAATCTGCGATGGGAAGAGAAAGCTACATTGAACCTGGGTTTTGATGCCTCTTTGTTCAACAGGCAGCTGGATGTCTCTTTTAATGTGTTCAGGTCGGTGACATCCGATGTGCTGCTTTACCTGCCAATTCCTGGCTATATCGGCAGTTTGGGCGGAGATATATTTACCAATATGGGCTCCATTGAAAACAAAGGGGTGGAACTCGAATTGACTTATCGACCGCAGTCTCAGAATGAAAGTGGTTTCCAATGGGATATTAGTGGAAACATCAGCTTTATCCGTAACAACGTGCTATCATTGGGCAATCTTGGCATTGACCCCGCAACCGGTCTCGCTCGGAACTATATTCAATCGGGCAATACGCGCACACAAGTGGGACGTTCGATCGGTGAATATTATGTCATATTAACCGATGGTATCTTTCAGAACCAAGCTGAAATTGATGAACATCGGGCGCAGGCTGGTATTGCCAAGCCCGGCGACATCCGGTACATTAACTTACAGGATATGGGAACCGGAAACGATATCAACTCTGAAGACCGGACATTTGCCGGTACCCCCTGGCCTGTATTTACGTCCGGCCTGATGTTCAACGGATATTACAGAAACTTCACACTAAATTTACAGCTTTATGGTGTGTATGGCACGAAGCTCTATAACGACATGCGCCGTGACTTTGACGGCATGGGGTATTCCAACTACCGGAAAGGAATTATGCCTTGGACTGCTGAAAACCCTACGGATTTTCCCCGTCTAGGCGTATCTTACACCAGCAATACACCGGGCGATCGGGGAGTTGACCAGGGTATTCAATCCAATGTACGGGGCGATACCAACAGATGGCTGGAAAATGGATCCTACCTGCGGTTGAGTAATGTACAGCTGGGATATAATTTGCCGCAGCGCCTATTGCAAAAGTGGCATATACCTTCCTTACAAGTGTACGTCAGCGGTCAGAATTTACTTACGATAACAAATTATTCGGGACTCGATCCGGATGTGGTGGGTGCTAATGCAAACCTAGAGCCCGGCGTGGACGTTGGAGGTTGGCCACCCAACCGTATTGTATCATTTGGTATAGCATTAGGCTTGTGATTAAGGATGAACGAAAAATGAAGAGCATAATGAAACCATCATGATGTATTCGAACCATAGGGGATGAATAAACCTGATAACGTCATCAACCATAAAAGAAAATAAACGGATGAAACCTCCACGATAGTGCTTCTAACGCAAAGGCAATGAAAAAGGAGGTTTCATGAGGCAATTAAAAAGCAAATTATTTCGGATGAAAACATGGACACTAATATTAACAGCTATCGTTTTTTTCTCTGTCTCGTGTAAGAGAAATTTTGACGAACCGAATCCCGATATGCTAACGGGTGATTCTTACTGGCAGGATGAAGATGATGCCGTTAAAGGAATCAATGCGGTATACAGCGGCCTGAACAGAAGCAACAACTATTATAACCGTTGGATGCACTTTCTGTATTTATTAAGATCGGATGAAGGCTTTGGTTCGGGCGGCGATATCGGCTTGAACAATAATATGGCGTTTGCCTACACCAGCAACAATACCGGCAGCGGGCAATGGAATGCTATTTTTCATGTAAACTATCGTGCGAATCTAGTCATCGCCAATGTGCCACAAATTAGTATGGACGAAACCCTGAAAAAACGTGTCGTAGCCGAAGCAAAATTTTTACGCGCGCTAAATTATTTTAACCTCGTCGTATTTTGGGGACGTCCTCCGTTGGTGCTGGCACCGTTGTTACCTACGGATTATCCACCCAACGCAACACCGGCGCAAGTGTACGCGCAGATTGAAGCGGACTTGACGGAAGCGTTGGCCGATTTGCCAGTTTCATATGATGCCGCCGATGTCGGCCGGGTTACCAAAGGGGCTGCGCACGGACTGCTCGCTAAAGTCTATTTGCAACAGGGTAGGTTCAATGAGGCGAAAGACGTCATGGAATGGTTAGTGACCGGACAGGGCGCAACTCATTATGGCTTGATGGCCAATTATGCAGATAATTTCGATAAAGACCATGAGAACAACCAGGAATCGGTTTATGAAATTCAATACAAAGAGAATCCTGCGGAAAACGGCGATGATGATACCAATCCAGGTATCAGTTTAAATACCGGCACGTCAGTTGCCAAGTTCCTGGCTCCACCTGCTCCGGGTCCGGGATATGCAGACGGAGCTGCTAGACGTTGGATCGTGGAAAGTTTTGAAATAGAAAGGACTGTTGACAACCAAAGAGACCCTCGCGCTGCCGTGAGTTTCCTCTACGATTATGCCGATGAGCGTGGCCCTGCCTTTACGATGGTATACGGCCAAACTTGGCAACAACGCTATGGCGTGAATGACAAAAGGGTATGGTTCAGAAAATTGTTGAACGATCACTGGAGAAATGATGAGAATTTCAGCTCACCAAACAATTACCGGATGATACGGTATGCCGATATTCTGCTAATGTATGCCGAATGTCTTAACGAAATAGGGCAGACCGGAAATGCCTATGCGTATGTGGATATGGTACGCGCACGTGTCAACTTGCCTTCGTTGACCGTGGCTAAGCCGGGGCTAAATCAGGAGGCTTTCCGCCAGCAGATCAAGCACGAAAGGTTGTTGGAGTTGGCGGGTGAAGGGTGGCGCTATTTCGATATGGTGCGCTGGGGTGAACTGGCCAACAATTTGGAGGTTCTGAAGGAGCGGGATGCAGACTTCAATAATTTTGTGCCGGGCAAGCATGAATGGTATCCTATTCCGCAGTCCGATATAGATAACTCCAATTTGACCCAAAATCCAGGATATTGACATGGTGGCAGGATGACTTGAAAATACAACCTTAAAGATCATGAACATGAAAAAGTTAACGTACCTATTTCTATTTTGCCTAATATTTATGGTGACGAGTTGTAAAGACGATGTGGAAATCCCCTCGAGTACACAACCGCCGACGATCAGTCTTCAGGCCGACGCAATTGCGGTGGCCAACGGAAACTATATACTAAAAGCCGAAGGAAGGAGTGCTTACGGTGGCGCCAAGCTCCGCAAAGTTGAGTTTTACAAAGGAGATGAAAAAATCGGTGAAAAAAATATCGCGCCGTATACACTAACGTATCTGGTGACGGAAAATATACCCGAGCAGGAGTTATCTTTTTACGCTATTTTGTTCGACGTTAACGGGAACAGTGTCAAAAGCGATATCGTAACAGCAAAAGTTAGCGTATTACCTATTCGGATAGAGGCTGAAAATGCCGTATTGCGGGGCTTGGCGAAAGTCGCTACGGATCCGGCCACGCGAGAAACCTCTTCTAATCAGGCGAAGGTTGGAGCGATAGACAATGCAGAAAGCGGCATTGATGCAACGATCGAGATTCACACAGCTGGGGAGTATCTGATCCGGGTAGCTGCGGGGAGTGGTTTCAACGATACTTCACACAAAATTTATATTGACGACAAAGAAGCTGAAGCGCAAATTTATAATATTCCCAACCTCGGATGGAATGTGTGGCAGACTTTTGACCTGATATTTGATCTGGAAGTCGGGAACCACAAAATAAGCATTCGCCGTAACAGCGGCTACGGTGAATTGGACTATTTAGAATATTCAAAGCGATAAGATACTGATATGAGAAAGTTAATGTATGTAGGATTTGTCCTGTTTTTCGTAGCTTGTGACGATAGGGGAGCAGGTCCTTACCTTGGTGTTCCGAAACCACCAGAAGCCGATCCAGAGGAAGAAGCAATGTATAGAAACCCTGTTTTCGAACCGATTTTAGCAGATCCTACCGTGGTGAGGGATCCCCGGACGGGCGTATTCTATGCTTACGGGACGGAAGATAATTGGGGGGACGGTGCCGGGAGTCGCATAGTACCTGTTGTTAGTTCAGAAAATTTAACTTCATGGACGTTGGTCGGACAAGCATTTTCTACAAAACCTAATTGGAAAAATTCAGGAAATATATGGGCGCCTGATGTGGTTTATACGGACGGGAGATATGTCATGTATTATTCTTATTCTACGTGGGGAGATGCTAATCCGGGGGTTGGGGTAGCGACGGCTGACCAGCCGTCAGGGCCATTTACAGATCAGGGAAAGCTTTTTACAAGTAATGAAATAAACGTGCCGAATTCTATTGATCCGCATTTCTTTGAGGAAGGAGGACATCGGTATTTATTTTGGGGAAGTTTTAGCAATGCCGCTACGCAAGGAACATATGTCGTCGATTTGAGTGATGATGGTTTGAGCATACCTGATTTATCGCAAAAGACAAAGATTGCTGCTGGTGATTTTGAAGCTGTAATGATTCATAAACGGGAAGATTATTATTACTTCTTTGGTTCTAAGGGGAGTTGTTGTGACGGAGCCAATAGCCAATATCGTGTATTGGTAGCACGTTCGACAAACTTAAAAGGGCCTTATCTCGATCGAGATGGGCACGACATTACGGAGCGTGGCCGTGGTACGTTATTGCTCCAAGGGAGTGATATATTTGCCGGACCAGGTCATAATTCACGTATCATTACCGATGATGAGGGGACAGATTGGATGCTTTATCATGGTATAGATAGGGCTCAGGGAACCGTTCCTGGAGGCGCTACAAGGCGTCCCCTGATGCTTGATAAAATAGAATGGCGAGACGGTTGGCCGTTGATAGGAGGTGCCATACCAAGCGCAACGAGGACAAAGGCTCCCGTTTTTAATTGATTGGTGGAAAGAAAAACAATAAAAGACTATCAACGACCCGTATGTTGATCCGGGTTGCTGATAGCCTAGCCCGCTAAAGCCCCCTCAAAATCACTAATAAGATCATCGATATGCTCTATGCCTACCGAGATACGAAGGAGCCCTTTGCTAAAGGATTGCTGATTTCCCTTTTCTCCGGCTTGATGTGCACCCCAGATGCTAGCAGGATGGGTTATCAACGATTCAATTCCACCTAAGCTTACCGCGTTGTGGAAGAATTTTAATTTGCTTAGTATCGCTTGTGCTCTTTGGAATTGTTCCGTATCGTCTTTGCCATCGATTTCGATAGCGAGCATACCCGTGAATCCTTTCATTTGCTTTTTTGCCAACGCATGTTGGGGGTGGTTTTCAAGTCCTACATAGGCAACTTTCTTGATGGTGGGCTGTTTTTCCAACCATTGCGCTAAGGCAAGTGCGTTTTCATTAATCTGGCGAACACGTAATGCCAATGTCTTTAAACCGCGTAGAAGCAACCAAGAGTCGAAGGGGCTTAATGATGCACCCAGTAGGAGTGACCTACGCCACACTTGTTCGATGTATGCTGCCGAACCACATACGGCACCTGCTGTGAGGTCACTGTGTCCGCCTAGGTATTTTGTAGCGCTATGGACGATAATGTCGATACCGAAATCAGCTGGTATTTGGTTGATAGGCGAAGCAAAGGTGTTGTCTATCATAGTTAAGATCCCATGTTCCTTGCCCAGTTTGCCAATATACTCCAAATCGGTAATATCAAGGTTTGGATTAGAAGGTGTTTCCACAAAGATGAGTTTCGTGTTAGGGCGAATAGCAGCTTTGAAAGCATCGTTGTCGGTTTGATCGACTTGGGTCACCTCTACACCATACTGTAACAAAAACTCACGAATAAACGTCAATGATGCAGCGTAATGTGCTTTCTGCGTAATGATATGATCGCCGCTCTTTACGACAGCAAGGATAGCTGTACTAATTGCTGCCATGCCAGTTGCTAATACGAGTGCATCTTCTTTTTTTTCTAATTTTGCTATAAGTGCTGCAGCTTGGCTATTGTTGGGATTACCATGGCGATGATAGAATTCGGGCGATTTTGTTGCCGTCGCAGCGTGTGCAAAAGAATCTATATCGTCCGCGAGATACGTAGATGTCTGGAAGATCGGTGTTACAACCGATTTAGTCGTGTTGAAATGTTCACCTTCGTGAATTAAGGAGGTTTCTAACTTTGCCATAACGGATAAAATGTAACGCAAAGCTAATAAATTAGTTAGCTAAATAGTAGTTTTTTGGCGCGTTTGTGGCGTGGTGACTTGATAAAAAGGAAATATTTACCTAATATTCAGATTATATAGTATACATATCTTGAGACAGATAAATCAATCAATAAAACATGAAAAAATTAGGCGTTTTACTTGCTTTCGCAAGTTTATGTAGTTACCTAGGTCAAGCACAAACAGATGATGGAATTATGCGACTGAACGAATTCCGTTACCAAAAAAAACGTGAAATTATAACGATTCCAAACGTGAACGGATTACAGGTTTTAAAATGTGATTTCCATATGCATACCGTGTTCACAGATGGACATGTTTGGCCGAACGTACGTGTTCAGGAGGCCTGGAAAGAAGGGTTGGACGTGATTTCTTTTACAGAACACGTTGAATATACGCCACATCAAGCGGACGTTAAGCCCGGTAATCTCCGCTCGTACGAATTAGCCAAAAATATGGCTGATGAAAATAATATCCTCTTGATCAAAGGAACAGAAGTGACCAGAAACACGCCTCCGGGACATTTCAATGCGCTTTTTATCGATAACGATAAGCATCTTGTCGCTGATAGAGCGAATGCGCTGGACGAGGAGGCTATCCAGGCGGTTATAGACCAAAACGCTTTTGTTTTCTGGAATCATCCAGGTTGGAAAGCGACGCAAATCGAAGGGTCTTACGAATGGATTCCATTTGTAGAAAAAATGTATCAAGAAAAAAAATTGCACGGGATTGAGGTGGTAAATGGCTTCGGTTTTCATAAAAAAGCACTAGATTGGGCTTTAGATCGAGATTTAACCGTTATAGGGAATACAGATATTCATAATTTGATTGCCCACGATTATGATATTGAGAGAAAGGGCGTGCATCGTACCATGACGTTGGTCATGGCAGAAGATCGTTCGACTACCGCTATCCGTGAAGCGTTAGAGCGAGGTCGAACCATCGCTTGGTCCAGTAATTACTTATTTGGTAAAGAAGAGCACATCAAAGATCTTTTTCATGCATGTGTTTCGCTAGGTAGCGCTTACCATAGCAAAAAGAATGCGCAGGGTGTGGTAACCAACTATTATGAACTTAGCAATCAGAGTGACCTGTATTTCGAATTACACCTGAAGAGTGGTAAAGGCACCAAAAAGGTGACGCTTTTTCCTTCCTCTTCCCAAATCATCACTGCCCAGGAGGGCGAGTCGGAGTTAACTTACGAGGTCGTTTCGACGTATATCCGTAGTGACAAACATTTAGAAGTTAAGTTAGGCTTATAATATAATGCATCGCGAAAATAGCTAAAACGCGGAGGTCAGCATCGACGTGCTGACCTCTACGTTTATGTCATTTCGCTTAATAAATGCAACGCACAATCAATGCTATTGACATTGCTCAGGGCCAGCCTAAGTTGCCCTTTTACCTCTTTTAAATTCGATATGGCTGGATGTGCCTGCACGAATGCCAGTACTTTCCCGAATTGATCAGATTCAAAATAACTGGATTTTGGATTGTTGACAAAATAACCTTTCAACGTATTCTTTTTAAAAGAAATCTTCTCAAAACCAATCTGTTTACCCAGCCATTGCAAACGCAGTGTATTAAATAGCTCGTAAACTGGCTTGGGTATGGTGCCAAAACGATCCTCTAGTTCTTTTTCGAATACCGCCAGCTGTTGTTCATTTTCTAGTTTTCCGATGTCGTTGTAGAGATTGTAGCGTTCTCCAATATTGGTAACATATTCGTCTGGAATCATCACCTCGAGATCCGTGTCTATTTGGGTAAAGGTAACGTACTTTTTGTCCTTGTCGTCGGCAAATAGTTCGCCAAATTCATCTTCTTTTAGTTCCTGGACAGCCTCGTCAAGAATCTTGTTGTACATCTCAAAACCGATTTCAGCAATAAAGCCGGACTGTTCTGCGCCCAACAGGTTTCCTGAGCCGCGTATATCCAGATCACGCATGGCTACGTTGAAGCCGGAGCCTAATTCCGAAAATTCCTCCAGAGCCGAGAGGCGTTTGTAAGCCTCATTTGTTAGGGTGGATAGCGGCGGACTTAACAGATAGCAGAACGCTTTTTTGTTGGAACGCCCTACACGACCGCGCATTTGATGCAGATCGCTGAGTCCAAACATATGCGCATGGTTGATGATTATGGTATTGGCGTTGGGTATATCCAGCCCTGCTTCGATAATGGTGGTCGCTACCAGAACATCAAATTCGTGGTTGATGAATTTCAGCATGACATTTTCCAGTTCGTCACCTTCGAGCTGCCCGTGCGCAATGCCTATGCGAGCGCCGGATACTAGCTTTTGAATCATCGCACCCAATTGCGGTAAATCAGCCACCCGATTGTGAATGAAAAATACCTGACCGTTCCGCTCGAGTTCGTAGGAAACAGCCTCCTGTATGAGCTTCTCGTTAAACACATGCAGTTCCGTTTGCACGGGCTGTCTATTGGGAGGTGGCGTGGAGATAATGCTTAGGTCCCGCGCACCCATCAGTGAAAAATGCAGGGTACGCGGAATGGGCGTTGCTGTTAACGTCAGCGAGTCTACATTTGCCCGCATTACTTTGAGTTTCTCTTTAACAGAGACACCAAATTTTTGTTCCTCATCGATAATCATTAATCCCAAATCTTTAAACTTGACATCTTTGCTTACCAATCGATGCGTACCGATGATGATGTCAATTTTACCCTCTGCAAGCCGGGCTAAGGTGTCTTTAATTTGTTTCGAAGATTTGAATCGGTTGATGTAATCAATATTGGCAGGAAGACCGCTTAGGCGTTCACTAAAAGTACGATAATGTTGCAGGGCTAAAATCGTCGTAGGAACCAGCACTGCTACCTGTTTACTATCTGCGACGGCTTTGAAAGCTGCCCTGATAGCGACTTCGGTTTTACCAAATCCGACGTCCCCACACACTAATCGATCCATGGGGTGAGGTGATTCCATATCTCTTTTTACGTCGTTAGTCGCTTTCTCTTGATCTGGCGTATCCTCGTAAATAAAAGACGCTTCCAGTTCGTTTTGCAGGTAGGAGTCCGGACTGAACGCATTTCCTGTCTGGGCTTTCCGCTTGGCATACAACTTAATGAGGTCGCGGGCTATGTCTTTGACCTTTTTCTTGGTCGTTTTTTTAAGCTTGTCCCAAGCATCCGTTCCTAACTTGTTCATTTTAGGAACAGTACCTTCCTTACCCGAATATTTAGATATTCGGTTTAAGGAATTAATATTGACATAGAGTAGATCATTGTCTGCATACACAAGACGGATCATCTCCTGTGTTTTACCATTGACTTCCACCTTTTCTAGTCCGGCGTATTTACCCACCCCATGATCGATGTGGGTGATGTAATCGCCGGGCTTTAAATCGCGAAGTTCTTTCAACGTAATCGCCTGGGAGCGTTCATAACCTTTTTTACGCTTGTATTTATAGTAGCGATCAAAAATCTGATGGTCTGTGTAACAGGCCAACCGTTGTTCGTCATCACGAAAACCTTCCCGCAGTGCGCGGTGTATGGGAATAAATGTGATTGATTTGTCGATGTCTTCCAGGATGGTGAAAATTCGCTCTATTTGTTTCGTGGAGTCTGAGAAAATGAGATTTTGTATACGCTGTTTTTCATTTTCCTTGAAATTGTGGATTAGGAGGTTAAAATCTTTGTTGAACGACGGTTGCGGGTGTGTATCAAAAGAAACCGTGTCATCTGCTTTGTAGAAAAATTGCTTTCCGAATTCTATGTTGGGAAAGTCAAATAGCATCTCTCCGAATGCTCGATCGGTTGTAAAGGTAACTCTCGGATCTACCCATTCGCTATTGGCCTGAATATCCTTCTCGGGAAGAGCCTTCCAGAATTCGGATGCTTTTTTGTAACCGTCTTTTAAGACATCGAGTGTGAACTGTACGTCTTTTAACCAGATGACACTGTTCCGGTCGATGTATTCCAATAGGGAGATGTGATTATTGGATAAGAACTTTGCCTGGACATTGGGTACGATAACGACGGTGTGTATCTTGTTGACAGACAGTTGTGTTTCTACGTCGAATGTCCGGATGCTTTCGATGTCGTCACCGAAAAACTCAATCCGGTAGGGAAGATCGTTGGAAAATGAAAAAATATCGACGATACCACCGCGGATAGCAAATTGCCCAGGTTCATATACGAAGTCTACACGCTCAAAATCATATTCGTACAGGAATTCGTTGATAAAATCGATGCTGAGTTTGCTCTGTTGCGTGATGCTTAGGGTGTTTTTTTCTAAATCGTCTCTATTGATGACCTTTTCAGCAATGGCTTCGGGATAAGTCACAAGCATCTTCGGCAATTCGGAAGCATGGTTTAGGGCACTTAGTGCCTCTGCGCGTTGCAATACATGAGAAGCGTCTGTTTGTGTAAACTCAAATGCCTTGCGAAACGATGCGGGAAAGAACAATACCTGTTTATCCAATATACTTTCCAAGTCGCTTAAGAAATAGGAAGCTTCTTCGTGCGTAGGTAAAATAAAGATGAACGGTCGTTCCTGTAAGGTATAAGCCGCCGCAGCTGTCATGGCATCGGACGAGCCAATCAACCCTTTAAGATGAATTTTAGGATTTTTTGCCTGTATGTTTTTTACCAGTGATTTTACCTTTTCGCTTTGCGCGTACTTATCGAGAATTTCTTGTATACCCACTTAATGCCAGATCTTGTTTTTGCAAATTTACGTAAATTTTCCCCTACCTCCGTTATACCAGACCATGCTCCATCGCAAAACTTAGCATCTCCTCCATAGATTCTTGTAGATCAAACTGCAGATCTTCATGTAATTTTTCAAATTTATTGGTGGTCGTTTTGACACGTGCTTTTACATAATCATGTAGCTTGAAGGAACTATGTACCGCGGATTTTTCAAAAAGGCGCGGAAATCGACGGAAAGCTTCGTTTAGAATATAGATCCGGCAATCAATCTCACTGTATTTGTCTTTTGTTATCTTTTCATGTTCGTTAACCAAGCCACTGGCCTGTCGAATAAGACTTTGAAGCTCTTTGTAATTGCTGTACACCGGAACATTCTTGACGGCATTTCTCCCTTCGGCAAAGAGGACGGTCAATCTCTCTTTGAGTTTTTCGATACGGTCCTCCAGATCAACCTGATCTTCTAATAATTGGAAATGGAGTTGCTTCATCAACATCTTGTCTTTGCCGACAAGACGAACCAGCAATTTATCTTTTTCCTTTTGTGGAAGATGTAAGACGGCTTCCTTCAATTCGGGCTGCTTATGTAATGACATATTGCGAATTTATTGTTTTTATCTTATGAATTACAGTTATCGGAGGAGCTTTCCATTTTTTTCCATAGATGTTAACGGTCGTTTTCTGAAAAACTTATTTATTAAAATCTTGTTTGATATAGGGGAACATATCACTTGTGGTTTATTAACAAATATGAAGAAAGCGATTTGTACGACATCTAAATACTATAAACTAAACTATATTATATGGTACACATGAACAAATTCAAGCGGAGGAAAATCCGTTTTTGGGTAATTCCTTTAGCTTTTGCGGGAATGGTGAGCACGGGATCCGCTAATGCCTTGATGCCTTCCTCCCATCAACCGCTCGAGAAAAGTAAAGAAGCTCTTCAACGTACAGTGTCTGGGGTCGTTAGAGATGCCGCCACTGGAAACGCTATTGCTGGCGCTACAATCACGATCAAAGGGACCAGCACATCTGTCCTGACCGATGAAAATGGGGGCTTTGAAATAACGGCCAGTGAGGGACAAACATTGGTTGCTAGCTTTGTAGGATACCTACCTGGAGAGGACGTGGTCGGTACGGGACCGATAGCATTTTCGCTAACCCTGGCTCAGGAGATGGTGGAGGAAGTGGTTGTTGTGGGTTACGGTACAATGCGGAAATCAGATGTCACAGGTTCAATATCTATCGCGGAAGGGGAACAAATGGTTAAGGCACAAAATTTTAGTGCTCTTGAAAACTTAAGAGGACAAGCTGCTGGTGTAAATATTTACTCCAATTCTAGTCAGCCGGGGGCGTATGCTAATCGTGTTGTTATACGTGGGGTGGCTTCCATAAACACCTCGTCAAACCCCCTTTACGTAGTGGATGGCGTTGTGATGGAAAACTTTCATTTGCTGAACCCGAATGACATTGAGCGGATTGAGGTCTTGAAAGACGCCTCTTCGGCAGCCATTTATGGTGCAAGGGGAGCAAACGGTGTCGTGCTCGTAACAACAAAACGGGGAAGTAAAGATGGACGGAAAACCGTCAGCTATATGGGATCAGTCAGTTCGAGCTCGCCACAACGCTATATGGATCTGCTTGATGCCAATGAATGGGTAGAGACTTTCATGATCGGACTGGAAAACGAAAATCGTTGGCAGGGCAAAACCTGGTCGCTTGACAGGGCTGACTGGTTCAATGATCCCGATTACTTTGACGCCAACGGAAACCCTCTTTATAACACCGACTGGCAACGGGAGGCTACACGCACATCGTTATCGCATAATCATCAGCTTAATATACAACAAGGCGACGAAAACTCTTCTGTAGGTGCTTTCCTGAACTACACCGACCAGCAAGGAATCGTGATGAACACAGACAACAAACGGATAAACGGGAAATTAGCGTACGATTCGAAGCCAAAAGACTGGCTTTCGACGGCGATTAACCTGACGGTGAATCATACTTGGGGACGGTACACACCGGAAGATGGAGGGGGCCAGGAAGCGCGACGGACGATGATCGAGATGCTGCCGTGGCTTCCGGTCAGACAACCGAATGGGGAGTATACACATTCGGCGTCGTCTACCGTCAACAACCGTCTTGGCTTTGAAGGAATGTCGAATCCAGTCTCTATCCTCGATTTACAAAACCGTACCCGTTCCAATACACAGATATTTGGTAACGCAGCATTAACCTTCCATTTAGCTGATGGATTAGATTTAAAAACGCAGTTCGGTGTAGACAATCATAAACGAACGTACAGAGGATATTCATCCATCACGCTCAACAATATTTCCATGCCTAATGGTTGGGCGGAAGTGCAGCACGAGGACATCCTATATTGGCAACAGGAAACGTATATGAATTATAATAAAACGTTTGATAAACACCGCATAAATGCGATGGCAGGTATTTCTTGGCAGGAACGCACGTCTAATTACGATGGTTCTCGCACAGAAGGCTTTAGTAATGATTTTTTTCAATGGTATAATATGGGGATTGGAACAATTCCGGCACCACCACAATCTGCTTGGGACCGCTGGGGTATGCACTCTTATTTTTTAAGAGCAGCGTATACGTACAATGATCGTTACTCCGTGACGGTGACGGGCAGGCAGGATGGATCGTCGAAATTTGGTGCGCAGAATAAATACGCATTTTTCCCGTCGATGGGTGTAGCTTGGAATGTCTCTAACGAAGATTTTATGGCAGATGTAGACTATATTAGCAATTTGAAATTGCGATCTAGTTATGGCTTGACAGGGAACTCGGAGATCGATCCATATTCGGCTATTGCCAATGTTGCAGCGGGCACCATCCTGAGAAACAACTCGAGGCAAGGTATTGCATATGTAAATACGATGGCGAACGAAAATCTACGATGGGAGCGAACGGGTACCTGGGATGCGGGATTTGAATTAGGCCTCTTTCAAAACCGGTTGAACTTTGATGTTTCTTATTATAATAGAACGACGACAGATTTACTCTTGGCAAGACCACTCCCAGGATCGACGGGCTTTTTGTCAGTTATGGAAAATATTGGTTCTGTCAGAAATAGGGGAATGGATTTTATGTTGACTGCAACTCCAGTCCGAAATGATGCGTTTGTGTGGAATTCCACGCTCAATATGAACTATAATAAAAACGAGGTCCTGAGTCTAGGTGAAAATGATGAAGATATCTTGCTGAACAGTTGGGTTGGAGGACCGAATAGCATTATACGCGTCGGGGAAAACCTGAACAGCTTTTATGGTTATCGCCGTGACGGTATTTATACCGTTGAAGACTTCCAAAATGGCGAAATCGAAGAGAGTAGTATTGGCCGGCCGAGACGATCTTCGACACAAGAGATTCTTGGAAAAGGGATGCCTGATTGGACAGGAAGTTTTATTAATAACTTTGCTTACCGTAATTTTGATCTAACAGTCGACCTACAGTTTGTATACGGCATAGAGACGATGCAGCAGTTTTTCCATTCAACATATGATCGTTTCGGTATCACAAACGGCTTACGGTCAATCATGACAGATGCATACAATGGGACAAATCCCAATACCATGCAGCAGGCTGTTTACCTGACGAACAGCGGCCATGCTGGCCAAGATACAAATGTGGATTCCTCGTGGATTGTTGACGGTTCTTATTTGCGTGTAAATCTCTTACAACTAGGCTATACTTTTGAACCGGATATGGTAAAGCGTATGGGGATCTCATCACTACGGTTATTTGCAAGTGCAAATAATCCGTGGCTATTTATGTCAAAAGACTTTCAGGGATACGATCCAGAAAGCACCTCACAGGGAGAAGAGAATGTTTTTGGACAAAATATGACGTTCTTTGCCTACCCGCGGGCAAAAACATTCACATTCGGAGTAAATCTTACATTGTAAAATAAAAAGAAAATGAAAACGAGAAATATATTATTAGGAGTTGTATGTGCTGGGGTGTTGAGTCTGAACTCATGTGATAAGTTCTTGGAGGAAGATCCTCGGTCTAACCAAAGGCTTGATTCTTTTTATCAAAACGCAGCGCAGGCGCAGGAAAATGTCAATGCGTTGTACCGTATGGGAGCACCGGTAAGGTACGGGGTTGCTGCCAGCGCGTATATAGGGCCGTCGGCTTCTGTTCCTCCAATGCTGACGGGATACTTTACTAATAGTTATGAAGGTCAGGAATTGATCGCTCAGTACTCCCGGTTATTGTCACGGCAAGGGAACACTCGGATCGTGTCCAATACCATGAATGGCATCTGGAATGAATCCTATCAGGCAATAAATATAGCCAACGGCGCGATAAATTATATTCCAGAAATTGAAATGGATGAGGCTTTGAGTTCCCGGCTTATTGGTGAAGCTAAATTTTTTCGGGCGTTCAATTACTTTTATCTGGTAAAAATGTTTGGTGCAATCCCTCTTTCTACCACCATGTACTCGTCTTTAGAGGATGATTTATATCTCCCACGTACGGCAGAGGAACAGGTCTATGAGTTGATAGAGGCAGATTTGAAGGAAGCTGTGGACGTGTTACCATCTAGTATGTTCGTGCAAGGTGGTTACCGGCTGACGCGGTATGTTGCCGCAATGGCACTGGCTAATGTGTATTTGCAACAAGGTAAATACAAAGACGCTGCCGATGCCGTACAGATCGTCATTGATTCTCCCCACGAACTGACACCGAACGAGGATTTAGGGATGAACAGTGCATACAACAAGTTGCGGACTTCGGATGATCTACCGGAGGTAATTTATTCGTATGAATTTGATGAGACGATCAGTCATGGTGGATGGTGGCCTACTTATGCCTTTAGTTCATCCGCTGTTTCCGTATTCGGAACGTATGCGATCTTCGAGCGGGTATATGGTCCGACGAATCGTTTTTTAAATGTCTATGATGAACAGGATCTGCGGATCCAACCGAACCAGTTTTATCATTGGGAATACACGAATCCGAATAACGGTCAGAAATGGTCTTCAGACGTCGCCGGCGTATGGTATTATTTTGACGAAGCCGCTTTGTTAACTTCAGGTAGATCTACCAAAGATCGGAACTTATATCGCTATGCAGAAGCACTATTGATCGCTGCGGAAGCCAATGCCAGATCGATTGGCGTTAATAACGTAACAGCAGGGTACCTTGCTCAAATAAAAGCACGCGCGGATATTAATGGTAAGACAGTTGCCGAATACACCAGCGAATTAGAAGGAATGGGTGTTGATGCTTTCGTGGAAGAGGTATGGAAGGAACGTCTGCGAGAACTTCCTTTGGAATTTAAAATGTGGGATGATTGTTTACGTACGCAGCAATTTCCCAATATTTCGGCCAGTGAAAAGGGCCATGTCACTTTCCAGCCTTTAGTGGGCGCTACCAATGCCGCCGGTGCTACATTCAAAGAATCGGATCTTCTATGGCCAATATCCATGGATGAACTACAACGGAATCCTGAATTAACCCAGAACCCGGATTATCAGGAGCAGTAGTTTATAGGATAGGGATTACAATGACGGATGCAGCCCTACCATTGAGGTAGGGCTGTATTTGAAATCCATAAAAAACACCATTAAAACCTTTAATTCCACCATTGTTTGTGGAAATACTGCCTTATCTTTGTATATGAGTTCAAAAGTGCCTGTCATAGAACAATGTGCTGTTTCAGAGCGTGTTCAACAAGGTGTTATGGTAGAGGATTTAGCGAGCTATTTAGCCAGAAATAGAAATTTGGTTTTTCCGCATCGCCATAATTTCTACCATTTGCTGCTCTTCACAAAAGGGGGAGGGAAACATACAATTGATTTCGAAGTATTTGACATCGTGCCCTGGCAAATTTATTTTATGTCGCCCGGGCAAATCCATACCTGGTCTTTCGAAGGGGAGATGGATGGTTATGTGGTTAATTTCGACAAGGGTTTCTTCACCACTTTTTTACTCCGCCCAGATTATATAGGCTGTTTTTCTTTTTTCTCGGGACTGGTTCGGGATGAGGTATTTACGGTGAAAGAGGCAGAACGTGAAGTGATTGTAGATACATTTAAGCGTTTGCAAACATACATTCGCGATGTAGATTTTACGCGTATTTCGCTGTTGTATATTTTCCATCTATTGGAAAAGCAACGCGATATATCTAATCCCTTGCAGGGCGATATGTATAATCATACCTTGTTGCGAAACTTATTGAATTTGATAGAATTAAATTATAGATCGCTACGCTTACCTAAAGATTATGCGGCATTATTGTATATCACGCCGAATCACCTCAATGCCTTATGCCAAGAAGTGTTGGGCTCGTCTGCCGGTGAGGTTATCCGAAACCGGGTGCTCTTAGAGGCAAAACGTTTACTGGTGATTAAAGATTATGCTATATCGGAGATTGCCTACGAACTCAATTTTAACGACAATTCTTACTTTACAAAGTTCTTTAAAAAAGGAGAAGGGGTAACACCGGAAGAATTTAGGAAAAAGCATACTTAATTAGTGTATAATGGAAAATAACAACACGTATACGATTAGCAAGTTTAAAGCGGCAACGCAATGTAAATGCCCCCGATGCCGAACGGGGAAAATTTTTGAAGGAGGCATGTTTCGTTTAAAAGGACAGAAAATGAATAAGAACTGCCCGCATTGCGGATTGAAGTTTGAAATGGAGCCCGGATTTTTCTATGTGGCCATGTTCGTTAGTTATGCGCTTAACGTTGCAGAATTTGTGACTGTTTGCATCGCTGTATTCGTACTATCTGGAGGTTCGGAATCGCCTTGGCATTATTTAACGGCATGTTTATTAACAGCAGTTATATTAGCGGGAGTTAACTTCCGATATTCCCGGGTTATACAATTGTATTGGTTGACACCAAACCTGCGTTTCAACGAGAAATACTACGGAGAGGCGTATAAAAAATGATATACCAGGGTTTATAACAACCCCTCTTCGATACACTTTTTTATCATGCTGCCACTATTTGTTGTTTGCGTTTTTCTAAGAATATTCTTCCGGTGTACCCGGATGGTCTGTTCTGATATTCCGAGTCGCTGTGCAATCGCTATGCTCGACAAGCCCTTGGCAATCAATGGAATAATCTCGAGCTCTCGCTTTGTCAAAGGTGACTTTTGCCCGTGTTTTGCAGGCTTGGTCGAAAGATCGATCTGATGGAAGTCTGTTCGCCCATTGATCCCGATTAAGCTGACGATATGGTTATTTTCAGTCGTTAGGTGCTGAATATCTGTATGGATATTTAGGCTCCTGAGGATCTGATGTTGGCTGTCTACGTCGAGTACGATGGCCTGATGGTGGAAAAGGTGATAAGAACCGTCAGCTACACGCAAACGAAAACAATAACTTGATTTAAGTGATTTCGTATGCTGTGCACCCAATTCCACCATTTTGGCGGAGCAGTGCTCTTCTGCACGTAATACAAAGTCGATATCATCAGGATGCGTTAAGTCCAAAATCTGCTGTAAATAGGCCGGTGTATGCTCCAAACCATGTATGGCACAGAGTTTCGGGCTATGATTATGCAACGTATAGTTGTGGAAATCGATGAGGAAGTAATAATAGTCACCGACGACGAAGATCTCTGAGATCAGTTTCAGGATATCTACCGGGGCGAGTTCGGTGTTCTCCGGAGCAAATATTTCCGGGAATTTTTGCCAGACGGGTAGCAGTAGATGATCGGTCTTTTTCATAATTAATAGTTACATCTGTTGTTTCAGTTTCAACGCATTACAATAAGCTTAATTCGATGCATTTTTTTATTAGGTTACTACTGTTGTTGGTATTTGTCTTCTTGAGCAAATGCTTACGGTGTACGTGGACTGTCTGGACAGAGATAAACAGCTTGTCGCCTATTTGTTGACTGGATAGTCCTTGAGCCAGTAAGGCCAATACCTCCATCTCGCGCTTCGAAAGTTTTGGGGGCGGCGTAGTCATCGGCTGTTCCGACAGATTTATCTGACAATAGTTATTGCGCTCGCCGATGTCACTGATCAATACGATTTTATTGTTTACCGACATGATATGCTGCATGTCGGTATGGATATGGAGTGCGGTGATCAAGCGTCCGTCATCATCCGTTGCAAGAAGTACGGCCTGATGGTGAAAGAGGTGGTACGAGCCGTCGGCCACACGCATACGGCAACAGTAACTTGTTTTGAGGTTTAATTGGTGTTGCAATCCAATTTCATTTATCTTATCCAGCGTAGCTTGTTCGGCAGCAATTACAAAATCAATATCGTCGGGATGAATCAGGTCAATAATCTGCTGTAAAGTCTCCGGATATTTTTTGATACCGTGAATAGATAGGATCGTATCTGCGGGGTGGTGCAAACTGTAATCAGCGACATGAATGGTGTAATAGTAGCACGGCCCTATAGCAAGTATGTCTGCGAGGTGCTTACCAACAGAATGGGCGCTGAGCGCGTTGCGTTCGTCGGCCAGATACGCGGGATAGCTTCCCCAAAGCTCTGAAAGTAAATGCTGTCTTTCCTTCATAATCGGCTATCAAAATAGTCGCTAAACATCTGCAAGACACCATGTAGATTCTTGCGAGCAGCTTAAGTCTGTCCTTTTCATTAGTTAAAATATGGTGATTAAAGATACGGATTGGAAGACTGTGTTCCAACATATTTTAACGAAAAAATACCCAAAAAGGGGTATTTTTTTGGAAAGGATATTTGAGGTTATTTGTTGTTCGGATGGGGAGGTTATCTGGCTTGTCGTTGCTGTAGTTAAGAATTATTAATCAAACGTTATTAGCGCTAAGTATATAATTATGAAAACAAGATTGTTAATGCTGCTCCTATGTTGTTGGGGAGGAACGGCTTGGAGGGAAGATCCAAATCCTGGTTATGAAGGATCGCTACAAAGTAGGTCGCATTAGTCACTCATGTTGTAGTGAAATGGGATTGCAAAATCATCAAACAATGAAAATAGAACTTATAAACACCTCCCTCGCTAAGAGAATATTCTTCTCATTGATCCTTTCGTTTGTCGGCTGTATAACTGTCCAGGCGCAAGATCAACTGCTGGCCAGAGTGGAATACGAAAAAGCCGAAACGGCTTTCAACAACGAGAACTTCAACGCTGCCTTAACGTCTATATAAAAGACAAAAGAATACTTAGGAAGTTGGAACCCAAAAATAGGATATCTAACCATTGAAATTCTAAATGGGCTGGCTGATCTGGATAAATATCCAGACCAACACACGCAGAAGCTAGTAGCGGAAGTAAAGAGATATATGGAGTATGCCGCCGACAATGAAGCAGATCTCGTCATGGAAAAATTCAAGGTAGTCTACGATATTGACCAGAAGATACAGCAGGCTAAAAGAAAGTACGACGAAGATCAAATGCCAGCCTATAAAGCAGGACAACAGGCCTATGACAACAAGGATTACGAACTTGCGATGCGTGAATATCTGGTTGCGGCAAATCAGGGAAATAGCAAAGCGATGAGAATGATAGGACGGTTGCATGGAAGCGGATTGGGTAGAACACAGGATTGGACGCAGGCGCTGGAATGGTATCATAAAGCCGATCTCGCCGGGAATGATGAGGCTGCTTTTTTAATAGGAAACCGATATTACCTTGGCCAAGGGGTAACGAAAGACTACGCTAAAACGATGGAATGGTATACGAAGGCCGTGGAAAACGGAATAGACGATGACCGCAAACCGATAATTTATGGTGAGCTCTATAAATCGGGAGGTCATGGACTAGAAAAGGACAAAGAAAAGGCAGCAGAATGGCGGAATAGATGAAATTTGAAAAATAACAAAAAACAAGAACTATGAAAACAAAATTGATATTGCTATTGCTTCTCGGTTGGGCGGGAATGGCTTTGGGGCAGAACGTTGTTCAAATAGATACTATATACGATTCGGACAGGGTTAGTAACCCAAGGTTTGATGAGTTAAATATGCCGTACAAACAATATCATCAGGTTCTATCGCTGCATGATCCCATTCAATATTTAGTTTGGCCTTACTTTTCGCCAGCTAAGGACAGGATGAAACCGTTAGAAGACCGCGAAGGACAAGAAGGATATTGGTTGGAGGGTGACTTAAATTACCGTTTCAACTTGTATAAAGGGGCGTACTATAGTCCTAAATGGGCTAAAAGACTGCGAGCAACATTTGATGCGGGATTTACTGTGCGCATGACACAAGATACTTCAAGCCCGTTATTACCTTCCAACAACAGGTTTGGATTGGGGGCGGATTATTTGCTTTCAGATAATGATATTGCAAATAGCTCTTTTTATTCATGGCTTACTCTTCAGGTTCATCATTATTCCAATGGGCAATCCGATAATGACTTTTTACACACTTCTGGACAGCGCAACAATTATATGGGTGGAGACTTTAGCGCCAATTATATCCGTGGGCTGATATATTTAGCCAAACCATGTGGAGATAATAAATTGATTTCTTTCGGATTGGGATATCAAAAAGATATGGCATTAGGAGGTCCTTTTAAACTGTCGGGTGAGATGGATAATGGTAGCTATGGATTAAACAGATTATTGCTTAATCTTCAATGGGTACGCAAACCATCTTTTATGGTAATAGAGAAAAATAGAGAGATAAACAAAAGAGTTTTAGCTAAAAATCCCAAAATGGCCTTTAGATCGGAAATGTCCTTAATAACAGACGACAATTTGGTCGCATTGGCTCCAACAAACAAAAAATATAGATTTGGAGTACACAACTATCTCACCTATTATTTATTTGAAAAATCAAATGTGGGGTTGATTATTAGGCATTATTACGGTAGAGATTACCTTAATATCCGTTATGATGATGTCGTGCATTCTATACAGGCAGGTTTTACGGTGGACGTAAATCGATATCATTAACTTTAATTCTCGTCAGTCTTTGTCATCCTCTCGCCGTAGGCGAGAGAGGAATCTGTAAACTATGCTCTTCTGTGTAGCGAACAGATACTTCGGCAAGCCTCTGTATGACAAAAAAGAACGATTTAGCTTTTAACTTAATGATTGCGCACACGAATCCCGCAGGGCTCACCGAAGGTAATCCTTTCAGGGGCCAATGTTGTCTCTAAACTTGCCTTGCAGAATCTTAGGTATGCGACAAGCGGATAAGTTCTTTGAAACAAAATACTTCTCAATTTGGGAAGTGTTTTGTGTATTGTCGTATGGAAATTACCAACAAAATAACGCTTTGTGGAATTTTCGAGGAAGCATACCGATAGTATAAATCCGCTGAATAAGTGGATTAAAACGGTTAAGGAATACGAATTTGTGAATCACAACGAGCTGAAAGCATTATTCCCTTCTGCGGATTATGTTGGAAATAATCGTTACGTTTTCAACATCAAGGGCAACCGATACAGGTTAGTAGTTTTGGTCATTTTCATCAATGGAAGAATGCAGATCTGGTTTTGTGGAACGCATCCCGAATACGATAAAATAAAAGACATTAAAAATATTTGATATGGAAAAGCAATTTGAAAATATCACGGAGATTACAGACAGAAAAGCTTATGATGAAGCCGTGAAATATCTGAACGAAGTAGTGGATTACGCCACTGAAAATGGCTATTTCGCCGAACAGGGAGCAGACAACGAATACACAACAGAATTTGGAAGAATTGCAGGGATGTGTGCCGATTACGAAAGCCTGTATATGGACTTACGTCCGTTGAAGTTCAAGACACCTCTTATTGTTTCTATTGAAAAGGAAATGCGTAAAAAGCATCTCAACCAGCGACAAACAGCTGAAATTCTGGAAATCAAAGAAAATACGTTCAGCCAGATAATGAGCGGAAAAAGGAACGTATCGATGAAACTGGCAAAAAAACTTTACCACACGGGAGTGTAAAACAAACTGTGTCAATGGCTCAATTACCGCCCCGCGGGGCGGTAATTTGTAAAAGTTAAGACTTAATCTGACAGTTGGGCAATTTTTCGGTAGTGTAAATTGAACTGTGTCACATCACTCCTTTTAGGGTTCGTTCTCGGAGGCTGAAAGCCTCGAGTGCGAACCCTAAAAGGAGTTGCCGAAGGCTTTAATCCTATCCCCAAATTTAATATGTA